>CAZINI010000005.1:0-119765 GCA_964540575.1 uncultured Ruminococcus sp.
TTTTCTTGATTTTTTTCTTTTGGGGTATTGACTTTTTATAGCTGGTCTTTCATTGTGTTGTTTTTACAGCTTTCTTTTACATTATACTACATTGTTTTTGATATTACAAGTGTTATCGGACACTTTATTTTTGTTTATGAAACCTATTGATAATATTTGAAAGCTGTGGTATCATATATACAGAAGAAAATTTTGATCGCACAGGTGAATTATTGTGATTAAACATATAAAACGTATAATATGCCTAGCTGTCGTGCTGATAATGAGTACAGCTCTTTTCGGCTGCGGAGAAGATGACGGTTCGGGATATATTTTCAGATACGACATTACGGGAAATCCCGCAAATCTTGACCCTCAGCTTGCTTTGGACAGTTCCTCACGGCTGGTGCTGGCGAATATCTGTGAGGGGCTTCTTAAAGCGGGTGACGGCGGCAAAATAGAAAACGGTGTCATCAACGGCTATACTCTCTCCGATGACGGACTTGTCTATACATTTGACCTGAAAAAGGACGTTTACTGGACGGGTGCAGGCGGCTACGAGGCAAATATGACTTCGGCGGATTTTATTTTTGCATTTAACAGAATATTCGACCCCGACACCAAATCGCCTTATGCCGACAGCTTTTCCTGTATCAAAAACGGTTCGGCAATCAGCAGGGGACTTGCTCCCGCAGATACTTTGGGGGTAGAAGCACCCGACAAATACACGCTGACTATTACCCTTGAAAAGCCAAATGCTAATTTTCTGTATCTGCTGACAACCACTGCCGCTATGCCCTGCAACGAGTATTTTTTCAAGAGCACAATGGGTAAATACGGTCTTTCGGCGGAAACTACCTTTTCAAACGGCAGCTTCTATCTCAAAGAATGGAATTATGACCCCTACTGGAACAATAACTATATTATTCTAAGACGAAATCAGCTTAATTCCGAAAGAGATTATGTATATCCGTACAGTATAAATTTCTTTATAAAGTCCGATACTTCCGAATTTGAAAGCGATTATCTGGCGGGGGAAACGGATATTATCAAATCCGACGGAAAAAACAAGAAGCTTTTTGCAAACGGAAAATCCATTGAAACGCAAATATCTTCGGCGGGACTGCTGTTTAATACGGGAAATGAGATATTGGCAAACAAAAATGTGCGGAAGGCTCTTGCCGAGTCTATCGACAGAGATGCACTGCCCGAATATTCAAACCTTACACCCGCCTTCGGTATAGTTCCGCCGCAGGTTTCGCTGCTTAACAAAAGCTATCGGGAACTGGCTTCCGAGCGTTCTCTCGGGGAATTCAATGCGAAATATGCCCTTACCGACCTGTATAACGGCTTTAACGAGCTGGATATTGCCTCTGCAGATGGCATTGCCATAATGGTGTCGGAGGATTTTTACGATCCCGAGGCACTTCGGGATATTACCGCACAGTGGAGCGAAAAGCTGCAGCTTATGTGCGGAGTGGAGATAGTTTCCGAAAATGAGTATAATACAAGGCTGGAAACTAAGGATTATGAGATAGCTGTCATTGAAACCGTATGCGAGTATAACAGCCCCGATGCCGTGCTTGACGATTTTTCGGCAGCTAACGGAGATAGCATTTTCGGATTTGCAGGCTCTCAGCTGGATATTGCACTGAACAGATTTAAAAATTCCGCCAGCCTGACGGAAAGCGTTTCCTGCCTGACCGAAGCGGAAAAGCTTATTATCGCCGAGCATATTTATACGCCGCTTTATTACCCGAAAAATTATCTTATATTCAACGACAAAGCCGAAGGCATCGTATATAATCCATTTTCAAATCAAATCTATTTTGATAAGGCGAAATATTTTGAATAGAATATCTGAGTACCCGTCACAAAACTGTGGCGGGTATTTTTTATTTTGTCCGAAAGTGACATTTTTTTCCTTTGCGATGGTGTATAATTATAATCAAACGGGGGGAACAAAATGAAAATTTACGCCGATATTCTTATAATAACTAACATTTATATGAACTTTTTTATGTTAAAGGCAGTAGCTTTGCTGACCCATACACCGCTGAAAAACGGCAGATGCATATTGTCCGCTGTTTTCGGCGGAGCAATTGCACTGACTATCCTTATCCCCGAGATGAATTTTATCTGCCTGACGGCGGTGAAGCTTTTGGGTGCAGCGTCAATGATAGCTCTGGCGTTCGGGGTGCGGGACAGGCGGCTGTTTCTTCGGCTGTCGGCAGTTTTCTGGCTGGTGAGCATGATATTTTCGGGAACGGCTTATCTTTGGACTGAACTTTTCCGTCCCAAATATGCCGTTGTATGCAATGGGGTAGTGTATCTCGACTTTTCGCTGCTTACGCTGGTAACAGCGACCATTGCGGCGTATATGCTCATATCGCTGTTCAGATTTTTTATGGACAGAAGGTCCTGCGAACCGAAAAGCTTTCATGTTGTCATCTGCGGAAACGGCAATACGGCGGAGCTTGAGGGTTTGTGCGATACGGGAAATTATCTCACGGACGCATTTACGGGAAAGCCTGTGATAGTATGCGGCAAAAAGGCGGCAGAGCGGGTCATTCCCCAAGGTGTGCGGGATTATTTCAGCGAAGGTTCGGAACACGTTAAGGGCGTAAGGCTGATACCGTTTCAGACTGTGGGAGCAAGCGGGCTTATACCTGCATTTGTTCCCGATGCAGTTTACATAAAAGAAAACGACAGCGGAAAAATAAGGGCTGTGGAGGCACTTATCGGTGTTTCCGAAACTGGCGTGGAAGCCGCTGTTGTCAATCCCGACATATTTTTTTGAAAGGAAGCATTACAATGAATTTGTTCAATAAAATTGTGATTTTTATTTCCAAGCTGAGGGACAGGATATTTTTCGGCAGAGAGCGAAACGACATTTTTTACATAAACGGCTCGGATATGCTGCCGCCGCCGCTGTCCAAGGAGGAGGAAGCCAAGGCGTTTGAAGAGCTTGAAACCAACGGCGATGCGGCAAGGGCAAAGCTTATCGAGCATAATCTTCGTCTTGTGGTATATATTGCCAAGAAATTTGAATCAACGGGAATAGGTATTGAAGACCTTATTTCTATCGGGACGGTCGGGCTGATAAAGGCGGTTCGGACATTTTCACCCGATAAAAGCATAAAGCTGGCAACTTACGCATCAAGGTGCATTGAAAATGAGATACTGATGTTCCTCAGAAAATCCTCTCAATACAAAAACGAGCTATCCATTGACGAGCCGCTGAATATCGACTGGGACGGCAACGAGCTGCTTCTTTCGGATATTCTCGGGACGGACGAGGATACGGTAAACAGGGGGATAGAAGCCGAGGCGGAAAAGAGCCTTCTGCTTTCGGCGGTTGACAAGCTGCCTGCCAGAGAACGTGAAATAATGCAGATGCGTTTCGGTCTTATTGACGGAAAGGAAAAAACACAGAAAGAGGTAGCAGATATTATCGGTATCTCCCAATCCTATATTTCCCGTCTGGAAAAACGAATAATCAAAAAGCTCAGAAAGGAGCTGGACGCTTCTCTCAATTCCCAATAAATAACATTAAAATATCTGAATATAGAAAACTGCTTCTGACAATAATTTCAACAGGACAGCTTGGCTGCCTAATGCTGAATTCCAATCAAAAAGATAGGAAATCGGTATACGAAATGAGGAGCAGTTTTTTATGTATTATAATAAGGTAGATATTAGCGGCGTTAACACCTCAAAGCTCACGGTGCTTAAGGAAAGTGAAAAAATGGAACTGCTAAAACAATACAAGGCGGGAGATAAGTCTGCAAGGGAAAAGCTTATCAACGGAAACCTACGACTTGTTCTCAGCGTTATACAGCGGTTTATCGGCAGGGGAGAAAATCCCGACGATCTGTTTCAGGTGGGCTGTATCGGGCTGATGAAGGCTATCGACAATTTCAACACCGATCTTGATGTGCGGTTTTCCACTTATGCAGTTCCGATGATAAGCGGGGAGCTTCGACGCTTCCTTCGTGACAACGCACCTATCAGGGTCAGCCGTTCCCTGAGAGATACGGCATATAAGGCAATGCAGGCAAAGGAGGCGTTGACCAACAAAAATCAGCGGGAGCCTACTATTGATGAGATAGCGGAGGAGATAGGCTGCTCCCGTTCGGACGTGGTGCTTGCTCTGGAAAGCATATCCGACCCTATCTCTCTGTATGAGCCTGTTTATTCCGATGCGGGAGATACGCTTTACGTCCTAGATCAGCTGGGGGACAAGAACAGCGACAGCAACTGGCTTGATGAGATCTCCTTGAAGCAGGCGATAGGCAAGCTGGGAGAGCGGGAAAAAAAGATACTCTATCTTCGGTTCTTCATCGGGAAAACACAGGTCGAGGTCGCAAATGAGATAGGTATTTCCCAAGCACAGGTGTCCCGTCTGGAAAAGTGTACGCTGGAAAAGATAAAAAGTCAGATCTGAACAATAACAAAAGGCTTCCGGAATTGCTTCCGAAAGCCTTTTATATAGTGTAAGCTTTTTTCGTATCAGACTGCACGAGTTACCTTGTTGGAACGCAGGCATCTGGAGCACACATAGATATGCTTAGGAGTACCGTCAACGATAGCCTTTACACGCTTAACGTTGGGCTTCCAAGTTCTGTTGGAACGATGATGCGAGTGAGATACCTTGATACCGAAAGTTACACCCTTTCCGCAAATATCACATTTTGCCATGGGGTCGCACCTCCTTTTATTTTTACAAATCACTATATTATTCTACCATACATTTTCGACAAATGCAAGTCTTTTTTGAAAAAAAATAAAAAATTGCAAAAATGACAAAATATCTGAAGTTTTCTATTGAAATTCAGTGTATTTTATAGTATAATAGACATGTATATCGCAAAAGCTTCCGTTTTTGGGAGTAATTTCATCGCCGAAAGGATAGTTTTCATGACTAACGCAAAAGCCGAGCTTATCGGAATTTTGATAAATGCATTTATTCTGCTGACCTGCTTTCCCGTACACGAATTTGCCCACGTCACGGTCGCAAAGCTTTTAGGTGACGACACTGCCGAACGGGAGGGACGGCTTACTCTTAATCCCTTGGTTCATCTTGATGTATGGGGAACTATCGCTATGCTGGTCATGGGCATAGGCTGGACAAATCCCGCACCCGTAAATTCAAGCAATTTCAAGAACCGCAAGGTGGGAAATCTGCTTACCGCACTTGCAGGACCTGTGGCTAACCTCATCTTATCCTATTTCTTTATGATACTGTACAGAGTAATGAAATATATGAGTAATGTTTCGGATAATACGGGATATACCTACTTAGGAATGATATTTGTCAGTGCTGTTACGGCAAATCTGGGGCTTGCACTTTTCAATCTCCTGCCCATACCTCCGCTGGACGGTTCACGGCTTATTTCGGCTCGTACATATTATAAATTCAGTCAAAGGGAAAATGTCATTACAGTAGTGCTTATTCTCCTGTGGCTATCGGGAATACTTACAGTGCCTGTTATGCTGTTTGAAAGTGCGGCTATCGGACTTATGACAACTCTTTCCAATTGGGTAGAGCCGCTGATGACTTCGTTTATACATTGATTTGGAGATGATTTGAATAGAACAGATTACCTATAAGCTGCCCGTATTTGAAGGTCCTCTCGATCTGCTGCTTCATCTTATCGCCAAGCATAAGCTGAATATAAACGATATTCCCATTACCGAACTGCTGGAGCAATATCTCGATTATATCAACAAAATGGCTGTTACGGATATGGAGATAGCCGGCGAATTTCTCGAAATGGCGGCAAAGCTTATCTACATTAAAACGGTTTCCCTGCTGCCCAAGCATAAGGAAGCCGAGGAGATGAAAAAAGAGCTGGAGGGCAGGCTTATCGAACTGTCCCTCTGCAAAAAGACAGCAGAGCTTATGCGGCAGAGATATATCGGAGATTCCGTTACCGTCAGAAAGCCTATGAAGCTTGAGATAGACTGCACCTATCGGCTTGTTCACGATCCCAATGAGCTTGTGGATGCATATATTGGAATGGCTGTCAAGCGTGAAGAGGACAAGCCTGTATCTCCCAATGCTTTTACCAAGATAGTTTCAAAGAAGGTAGTATCGGTCACCTCGCAGATAATACATATATTAAAGAAGCTTTACGAATTCGGAAGCTGTGAGATGGCGGGGCTTTTTGATGCCATGACCGACCGTTCGGAGCGGGTCGCAGCATTTCTCGCCGTGCTGGAGCTTACAAAATCGGGACGTATTCTGTTAAACGAGGATAATTCGATGATCACCTTTAATAAGGAAAACTATCGGGAAGAAGAAATCGGAGATATTGAAGATATGGAAATTACGTCTGAGTAATTCGGAGGAAACTGCAAAATGAAGCTACAAGAAAAAATCTCGGTCATAGAAGCAATTCTCTTTGCAAGCGGCGACCCTATCGAAGCGGATAAGCTTGCAGAGGCCTCGGGAGTGACGCAAAGTGAAGCAGTTAAGCTTGTCAAGCTGCTTTCCGACAGATATGATGAAACACACAGTGCACTATGCGTTCTGAAGCTCGGCACGGCATATCAGTTGGCTGTCAAGAGAGAATATGATGAACATATCAAGGCTGCACTGGAGCAAAAACGTGCCGTCCCGCTTTCACAGGCGGCTATGGAGGTACTGACTATCATTGCATACAATCAGCCTGTTACCAAAGGATTTGTTGAGCATGTCAGGGGAATAGACAGTTCAAGCGTTGTAAATTCTCTGCTTGAGAAAAATCTGCTTGAGGAAGCGGGACGGCTTGACGTTCCCGGCAGACCTATCGCATATAAGACTACCGACGCATTTCTCAGAGCCTTTCAGCTGTCATCACTGGACGAGCTGCCTTCTCTGCCCGATGCGGACGGACAGGTCAGCTTTGATGAGATACTTATCAGCGAAACTGAAATCCCCGATGAAGCCGAAGCTGACACGG
Source organism: uncultured Ruminococcus sp. (assembly GCA_964540575.1). Taxonomy (GTDB): domain Bacteria; phylum Bacillota; class Clostridia; order Oscillospirales; family Ruminococcaceae; genus UMGS1889. The sequence goes on from CAZINI010000005.1 coordinate 6,927, forward strand.
TGCCTGACGAATGACGGCGTTATATATTATTTCGGCGATAGTTTTGCTTTTTGTAATTATCCTGAATATTCCCATAAAAGCATATTTTTCATATGACGGAAAAAAATTCATTATTTCCGTAAAATATGCGTTTATAGCAATATTTCCGAGGAAATCAAAGAAAAGCAAAAAAGTTAAGCGGCATAAAAAGAAAAATACCGCCGAAAATACGGAAATGTCCGCCGCTGACGAGACCAAAGCCGAACCGTCCGAAGCCGATGCGGACGATGATATTGACGATACCTCAGAGGAGTTTTTTGACCCCGATGCTGCCGATAAAAAGAAAGAAAAGGGAAGCCTTTCCCAAAAGCTGGACGAGCTGAAAAGCTATATCCCGCTTGTGGAGAAATGCAAAACGCCTCTGTTAAAGCTTTTGAAGTCGCTGAAAATCACGGGTCTTGACCTGAACATAATAGCAGCGGACGAGGATGCCTTCAATGCGGCCATGCTTTACGGCAGCCTGAATGCTGCGGTTTACAATCTGCTTGCACTTATGAAACGGGCGTTTGTTGTCAAGGTCAAAAGCGTAAATATCGGCTGCCGTTTCAACTATCCCGAAACGGTATTCAAAATCAGCTTTGCTGCGGAGCTTACGCCTGCGAAGATTATCGCATGTGCGGCCGTTCTGCTTATAGCATACATTAAATTCAAAAACAACGATAAAAACCAAAAAGGAGAATAATTATGGATATTAAGGTAAAGGAACTTGTAAACTCGGCACTGTCAAGCATTCAGAATATGGTAGACGCAAACACTGTTACGGGAACTCCCATAACACTTGACAGCGGCGTTACTATTATCCCCGTATCAAAGGTTTCCTGCGGCTTTGCGGCAGGCGGCTCAGACCTGCCCAACAAGTCGGAAAAAGAGTGCTTCGGCGGCGGCACGGGCGGCGGCATCACCGTATCTCCGCTGGCGTTTATCTGCATATCTCCCACAGGCGAGGTACAGCTGTTACAGCTTTCAATGAATGCTTCCACGTCAAATGCTGTTATCAATATGGTTCCCGAAGTGTTCGACAAGATCTCTGCACTTTTCAAGAAGGACGAAAAGGCAGCGGAATCTGTTATCGAAGAAAGCAAATAATTTTCGGTTTGCCGTCATAGAATTAATTAATGTCTGCTCAACAACTGAAAAAGTGCGTAGAAGCTTTGCTTCGAAGCATTTTTTCAGTTGTTGGGTGCAAGGATTTTTGGCGATTTAGCCAAAAATCCTTGCACCTTGCCGCCCGTTAGTGGCGGCAAAAGCAGACGTCAATCAGGTAGTACGGCACAAATCTTTGATTTGTGCCGCTGAAAATCCTGTCTTACAGGATTTTCAGCCAATAACTGTCCGAAGGGCAGTTATTGAGTACGCACTAATTATCATTAATTATGGCGGTGATGATATGAAATTTGCAAAGCTTGCGTCGGCAGTGACTTTTTCGGTTCTTATCGGGGTATTTTCGGCGTTTCGGACAGATGCTGTTTCTATTGATGTATCGGCAAAGGGCTGTGTACTGATGGAAGCGGAAACGGGCGAGATCATATACGGTAAAAACGAAAACCTGAAGCTTCCTATGGCAAGTACAACGAAAATTATGACAACGCTCCTTGTGCTTGAAAGCGGCGGTCTTGACGATGAATTTACCGTTGACAGCTCTGCTATAATGGTCGAGGGATCGTCCATGGGGCTTACCGAGGGGGACATTGTGACAAAGCGTGCGTTATGCTATGGAATGATGCTTCCGTCGGGAAATGACGCTGCCAATGCTTCTGCTGTTAAGCTTGCAGGAAGCTACGAGGAATTTGCCAAGCTGATGAATAGGCGGGCAAAGCTTATCGGAATGGAAAATACGTCGTTTGTTACGCCGTCCGGTCTGCATGACGACAATCACTGGTCAACGGCTTATGATATGGCTCTGCTGACCTCCGAAGCTTTGGACAATGAGGATTTTCGCAATATTTGCTGCTGCCGAAATGCTCATCTGAAATTCGGAAATCCGCCGTATAACCGATGGCTGCGAAATACCAACAAGCTTCTGACATTTTACAGCGATTGTATCGGCGTTAAAACAGGCTTTACCGATGAGGCGGGGAGATGTCTTGTATCTGCGGCAGAGCGGGACGGTGTTACGCTTATTTGCGTTACGCTCAACGACCCGTCCGATTGGAGTGACCATATCAAGCTGTTTGATTACGGCTTTGACAAGGTGACAAAATATCCGCTGAATATGGGAAATATTCCGAATGAAATAGATATTGTCGGGGGAAATAAGGATAGCTGTGCCTTGTCGCTTGATGATGTTCCATACTGCGGATTTACGGAGGATAAGCGAAGTGAGATCACCGTAAAGACCGATATTTCGGGGTTTATCTATGCTCCCGTAAGAAAAGGCGACAGGATAGGAACTGCCCGATACTATTATAATGACAGAGAGGTCGCTTCTGCCGATATTTGTGCCGCTGAGGACATAGATGCCGTTGTTATTGAAAGAGAAAAAGGTATTTACGAATACGTTATAGATTTTGTTAAAAAAATATTGCTGAAATGAGGATATAAAGTGGAAAAGGTAAGATTGCAGAAAATTATCGCCGAAAGCGGCTATTGCTCCAGAAGAAAAGCCGAGGAGCTTATCAGCGGGGGACACGTTCAGGTAAACGGCAGACCCGTAAAGCTTGGAGATAAGGCGGATCTGCGGGATATTATCACTATTGACGGCGAAAAGATATTCCGTCCCAAGAAAAGAGAGCTTTACTACATTATGCTGAACAAGCCGAGAGGCCATGTCACCACAATGTCAGACGAACTGGAAAGAAAGTGCGTTACCGAGCTGCTGGAAGGCGTTCCCGAGAGAGTTTATCCCATAGGACGGCTGGACAGAAACTCCGAAGGACTGCTGCTGTTTACCAACGACGGAAAATTCGCAAACGAGATAATGCACCCCAGCAAGCACGTTTCAAAGACCTACCGTGTGACCGTTCGCCCCGAGATAACCGATGAACAGCTTGTACGGCTGTCGGAGGGCGTTGAGATAGACGGCAGAAAAACGCTGCCGGCATCGGTCAGCGTTCTTACCGATGAACCGGGAAGAGTCGTGCTTCAGATGGTAATTCGAGAGGGAAGAAACCGTCAGATCAGAAAAATGTGTGAGGCTGTCGGGCTTGAAGTCGCACGTCTGCGTCGCACAGCTATCGGACCCGTAAAGCTCGGCATGCTTAAGCCCGGAACTTGGCGGGAGCTTAATTCCGAGGAGCTTCGTGCACTCAGAAATGCTATCGGAAAGGAAAATTGATTTTCCTTTAAATGTTAATTTGCTAAAATGTAAATTTTTTTATCCGCTGTAAAATATTTGTTTTTGTGTCTTGCATTGAATTGGATTTTGTTGTATAATAAATATAGTTGTATTTTTCTGCCGATTTTTCGGAATCAAAATCAGTTCTCATACAATATACGGCAAATTCGGCTGTGCGGAGTGTTGGCAGGAATTATTACAGTATTTCGATTGGAGGAAAATCTATGTTATCAGAAAATCAGAAAGCAAGCTTTTCGGAACTGAGTGCAAGGAATGCTGCTTCTGTTTCCCAAGCTGCGGGAAAAAGGCTTGCTTTGCTGTTTGACGACGGTGTATATACTCAGCTTGATACGTTTGCAGGTTCGGGTGTTCTGACTGCTTACGGCTATGTTGACGGAAATCCTGTCTATGCTTTCGCTCAGGATCCCAATGCTGACGGCGGTGCAGTCGGAAAGGCTCACGCTGACAAGGTTTGCAGACTTTTGGAGCTTGCTTCCAGAAGCGGTGCACCTGTGGTAGGTATTTACGATTCCATAGGCGGATATATTGAAGAAGGTACAGATCTGCTTAACGCATACGGTGAAATGCTTATGCACATTTCAAATCTTTCGGGCGTTGTACCGCAGATCTCCGTTATTTCCGGCGTTTGTGCAGGTACATCGGCTATGCTTGCAGCTTCCGCCGATTTTGTTGTTATGACAAAAAATGCGGAGCTGTACCTCAATCCGCCCTCAATGTCACAGAAGGGCAAGGGCACTTCCGAGGACGCTGCTGCAAGCGGGCTCGCTTCGGTGGTTGCCGAGGATGACGAAAAGGCTATGGAGGCAGCAAGAAAGATCCTTGGACTCCTTCCTTCAAATAATCTTTCGCCCGCTCCCGAGTTTGATTTTGCAGACCCTGCTAAGGCTGCAAACGGAACAGCTTCCGAGATCGCCGAAGCGATTGCTGATGTCGGCAGCTTAGTTGTTCTTTCCGATAAATTTGGCAAGGCTTCATATACCGCACTGGCAACTGTCGGCGGATATTCCGTTGGTATCGCTGCAACAAATAATACAGCGGACAAGCTGGGTTCCGATGACTGTGCAAAAATAGCAAGATTTGTCAGTGTATGCGACTCTTATTCGATACCCGTTATAACTATTGTTGATACCGAGGGCTTCGATTCTGCCGAGCCTACGGCTGCGGTAAGAAATGCAGCTCGTCTTGCAAATTCCTATGCCGAAGCGACCTGCCTTAAGCTTTCTCTCATCTTGGGCAAGGCTTACGGTGCAGCGTATATCGCTATGGCAGGTGCAAACGCAAATGCAGATGTTGTTTACGCATATGAAAAGGCTGTTATTTCTCCGCTTGCTCCCGAAACCGCAGTTGAATTTATGTATCACGACAAGCTTTCCGGTACTTCCGATGTCAATGCGGACAGGGCAAAGCTTGCTGCTGAATATGCTGCCGAAAACTGCTCTGCATGCGTAGCTGCTGTCAATGGTGCTGTATGCGAGATAGTTTCTCCTACCGAGGTAAGAGCAAAGCTTATCGGTGCGATTGAGGCTATGGGCGGAAAGCGTCTTACAAAGCGTCTGCCCAAGAAGCACGGCAATATGCCTTTCTAAAAACCTGATAATATGCATTTCCATATAAAAAATTCTTTTGAATGGTGGTACAGATTATGAAAAGATTTAATATAACCGTAAATGGCAAGGCTTACGATGTTTCCGTTGAGGAAATAGGCGGAGCAGCACCTGCAGCTCCCGTTAAGGCTGCACCGACTCCCGCTCCTGCACCCGCAGCAGCTCCTGCCGCACCCGCCGGAGAGGGAACTCCCGTAACTGCTCCTATGACAGGAAATATCCTTGAGGTCAAGGTCAATGTGGGAGATACTGTTTCCGAGGGTCAGCCTGTTATCGTTCTTGAGGCTATGAAGATGGAAAATGACGTTCCCGCATCAAAATCGGGCAAGGTTACCTCCGTTTCCGTCAAGAAGGGTGATACTGTCAACACGGGCGATGTTCTGCTTACTATCCAGTAATTGAAAGGCGGTTTTAGAATGGCTAAGATTGGAATTACCGAAACCGTGCTTCGTGATGCACATCAGTCGCTTATCGCTACCCGTATGTCCATTGACGAAATGCTTCCTATTTTGCAGACTATCGACAAGGTAGGATTTTATTCAGCCGAGGTATGGGGCGGTGCGACCTTTGACTCATGTATCCGATTCCTTGACGAGGATCCTTGGGAAAGGCTGCGTATAATCAGAAAAAATATGCCCAATACCAAGCTGCAGATGCTGTTCAGAGGTCAGAACATGCTGGGCTACCGTCATTATGCCGATGATGTTCTGGAATATTTCGTTCAGAAAACCTGTGCAAACGGTATGGACATTATCCGTATTTTCGATGCCCTTAACGATATTAGAAACCTTGATACTGCTATCAAGGCAGCTAAAAAGGAAGGTGCACACGCTCAGGTAGCTATGTCCTATACGACAGGCGATGTTTTCACTACCGAATACTATGTGAATTACGCCAAGCAGATAGAAGAAGCAGGTGCAGATTCCATTTGCTTAAAGGATATGGCGGCACTGCTCACTCCTTACAGAACGGCTGAGCTTGTTAAGGCTATTAAGGCGGCTGTAAAGCTTCCTGTACAGATACACACACATTATACCTCGGGTCTTGCTTCAATGTGTCTGCTGAAGGGCATTGAAAGCGGTGCAGATATGATAGATACCTCTATGTCGCCTCTGGCACTGGGAACATCTCATGCACCTACCGAGTCTATGGTTGCCGCACTGCAGGGAACCGAGTATGACACCGGACTTGATCTGGTACTTCTCAACGAGATAAGAGATTACTTTATGACCCTCAGGAAGAAGTATCTTGACAATGGTCTGCTTGACCCCAAGATGCTTGCTGTTGACCCCAATGCACTTATCTATCAGGTCCCCGGCGGAATGCTTTCCAATCTGCTTTCTCAGCTTAAGCAGGCAGGCAAGGAGGACAAGCTTACCGAAGTTCTTAAGGAAGTTCCTAATGTTCGTAAGGACGCAGGTAACGTTCCTCTGGTTACTCCTACATCTCAGATCGTCGGCTCTCAGGCAGTTTTCAATGTTATTATGGGTGAACGCTACAAGACCGTCACCAAGGAATTCAAGGACGTTATCAAGGGTGCATACGGAAGAACTCCCACACCTATCGACCCCGAGTTCAGGAAGTTCATTCTCAAGGGTGAAGAGCCTATCGACTGTCGTCCTGCCGATCTCATTGCTCCCGAGCTTGATGCTCTGCGTAAAGAATGTGCCGAATGGACAATGCAGGACGAGGATGTTCTCACTTATGCAATGTTCCCCAAGGTGGCTCCCAAGTTCTTTGAAAAACGCAGAAATTCACAGTTTGGCATCGACGGAAAGAACGCTGATCCCGAAAAGAAAATTCACGCTGTTTAATTCAAGTTCTTATATGAAAGCTTGTAATTGCTTTCGGAAATATACCACAGAAGCTGATTTATCGGTAAAATATTTAATAAATGCTTATCTGACCGGCACATTTTCGGCGTGTCGGTCAGATTTTTTTGTAAAATATGCTTGCATTTATCAGCGAAAAATGATATAATAAATATTGATTATGATTGCCGCAGTATGCGGTGTTGCGGAATGAGGGATAATATTGATTAGAAGTATGACCGGCTACGGGAGATGCCAAAGCGTTATCGGCGGATATGACATTCTGCTGGAGGTTCGCTCGGTAAATCATCGCTTTTTCGATTTCACTGCGAAAATTCCCCGTTCTTACGGTTATCTTGAGGATAAACTGAAAAACTTTTTTCAGGGGAGTATTTCCAGAGGAAAGGTCGAGGTCAGTCTTTCGATTTTCAGCGTTGGCGGTGCTGATGCCGTTATCGAGGTAAACGAAAGCGTTGCAGAAGGTTATGTTAACGCTCTGCGTAATGTCAACAAAAAGCTTATGCTGAATGACGATCTCAGCCTGTCAAATCTTATTCGTCTGCCCGATGTTTTCAATATAAGAAAGGCTGCGGACGATGAGGAAACTGTCTGGGAATGTGTCCGCACTGCTGCTCAGACAGCATTGGACGATTTTATCGCAATGCGTGAAAATGAGGGCAGGCGAATGGCTGCCGATGTTTTCGAAAAGCTTGAAAACATCGAAAGAATGGTTGCCTTGGTGGAAGCCGAATCTCCCAAGATCACCGAAGCTTATCGCACTCGTCTTACGGAAAAAATGAAAGAGCTTCTCGGCAGTGCTTCTGTCGATGAGCAGAGAATACTTTCGGAAGCCGCTGTTTTTGCAGAAAAAACTGCGGTCGATGAAGAAACCGTCCGTCTGAAAAGTCATATCACTCAATGCAGAGAGATGCTTTCGGGAGATAATGCCATAGGAAGAAAGCTGGATTTCCTTATCCAGGAATTTAACAGAGAGGCGAACACCATCGGTTCAAAGTGTCAGGGACTGGAGATCACCAAAACAGTTATTGAAATGAAATCCGAGATAGAAAAGATCAGAGAGCAGATCCAGAATATCGAGTAAGGAGCATTAAAATGAAGCTTATCAACATTGGTTTCGGAAATATGATCTCCGCATCAAGGCTTATTGCAATTGTCAGTCCCGAATCCGCTCCCATAAAGCGGATAATTCAGGAAGCTAAGGATAAAAGCGTTCTAATTGACGCCACCTACGGAAGAAGAACCAGAGCTGTTATCATAATGGACAGCGACCACGTTATTCTTTCCGCTATCCAGCCGGAAACGGTTGCGGGACGTCTTGATAATAATGAGGAGGGCGAGGACGATGAATAAAGGGCTGCTTATCGTTGTATCGGGTCCGTCAGGCTGCGGAAAGGGTACAATTCTTGCAGAAGTGCTGAAAAACGATAATTTCTATTATTCCGTGTCTGCAACGACCCGTCAGCCAAGACCCGGCGAGGTGGACGGAGTGAATTATCATTTTCTGACAAAGGAAAAATTTGAAGAGCTTATCAGCAGCGGCGGTATGCTGGAACATGCATGCTACTGCGGAAACTATTACGGTACTCCGAAAGAACAGGTAAACCGCAAGCTCGAAGAGGGCAAGGATGTTATCCTTGAAATCGAAGTGCAGGGAGCAATGAAAATCAGGGAAACCTGCCCCGATGCCGTGTTTGTGTTTATTATGCCGCCATCTGTCAAGGAACTCAGACGCCGTCTTAACAAGAGGGGCACGGAAACCGAAGAGGTCATTGAAAAACGTGTTGCACAGGCTGTTTCCGAAATAAAGCTTGCCGATAAATATGATTACATAATGGTAAACGGTGAGCTTGAAAAGGCTATCGATGACCTTATTTCCATTATTAACGCAGAAAAAATGACCCGTAAAAGGGCTGAATATTTAATTAATGAGGTGCTTGAAAATGCTTAGACCCGCAATTTCCCAGATCACAACCAAAAACGAAAACAGCTATTCCGTAGTTATCGGCGTTGCAAAAAGAGCAAGACAGATAACAGAGGATCTGTACGAGCACAATATGGTGCTTGAGCAGAAGCCCGTAAAGACCGCAGTTGAGGAGTTTGCAGCAAGAAAGTATTTTATTGTTGAGGACCCCTCCCTTAAGGGCGGAAAGACCGAATAAACCATATTTATCGGAAAGTAGGCTTTCATACTGTGAGTGCGAAGATAATGATCGCTGCAGCAGCTGTCAGCGGTGCTTCATACGGCTACGATAAGCTTTACAGCTATGTTGTACCCAAGGATATGGAGCAGCATGTTCAGAGAGGTGTCAGAGTAACCGTCCCTTTCGGACGTGGAAATATAAAGAAGATCGCTCTTGTAATGGACGTATCTTATTCGGATGATACCGAGGCACTTCGCAAATTCAAGCCTGTTTTATCTGTTGAGGACAGTGAAGCTGTTCTTGACGGAGAAATGTTTGAACTGCTCTGTTGGCTGAAGTCCACTACGCTGTGCACATATTTTGACGCATTTCACACGCTGATACCCTCGGGTATGTCTTTGCGGATTTCACAGAAATATTCAGTGGTACAGCCTTCAAAGGCACCCAAATCAGTTCAGCCGGAAGGCCGTGAGGAGGAGATATACAAAATACTCTGCTCCGCAAAGCAGAAAAGGAATGTTGACGGTATGCTGGAAAGCTTCCTGAGCACTTCCGATAAGGTCCATATTAGGTCGCTAATTGACAAGGGCTTTATTTCTGAGATAAATCAGGTCAAGCAGCGGGTGAAAAATGAAACTGTCCGTATGGTCAGACTTTCCGATGGATTTTTGCTGAATGAACAAGCATACAACGTATCCCGAAAACAGAGCATTGCTGTAAATTTTCTCAAAGAAAACAGCTCGGCTTCGGTCAAGGAGCTTTGCTATATCTGCGGATTTACCTCACAAACTGTTTCGGGTATGATAAAAAAAGGCATTCTTGATGAATACGAATATGAAAACATTTCCGTTCCCGATAGTGTAGCTGATTCCGATGTTTCGGACATTGTTCTGTCAGAGGAGCAGCAAACCGCTTATGACGGCATTGCCGAGCTTATAGACAGCGGAAAGCCCAGTGCTTCGCTGCTTTACGGCGTCACAGGAAGCGGAAAAACTCTTGTATTTGTCAAGCTGATACAGCATACAATAGAAAATGGGAAAAATGCTATTCTCCTTATTCCCGAAATTTCGCTTACGCCGCAGATACAGCAGCGGTTTATCTCTCTGTTCGGGAAGATAGTTTCCGTTGTTCACAGCGGACTGTCCCTGTCACAGAGGCTTAACGAGTATAAGCGGATAAAATCGGGTGATGTCAGGATAGTTATCGGCACAAGAAGTGCAGTTTTTTCTCCGCTTTCTAATATTGGGCTTATCATAATGGACGAGGAAGGCGAACGCACCTATAAATCCGAGTCATCGCCCAAATATCACGCAAGGGAAATAGCCAAAAAAAGGTGCGTTACCCACAATGCAGCCTTGCTGATGGCTTCGGCAACACCCTCTATTGAGAGTATGCGTGCTGCCGAAATAGGGAAATACCACCTTTTTACGCTGAAAAACAGATACTCACAAAATCCGCTGCCCGATGTGGAGATGATCGATTTAAATCAGGAGCTTCGCAACGGGAACAACAGCGTTTTCAGCGAAAAGCTGGCAAGAGAGCTGGAATACAATCTGGAGCATGACCAGCAGTCAATACTTCTGCTTAACAGGCGGGGATTTGACACGGTGCTGACCTGCTGTGACTGCCACGAAACGGAAACCTGTCCCGAATGCAGTATTCCGCTGACGTATCACAAGACTAACAATCGGGTGATGTGCCACTATTGCGGATATTCAAGAGAGTTTACCGGCATTTGCAGCAAATGCGGAAGCAAGATACTGAAACATTCGGGTTATGGCACTCAAAAGGTTGAGGATGAGCTTTCACTGCTGTTTCCTCAGGCAAGGATACTCCGAATGGACGCTGACACCACCTCCTCAAGATATGCCTACGATAAGAACTTTAAGGCGTTCGAAAACGGCGAATATGACATTATGATCGGAACTCAGATGATCTCAAAGGGTCTTGATTTCCCGAAGGTCACGCTTGTTGGGGTTCTTTCGGTGGATAAAGCACTTTATGCGGGAGATTTCAGAAGCTATGAGCGTACCTTTTCTCTGATAACACAGGTTGTCGGACGATGCGGACGTGGTGAGCTGAAAGGCAGAGCATATCTGCAAACCTATTCACCCGAGCATTATGTGCTCAATCTTGCAGCCTTGCAGGATTATGACAGCTTTTACAGCGAGGAAACTGCCCTCAGAAAGGCACTGATTTATCCGCCGTTCTGCGATATTTGCACGGTTACGTTTTCCTCTATAATAGATTCCCGAGCTGATGAAGCTTCGAAATTCTTTCTAACGCTTATGAAAGAAAAATTTGACGCTCTTGAAAATAAGTTTCCCATAAGAGCTATCGGACCATCAAGATGTGTTCTCGAAAGAGTTAAAGGGAAGTATAGATACAGAATAATAATAAAATGTCGGAACAATGAGGCGTTCCGACGCTACATAGCAAGTGTATGGCAGGAAACCTTTACACTAAAAGAATTTGCCAAGGTAATCACATCGCTGGACATTAACGGCGAAATCGGACTGTAACGGAGGCTTTACAAATGGCACTTAGAAATATTGTTAAAAAGGGCGATCCAATTCTTAATAAGGTTTGCCGTCCCGTCGAAAAATTTGATGCCAAGCTGGCTCAGCTGATCGACGATATGGCTGAAACGCTGAAAGAATCCGGCGGAGTAGGTTTGGCAGCACCACAGGTCGGTATCCTTAGAAGAGTTGTTGTTATTGATGTGGGAGAGGGGCTTATTGAGCTCGTAAATCCCAAGATAACTGCCAAATCCGGAAAACAGTATACAGTTGAAGGCTGCCTGTCCTGTCCCGATGACTGGGGATATACAACACGTCCTAAAATGGTTACTGTCCAAGCGTTTGACCGAAACGGTGAGCTGAAAACCTACAAGGGCAAGGATCTGCTTGCAAAGGCATTCTGTCACGAGCTTGACCATCTTGACGGACATCTTTTCACCGAAATAATCGAAGAACGTGTTGACCCAAAGGATCTGAAATAAAGGAGCGATGCCAATGAACATAATCTATATGGGAACTCCGGATTTCGCCGTTCCGCCCCTGAATGCAATAATCAACAGCGGTGAAAATGTTCAGGCAGTTTTCACACAGCCCGACAAGCCAAAGGGCAGGGGATTTAAGCTTCTTCCTACACCTGTAAAGGAATGTGCCTTGTCACATAATATTCCCGTATATCAGCCGCTGAACCTTAGAAAAGGCGATGATGCGGCAGCAGCCGAGGCAGTTCTCAGAGAACTTAATCCCGATCTGATAGTTGTCGCCGCTTACGGTCAGATACTTCCGAAATCAATACTTGAAATGCCAAAATTCGGCTGTGTGAATATTCATGCTTCGCTGCTTCCGAAATACAGAGGTGCAGCACCCATTCAGCGGGTTATCCTTGACGGCGAAACCGAAACGGGAGTTACTGCTATGCGAATGGCAGACGGTATCGACACAGGCGATATGATAATGAAGCTGTCTATAAAAATAGGGGAAAACGAAACCGCTTCCGAGCTTCACGACAGACTGTCACAGCTGGGTGCAGACCTTATCGTTCGGACAATCGAAGCACTAAAAAACGGCACTGCAGTCTATGAAAAGCAGGACGACAGTCTGTCCTGCCATGCCGCAAAGATTGACAAGTCAATGAGCTTTACAGACTTTTCGCTTCCTGCCGAACAGGTCCACAACCATATCAGAGGGCTGTCCGCATCACCTTGTGCAGCGGCGTATTTAGACGGAAAACGGCTTAAAATGTTCCGTTCTGAGCTTGTAAAGGGTGTAAACGGAGCACCGGGAGAGATTGTAAATGTCGATAACTTTACAGTAGCTTGCGGCGATGGAAACGGTGTAAAGCTTACCGAAGTTCAAGGTGAAGGTGGCAAGCGGCTTAAAGCTGCCGATTTCCTTCGTGGCTGCAAAATAGAAAATGGTACTATACTCAAATCTTCACTTGATAATTAATTATAAGGAGAAATGCTTATGCTGTGGTATGATCCTACCTATCTTATAATGATACCTGCGGTCATTTTTGCACTTATTGCAGACGGTATGGTAAAAAGCAATTTTTCAAAATACAGCAAGGAATCAAGCGTCAAGGGCGTTACAGGTGCTGATGCTGCAAGGGCTATTCTTAACGAAAACGGACTTTACAATGTCGGCATTGAAACCATTCCGGGCGAACTGACCGATCATTATGACCCGACTGCTAATGTTATCAGACTTTCACAGTCGGTATACGGCAGCACATCCATTGCTGCTATCGGAGTTGCCGCTCACGAGGCGGGACATGCCGTTCAGCATTCCGAGGAATATGCTCCTATAAAGATAAGAACAGCGGTTATTCCCGTTTCAAGGATAGGTTCATCTCTTTCTATCCCATTGGTGCTGCTGGGACTTTTCTTCTCCTTTAAGCCGCTTATTACTGCAGGAATTTTTGCTTTTACTGCGGTTGTCCTGCTTCAGATGATCACTCTTCCCGTGGAATTTAATGCAAGCTCCAGGGCATTAAAGGCTTTGGATAATCAGGGCATTTTATTTCCCGAAGAGCTTGGAAAGGCTAAAAAGGTTCTTTCCGCTGCAGCTATGACATATGTTGCGGCATTGCTGTCATCGCTGCTTTCACTGCTCCGCTTGATACTCCTCTCAAGGAGAAAGAGATAATGAGTGCATTGCAGTCGGTTTACGAGCTTCTTATGAAAATGGAGAAAAGTGCATATTCCAATATTGCTCTTTCCTCGGCACTGAATTCTTCTACGCTTTCTCAACAGGATAAGCGGCTGGTTTCAAGGTTGTTTTACGGTGTCATTGAGCGGAAAATAACTCTTGACTATATCGTTTCAAGATACAGCAAAAAGCCGGCGGAAAAGCTTGACAGGGAAGTGCTGATAATCCTCAGAATGGGACTGTATCAGCTTTTATATATGGATAAGACCCCTGACAATGCCGCTGTTAACGGTTCTGTTGAACTTGTGAAGGCAAACAGGAAATCGAGTGCTTCGGGCTTTGTCAATGCCGTTCTCAGAAGCTTTATTCGGGACGGCAAGAAGATAGAATATCCCACCGATAAGATACAGCGGCTTTCAGTAGAAAATTCCTGTCCCGTATGGCTGGTTAAAAAGCTAATAACGGAATACGGCGAGGAAAATACTGTATCGCTTATCAGGCTTGACGGCGCCCCGCCGCCTGTTGCTGTAAGAGTAAATACAACTCTGATAACTTCTGAGGAGCTTATCAAACGTCTTGCCGACGAGGGAATCTCCGCTGAGATATGCAGCATTCTTCCCAATTGCCTGTTCCTCCATGAAACAGGTGCAGTCGAAAATCTTTCGGCGTTCAAAGAGGGATTTTTCCACGTTCAGGACATATCTTCACAGCTTTGTGCGGAGGCACTGGGTGCCGCTTCGGGAGAGGTCGTACTTGATATGTGTTCGGCTCCCGGAGGAAAAAGCTTTACTGTTGCGGAGATAATGGGGAACAATGGAAGCCTGTTTGCCTATGAGCTGCACAAAAAGCGTGCCGACCTTGTTTCGGAGGGTGCTTCCAGACTTAAGCTTGACATTATACACGCAGCAGAAAATAACGCTGCCGAATATTCCGATAAGATTCCGACAGCTGACAAAATACTATGTGATGTCCCATGTTCGGGTCTGGGTGTTATCAGACGCAAGCCTGAGATAAAATATAAAGACAAAAAAGAACTTGAATGCCTTCCCGAAATTCAGCTTAGCATTCTTGAAACCTCGGCAAAATATCTGAAAGATGGCGGTGAGCTTGTCTACTCCACCTGTTCTGTCAGCCGAAAGGAGAATGATGAGGTCGTTGACAAGTTTCTGAAACGCAATCCTCAGTTCACAGAAATATCTTTTCTTGAAAATATTGGAAAACCGTTTGGAAATGGCAGAGCAACTATATTCCCAAAGGATTTCGGAAGCGATGGATTTTTTATCTGCAAATTTCGAAAGCAAAAGTAAAACACAAAAATGGAGGTGAAATAATGGACAAAATCGATATTCTATCGCTTACACTTGATGAGCTGACGGAAGAAATTCTGAAAATGGGCGAGAAAAAGTTCAGAGCAAAACAGATATTTGACTGGCTTCATTGCAAGCAAGTGGTTGATTTCAGTGAAATGTCCAATATTTCATCGTCATTATCTACAAAATTACAAGAAAAATTTTGTTTAAAAAGTCTAATTGTTGTCAGAAAGCTTGAATCTTTAATAGATAATACGGTAAAATATTTATATGAGCTTGACGATGGCAACCACATTGAGTCTGTGCTGATGGATTATAAGCACGGAAACAGCCTTTGCATCTCCACTCAGGTAGGCTGCAAAATGGGCTGTCAGTTCTGTGCTTCGACTATTGCAGGCTTTAAAAGAAATCTTCTGCCGTCGGAAATGCTGGGTCAGGTGTATGCTGCAGAAAGGAATTCGGGCAGACATGTTGACAGCATTGTACTGATGGGAATCGGCGAACCTTTGGATAATTTTGACAATGTGGTTCGGTTTCTGCAGCTTCTTTCCTGTGAGGACGGCAGAAATATGAGCCTCAGACACGTTTCTCTTTCCACCTGCGGACTTGTGGACAGGATATATGACCTTGCCGAGCTTCGGTTGGGACTTACGCTTTCGGTGTCACTGCACGCTTCGTCAGATGAAAAGCGAAGTGAGATAATGCCTGTTAACAAGCGGTATTCTATAAACGAGCTTATGTCCGCCTGCCGTGATTATATGGATAAAACAGGACGGCGTATTTCCTTTGAATATGCGGTCATCAAAGGTGTTAACGACCAAAAACAGGACGCTGACGGGCTGATAAGGCTTCTCAAAGGAATGAACTGTCATCTGAACCTTATTCCCGTAAATGAAATAAAGGAACGTGATTTCAAGGCTGACAGAAATTCATTATCCGCATTTTCGGACTATCTTTCACAAAAGGGAATTAACGTAACTGTGAGGCGTACCCTCGGAGCTGATATAAACGCTGCCTGCGGTCAGCTCAGGCGGGAATATGAAATTTAAAGTGAGGTGATTGCTGTGGAGTGTTATTCTAAAACCGACATTGGATATATCCGTGCGGAAAATCAGGACAGAGTTTGCATTTTGGACCTTGGCGAAGGAACATTTGCGGCAATCGTCTGCGATGGTATGGGCGGCGAAAACGCCGGCAGCGAAGCTAGCAGCAACGCTGTGCGAATACTGTCTGACATTATAACAAGAGGATACAGAAGCGGTGCTGATGAAAATTCTATCAGAAATCTGCTTATTTCTGCTGTAAATACTGCAAATGCTGTTATCTACGACCTTGCCTGCTCCCATGAGGAAATGAGCGGAATGGGTACTACCTGCGTTGCGGCTATTTTCTGTGAAAACAATGCCCATATAATAAATGTGGGCGATTCAAGGGCATATTTTATTGCCGATAACGAAATTACTCAAATAACCGTTGACCATACGGTCGTTATGGATATGTATAATAAAGGCGAGATACGCAAAGATGAACTTAAGACCCACCCTAAACGAAATTACCTCACCAAGGCTCTTGGAGTCAGCGGCTCTGTGGGTCCCGACTATTTTGAGATAAAAGGCATAGAAAATTCTATATTCCTGCTTTGCACAGACGGTCTTACAGGCGTGTGCGAGGATTCGGATATTTTACATAAATTAAATCAGATAACCGAACGGCAAACCTCTGCCGATGAACTGGTGCGGTTTGCTTTGGATTCGGGCAGCCGAGATAATGTTTCCGCTATAGTCGTTTATTGTGAAAACGCTTAGAACAACCCGAAAATTCTCGGGATTTATATACAGGAGTGAATTTGATGGATAAAAATATTGGCAAGAAGCTTGACGGACGTTATGAGATCACCGAGCTTATCGGTATTGGAGGAATGGCGGACGTTTACAAAGCCAACGATATTATGGAGGACAGAGTTGTTGCGGTAAAGATCCTCAAAAACGAATTTTCCGACAACGACGAGTTTATCCGCAGATTCAGAAATGAATCTAAGGCAATAGCTGTTCTTTCTCACCCGAATATCGTTAAGATCTATGACGTAAGCTTCTCGGACAAGATGCAGTATATCGTTATGGAATATATTGACGGCATCACTCTGAAGGAGTTTATCGAACAGCAGGGCGTACTGAAATGGAAGGATACTATCCATTTTATTATCCAGGTGCTTCGTGCACTCCAGCATGCTCATGACAGGGGAATTGTCCATAGGGACATTAAACCGCAGAATATCATGCTTTTCCCCGATGGCACCATAAAGGTCATGGACTTCGGAATTGCCAGATTTGCAAGGGAAGAGGGCAAGACCATTTCCGATAAGGCGATCGGCTCCGTTCATTATATCAGCCCCGAGCAGGCAAGGGGTGATATTACCGATGAAAAGAGTGACATTTACTCCGTTGGCGTTATGATGTATGAGATGCTGACAGGTGTCAAGCCTTATGACGGTGATAACCCTGTTCAGATCGCTTTGATGCATATGCAGGAAACGCCGAAGCGTCCCAGAGAGATAAATGATACTATCCCCGAGGGGCTTGAGGAGATCGTTCTTCGTGCAATGCAGAGAGATGCTTCCGAGCGTTATCAGTCGGCTTCCCAAATGATAAAGGACATTGAGGAATTTAAGAAAAATCCCTCGATAGTTTTTGAATATACTTATCTTACACAAAAGCCTGAAAGCTATTACAATCCCGATAAGGTAAAGCGTGATAATCAGTCGGGCGGGAAGAAGCTTTCGCTGTTTGGCGGACGTTCGGGCGACAAGGAAGAAAAATCTGCTGAAAAGGAATCGAGAAAAGTGAAGATTGAAAAAGAAGAACCTGTTAAGGAATATCTGCCGAAAAAAACAACAGTCAAGCCTGTTCCCGTACCCGCTGAACCGGAGGAGGAAGATGAGGAAGAGGAAAGCAGCGGTGCTTCCGTATTTATCGTGGCACTTACGGCTGTTGCGGCAGGCGTTCTTATCGTTGTCGTTATTTTCATTGCAGTAATTCTATTTGTAAACATAGGCAAAACTGATAACGTTACTCAGCAGATGCCCAACATTGTCGGATACAGCTATGACGTAGTTAATGATAACTTCAAGGAGTATTTTACAATGAATGTTGAGGTCGAAGAGTACAACGATGCACCTGCCGGTACTATCATTTCTCAGGCACCCGAAGAGGGACGTGATTTCATTGTGGGCAAAACTACTGTCATTGTTAAGCTCAGTAAGGGTCCCAAGCAGGTTCAGATACCTATGGTCAAGGATGTTGAAGCAGATACCGCTCAGACTATGCTTGAACGTCTGAAGCTTAAAGTAATTCCCGTTGTTGTTGTCGATGAACAGCAGGAAAATACGGTTATCCGCACCGAGCCTGAGATCGGTTCTATGGTCAAGGAAGGCACGGAAGTCAAGATGTATGTCAGCAAGGGTCCCGAGCAGACAAACTCTATCGTTCCCGATGTGGTCGGTATGAAGCTTGACGATGCAAGAAAGCTCCTTGATGAACACAATATTCTTAATGTAAAAATAGAAACTATTGATTCCTCTGCACCCGAAAACGAAGTCCTCTCTCAGAGCATTCCCAAAACCGATGCGGAAGGCAATCAGAATGTTATACCTCCCAATCAGGAGTTTGTTATCACTGTCAGCACAGGTATTCCTCCCGAGGCAGAAGCTGAGATCACTATCACAATTCCTTCGGGACTTAAGGGCAAGGCTGAATTTAAGGCATATATCAACGGTAATGTTTGCGGAAATGCCGCTGTTGACAATATCGCTTACGTTTCAACCGTAAAGATAAAGGTCAAGGGCAGTGAAACACAGAAGGTATTTATCGAAGCTTCGAATTCCGATGGTGTGAGTGACTCCTTTGCAGAATATTCCATTGATTTTACAAACGAAGAGGGAGCAGTTGTTACTCTCATCAATCAGGACGATCAAAAGCTGAAAAATCTCTTTGCTCCTCAGCCTGCTGAAACCACCACTACCGATAATATTTATATCCCTCCTTACGGAGATGAAAGCGACACAACTGTACCTTACATTGAGTACCCCTTTTTTAACACCGACTCCTCCGATGACCCGTATCATTTTGAGGAAACACTTCCCGGCGATGATGTTAGGTATGGCTGGTGACGTAATATGAGTTCTGAAAAGCTTACGGGAATCGTCACAAAATCTATCGGGGGACTCTACCTGACAGAAACACCGAGCGGCATTTTTGAATGTAAGGCAAGGGGGATATTCCGCAAAAGGAATATCTCTCCCGCTGTCGGCGACAGAGTAACACTCGATGATGTGAGCGGAGATAAAGCAGTTATTTCCGATATTCTCGAAAGGAAAAACTATATTATCCGTCCGCCTCTTGCAAATCTGGACGTGCTGATATTTGTGGTTTCAAGCTGTTCCCCAAAGCCGAATTACACGCTGATAGATAAATTTATTGCTATTTCGGCTTATAAGGACATAGAAAATATTATTGTTGTCACAAAGCTTGACCTTGAAGCAAACAGCGAAATTGCCGAAATATACTCAAAGGCAGGGATAAAGATCATTGAGGTGGATTATTCCGATGCGAACAGCTATCTTCCGCTTCTTGATATGATAAAAGGAAAGATTTGTGCATTTACCGGCAATACAGGCGTCGGGAAATCGACGCTTTTAAATCATCTGGAAGCAGGTCTGGAGCTTCGCACAGGTGAGGTCAGCGAAAAGCTCGGCAGGGGACGTCACACTACCCGTCATACCGAACTGTATAAGTTGAAAAACGGTGCATACATTGCAGATACACCGGGATTTTCTACCTTTGACACAAATCGCTATGATATTATCCATAAGGATAAGCTGGAGCTTTGCTTTGCTGAGTTTCAGCCGTATCTTACAAAATGTGCGTTTCCCGATTGTGCCCATATTTCCGAAAAACGCTGTGCCGTCCGAGATGCGGTTGACAGAGGCGACATCGCTCCTTCCCGTTACAAAAGCTACTGCGAAATGTATGAGGAAGCAAAAAATATCAAGGATTGGGAAGTTAGCAGGCAATGAACGGACGTTGTTATATTTTCGGCGGTTATCCGTGCAACAGTGCGTTTGATTTTTCTGTTTCGGACAAGGATATTGTTATATGTGCCGACGGCGGATTTAAGCTGGCTGAACGCTTAGGCGTGAAGGCTGATCTCGCTGTCGGCGATTTTGATACTGTTAAGTCCGATGAATGCAGCGGTAATATTGAATGCTATCCTCCCGAAAAGGACGACACGGATATGATGATAGCCATCAAGACAGGATTTCGTCTGGGCTTTAAGGAGTTCATTATCTTGGGCGGGATTGGCGGACGGTTAGACCATACTTTTGCCAACATTCAGGCACTGAACTATATTGCGGATAACGGGGGCAGGGGAAGGCTTATCAGCGATTATGAGGACGCTGTTGTTCAGCTCCCGGGAAAAGCTTTCTATTTCAAGGAGAATTATCATTACATTTCGGCTTTTTCGCTGACAGATACTTGTGAAGGGGTTTATCTCAGGGATTTAAAATATCCGCTGGATAATGCCGTGCTGTCTGCCGGATTTCCGCTGGGTATCAGCAACGAGTTTCTCTCAGAAAGCTGCTGCATTGAATTTTCCAAGGGTAAGCTTCTTGTTATCCGAACAAAAAACGATAGAAAATGAACAAAAATCATTCATTTGCATATGATGTACAAAATGAATGATTGGAGTTGGTATTATGAAAATTGTTGTGGTAAAAAGCCCAAGAATTCTGTCGGGACTGCTAAAAATAATTTTCGGGATAAAAAGAAGCGATATTGACGACTAAAAAATACCGCAGGCGGATTTTCGGAATTTCCCGAGGATCCTGCCTGCGGTTTATGATTTTATTCTACAGTAGATTCGTAATTATACTTATCGATATTTTGGGTAATACATTTATTGAACATACTGTCAATGTCTGAATAACCACTCCATCCGTAGCTGAAGTTGCTCAATTTATAGCCATAGTAATTGGCAAACTTATCACTCAAAGCTGCTTTGTCATCTGTTATTTTCATTGAGCTTAAATCTACGGAGCAAGTGCCGTCGCTGAGCAGGATAACATTGTTCAGCTCGCAAAGGGTATAGAATTCCTGATGATCTGTTATATGCTCATCTGCTGTTCTTCTTTTGCCTTCAAGTGCACTATCGTATTCATATGCCGTCACCGAATACTTCATTTTATAGACACAGCATATTTTGTTATAAGGCCTTACATCTGCATTCTCTTTTCCTGTAAGAAAATAGTATCCCAAAAATTCGGAGTCTTCCTGTTCAAAAGAATAATCTTCCAGACCGACAGTTTCAACTTTTGTCATATTATGACCGCAAACATTTGACGCAATTATCTCCTCAGCCTGAGAACGAACGTTATCAAGGATATTTTCGGGAATATCATTTAAGCTCATTGCATACGAAGCAAGTCCCTCAACAGTATATTCTTTTGTTTCCTCTGAAAGGGTCTTGTTCTCCTGCGGGGTCTTGAACTCGGCGGTAACGGTGACAGTATCTCCGTTGAATACGCCGCTTGTAACATTTGCGGTGTACTTGCACATAGAGTTTCCGCCTGAAATAGACACCTTGCTCTGCGGTGCAGTTCCCGAAAATGTTACAGTAAGATTTTCAAACGCATCGACCATTTCGATCTTATCTGCACCCTTGGGATATGTACAGCTTACACCGTCCACGGTTACGGTAACGAACTTAGGCTCATAACTCTTAACTTCGCCGTAAACATCGGCATCATCAAGGTTCCACTTGATTTTTTTCTTCTTTCCATTTATTTCTGTTTCAAATTTGCCGCTTTTTTCGTCAAGAAGCTCATACTTTATCTCATTAAAATCGGGTACAGGTTCAGCTGATATGGCAAGCTTTCCCAAATAGATTTCGGACAAGGTGTACAGCCTTTCTGCAAGATATTCGGCAGCAGCGTATGCTTGCGGGTCTTCCGAAGCGGCAGAGTTTCCGTCAGCATCGTTCCAGGCTTTTTCTATCTCTCTTTCGGCTTCCTCAGCTGACATTCCGTCAAGCTCGTTCAGCCTGTTCTCAATGTCCTTTTCCGTAGGCTCGCCGCTGCTGCAGCCAACCATCGAAATACAGGTGCAAAATGCTAAAAATACTGCAATAACAGACTTAAAACTTTTTTTCATAACAACATACCCTTTCATTATAACTTTTTTCACATTATAATACTAATTCCTAATCTCCTTATAGACGGGGTCTATAAGGAGAGCCGCCTAAAAGGCGGCAAGTCAAAACCTGCGGTTTTGACGGAATTAGTATTGTACGGCTTTCCTTTGCGGCTTCGCCGCACCCACCGCAAAGCGGTGGGAATCAACCTATAGACCTTGTCTATAGGTTGATTAGGAAATAGTATAACACACATTTTTGCATAAGTCAACTGTTACTATACCTAAAATACAATAATAGTTTTATCAACTTATGGTAAACTATTATCAAACAGGAGGTGCAAAAATGGTTGATTTCGGAACAAAACTAAAAGAGCTTCGCCGTCAGGCGGGGCTTACGCAAAAACAGCTTGCGGACAGACTGTGGCTGTCAAAGGCAACCGTCAGTTATTATGAGCAGTCGCTGCGTTATCCCTCGCCTGAGATACTTGTAAGGCTTTCGGGCGTTTTTCACGTTTCAACGGACTATCTTTTAGGGATTGATGACAAGAAGCAGACCCTTGATGTGACCGACCTTACCGACGAAGACATTCTGTTTCTGCAAAGTGCAGCAGAGCTTTTACGGAAGAAAAATCTCCATAAAGGTCTTGCTGACAAGCAAAAGCAAGAACTCGAAAAATAATTGCTCGTTAACTGAATTATAGCTCCATTTCGCTGATACACTCCTTTACATCGTTAAGCTTTGCGTAAACCGGCTGTGAACCTCGTCTGAACACCCAACAGCTTCCCACAGGCATATTAAGCACATGCCCCAAAGGCTTGTTGCAGCGGACAGAAATGCTTTGTGCGGTGGAAACGTCGTTTCCGCCCAGATACACATAGGTATCGCAATTAGAGATGATAGTACTGTCATCATATCCATAGCCCTGTGTAAGCTGAGCTTCCGATTGTATCATCAGCATAACCGATATACCACGGGAACGGATAGATGAGATCATTCGAGGAAACTCATCTATGCGGCAGTTGGTGGCAAAATCGTCAAGGATAAACCGAACAGGGACGGGGAGTCGGTTATCATAGCACTGATTATCGGCATAATCACAAAGGGACTGCATTGCCTGAGTGAAAAAGATATTAACGAGGCCGTCCATTGTTCTGTCTGTGTCGCTGACTGTAACGAAAAGAGCAGTCTTTTTCCTTCCGACTGAGGAAAAATCGAAATCGTTGCCGCTCATCATAATTTGCAGTTCTTCGGTATCGAAATTTGCAAATTTTGCTGATAGGGAAGACCGAATGCAATCGTAGGTTTTTTGCGGTGCCTGATTTACACTTTCAAATTGAGCACACGCCCAGCTGGAAGGATTTCTCAATAATTTATGCTTTTTAAATCTGGCTGAAAGCTCGGACTTCTTACTTTCATCATCGTCACGTTCGCCTTCTCTGACAAGCTTCATAATGCTGCTGAAATTACAGGGCTGATAATCGCTTTCAAGCATATATGCGATGATTGCCGATACAAGCATAATGCTCATGGAATCCCAATATGGGTCGGCTTTTGTTCCGACAGATGCTTGCTCGTTCACAATAACAGAGCTGATTTTCAGAATATCCTGAGTAGTTCGGATATTGCTTAAGGGATTGTAATGAGCCGATTTTTCGGGATGGGTAAAATCTACCGTCTGAATGGTGTATCCCTTTTTTCTCAGATAGTTACCGTACCGCTTGGACAGATTACCCTTGGGGTCGGATATAATGTAGCTTCCCACAGCCTCGTGAAGATTTGGGGTAACAATAGTGCGGGTCTTGCCCGTGCCGCTGCCGCCAACCACAAGGACGTTGTTGTTGAGCTTGGTGGTCATATCGTCAAGGCTGTAACTTATGCCGTCCGCAATACGGAGTCTGCCATTGCAGAAATCGTCATTTGCTATGCTTGCGGCATATTTTTCAGCCTCAAGCTCATCGAACAGTTCGAATTCGTTCTCGTCAAATTCCTCAAATTCGTGGAACTCGTCACACATATTCAGCTGCTCATCTTCACTAAGTTCGGGAAAGAAATCGTTAAAATGTTCACTCATAATTATTATCTCCTTTCAAATTACAGAACACTGCTGACGATCTTATCACAGATACCGAATTCAACGGCTTCTTCCGCATTCATAAAATTGTCAAACGAAGTTGCACGGTTGATCTCTTTTACAGTTTTAGCGGTATGCTTGGCAAGAATGGTATTCACAAGCTCTCTTGTTTCCATAATGGATTCGGAAATGCGTGAGATAGAGGTCGCCGAGCCGCTTATTCCGCCGCCCAACAGAACTTCGTGTATCATCACACGGCTGTGGGGGAGAATGAACCTTCTGCCTTTCTGTCCTGCAGCAAGAATGACTGCCGCCATACTGGAAGCCTGACCGATGCAGTACATATTAATGTCGTTTTGGCAGCTCTGTATAACATCGTAGATCATAAGACCCGCATTGACTTCGCCGCCGGGACTGTTTATGTATATGCTGATAGGCTCACTGCTCTCGGTCAGATACATCATAGCCTGTGTAAATGATACAGCGGTCGGTGTGGTTATTGCTTCATCAAGAAAAATTTTTCGGCGTGTCAGGAGCTTATTCTCAAGAGATATAACCTGAATTCCCGATGCTGTTTCTTCAATGTAAGATTTTGTGTTCATAAAATCAATCCTTTCGATTTGCTTTGTTTGCTGTGATTATATGATACCACAGTTTTTTTCGGTTAAATAGAGCACTGTCAGCAAAAAACTGCAACATTCGTGCAACTTTTATGCAATAAAAAAAAATAACGCCGCCCAAGGTGCGACCCCTTTGTCATTTCGCTTGTAGATTTGCGAAATGAGCAAAGTTTGTCGCTCGGTACCGATAAAACTTCTTTATCAGTACCTCCCTAAAGGGACAGCGTTACTGTCAAACTATGAACATATTATTCAAAACAGCTATTTTTCTTTAACGGCATTCTTTTTATTTCGTCCTGTAAGATCATAACTATCATCAATTTTATGCAATTCATCGCACAGCGTTTTAAAATCCGTACAGCCTGAATTAAGCAGTTTTTCTATGATATGATCCATCTCGGACTCGGGATATTTATATCCGACACATCGGATAAATTCCATCCTTTCTTCTTCATTCAAATTCATATATATTGCAAGGGAAATAACTCTGTTTCGTTCGGGAGTACGAGTTATACCCGATCTGAATCTTGAGAGTAAACCCTTGTCCCAGTCAATTTCAACGGCAGCTTTTGATTGATTTGTTATGTATTTGTTCAGGTAATAATCTACTCGATTTCGGTCATATTCATCTGCCGAAAGTCCGGATGCTTTTAGTTCGCTCAAATATTTGCTTTCATATGCAGCAAGCCTTTCCTCATCGCTTAGTTTGTATTCGCCGTATTGTTTTGAAAGACCTGTTGCCGCATCGGGAGTTATTACAAGAAATACGAGCATAGGCGAGTGGGTTTTGGAGAGAAAATCTTCTATTGTATTTTCTGCAATCCGTCTGGCAATATCAAGGGGAAATCTGTTTCTGCCTGCCCCTAATATAGGAAAAGCCACAGTGCCTGCACCTATCTCGGCAGCACATTTCAGAGCTGAATAATAGCAATCAGAAAGAATTCCCGCTTCGCCCTTAGTATTGTTTTTCCATGAACGTACAAAGGTATGAATAATGTATTTTGTTTTTAAATTATATCCCGATGTAACCGCTGATTTACCGTCAGACAAACTCCCAAGCTTTCTTCGTTCCTCCATCAGCTGATCATATCCGGCTTCTGAGTACAGCCTGTGTGAAAAACCGGATAATTTTCCGTCTATGGGTGCGGCGGAAACCACAATAGCGTCTACAGGCTTTTCCAAAATATCTCCTATTATAATTTCAAGAGGCATGATCTTTCTCCATTCATATTATAATAACTTAATTTATATTATAGCATAATAAATAGTAAAATCAAGACTTTTTTGAAAATGCCTACCAATATGAAGCAATTCTTTTGTAATAAAATTTCTTGACAATATTGCCGAATTGTGATAACATAATAAATAGGGAAACTGATAATAATACTGTTGGATATATTGGGAGGCTTAATTTATGGAAATAAATCTCAGTAAAGATTATGAAGAAAAGGAAAAAACTCCGCTTGGGTTTGAAGAACCCGATGGACCAACTCCCGGATTTGAATATGAGGTTTCACATGATGAAGGAACTTCTTTCTGCACACAATGCGGTCAGGCACTGAATGGTGCAGCATTTTGTCCCCATTGCGGACATAAAGCAGGAAATGGCGGTGGCTATCAACATCAGCATTCGGGCAGCACAAACAATAGCACGGGCTATGCGGGATATTCGGGAACTTCAAATATGAATACCGCAAATCCTCACAATGTCAATTATAATTATCAGCCAACGGCTTCGGGCGGAAAGGAACGCAGCAAGATAGTTGCAATACTTCTTGCATTATTTACATGCGGTATCCTCAGTGCAATATATGACGGCGATACCGGCAGACTCATACGGAACATTATTCTTACTTGCTGTGGTATCGGCGGCCTTGCTATAATTCTTGAAATATTGAAAATATCTAAATATACGGACACATATTATGTATGATACCTTTATCAACCGTATAGCATAAGCTTTATGCTATACGGTTGATACTAATTTACTATCTTAAAGTAAACAAAAAATCCAGATAAAGCTTGTATTTTTGGGTTTGGTGCCGATTTTAGTATTACACAATAATTATTTCACATAAAAAAGAAATGAGATGAAAATATGTCTGTTGACATTACTGCTAAAATTGGGGAAAATATATTTTCTGTTAATATAATTAAACAGTTATTGTGTGATTTTTTTGACTGTACAGTAAATACAGAAAGAATTGATATGAACAAATATAAATTTACTTGTTTTTATGAAAATGATGATATTATTTTGTTTTTTGTTGATAATTGTAAGTTCTATTATTGGGATTCAATTATTTTAAATAAGGAATACCCATATCTGCAGAGCCTTATTTTTGATATTTCAAAATTTTCGGATCTAAATAGAAATTATGAAACAGTATTAAGATTCTTAATTGAATTGCAAAAGACAAGAAATTGTGAAGTGCTTGTCACATCAAGTATCCATGACGAAATTTGTTATATAAATATTGACTCAAAAGTAATATGGTCTAATAATTTTGGTTATGGTAATGCTATATCTTGACGTGGAAGAGTATAACAGAATTAATATGGAAAGCTATCTTTCTATTTTAAATATAGAAAACTATAATTCGAGATTTGTAGAAAAATATTAGCTAAAATATTGAAGAAAAACCTCAACCTGTGGCAATTAGCGATAAATGATTGATAATGGCAACTAGCTGAAACTAAGAGAAAGGAGAAAAATGCGTACTCTTAATTGCACTAAATTTATATTAATCAGCTTTTTACACCTTACTCTAAAAAAGCCCCCACGGATAACCGCAGGGGCTTTAAGTCTTTGCTTGGGTAGGTGATTAGATAATTTTTCTTGGGTTGTAAATTCCTCTGATTTTCAGTTCTTTAGCAATTCCTTCAACCTCTTCAAGTATAACGTTTGTAGCAGTTCTAGTTATCTGACCTTCTTCTTCTAGCGTTTCAAGTCTTTCTTCGATATTGTCAAGTCTGTTGTCAACCTTTTTAAATTCCTCTTTAACCTCATTCTTGAAGCCTTCAATTGCCTGTAAAATCATCTCTGTTTCAGTCATTTTAAACCCTCCTGTAATATGTAGCCGATACCGATTGATACTTATTATACACCTTATCGGCTTTATTGTCAAGGTGTATTTTAAGCACTCCTTTCTGCCCGTCTTGCCGATAGCACAGCATTTATTAATGTGTGCGGCTCTCTGACCGCCGCCCTTTCTTTTACTTTTTCTTTACTTCACAGAGTTCAAGGTATCTATTCCAGATAGTCCTTATTACGTAAGAGCTACAGAGTCTTGCTTCTGCTTCCTGTGCGTATGCCTTAACTCTTTCCTTGTTCTTAATCTTCAAAATCTCGTTCAATGGTGTGAAGCCTACATATTCCATAATCAGTCAACCTTTCTTTGATGTGGGCGGCTCTCTGACCGCCGCCCGTTGTTTTTATGCTTTCTTTTCTTCTACCTTTTCAATCCACACTTCCGAGTGTTTCGGGAACTGCTTTTTGATAGCCTGTGCTTCTTTCCTTGTTTTCACCTCTTTAATGATTTTCTTCATCATAAAATCTTCATAAACTCTGTACATTTTACATTCTCCTTTTTGCTTTAGTGTGTTAAAGTGGGTATTTTACCCCCTCTCTACATTATCTATTATACACTATCCCTATTATAAAAGCATTGCTTTTTCTTTGCCTAATTGTATTTATTTTATGTACTATCCCTAGTGTTTCACGTGGAACAAAAAAGTTCTTGACAAAACAACGGGGATAGTGTATAATGTTTTTGAAAGGTTGTGATTTTATGAAAATTTCCGAAGCACGATACAATGCAAATCGTCGATATAATGACAAAGCATATGATGATATGAAAATTCACGTTAAAAAAGGGGAGCGTGACCGCTTGAAGCTTTACTGTTTACAGCACGACACAAGCCTAAACGGCTTTGTCACCGCCGCCGTTTCCTACTGCATAGCAAACGGCGTTGACCTTTCAAACGTTCCCGCCCTCGGTGACGTCCTGCCGCTTGGTGACGGTTTCCCGTCTGATGATTAAGTCGTGTCTTTCGTTTTCTTTCTCGGTTATATAGACTTTGCCCCCGTGACCGCCGCCGCCGTTCGGAAAACGTTCGGAAAATGTTCTGACAAGCTCTTTTGACGGTAGGTTGCGGCGTGTTAGACTTAGCCAAGCGGCTCGCCCCATAGGACAGACACGCCCCGCACGGATCCGCACATAAAGCCGAACGGAGCGGCTGTTGTGCGGTGCCGTGTGGGGTGCGGCTGTCCGTCATGGGTCTGCCGCCAGGCGAGTCGTAAACACGCCGCTCGGTGCCTGCCGTCAATAGAGGAGTGTCTGAACACTTTCTGAACGCTTTCTGAACGGTGGCGGCGGTCACCCTGCAAGAATTATATAAAACAGAACGGATATGTCACTAGTTCGTGTCATATCCGTTTTCTTTTATATGCAAAAGGGGAAATGTCAAAAAAAACGGAATGACCTTATATTAAAAAGGTCATTCCAACACAGTTTTATTTCTTATTCAACTTTTCTTTTAATTCCATAGAAATCTTTTCATATTCTAAGCTGTCAATTGTCATTGCGTTTTCAAGCATTTGATTTTTAGCCGCTTTTAGTACGTCAGCGGAATACTTGTCTTTGTTTCTCTTTTCCCAAGCCTTATTAATTTTCTTTTCCTTTTTCTCTTTTTCTTTCAATAGCTTTTTTAAATCTTTCTGACCTCTTTTAAAGTCGAAATCAAATAATCCCATTATTACCGCCCCTTATAATTACTATACTGCTCCTTTTATTCTTGCTTGTTCCTCTGCCTGCTCTATCATCATATCAATTCTACCCTCAATGTTTCCCTTTTCAATATCGGATAGCTTTTGAAGCTTCTTTAATATCCTTGCTTCGTCCTCTGGTATCCTGTCTTTAGTCAGTCCCTTTTTGTCGTTGGTTCTTCCTGCTATATAGTCAAGAGATACACCATAAAACTCTGCAAGTTCTATCACTCTATCAAATGGAATTGTTCTTTTACCGTTCTCATATTGAGCATAATATGATTGAGTTGTCCCTATAATTTTTGCAATCATTTCTTGATTTAAGTCATTATCTTCTCTTAAATCTCTTATTCTTTGGTAAATCTTAATAACAAATCAGCTCCTTAATTTGGTTAATGTTACAATTATATCATATTTCAAATAAAAATGCTTGACTTTAGTTCTCATATCGAATATAATGTTTATAGTTTAGTTTTTATGTCGACTAACTGTCAAGGAAAAGACACGAAAACCCGTAACGGGGGCTACACGTCAAGACCCCACAACATTGTACTTTCCTTTTCAAAGCGGCAGACCGTTCACTGCCGCTCCCCTCGTGGGGCAGGGAAGTACACAATAAAATTTTAAGGAGAGTGCAAACAAATGAACACATTCATCATCGGTCGGGTACTCAGCCCCGAAATTCAGAAAACAAGCAAGGGTGACGTTCTCAGAATAGGCGTTCTTGTTGCCCGTCAGTCAATCGAGTTTAGTATTTTTGAAGTTGCATCAGTCGATAAGGACACAGGCGAGTTCAAGCGAAATCCCGCCTTTGACCGTGCTATGAAGCTTAAAGACGGTGATAGCGTTGCTTGTATCGTCAATGCGGCAGTCAATAAAAAGGGTACTGACACGGTTTATTATCTCCGTGACATAGCCCCTGTAAACGCCGAAATCTCCGAACAGCTTAAAGCCGCCTTTAAATAAACTTTTTGGTGTGTCTTATGCGTGAAATAATTTTTCGTGGAAAGCGTCTTTCTGATGGCGTGTGGGTTTATGGTAGTTATGTTGAACAGT
Source organism: uncultured Ruminococcus sp. (assembly GCA_964540575.1). Taxonomy (GTDB): domain Bacteria; phylum Bacillota; class Clostridia; order Oscillospirales; family Ruminococcaceae; genus UMGS1889. The sequence goes on from CAZINI010000005.1 coordinate 37,518, forward strand.
ACGGTTCAAAAGAAATCTTTCTTTCTGATGGCTGTGATTCTAACGGCTTTGATTGCTACCACGTTATTCCTGATACCGTTGGACAGTATATAGGTTATACTGATAGAAAAGGCTTTAAAATTTTTGAGGGTGATATTATTTCAGACTCTGATAACAAAAAATTTGTTGTCAAATATTCTGTTGAACTTATGAGGTTTTATTTTACTACAATTCACCCAATTTATATAGCACACGGTATTTTTAATGAACACGACATTCCGTTAATTATCGGTAACATTTACGATAATCCTGAATATCTTGTATAATTAACATCTCGGCAGACAAGCCGCAAAAATCCGTTTCTTGGGGATTGTACGCAACAGTCCCACACCACAAAATGAGGTTTTAATATGTCAATTGTTGAAAAGGCTTATATATTCGGCGAGATAATCGGTTTAACAGTTAGCTTAATTCTTCTTGTTGTTGAAATTTATTTAATTCTTAAGGTTTTAGGCATAAACATTCCGTTCAATAATCCTAAGAATTTTCATGGTATATCAATTTTCACAGGAGAACAAGGCAGCGGTATGAGCATTTCTTTATCTCATTATCATATAAAAAAAGCCTATGAAGAAATACATAAAGGGGATTGAAAAATTTGGATTATATGTTTGACTACGTCCGTTTCACTGTAAAAACTGACGTTCACGCCGTCAACCCTTATCCCGTTGACCTTGCTTTCATACAGTCAATTCTCGGCGTTTCCGATGACGTTTTTCAAGAATTTCAGTCCCTCGGTAAAGGCTCTCTGCATTACGCTGATATGCTCCGCTACTTTGATATTTCGATTGGTGTCCCATTCCCCGAAAGTGCTGATACTATGGGATATATGGTTACTATGACGGGTAACGGCTGTCGGCAGTTTGAGCAGTTTTCAAACGGCAACGTCCTTTGTTGGCGTAAGCTTTTCACACGGCTTAAAAACGCCGTTTCCGATGGCTGTTCCGTTAATATCTGCCGTCTGGATATAGCTTTTGATGATAAGTCGGAACTCGAAAGCGGTTTACTTGACCTTAACGAGATAGAACGCTGTGCCGCTGCTCGTGAATATGTTTCCTTGTTCCGTGTTACTGAGGATATAAATAGCGGTGATAATGCAGATTTGCTCGAATTTAAGTCCCGTAAACGCCGCAAGAATAATATCTTCGGTCATACCGTTGAATTTGGCAACCGTAAAAGTAACGCTTTCTTGCGTTTCTATGATAAGCTTTCCGAACAGCTTATGACCGAATACGGCGGCAAGCTTGAAAACGCTCCCGATGATTTCAAGAAGATTAAGCATTGGGTAAGAATGGAATTCGAGTTTAAGAAAACTGTTGCAATCAAGATTGTAAATTCTTTCTTGCTCCTGAGTGATGAAAAGTTTAATTCTTGGCTTGCAGAAGTCGTTAATAGCTATATCCGCTTTGTTGACGTTGACCATTCTCGTCGTGAAAATTGCACCGTTAAAGAATGGTGGCTTAAATTTGTTGGCACTCTTGAAAAAGCAAGCCTTAAAAGTGGTCATTTCAAGAAGTCTGACTATGTATCTGCCTTTAAATGGTTTGAACGCTCCCTTGCTCCAACTCTCTGTGCTTTGCTCTGCCGCCTTGGTGAAGATAAGCTTATAGAGATGATAGAGGTCTACGGCAGTAAAGAACGTTGGAAAGCTAAACACGAACGTATCTCAGATAATACAAGCCCTGTATATGATACTAACCTTTCCAATAAGGATATTTGGCTGAGTAATATACCGCTTGCTCTGCTTGATGATGATTTCTATTCCCGTGACAATGTCGGTATTATCTCCGATAGAGATTCAATTCAGCTTGATTTTGATACTGCTTCTCAGCTTTCAGAATATATACCTGATATTCTCGGCACTGTTTCCGATTGGGACGATATAAGAGAAGCTTTTTATGAAGCTGGATATGTAGAAGTTTTGTAAGTTAACTTTCAAAAAGTAGGTGATATAATGCCGAAAACAGGCTCTTTCTTCTGCGGTCTTGTTATCCTCGCCGTTGTCGTTGTTGCCTCTTTTTATTCAATGGATATGATAAAGGAGATGTTTGACCATTGGAAACAACATTAGTTGAACTTTCGCCTGCTGTCATTGAACTTATACAGCAGATTATCGAAAATCAAGCGGACGATATAACCGCCGAAAATCTGCAAATAATTGCTGATGGTATGTATACCGAAATAGACGGCGTTACCGTTAGCCTTGCCGATTTGCTTTATCTCCAAAACCAACAGCTTTTAGAGGTCAAGGAACAGCAAGCAATTATAGACCAACGCCTTGACGCTGAGTTTTTAACTCTTAATGATGGTATCGGCGTACTTGGCTGTGGAATAGCCGCTCTGTTCGTCTGGAACTTCTTCAAGCATATTTTCGGGGGGATGATATAATGCCTGATATAGATAGCTTTATTCAGTATTTCATCTCTTACGATGTCGCTAACTTTTTCCATATCGCCGTTTCCGAGATAACCGAAACAGGTTTTTGGTATCTCTGTACTCTTGTAGGTATCAAGTTAGGATATAGTATTCTTAACTCTGTTATCAATAATTAACTCTGTTATCAATAATTCTTGATGTTAACACGGGTGTACAACGTGTTTTCATATATCATCAATCAATTTTATTATGAAAGAGGTTTTGTTTTATGTCTATCAAGGAAAAAATCGTAAATTCTAAGCCCGTTCAGTACGTTGTAAATTCTAAGGCTTTTGCAAAGGCTGTTGACGTTGCAGGTGTTGCCTCTGTATCTGCCTGCACTCTTATGACTTCTGTTTCTGCCGCTGAGGGTACTGTTATTGACCCTGGTACAGTCGATACAGCAACCATTATTTCTAATGCCCAGCCCTTTATTACTGCCGCACTTCCTATTATCTGCATTATCGGCGGCGTTAAGCTTGGCTTCCGTTTCCTGCGTTCTGCTATGCATTAATATGAACGCCGTTCGTAAAATCTTACTTTCACGAGCTTTTTCAAAGGCTGTTGACATTTTATGCATTGCTTCAACTTCTATTGTAACTCTTGTTACTCCCGTTTCCGCTCTTGATATTGGTTTCGGTGAAGTTGGTGAAGGTGAGTTAATCCCAATAAATAATTTTGACTTATCTTCTTTTGTTACAAATCTTCAGCCCTTTATTACTGCCGCTCTTCCTATCCTCTGTGTAGTCGGTGGTATCAAGCTCGGCGTTCGTTTCCTGCGTTCTGCTATCCACTAATCCCATTTTAAAGGCTTTCGCCTTTCAGCCGCTGGGCGTTCGCTTGGCGGCTGTTTTTGTGAGGTGTAAAAAATGATAAAAAGGATTTTAAGCATAATAATTGCTGTTGTTTTTTCTGTCTGTCTTTTATCTGTAAATTGTTCTGCTTTCCGATTTAATGGTGATAATCGTACAATAACAGAAGCTTATTCCGAGTGGTTCCAAAACATAAAGGAATTTTTAAGCGGTAATATTGACTTTGAAGCATTTAAGAAGAATAATGAACAGTTTCAAGCTGATATTGTCGGTTTAAATCTGTTTCCTACTTCTTCTGATTTAGTGTGTGGTAAGATTGAAGATTTTCAAAACTATGTAAATTCTGTAGTTGATGGTACTTCTAATACTGTTGACGATACTGTTGTAGATATTCTTGGTCAAGTCCTTGAACCTTTCGGTATTTTCGACTTTCGAGAACAGTTTGAACAGTGGTATCAAGATACATATGGTAAAGAATACGGTAAGCACGAAAACGCATTTGACCATAATTTTGATACTAACGGTATGAATTATTATATCTATTATCACAGTTCAAGCGGTATATATGAATATAAAATGTTTTTGTATTATGATGGTCCTGCTTTAACTGTTTATGATATGAAAAACGGTTCATATCAATATTTTCTCGGCTCTGAATTAGGAACTATTACTTATCGTGTATATAGTAGGGTCGAACGTGTTGACGGTTGGACTGATTGGGAATGTGGTGATACTTATGTTAGTTCTACTTCTGCAAAGTTTTTTGTCAAAGGTACTGCAGATTATACCGTTACGTCTACAAATCTTCCTCTAAACTATTGGGGAGATATTCTTGGCGGTGACCCTGTAATAGATTGGGATAAAGAATTTGGCGGCGGTGGTGAAAGCGGTGAACCTCCTGGTCTTACCGCTCCTGAATTTCAAGATTTGATTGACAAATTAGCCGAACTGATTACCGAAATGCAGCCCGATAATACTACTATTGAAAATACTATAAATAATATCTATAACAAGATAGTTAATATGAATAATCAGCTTCATGCCGATTTATCTAAGGTTATTGAGTATCTCAAAAAAATTCTTAAAGAAGTTTCTGATTTCTTTGCAAGTTTTTTTGAAAAACTCGGTGAATTTTTTCAATCTGTTTTTTTGCCCGAAGATGGATATATCGAGTCTGCTTTGATGGATATTCAAGCCGCCTTTGATGATTGCTTTAGCTTTGCTGGCAGTCTTAAAACAATAGTAGATAATGCTATTACAGCATATAAAAACGGTGGCAAAAATCCTCCTGAAATTAATGTCAAAATAGATGGCTTTGGTCTTAACCATAAGCTTGATTTTTCTATTTTTGACGATAGTTCTGTTGAGCTTTTCCGCTCCGTCATATGTGCTTTTTGCTATGTTTCATTTGCATTAAGCACTTTCCGCCGTATTCCGTTGTATATATCAGGGGGTGGGGATAGATGATTATCCAAAGTATTATAGATATGTTTAAGGCGGTTGTTATCGGGCTTCTTCAATCTTTGCCCGAAATACCTGATATAAATCCGCCTGCAAGCTTTAATAGTGGGCTTGAAAGCGTTTTCGGCTTTATAGGGTGGTTAATGCCTTATGATTATTATGCCCCCTTAATAACCTTTGTTCTCGCTCTCACAGCGTTACGCATAGCGTACAATATTATTCTTGTTATCAAAAAATAGGAAAGTAGGTTGTTTTATGGATTTTCTTCATTCTCTTCTTTGGGTTATAATCATTGTTTTAAGCATTTTCTTCGGTGCTCTTATGCTTATGACTGTTTTCTTTTGCGGCTTCTATTTCGCAAAGGGTAAACGCCGCAAGAAGCGTACAATCAAATCACAGTGGAAAAAGCGTAATGCATTAGTCCGTGTTTTCATTGATTTCCCTAGAGCGTTAGCCCGTGATTTTTATAACCGTGACCCTGATTCTATGAATATACACGGCATGTATATCTTTGCAGGGGAACAGGGCAGCGGAAAAACAATAGCCGCCGTTGAGTTCTTGCGGCGTTATAAGAAAATGTTCCCGAAAATAAAAATCCGCTCTAATATCGGCATAGACTTTCAGGACGGCAAAATAGAGGATTGGCGAGAAGTCGTTGGTGTTCATAACGGGCATATCGGTCAAATCGACTTTCTGGACGAAATACAAAATTGGTTCAATAGTATGGAAAGCAAGAATTTTCCCCCTGAGATGCTCGAGGAGATAACACAGGAACGAAAGAAACACAAGGTTATTGTTGGTACTTCTCAGGTTTTTACCCGTATGTCTAAGCCTTTGAGAGAGCAGACCCGCTATTTATGCCTGCCTGTAACCTTGCTCGGGTGTCTTACTATTGTTAGAGTATACAAACCCATTCTTGATGAACAGGGCAATTACAAGGATAAACGCTTTGTGCGTTGCTATTTCTTTGTTCACGATGAAGAGTTGCGGAACGCCTATAATACATATGAAAAGGTTGAACGCCTGACGAAAAAGGGCTTTGTAGACCGTTCTGAACAGTTAAGGAGCGGAAAAGATGAATAATAAATCATTGAAGCGTCTTATATATGAATACCTTGTCAACAACCGCCAGCGTCTACAAGATGAATATGACAATCAAGTCAAGCTTGTGAAATATCGTGATGTTGATGCTCTGGACGTGTACGAATATCAGCTTGCAATAACACGCCTGCAAGCCTTTGAAGAATTTTCGCATGATATTATTCAGCTTATGCGTATCAGTGACATTAATCATTAAAATAAGTGCAGATACCAGCATAATTAATAAATGCTTAATATCTGCACTTGCTCTTGCAAATCCCTAAATAACGTGATATAATAAAAGCAATATTAAGAAAAGGAGAAAAATGCGTACTCTTAATTGCACTAAATTTATATTAACGGGTTGTATATACCCGTTTTTTTATTTTTAAAGGCTTCGTGGCTCTCTGTAAGTGGCTTTAAAGGGCTTGCTAGGGTAGGGACACGAACATTCCTGCACCCCTCTTAAAACGGCTGTATTTTGCTTACAAGAGCCGTTAGAAAAAAGTTTACAAAGTCAGCTATTGACAATAGGCTTTTCGGTGGTAGGCTTGGATGCCGACAGGCTCACCGCAAGGACGCCCCGTGGGCGGACTGCGGGGTGCCTGCCGACAGCCTGCCGAATACCACCGAAAACGGTTCCTGTTGTCAATAGATGAGTTTGTAAACTTTCTTTTAACGGCGGCTGTTCTGCAAAACACCTTTTCTGAGTTCGTGGGGCTTTCTACCAATTTCGGAATGACCTTATATTAAAAAGGTCATTCCAACACAGTTTTTCTACAAAAGTTCTACCAAAACACTATTGACATTCTATCGTTCTTGTAGTATAATGTTTTTCGGGAGGTGGTTCAAAATGTCAATTAAAAACAGTTCAAAAAGTTCAAATTTAATCCATAATCAGGAAGATAAAAAGTTGAATTTCTCTGTTACGGCTTCGCTTTATAACAAATTAAAGCGTGAAAGTGAAAAAAGGGGTGTTTCAATGTCCGCACTTATCCGTACGATACTTTTCGATTACTTTGAAGCAAAATAGCCTGTTACAATCTCACAAACAAAATATAAAAACTTTGTTCTATTTCTACAAACTTCAAATTCTGCTCTTGACAAAAGCGGCTTGGATAGCATATAATCTTGAATTAATCGGAAGTCTTTACATAATTCCGAATTTTTGATTGTGAGGTGCTTTCAATGTCAGAGGAAAAATTAACGTCATATCTGCGACTGCATATTACACCGACCTTGTTCAATTGGCTGAAAACGGAAGCGGATTACTGTGGTATGAGCATTGCGGGGTTCTGCCGACTGTTGCTTAACGAATGCCGCAAGGGCAGAATGTGAGGTGCAACAATGGCAGTAAGCAAAAAGCACTTGTTTATGTCGTATATTCTCAATCAGCTTACACGGCTTGAACAAGACGTTCAGGAACAAACAGCCCATATCAGATACCGCAAGATAGATACTGTTGATTGTCTTGAATTGGTCATAGCTATTGAACGCTTGCAATGCTTCAAAGAGTTCGCTAACAACGCTATAAGCCTTTTAAAGCTTGATGAAATCGACTGTGAAAGCCTTGATAGCAGATTGAAATAATCTCTTTTCTTGAACGCCGTGGGTAAATTCCTTCGGCGTTTTTCTTTGTCCATATCCGAATAATTATCATATAATCATATAGTATTGAGAGAACATTAACAAAACGCTGTCATCAGTCTTTAAAAATGCTTGAAAATCCCTAAATAACGTGATATAATAAACCTAGACTACAGAAAGGAACGTGCTTCTTATTGCACTAAATTTATATTATGTGCAATTAGCTGTATGCATAAAGAACTATGTCAATTGATAGATCTGAAACCCCCTACTACCTCAATGATTTCCTTACATATACCAAGGTAATCAAAATACGCTCCGACAGAACTGTTGAAGCGTACTATAACGACATTAAATTATTTCTTAAGTATCTAAAACGTCTGCGTACGAATATGCCTGCAGATACCAAGCTGGAATCCGTATCGATAAAAGATATTCCGATCGATATGCTTAAAGACATAACTCTGTCGGATATTTATGAGTTTCTTTATTTCACTTCAACGGAACTCAAAAATAACGACCGCACCCGTGCAAGAAAATCATCATCGCTGCGTGCGTTTTTCAAGTATTTGTCTAAACAGGCTCATCTGTTGGACTCGGATCCTCTAAAGGATCTGGAAATGCCGTCCATCAAGCAAAAGCTGCCTAAATATCTGACTTTAAATGACAGCGTTAATCTGCTGGAAGCTGTTGCAGATTCCGAAGATCCATATTTCGAACGTGATTACTGCATTATTACTTTGTTCATAAATTGCGGTATGCGTCTTAGCGAGCTTGTTGGTATCAATCTTCGGGATATAAATATGGACGAACGCACTCTCAGGCTTCTCGGTAAAGGCAACAAAGAACGCATTATCTACATAAATAACGCCTGTGTGGACGCTGTATCTGCTTATTTGAAGGTCAGACCTAAGTCCGAGACTGAACCAAACGCATTATTTCTCAGCAAACGTGGTACCCGTATCAGCCGCCGACGTGTCCAGCAGGTGGTGGAAAATGCTCTGAAGCTGTCGGGACTCGACAACCGTGGATTATCCACACATAAGCTCAGACATACGGCAGCTACGCTTATGTATCAGTACGGCAATGTGGATACCTTGGTTTTAAAGGATATTCTTGGACACAAGAGCATAGCCACTACCGAGATATACACCCATATTTCAAATGAAAATCTCAAAAATGCTATCGACTCTTCCCCGCTTGCCAACATCACTGCCGGCGGAGATAACAATGACGATGATGATGACAAGAACTGATTCTCCAGGAACTGATTCTCATTGATTAAATATTTTTCGATCAACGCAAAAAGCCACAGGATCGTATCCGCCCAATCACCCCACGCAAAACAAAGACAAGTGCCTCTGCGTTCAAAACTGCAGAGGCGGTTAATATGTATATCACCAAGCATTACCTGTAATAATGTCATAAACCAGGTCGTAAGGATCACATAGAGCATCGCGAAGTTCATCATCGCTAAGACCGTCACTATTGTCAACAATTTCTCCAAAACGTTCAGCAAATATCTCAGCGGCTTCCGCATTTTCTGAATACATTTTATCAAAACGCAGGCTCAAGTGATGATTGAAATCAAGCGTGAAATCTGATCTTGATGATTCTTCGTCTATAAATTTCCGTACAAAATCCATCATAAAAGCGATGTTAGCACCATATTTTTTCTTTGACATAAAAATCTCCTATTTGCAATACTTCGGAAGTTCAGCCCAGGGCATCAGTCTATCAAGTTGATCGTCGGTCGGAGCTTCACCGAGCTTTGGCAACTCACTCAACAAGTGAAGCAGATAACCGTAAACATTGAGATTATTCAGCTTTGCCGACTCGATGACCGAATACCACATCATACTCGCATCAGCACCCTTGTTGGTGTCAGCAAACAGCCAGTTCTTTCTGCCCATTGCAAACGGCTTTACTGCTCGTTCGGCACGGTTGTTAGTAAGCTCCAGACGACCGTCAAGCAGGAATGCTTCAAGCTCTTTCTTGTTATTCAGCGAATAGGTCACAGCTTTACAGAGATTAGAGCCTCCGTTTGCTGATATGTTTCCGAGAAGTTGGGTATGAAAAATAAACTGTGTAAATGAATCTCCCTCAATAATTTTGACAATACTAAAAACACAGCCAAACAGGGCAACGCTGAGGAGCGACCCGACGCAGGCTGTAAAGATATACGGTGAAGAGCAGCGCATTGTCGCTGCTTTTCTTTTCAAGCGGATAAACCTCAGGAGTTCGAGGACAGCGTCCTCAACAGCCGTCAGGCTGCAAACCTATCCTCAAAGAAAATTGCGAACTGTGAGTACGCAAGTTCCCAATTCCGAACGGGCAGTGTCCACTTCTTTGAGATCTCCTTCACACTCATAAAAATAACCTTTCTGATAGAATCATCTGTCGGAAAAACTGCCTTGGATTTTGTGAATTTTCTGACCATTCTGTGGTAGCTCTCAACTGCATTTGTAGTATATATTACCCTTTAATTTATCAATCATTTGTGTAAGTCATAATACTTTTTAAACTGCGCTTCTACTATTTGATCTACATCATCAAAATATAATAACTTTCCATATGTTTCATACCACTTCTCTCCCCATTCTTTACCGTGATGTTCACCGGTACATACTCCTTGATTATCGCAAACGTAGAACTCTGCACCATAGAAATGCTCTATAAGCCATAAAACATTTGTATAGTTTTTTCTGATTAGCTTCAAACTATCGAATATCCTCATTGGATATTCATAAGAACTATTATTAAGAAGAAACACCTTAGCAGCAAGCTCAAAACATATAATAAACATTTTGAAATCTAGCTGATCATATTCGTCAGGGCACATATCTGAAGACGGATCACCTGCCCACGCAAAAGGACCTTTATACATTATGTTATCCTCTCCGTTTGGCAAATTCAATCCACATGATTCAAATCTATATTGATGTCCGTGTGCATAGTTATCTATAACCGCCTGAAAATCACGTTCAATACATTCTTCAAAAAACCATATTACTTGGCTATATTCATCACGATTATACGGAAACACATCTACAAATCGCATACATACTTTCTCCTTTACTTTATTGGATAAACCGAAGATATTTCCCAAGTTTCAAGATCTATCCACGCTTCAAAACTTATATTAGTATCATAGATACCTTTAATTATAAGTGATACTTGTCTATTATTGCTTCTATTTTTTGCATAAATAATTAATTTAGAATTTACAAATGCCAATTTCTCCATTTCCTCAACCTCCTTTATTATACCACAAAAACCGCATAAAATCAAGGCTTTACAGCATTTCTAAACAGAGAAAGCGAGGCTGAAAACTACCTCGCTTTTGTACTATATGACATCTCTTTTAGGTGCAGTCTTTATTGCCTTTGGCTGTTCGACCGAAAGTCCTTGCAGCAGCCAGATATACTGCTCATGAGTAAGCAATTTTGCCTCTGTTGTGTTTCTCGGCCACTGAAAACAGCCGTTATCCAGTCGTTTATACATAATACTAATCTCTCATTAAAGTATTGACAAAAAATCTGCACAAAACCCATAAACGCAAGCTTTTGCTTGATTTTTTGTCTACTTTATAATCGAGAATTAGTATAAGCAGAAATCCGTCACCTTCCCATAGCAGTGCTTTTAACCTATCCCTTCGTTTTCCGCAGAAAAGAAACAGGCTGCCCGAGCATGGCTCCAAATCGAAATTCTGTTGAACGATCGCTGCAAGTCCATCTATTGACCGCCGCATATCTGTGTATCCGCATACCAGATATACCTGTTCAAACCGTGTTTCCTTCAGCATGACGACAAGCCTTTCAGAAATGCTGCAAGAAGCTCCGGAGATATATCCTGCGGCAGTTCTGCTGTTATACCATGTCCGCTTATTCGGATGACTCCTGTACTTGAGGTACTGACTATATTATCGCCCGTATTATTGCTTACAGCGACTATGTCGTGATGTTCCCGATTCAGCGTTTCCATTCTTAGCCTTTTCAGTCTGTAATAGAATGTCTTGACGCTAAGATTGTTGTTTTCACACCACTCTTTTACCGTCTTTCCGCTGTTTGCATACTCACTATACATCATCTGCCAGTTTTGCAGTCTTACCTGCGCCTTTGCTTGTGCTATCTCATTCATTCCAACCAACTCCATTCCGGTCTATGGACTTATCCAGACTTCTTTAGAATTAGTTTATCACTTTTGGAGGATTGACTCAAGCCGGGGGATTATTGGGCGGATACACAGGATCTTATCCCGTGGCTTTTCATAGATGCAGCAAGCTTAAAATCTCATTTTCTTTTTAAATACGACGATCGACAAGGTTATAACAACAAGTGCCCATATAGCAACGATTCCTGTTTGCGAAAAGCTTTCGGCAAAATCTCCTGCATATGCAAACCTTGCTGCTTTTACAGAGTGAATAAACGGCAGTGCATTGCACAGTTTAGCGAGAGTACCGCCCATAGCGTCTACGTCCATCCAAATACCGCCGAACATTCCCGAAAACGTGATGATTATTGAGCATATACCGGGTGCAGCGTTTTTATTAAGCAATGTTCCAAAAAGCAGTCCGAACCCGATGAACATTACAATTGACGGAATAGAGATCAGAATTGAAGCCAGAATATTGAGAAAATTCAGCTTGACATTGCTTGTAAGACCCATTATCAGACCTGCAATTCCTGTTATTATCGACTGACCTGCCGACAATACTATCAGCGGGATTATGTAACCCACGATATAATCGGATGACCTCATTGGCGATGTGAATATTCTCAGCAAAAACGCCTGCTGTCTGTCACCCGATATGAGCAAAGCAGCGAACAGCATTACAAATGTCAGACCAAAAACGGCAATTCCCGGTGTCAGGTTTTGTATCTGAAAAAGCTTCATACCCGCTTGCGGAGGAATGCTGTTATTTATTATGGACATTACAAACAGCATTACGAGCGGAAAACCCAAGCAGAATATCCAGCTAAGGGGATCTCTCATTATTTCTTTAAGGTTTCTGTTAGCAAAAATAAAACTTTTCATTTTATGCTCCTTTAATAAATCAAACTGTAATTTTCAGGAATGCTTCTTCAAGACTTTCCTCGCCTGTTTTCTTCTGCAGTTCTTCAAGAGTACAGAATTCCTTAAGCTTTCCGTCCTTCATAATTGCAATGCGGTCGGCAAGATGCTCCGATTCTTCCATATAATGAGTCGTAATAATGATAGTCATTTTGCCCTTTAGAGATTCGATAACGCTCCAAAGCTCACGTCTTGCCACAACATCAAGTCCCAGTGTCGGTTCATCAAGGAACAGTATCTTTGGATTAGTAATAAGTGCCATTGCAATACTGAGCCGCTTGTGCCAGCCGCCTGAAAGCTTACCCGCTCTTGTTTTGAAAACCTTTTGCAGGTTGAACTGTTCAAATATCCTGTCAATGTTTTCATCGGCTGTTTTTTTGTCAATACCGTAAATTCCGCACATAAAGCGAAGATTTTCCTCAACGGTCAGATTTATTGCCGCCGCATTTTCCTGAGGCGAAATTCCGATCATTTCCTTAACTTCATTGCACTGTGTATTTACGCTTTTACCATAAACCAAAGCGTCGCCCGAAGTGGGTTTTGTAAGGCAGGACAGCATTTTTATGGTGGTAGTTTTGCCCGCACCATTCATTCCCAGCAGCGAAATGACTTCTCCGTCATTGATTTTCAGCGATAATGAGTCCACAGCAGTCAGGTTTTTGTATTTTTTTGTCAATTCATTGATTTCTACTGCATACATTGATTTTTGCTCCTTTGATGTGATATAACGGTATCAATCATCCGTATCGGTTTCCTGAATAATTTTCAGTATCTCAGCGGTTGCCGACAGAAAATTATTCAGCTTGACCATAGCTATTCCTTGGGCTTCATCTCCCATAAGAAGCAGCTTGTCGCCGCATTTCAGATCAAAAACCTCTCTTGCCTTTTCCGGAATAACTATCTGACCCTTATCGTCGATCTTTACGACGCCAAACATATGCTTTCCTTTGGGAGTGCGGTCCTCGTCGGGATTTTTTGCATACAAAACAAGGTCGTCAAGCGTTACTTTATATAGCCTTGACAAAGCAATGCAGTTATCAATATCGGGCAGTGACTCACCACTTTCCCATTTTGCCACCGACTGCCTTGATACATTCAGCCTTTCTGCAACGTCCTCCTGAGTAAGCTTTGCGGCCTTCCTAAGCCTTTTCAGATTTGATGTGTTCATTTCCTCACCTCTTGGTATAATTATAATGTAAATTGCAGTAAACATCAAGCACTTTGTTTTGACAGTAAATGTTATCAGCACTTTACAAAAACTCCGCATTGCCCATTTGATGACAATGCGGAGTTTTTTGAAAAACATATTATTTTCATTCAGCAAGAAATGCGTAAAAAGCTTTATAGGTCATAAACACATCAATTTTTGAAACTACCTCAAAGGGTGCATGCATACAAAGCACGGGAACGCCCACGTCAATAACATCAATATTGAGATTTGCAATATATGCTGCAACCGTTCCGCCGCCGCCAAGGTCAACCTTGCCAAGCTCACCTGTCTGCCAGATAATGCTGTTATCGTCCATAAGCTTACGAACTCGTCCAACAAACTCTGCTGAAGCATCGGAAGTACCCGATTTTCCTCTTGAACCTGTAAACTTAGTTACAACAACACCGTAATTGAGATAAGCGGCATTTTTTCTGTCTACCACATCGGGGAATGTGGGGTCGAATGCAGCATTTACGTCAGCGGACAAGCACTCGGAATTGGAGATGACCGTTCTTCCCTTTGCACCCATACTTTCGGCAATGTCCATAAGGAAATATTTGAGATACGACGAACAAAGTCCCGTGTTGCCGTCACTGCCTGTTTCCTCTTTGTCTGTGAGAATAACAACAGCGGTCTTTTTCACCTTTTTGCAGTCGAGGATAGCTCTCAGAGCGGTATATCCGCAAACTCTGTCATCGTGACCGTAAGAGCCTATCATACTTCTGTCAAAGCCTATGTCCTTAGCCTTGAACGCCGGAACAGCCTCCAACTCTGCCGAAAGGAAGTCAGCCTCGGTCATTCCGTACTTTTTGTTAAGAATATCGAGAATGTTAAGTTTTACCCTCTCACTTGCTTCATCGTCCTTAAAGGGACGTGAGCCTACAAGAATGTTAAGCTCTTCGCCCTTAATGCCCTCGGAAAGAGTTCTCTTCATCTGCTCCTGTGCAAGATGCGGCAGAAGGTCGGTAACACAGAAAACGGGGTCCTTCTCGTCCTCACCGATATTAACAGTCACCTTGCTCCCATCGCTGAGAACAACGACCCCGTGCAGTGCCAGCGGAATTGCAGCCCACTGATACTTCTTGATACCGCCGTAATAATGGGTCTTGAACAGTGCCATTTCATTGTCCTCATAAAGCGGACACTGTTTCAGGTCAAGTCTGGGAGAGTCAATATGTGCAGCAGCAAGATGCACACCATTCTCAATAGGTTCAGAACCGATAATTGCAAGAATGATAGCCTTTCCCCTGTTGTTGACATAGATTTTATCCCCTGTCTTAAGCTTCATATCGCTCTTATACGGAACATATCCCGCTTCAACAGCAAGCTTTTCAGCATAAATAACAGCTTCTCTTTCAGTTTTAGCTGCATCGAGAAAGCTCTTGTATTTCTCGCCGAATTTGTCGCATTCTTTGATCTCTTTGTCGCTGAGCTTCATTCCGCCGTTCTGCTTTTTGTAACAGAGCTTTTCCTGAAGCTGTTTTGCGGCACTTGATTTTTCCTTTGCCATAATTTCAGATCCTTTCGATTTTACCCTATTATTCCAATTTGGAATATAATATAGTATATGATTTATAGGCTCTCATAACCTTATCGACATAGTGGGCAGTGGCTGCCGATGGAATCTTATCCAGCGAAACACCGTCCGAGCTGTATTCGGGGTCATCGAGCCATTTGTTGACATTTCCTCTTCCCGAATGATATGCGGCAAGAGCAGTTTCATAGTTCCCGCTGTATTCCTCAAGAAAAAGGCTGAGCATAAATGTGCCGTATTCCACATTAAATTCGGGGTCATACATATTGTCAAAGGTCGTAACACGCTTATCGTCCATACGGAACTTGACCCATTCGTAGGCATCGGGCATAAGCTGCATAAGCCCTCTTGCACCGACGTCCGAGGTTGCATTGGGGTCAAAGTTGCTTTCTGTTTTCACAACAGCAAAGATAAAATATTCATCGACCTCAAACTCTGCCGAATATTCCGAGATATATTCCCCGTAATTTGTGGGATATATAAACCTTCTTGCAATATCGGGCAGCTTTATTATCCCAATAATAACAGCGGCAGCAGCCAGAAACGCCATAAACTTAATCAGTTTGTGCATTAAAATACTCCTTGACCTTATCGGAAACCTCTTTTGCCTTCTCAATAAGTATTGGTATATCTTTATTATTTATGATAATATAATCGGATTTATTTCTGAAAAATTCCTCGGTATGCTGAGATGCAAAACGCTTTAGAGCCTGCTCCTCGGTGATACCGTCACGCTCTATGATACGTTTAAGGCGGGACTGTTCATCAGCGGTCACACTTATTATCAGGTCGCAGAAATCATCTGCACGGCTTTCAAACAATGTGGGAGCATCAAGCAAAACATAGCGATTTCCACTTTCACTCAGTGCCTTTAGACGCTCCACTATCTGATAAGTGATATATGGATAGCAGATACCGTTCAGCTGATAGAGCAGCTCCCTGTTTCCGAAAACAATATCCCCCAGCTTTCGCCTGTCAAGAGTTCCGTCGGGACGGATTATATCATTTCCGAAGCACTCGGCAAGCTGTGAAAGGCAGGGACTTCCTTTTTCCGTGACCTGACGGGAAATTTGGTCACAATTGATAATTGAGAATCCGTTTTCCTCGAAAACCTTGCAAACCGTAGTTTTTCCCGCACCGCTTTGCCCTGTCAATCCTACAACGTGAACATCATCGCTCATAGCTTTATCACCTCAAATCCCGCCGCCCTCAGCAGCCTGTTATACACTGCAAGTCCCACTCCGCTTTTTTCGGGACAGTGTGCGTAGACCTGCTTAAATCCTTGCTCATCACATTCTCTTAGCCGTAAGAAAAGAAGCTGTGCCTGTTCCTCCGAGGTATCGCCGTAAGGTACGCATTTTACACCGCAGCGTTCAAGCTCGGCGGCTTCCGATTCAAAACACATTGCAGCTGTTCCGCTTTCTTTTTTTGAAATAACATACTCGGCATATTTTTCGGAAATTCCATCAATAATAGTAACATTTGCCTTTGGAGAATAGTGCTTGTACTTCATTCCGGGAGACCTTACTATCTCGCCGTCAGAGATTGCTTCGGTTATCCCTTTCCCGATAATGACCTCCCCTGCCGCCGAAAGCTCCTCGGGGGAAATAAAGCCGGGACGAAGCAGCACTATCCTGTCGTCCTCAAAGGAAACGACCGTAGATTCCACACCAACACAGCAGCTTCCCCCGTCAATTATTGCGGGAATTCTGCCCTGCATATCCTGAAAAACGTGCTTTGCGGTCGTTGGGCTGGGGCTTCCCGAAAGATTTGCCGACGGAGCGGCGATAGGCGTTCCGCAGGCAGCGATAAACCGCCTTGCCGTAATGTCCGCCGGTATCCTTATGCCGACCGTGTCCAGACCTGCACTTGTAATATCGGGAATACACTCTCTTTTGGGAAGAACCATTGTAAGCGGTCCGGGACAGAACATCTCAGCCAGCTTATACGCCGTTTCGGGGATATTATGCGTATATCTTTCAATATCTGCCGCCGACGCAAGATGAACTATCAGCGGATTATCCTGCGGTCTGCCTTTTGCCTTGAAAATATCCGCAACAGCAGACGGATTCAGTGCATCAGCAGCAAGTCCGTAAACAGTTTCCGTAGGCATACCGACAATTTTCCCGTCCTTTATCAGCTGTGCGGCATACTGCAAGTCCTCATCAGAATCGGAAATTATCCGAGTATCGTAAAACATTTCATTATATGCTCCTATGTCTGTAAAAATATGCTTATACTGTACCCTGCTCCGCAAGCTTTGCGGCTCTGTCGGCAGTAATAAGGGCGTCTACAAATTCGTCAAGATTTCCGTTTAAGACGTAATCAAGCCTGTAAAGTGTCAGCCCTATTCTATGATCGGTAACTCTGCCCTCGGGGAAATTATAGGTTCGTATCCGTTCGGAACGCTTTCCCGTGCCGACCTGAGATTTTCTTTCCGAAGCAATTTTTTCGTTCTGCTCCTGAAGCATTTCATCATAAAGCCTTGTACGAAGTACCTTCATAGCCTTGTCCTTATTTTTATACTGACTGCGTTCGTCCTGACATTCGACAACCATTCCCGTGGGAAGATGGGTAATTCGTACGGCAGATTCGGTTTTGTTGATATGCTGTCCGCCTGCACCCGAAGCTCTGAACACGTCAATTTTCAGGTCAGCAGGATTTATTTCCAGTTCGACCTCTTCTGCCTCGGGAAGCACGGCAACAGTTACTGTAGACGTGTGAACTCGTCCCTGAGATTCCGTTTCGGGCACTCGCTGCACTCTGTGAACACCGCTCTCAAATTTCAGTCGGGAATACACCTCATTTCCGCTCAGCGAAAAGCATATCTCCTTATAGCCGCCAAGCTCGGTCTCATTGGCACTGATGACCTCACTTCTCCAGCCCTTTGAAGCGGCATACATTGAATACATTCTGAAAAGCGAATTGGCGAACAGTGCAGATTCCTCGCCGCCTGCCCCGCCTCGTATCTCAACAATAACGTTCCTGTCATCATTGGGGTCTTTCGGGAGAAGAAGTATCTTCAGTTCTTCCGAAAGCTCCTCACACTTTGCCTTATTTTCTTCTAATTCCGACTGAGCAAGCTCCTTGAAATCACGGTCAAGACCGCCCTCGTCAAGGAGCTGGCGTGCTTCCTCCGCCGCTTTTTCTGCCGCCTGATATTCCCTGTATTTTTCAATAAGAGGGATAAGATTTTTATAGTCCTTCATAAGCGAAGTATACTTCGACGAATCGGAAATTACCGCTGGGTCGGAAAGCATCTCGCTTATCTCATTATATTTCTGTTCGGTGAGCTTTAAATTTTCAAACATTATAACCGTTCCTTTCAAAATATTATTTTGCAAAAACGGCTAAGGCTCTTCTTTTTCACGGATAATGTTTTTTATATTTTTTTCTATTTTGCTTCTTGCTATCATAAATTCCCTGCCGCAGCCTGTGCATCTGAGCTTGAAATCCATTCCCGAACGCAGAACGAGAAAGGTATCCGAGCCGCAAGGGTGTTTCTTTTTCATTTTCAGTATATCCTCAGGTCTTACGTCCATTTATATGACCATTCCTTTCTGAGTTTTGCGGTTTATATCAGTAAATCGAGACGACAGCAAAACAAAACTCGTAAGTTTGAAAATGAGCATAACAATATACATTGTTATTATACCATTTTTTCACCTGAAAAGGCAATTGTTTTCTGCAATATTTAATAATTTTTTTGCAATAATAGCAAATATGATACCGAATATCAAGCTTATCTTTATAAATGCTATTATGAAAGGATAAAAAATTATGAAAATAACAGCAGAATTTGAAAGCATCGACTCCGCCGAAAGAGCAAGTACAGCATTAAAACGCAGCATCAGCGGAATTTTTGGAATAAACATCAAAGGAAAAGGCGGACGCTTCGAAAACACAAGCTTCCGAGTTTTTCCCGCGTACAGTCCCGCAAACGGAAATATGACACTTTACAATATCACTGCAGTACAAGTACCGAATCATTCAAGCTATGACCTTCTTGAACCGCAGCTGACCGATGCCGTTACACTTGAGATAATCTGCTCGGAGCAAAGCAAACATCCCGTAACATCAACTCTCATCAATTACGGCGGTATGTCAGTAAAAAGTTTTTGACCTCCGGTTCGAATAGTGTGAGAATTTTCCTCATATATTCTACTATGAATTCGGCGGATTTCCGAAGTGCCGATGATACTCGGTGCTTCGGAAAAATACACAATGGAGGTACAAAATGAGAAAATTCAATCCCGAGGGAACACTTATCGCAACGCCCGAAAACAGAAGCTATCTTCGCTCTCAGCGAAGCCTTGAAGATGCAATGGCAAGGGGCAGAATACTTGAAGCCTATACCCTGCTCTGCGACAGCAGTCACAACCTGATCGTAGATCTTGGCTGTATGAAGGGAATTATCCCGAGAATTGAGGGTGCAGCGGGAATAGAAAGCGGTGCCACCAAAGACATTGCCCTGATAACAAAGGTCAGCAAGCCCGTTAGCTTTGTTGTTACAGGCTTTACACAAGACGAGCTGGGCAGCACTATGGCAGTTCTGTCACGCCGCAAGGTGCAGGAGGACTGCATTTACGAATACATATCCCGCCTTGAACCGGGAGATGTGATACCTGCCAGAGTTACCCATCTTGAACAGTTCGGAGCGTTTGTTGACATAGGCTGCGGCGTACCGTCCCTTATTCCCATAGACGCAATTTCGGTGTCAAGAATTTCCCATCCCGCCGACAGATTTAAGGTCGGACAGGAGATCAGAGTTGTTGTAAAAGCAGTTCAGAACGGAAGAGTTTGGCTCTCGCACAAGGAACTGCTGGGAAGCTGGGAGGAAAATGCGGCAATGTTTTCCGCCGGTCAGACCGTTTCGGGAATTGTCCGCTCGGCAGAAAGCTACGGCGTATTCATTGAGCTTGCACCAAATCTTGCAGGTCTTGCCGAACCGAGAGATAACCTATTTCCGGGGCAGAACGCAACCGTATACATTAAAGCACTTATTCCCGAAAAAATGAAGGTAAAGCTGATAATCGTTGACCTTCCCGAGGAACGTCCCGAGCTGAAGCCTATCCGATATTTTACCGATGCAGGTCATATCGACCGCTGGGTATATTCCTCGGAAACTTCGGGCAAGCTGATACAAACGGTATTCTGACTACTTTTTCTGTGCTTCTTCAAGTATTTTTTTACGATAAGCAGCTGCTGCCATTTCGGTCTTATTTTCACCGAAATGGTAGTAGACCTTCCCTTTCAGCTTATCGGGCATATACTCCTGCTGAACATAATGATTTTTATAATCGTGGGGATAGAGATAGTGCTGTCCCCTTATTTTTGCGTCCTCGCCATCAAGATGAACATTCTGCAAATGCCGTGGAAAATCTCCGAAATCGCCGTGATGAACGTCCTCCAGAGCTTCGTTTATCGCCATATATGCAGAATTTGACTTAGGAGCGGTGGCAAGCAGGATAACAGCGTTTGCCAGCGGAATTCTCGCCTCGGGCAGACCAAGCTGCATTGCACTGTCAACACACGCCTTGACTATCGGGATAGCCAACGGATACGCAAGTCCAACGTCCTCGGCGGCAATAACCAGCAGCCGTCTTGACAGCGAGATAATATCTCCCGCTTCTATCAGTCTTGCGGCATAGTGGATAGCAGCGTTTTCGTCCGAACCCCTGATAGATTTCTGCAATGCGGACAAAATGTCGTAATGCTGGTCGCCGTCCCTGTCATAACGCATATTGCTTCGCTGAGTGAGTGCTTCTGCAGAGTCAAGAGTAACAGTGATATTTCCCGTGTTTTCTGCCGCCATTACACAAAGCTCTGCAATGCTTACAGCCTTTCGCACGTCGCCGCCGCAGCCTCTTGCGATATATTCGGTGACCTCGGGAGCAACATTTATCTCCGTTTTCATTTCATCGGCAAGAATTGCAAAGGCTCTGTTTACCGCCGGAAGTATCTCTTCGGCTGAAACGGGTTTGAACTCAAACACCGCCGAACGGCTGAGAATTGCATTGTATACATAGAAATACGGATTTTCTGTTGTTGATGCTATCAGAGTTATCTGTCCGTTTTCGATATATTCCAGCAGCGATTGCTGCTGTTTTTTGTTGAGATACTGTATCTCGTCAAGATAGAGGATAACGCCGTTGATACCGTCAAATGTGTTGGTATCGGCGATGACCTCTTTAATATCTGCAACCGAAGCGGACGTGCCGTTCAGCTTATGCAGCTTCTTCCCTGCCGATTCGGCAACTATTCGTGCAACCGTTGTTTTTCCCACACCCGAAGGACCGTAAAATATCATATTGGGGATATTTCCGCCTTCGATTATCCTCCGAAGATATTTTCCCTTTCCGAGGATATGTGTTTGTCCCACGACTTCGTCCAGAGTTTTGGGACGTATTCTGTCTGCAAGAGGTGCGGACATTTTTATCACAACCTTTTTTATAGTTATTTGCAAATTTCACTGTCAAATAAATTGGAAGTTGTCAAATACCAAATAACGCTCTATTCAAATCGTAAATGTCTATATTGTGGTCGATTACAACATTCATACCCTCTGTTTCAATTAAAGATTTTATTGCTTCTGCTATGGTTTCCCTGTCTTTAATATATTTTCCATTCACACAAAAACTTTCCATGTCCCAATCATTGTCATATACTAATTCAAATTCAATATCATTGTATTTACAAGGAAACCTTGTATTCCACCAAAAAGAAATCCCGGTTGCATTTTTATCAATAATGTTAAACTTCTTGAATAAAGACAAGTAAAATTTTAATCTGGAACCATCTGTGCGTAATTCTGATAAAGACATAGGAATATATTCTTGTTCATTATAAAATTCAAAGAAATTATCAATTCCGGCGGTTGATTTACTATATTTAATTTCTATCATAACACACCTCCACAAATTCCAATTTGCAAAGCGATATAAAAATCTCCGATAAAAATGGGCAGAAGGCGAACCGCCTCCTGCCCTCGAAAGTCAAAGTAAAAAAATTATTCGTAAAGAGGGTGCTTCTTGCAGATCTCTGTAACGCCTGCACGGATAGCATCGGCATTCTTGTCGAAATCCTTAGCTGCAAGATACATAAACTCTGCAATCTTGTCCATATCGCCAGTGTTAAGACCTCTTGTGGTAACAGCGGGAGTACCAACTCTTACGCCGCTTGTAATAAAGGGCTTCTGGGGGTCGTTGGGGATAGCATTCTTGTTGACGGTGATATAAACCTCATCAAGACGATGCTCGAACTCCTTGCCTGTAAGGTCGAAAGGACGAAGGTCAACCAGCATAAGGTGATTGTCTGTGCCACCCGAAACAAGGTCAAAACCTCTGTCAAGCAGACCCTTTGCAAGAGCCTGTGCATTGGCAACGATGTTCTTGCCGTACTCCTTGAACTCGGGCTTGAGAGCCTCACCGAAGCAGACAGCCTTTCCTGCTATAACGTGCATAAGAGGACCGCCCTGTGTTCCCGGGAAGATAGCGGAATTTATCTTCTTTGCGAGATACTCATTGTTTGTAAGGATAAGACCGCCTCTGGGACCACGAAGTGTCTTATGAGTTGTGGTTGTGGTTATATCTGCATAAGGAACGGGCGACTGATGCTGACCCGAAGCAACAAGTCCTGCGATATGAGCCATATCAACCATCAGATAAGCACCGACTGCTCTTGCAATCTCGGAAAGCTTAGCAAAATCAATTGCTCTGGGATATGCGGAAGCACCTGCTACGATAAGCTTGGGCTTGCACTTGTTAGCTTCCTTATAAAGTGCCTCATAGTCGATAAAGCCCTCATCATTGGTGCCGTAGGGAACGAAGTTGAAGTATTTACCGGAAATATTTACGGGAGAACCGTGAGTAAGGTGTCCGCCGTGAGCAAGGCTCATACCCATAACAGTATCGCCGGGATTGAGGAGAGCCATATAAACAGCTGTATTAGCCTGTGCACCCGAATGTGCCTGAACGTTTGCGAACTTTGCACCGAAAAGCATTTTAGCTCTCTCAATAGCAATATTTTCAACAATGTCAACGTCCTCACAGCCGCCGTAGTATCTCTTTCCGGGATAGCCCTCTGCATACTTGTTGGTAAGCACCGAACCCATTGCAGCCATAACTGCGGGAGATACGATATTTTCGCTGGCGATCAGCTCCAGATTTCTACGCTGTCTTGCCAGCTCCTTGTTCATAGCTTCTCCGACTTCGGGGTCGACCGACTGAACATATCCTATGGTGTCGATAATATCATTGTACATTTTAACTGCTCCTTTGCATTAAAAATAAACAGGGTTATTTATATTATACTACATAAAAACAGAAATTTCAACTGTTTCAGCAAATTTTGCCTAAAAAATTTTGCCCGGAATTTATTCAATTGCAACAATATTCTGTGCAAGACTGCATTTGCAAATGATCTCTTCCTTGCCGTCAGGAAGCCGTATAAGATGCTTTCCGTCGGAAACAATAAGCGAGCCGTCGGCAGTAAAGGTATAGTCCATTACACCGCATCTTACAAGTTCTTCTTCACCGAGAGAATTTCTGCGGACAAGCTGCCAGCTGCGTGGGATTATACCCGGGTTCTTGTCACCGTGTTTGCGGTTTTCTTTCTCCGCTTTTTCGGCATTTACAATATTTCCCGCAATAAACAGCTCCTTATTGTCCTTCTGCTTGGCTTTGAGCGGATTATGAAAGCCCTTGCCGTCGGAGCTGAGCGATTCACCGCCGAACATTATGGAAAACATATTCAAGAAACCGCCGATCGCCTTGATTATCCTTACGGGAAACAGCAGCAGATCCAACCAGAAATTGCCGTCATTGCCCGACTTATACGGACGTTTTATGTAATAAAGCACTCCGTCCTTTCCTATTCTCGGACAAATATAATCAAGCTCCTCGGAACTGCAAAGCTCGGTAAGCTCATTCTTTTCAAAGCTGTAAACCGAAAGTCCTCTCGGAGAAACGGCAGCTGCAACACCATCACCGTTTCTGCCTATGCCTGCTGTGCTGAAATAAAGCTCATTTCCCGAAGCCGACCAACAGGGACATTCCTCCAAAGTATCGCCGTCCGTAAGCTCCGTAAGACTTCCCGAAGAAAGGTCGTAAACGGAAATATGCCTTGTTCCACCGCCGTACTCAACGGAGATAGCAAGCTTTCCGTCACGGCAGTCCATCTCGAAGGGATGGAAATTCTGAGCGGCGGTAATGTGGTTTTCATCGCCGTTTTCCGATTTATAGTAAAGTCCGCCTACCTCCCCTGTCAGGATAGAATAGATGAGTCTGCCGTCGGGTGCGGAGGCAAGTCCGCAAACATAGGCATTTGCAGCTTCATCGTCCGAAAAAGTCCTCAATGTGCCCGTAAAAGCCGCACCTGTACCCGAGTGCTTCCATTCGCTCCGCTGTTTAATTTCCGAAAGATTCTTTTTATAGGTTTCTGCCCTGTGGCTTACAAATTCCTTCGGCTCGGATTTTGTATCGGTCACATACATTTTATTTTCCGATGTAAAATATATTTTCATAATGCCCACCCTTATCAGATTTTTTCGCCGTCTTGGAAAATTGCTTTAAATTCCGAAACATTTTCATTTGTCACAAGAAGAATATTATAGCTGCCTTCATTTTCATAAACAGCAGCATAATGGTTGGGATTTTCAATATCCGTGTAAATATTTCCGTAGAAATAATTCTCCCTATATGACTCAAAATCGGTGACAGATACCCGTATTTCTTCGGAAATATCCCCGAATTCAAAATCAAGAAAGCTCTCTGCCGCTTCAATAGCTTCGTCCTCATTCGATGCAGAGATCTCAAAAACCAGCTTCGTTATCCCATCGCCTTTTGCATAGAACATCGTCCCTCCGCAAAACCGATAATCTTCGGAAACGTTCACTTTTGCAAGCTCTGAGACAATACTCAGCTGAGATTCATTCAGTTCACGAAGCATATACATATTTTCGCTGTTATAGAAAAATTTGAAAGTCTTAACTCCCACATAGCCTACTGCATAGATAAGGATACATATTACCGTATACAGAAAATTCTTCGCCGGGCTTGTGCGGGGTCTGTCAGGCTCTTCTTCCTCAATATTTTCAATCAATTCCTCGTTATTTTCCATTGCTATCTCCGTAAAATCAAAATAATTGTATAAAATATTATAACATAAGCCTTTGATTTAGTCAATATTTATAGTGCAATTTACAGGATTTTATGTTATAATATAGTTATATCATATTTTTATCGGAGGAAAAATGAACAGCGAAATTAAATTCAAAATCAACTGGGACAGCGTAAGCGGCGTTTTTGCCGTTCCAAATGAAGCTGTCGATTACATAAAGCTTGCGGACGAGAAAGCGGTAAAGGTTCTGCTTCTCCTTTTGAGATACGGAAAGGACTGCACTGCTGCAAGGATAAAAAACCTTCTTGGATTTAGTGAAGACGCAATTGAGGAAGCTCTTTCCTACTGGGAACAGCTGGGAATGATAATTAGCACGGAAAAGCCAAAGCAGCCTGCACCCCAGCCCGAAAAGCCTCGTGAACAGCCAAAACAGGAGAAAAAAGAAAAGGAGCTTCCCGAACAGCCGAAGATCTCCCCCACCCGTACACTGACTCCCAAGGAGATCGCCGAAAGGATAGAGTCATCTCAGGAGGTCGCTTTTCTTTTTGCTTCGGCGGAGTCGTGTCTTGGCAGAATGCTCAATCACACGGAGCACCGTTCGCTGATATGGATAGTGGATTATCTTGGACTGCCGCCCGATGTTGTGCTTATGCTTATCGAATACTGCAAGAGCATCGGCAAGACCAGTATGCGTTATATCGAAACGATTGCCGTTTCTTGGCAGGAAAAAAGCATTTTCACCCACGAAGCAGCTGCTGCCGAGATTGAAAATATGGTCAAGAGCCACACACTGTCCTGCCAGGTTGCTTCAAGGCTCGGGCTTAACAGAAATCTAATTTCCAAGGAGCAGAATTTTGTCAACGAATGGTCTGCAAGGGGCATTAATATTGAGCTAATTACCTATGCTTACGAAAAAAATATCGAAGCCATCGGCAAGCTTTCCTTTGCTTATATGAACAAAATTATCCTCAGCTGGATTGAAAATGGTCTGAAAACCATTGAAGATATAGATAAATTCGATTTGAAGAAGAAAACTGAACTGTCGGAACAGCAAGCACAAAATGATAAGGGCGAGCATTCATATGACCTTGATATGTTTGACACATTTGCTCTTGAACATACTCCGAAAATCAAAGGAGATGACGAATAATGGGTTACAGCAGCACGGCATATGAACGTGCCGAAGCGGAGATCAACAACCGCCGAGTCCGTTCCGAAGCAGAAAATCAGTTAAGGATAGAAAAGATCGAAGCGGAAATTCCCGAAATTAAGGAGCTTAACAGCCAGCTTTCCGCAACCAGCATCGACCTTGCGAAAATGATATTAAATCATGACGGAAATCTGAAAGAAAACCTTGAACGGCTTAGAGTTAACAACCTCTACTGTCAGAAAAGCATTGGCAGGCTTTTGACCGAACACGGTTATCCGACGGATTATCTTGAAGTAAAGTATGTATGCCCTATCTGCAATGACAGGGGCATTACGGGCGGTTCAAGATGCACTTGCTTCAGTGAACTGCTCAACAGGTTCGCCATTGAGGAGCTTAACATAAATTCGGCTATGAAGCTTTGCAGCTTTGAAACCTTTTCTCTGGAATATTACCGTGGGAAATCCGACAGCTCGGGATATGACTGCTACAGCAAAATGTCCGATATTCTCGATTACTGCAAACGATACGCACGAACCTTTTCCAAAGCCTCACCAAATGTTTTTATGATCGGTAAAACTGGGCTTGGAAAAACTCATCTGTCACTTTCAATTGCAAAAGTTGTCAGCGAGAGAGGTTTTCTTGTTGCTTACGGTTCTATACTTAACTATCTCAGAGCCATAGAAGCGGAGCATTTCGGACGTGCAGAGGACCCCCGTGCGGATACACTTATGGTGCTTCTAAATGCCGATCTTCTTATCCTCGATGACCTTGGCTCGGAATATGACACGTCATTTTACGCTTCAACCATTTACAACATAATAAACACAAGGATAAATCAAGGTTCGCCGACAATAATCAGCTCAAACCTATCCTCGGCGGAGCTTCAAAAGAAATACAACGACCGAATTATTTCCAGAATACTTGGTACATACGACCTGCTTAAATTTATCGGCGATGACATTCGACAGATAAAACGCATTGAAAGCGTTAAATATTAATAATAAACAGCCGTCACAGCTTAAAAATAAAAGCTGTGACGGCATTTTTTATTCGTTTACAAGACGAGTAACAATTTCCTTCATAAGTCCGGGATTTGCCTTGCCCTTTGAAGCCTTCATACACTGTCCCACAAGATAGCCGAGAGCGTTTGTCTTGCCGTTCTTGTAGTCGGCTATAGACTTCTCGTTTGCAGCCAGAACTTCCTTGGCGAGAGCTTCCAGAGCGGAGCTGTCAGAATTCTGTGACAGACCTTTTTCTGCAATTATATCGGAAACTTCCTTATCCTCGGAAATAATTGCTTCAAATACAGTCTTTCCTGCCGAATTGGAGATAGTTCCCTTTTCGATCTCGTAAACCAGATCACAAAGTCTTGCAGCAGTAAGCGGAGTGTCAAGAATACTCTTTCCTGTGTCATTCATAAACTTGGAAATATCAGCAAGTATCCACTTGGCAATGCTCTTGGGACTTCCCTTTCCTATTGCAACGCAAGCGTCCATAAGAGAAGCACGGTCAAGACTTTCAACGATAAGGGCAGCATCAACACGGTTAAGTCCCAGCTCCTTTACATAACGCATAAGCTTTGCATTGGGCAGCTCGGGGAGCGAGTTTTTAAGTTCTGCAACCTTATTTTCGTCAACTACAATTGTCAGCAAATCGGGCTCGGGGAAATAACGGTAATCCTGTGCGTCCTCCTTTGAACGCATAGAAATGCTGACGCCCTTTACATCGTCCCAGCGGCGTGTTTCCTGAGTTACCGTTCCGCCGTTTTCGAGAATTTCTATCTGACGCTTTGCTTCGTACTCAATGCCTCTTACGGCAGCAGAGAAGCTGTTTACATTCTTCATTTCGCAGCGTGTTCCGAACTTATCTGAGCCCTTTGGACGAACAGATACGTTTACGTCGCAGCGAATAGAGCCCTCCTGCATCTTACAGTCGGAAATGTTGATATACTGGAGGATAGATTTGATGGTTTCCAGATAAGCCTTTGCTTCGGCAGAGCTTCTCATATCGGGCTCGGAAACGATCTCAATAAGCGGAACGCCGCAGCGGTTAAGGTCTACCAGCGAGCCTGAGAAGGAATCATCGTGCAGAAGCTTGCCGGCGTCCTCTTCAATATGAATTCTTGTTACGCCGATAGTTTTTACAGTGCCGTCATCAAGCATAACATCCAGCTTACCGTTCTGGCAAAGAGGTACCTCTGCCTGAGAAATCTGATAAGCCTTTGGCAGGTCGGGATAGAAATAATTTTTTCTGTCCTGCTTGCAAACATTGTTTATTGTACAGCCGAGAGCGTGCCCCATTTTAATTGCATACTCAACGACCTTTTCATTAAGTGTGGGCAGAGTACCGGGCATGCCCATACAAATCGGGCAGACCTGAGTGTTAACCTCCAGACCGAATGCGTTTTTACAGTCACAGTATATCTTTGAGCGGGTATTAAGCTCAGCGTGGACTTCAAGTCCGACTACGATCTCATAATCCATTATATTTCAGCTCCTTTCAGACGATTTTCGGAATATTTCCGAAGCCGCCGACAATGCTCTCGTAAGCGTTTGCGGCATCAAGCAGTGTCTGTTCTCTGAAATGTCCGCCGATAAGCTGCATACCGATAGGCATACCGTTTGCAGTTTTTCCGCAAGGTACGCTTATAGCGGGCAAGCCTGCAATGTTGATAGTAACTGTGCAAATATCTGTTGCGTACATTTTCAGCGGATCACCTATATTCTCGCCGATCTTGAATGCACCCGAGGGAACGGTCGGTGTTGCAATTACATCAACATCTGCAAATGCTTCGGAAAATTCCGCAGCGATCTTCTTCTGCATAAGCTTTGCTTTCTTGTAATAAGCATCGTAGAAACCGCTGCTGAGCACGAAAGTACCGAGCATGATTCTGCGTTTTACCTCATCGCCGAAGCCTTCACTTCTTGTTTTTTCGTACATATCAATAAGGCTGTCATAATTTTCGGTTCTGTAACCGTATCTTACGCCGTCAAATCTAGCAAGATTTGAGGAAGCCTCTGCAGAGGAAAGGATATAGTAAGAATTAAGGGCATATGCCGTACTGGGGAGAGAAATTTTCTTGACCTCAGCACCGTTCTTCTCAAGCAGCTTAACCGCTGCCATAACAGCTTCCTTGACCTCGGCATCGATACCCTCGCCGAAATATTCATCGGGAATACCTATTTTCAGTCCCTTTACGTCATTTTTAAGATTTACCGCATAATCGGGATATTCAATATCCTTGGAGGTTGCATCCATTTTATCGTGACCGCAGATAAGCGACTGCACCATTGCAACATCCTTAACTGTACGTCCGATAGGACCTATCTGGTCAAGCGATGAAGCGAACGCAACAAGACCAAAACGAGAAACGCTGCCATAGGTAGGCTTAAGTCCCACAACTCCGCAGTAAGCGGACGGCTGGCGAATAGAACCGCCTGTATCCGAGCCAAGTGCCACAATTGCCTCACCCGAAGCAACAGCCGCTGCCGAACCGCCCGATGAGCCGCCCGGTATTCTTGTAAGATCGTGAGGATTTTTTGTTTTCTTGAAATAGGACGTTTCTGTAGATGAACCCATAGCGAACTCGTCCATATTCAGCTTTCCCGTAACAACCATTTCCGCACCGTTTACCTTGTTCATAACCGTTGCATTAAAGGGCGGAACATAATTGTAAAGCATTTTGGAAGAGCAGGTCGTAAGTATTCCCTTTGTGGAAATATTATCCTTAATTCCTATGGGAATACCTGCAAGAGGGTGAAGCTGCTTTCCCTCAGCTATCATTTCATCGACCTTTTTAGCCTGCTCACGAGCTGATTCCTCGCAGACAGTAACATATGCTTCAACGGAAGATTCGGTTTTGCCGATTCGTCCAAGCACGGACTCGGTTATTTCAGCAGCACTGCACTCCTTTGCCTTTAACATCTCAGACAGTTCATACGCTGATTTTTCGTAAAGTTCCAAATTATTCACTCCTTAATCCACAATTTTAGGAACAACAAGACAACCCGCCTGCACCTGAGGTGCATTTTTCATAAGCTGCTCTCTTGTGTATTTGTCTGTGACCTCAACGTCCTCTCTGAGCTTCATTGCGTTATTGACATCAAGAGTAAGAGTATCGTCAATATCGGGAAGCTGCTCGACCATATTTACAATGGACTGCATATCCTTTTCAAACTTCTCAAGCTTGTCGTCCTCAATTCTCAGACGTGAAAGCTTTGCAATATGCTTTATATCAATATTCAAACAAATTCATTCCTTTCTTTGGAAATAATATATTTACGGCAGTTGATGGGACTGCCAAAAACATCTTCATTATAGCCGTCATTAATATACTGAGCTTCATACCGAAGCATTGTTTCTCTGTCCACTCCTGCTTCAATAGCGATCTCCACAGCTTCATAGATGGATTTTTTGTAATAATTGTCAACATCTATTTCCATAGACATCTGTATCAGGCTGATAAGAATGTCAAGCAAGACAACTATTTCCCATCGGGAATTCAGATAAAAATCAAGCTGTTTCTTTTCAGCTTCGGAAAACTGCGACATATCCGATATTTCAAGTGCCCTTTTGAAATGCGGACATTTATGATAATGTGAGCATATCTGAGCTGCAGTTGGACGAAATCGGACAGCTGTAACTATTCTCCCCTTAGTATTTCGATCCTTATAAATGTCCTTGCCGCTGAAATCGGTTCCTCGCAAATAGCACTTATTACAAACGCCGCTAAATCCCTTAAATCGGCTCAGATCAATAAGTGAATGGGGCGGATAGACACCGTTTTCTTCTCCGAAATTTGACGTATATTCCAAATTTTCTGTGTAACGGAAAAGCGGTTCAAACGCAAACATCCAACGCTGAGGCTCATCACCTGCCGCAAGGATAACATCACGAAGAAGCTGTATTCCCGAAGCGATCACACCCATAACAGTCAATCCGCTGAATTTTTTGAAAAGCTCACTGTCCATTATGTCACCTCGACGTCATTTCCAAAAGATCAGCTTCCGAAATAATATTAAGACCAAGCTCCTGTGCCTTTGTCAGCTTGCTGCCGGCGTCCTCACCCGCAAGAACATAAGTCGTCTTTTTGGAAACGGACGAAACTGCCTTACCGCCGTACTTTACTATAAGTGCTTTAGCTTCATCTCTTGTCATTGTCGGGAGAGTTCCTGTCAGGCAGAATGTCATTCCCTCAAAGCGTCCATCAGCCTTTTCCGCAGCCTGATATTCCATCTTAACACCAAGATTTCTCATTCGCTCAACAAGATGAACAAAATGCTCTTCCGAGAATGCCTTGACGACATTTTCTGACATTACATCACCGAAACCGTCTATTTCAGAGATCTCCTCGGCAGAAGCGTTCATTATTGCGTCAATGCTGCCGAATTTTTCACAGAGCAGCTTCGCCGCAGACTGTCCGACATTTCTGATTCCCAAAGCGAAGATTACCCGTTCAAGGGAATTCTCCTTTGATTTTTCAATGGCATTTACAAGATTTTCTGCCGATTTCTTCGCAAACTTTTCAAGGCTGAGAAGCTGTTCGGCTTTAAGCTCGTATAAATCTGCAACCGATGAAATAAGTCTGCTGCCAATAAGCTGTGTCACTATTGCAGGTCCCAGACCGTCAATGTTCATTGCACCCTTGCCTGCGAAATGGATAACATTTCTGATAAGCTGTGCGGGACAATCAACATTTGGGCATCTGAGTGCCGCTTCGTCCTCGTTGCGGACAGCCTTTGTTCCGCAAACAGGACAAAACTCAGGCAGAAAATAAGGCTTCGAACCGTCCTCATGACTGACCGATCTTATTACCTCGGGAATAATTTCTCCTGCTTTTCTCACTAGGATAGTATCCCCAAGACGAATGTCCTTTTCGGTAATAAACTCCTGATTATGCAGAACAGCACGGCTCACGCTCGTACCGGCCAGCAGCACGGAATCAAAAACCGCAACGGGAGTAATAGCACCCGTCCGTCCCACATTAACTTCAATATCCCGAAGAACAGTTTCCTTTTCCTCGGGCGGAAACTTGTATGCAACAGCCCATTTGGGAACTTTGGAAGTCGCACCCAAACGATTTCTTAAAGCGAAATCATTGACCTTGATAACAACGCCGTCAATATCAAACGAAAAGCGGCTGCGTTCATTCCCGATATACTCAATGCGTTTAATTATCTCATCAGATGAACTGAGCTTTTTATAATCCTTAATGACCTTAAATCCGCATTCTGCAAGAAATTCAAGGGACTGCTCGTGGGTGTTAAGCTCTGCTCCCTCTATCTGCTGAATGTTGAAAACGAAAATATCCAGCCCACGCTTTGCTGCTATTTTCGGATCTTTCTGTCTGAGTGAACCTGCAGCCGCATTACGAGGATTTTTAAAGGGCTGTTCATCATTCAGCTCCTGCTGCTCCGTCACCTTTTCAAAGCTTTTGAGCGGCATATACACCTCTCCTCTGACCTCGAGAAAAGGCAGGTTCTTTTTCAGTTTAAGCGGGATAGAACGGATAGTCCTGAGATTTTCCGTTACGTCCTCACCGATAAATCCATCACCTCTTGTGGAGCCTCTGACGAATTCCCCGTTACGATATTCCAGCGAAACGGAAAGCCCGTCTATTTTAGGTTCAACAACGAAATCCGCATCGGGAGCGGCTTCACGGCATTTCATAACAAATTCGGCAACGGCTTCGTGGGAGAAAACGTCCTGAAGGCTTCCCATCTGAACGGTGTGAGTTACTTTTTCAAAGATGTTCAGTGCCTGACCGCCAACTCGTTTTGTGGGCGAATTCGGGTCATCAAGCTCAGGATATTTTTCCTCGTAGCCCTTCAGCTCCTGCATAAGCATATCGTAGCTGTAATCGTCTATCTCGGGGTTGTCCATAACGTAATAAGCGTAATTGTGGTGTTCGATCTCTGTTTTAAGTTCATTGACTCGTGCGAGAATTTTTTCGTCCAACGGCATTACCTCCGAAAAAATCATATACGGAAATAAACGGATAACTCTTCGCTATCCGTTTATTCTCAACTGCGTTTAGAACACGCAACGCATTGTGAAATTATTTTTTAAGTGCAACAGCAGCCTTGACCTTTTCAGCAATGTTTTCTGCGGAAAGACCAAATTCCTTAAGAAGCTGCACAGCAGGTCCGGAATGACCGAACACATCGTTTACGCCAACCTTGATAACGGGAACAGGACAGCATTCGGTAACAACATCTGCAACAGCAGAACCAAGTCCGCCGATAACGCTGTGTTCCTCGGCAGTTACGATAACGCCTGTTTCTCTTGCTGCCTTGCAAACGATCTCCTTATCAAGGGGCTTGATGGTGTGGATATTGATAACTCTTGCATTTATACCCTCGGAAGCAAGCATATCAGCTGCAATCATAGCTTCGTTTACCATAAGACCTGTTGCGATGATAGTAACATCATTTCCGTCTTTGAGCTGAACACCCTTGCCGAGTTCGAACTTGTAGGTTTCCTTATCATTGAAAACAGGAACGGCAAGACGTCCAAAACGCATATAAACAGGACCGTTAAATTCCAGTGCAGCCTCAACTGCCGCCTTTGCTTCAACATCATCAGCGGGACAAATAACTGTCATTCCGGGGATAGTTCTCATAAGGGCAATATCCTCATTACACTGATGAGTAGCACCGTCCTCACCTACGGAAATACCTGCGTGAGTAGCACCGATCTTTACATTGAGATGAGGATAACCGATAGAGTTTCTCACGATCTCAAAAGCTCTGCCTGCTGCAAACATTGCAAATGAGCTTGCAAATACCTTCTTGCCTGTGGACGCAATGCCCGCGGCAATTCCCATCATATTTGCCTCTGCAATACCGCAGTCGAAGAAACGCTCGGGACAAGCCTTTTTGAATATACCTGTCTTTGTAGCTGCCGCAAGATCGGCGTCAAGAACGATAAGATCGGAATATTTCTCGGAAAGCTCTGCAAGAGCCTCGCCGTAGCTTTCTCTGGTAGCCTTTTTAATTACATCAGCCATATTGATTAACCCTCCAAGCCTTTCAGTGTTTCATTAAGTTCCTTCATAGCCTGCTCATACTGCTCGGCATTAGGAGCAGAGCCGTGCCAGCCAACCTGATTTTCCATAAAGGAAACGCCCTTGCCCTTTGTGCTTGTCTGAATGATAGCAACAGGCTTGCCGTTTATCTTTTCAGCTTCATCAAAGGCTCTTTCAATATCGTCAAAATTATGAGCGTCCATTGTGATAACGTGCCATCCGAACGCTTCAAACTTGTCGGTGATAGGCATAGGAGAGCATACGTCGGTGATCTTTCCATCGATCTGCAGACCGTTATTGTCGACGATAGCAACCAGATTATCCAGCTTGTTGTGAGCAGCAAACATTGCAGCTTCCCAAACCTGACCCTCTTCTATTTCGCCATCACCGAGGACAGCGTAAACCTTGTAGCTTTCGCAGGAGATCTTACCGGAAAGAGCCATACCACATGCAGCGGAAATTCCCTGTCCGAGAGAACCTGTTGACATATCTACGCCGGGAGTGCCCTTCATATCGGGGTGACCTTGAAGCATTGCACCGATATGCCTGAGAGATTTAAGCTCAGACTTGTCAAAAAATCCTCTTTCTGCCAAAACGGAATACAGAGCGGGGGCACAGTGTCCCTTTGAAAGAACAAGCCTATCTCTTTCGGGCATTTTGGGATTTTTCGGGTCTACATTAAGCTTGGAAAAGTATAAATAGGTCAGCAGATCGCATATGGAAAGCGAGCCGCCGGGGTGACCCGATTTGGCATTAAAAACGCCTTCAATAACACCCATTCTTACCTTGCAGGCAGTAGCCTCAAGCTGTTTTCTGATCGTAGCGTCCATATTTTTACCTCCGATTAAAAATTATCATTATTTATTATGTATTCAACAAGCTCTGCGATGGCATTTTCCTCGCAGGAACTTCTTAACACCACATCTGAGGATTTTTTTACAATATCCTGTGCACTTGACGGGCAAGCACCTAAATCAGCTGTTTCTATCATTGCAATGTCGTTGTCGTAATCCCCTGCAGCCGCAATTTTATATCTGTCAAAACCGTAATCACTGCGAAGCTTTTCCAGAGCTGAGCCTTTGGAAATATCGGTCGGCAATATTTCGTAAAATGTTTTGCTGGAAACAACGAAATCAACACCCGAATATTTCTTTGAAGCAACAAAATCAACGACTTTAGGGATAACCTCCTCAGGCATTGCAAAAAGCACCTTAAACCAGCCATCGGAAATATCCGAAAGCTGAGTATGTATGACAATATCCTCGGTCTTGGATATTTTCATATGATAACGCTCCTGCTCGTTCTCGGCAATGACGTAAATAGCGTTTTCCATATCGATCTCAGCACTGATCTCGGGAAATGCTTTGAGAATCTCCGATACTATCTGCCTTGTTTCGGGAGGCAGCATTTTCGACCATAAAGCCTTTTGCTTATTGCAGTCATAAATTACACCGCCATTGCAAAGGATTATCGGCAGATCGGGACGCAAAGCATCAAAATACTGCCTTGCAGATTCGTAGACACGTCCCGTGGCAATCGAAAATTTTCCGGCCATACTTCGGAATTTGGCAATTGCCGCAATATCTTCCTCGGATAAAACTTTGCTTGCGGGAAGCAGTGTTCCGTCCAAGTCGGTAATAAGCAGATAACCGTCAAGATTTGTTTTCATATTATAAATTCCTTAAACCTGAGAGTATTTTTTTGAAGTAATCGGGAAGCTCGCTGTCAAATTCGAGATAGCTGCCGCTTATTGGGTGAACAAAGCCTATTTTCTTTGCATGCAGGCACTGTCCCTCGATGCCCTTATACGGTTTGCCGTACACCTCATCTCCCAAAACAGGGTGACCGATATAAGAGGTGTGAACTCGTATCTGATGAGTTCGTCCCGTTTCGAGCTTTAATGAGATAAGCGAATATCCCTTAAATTCCTCAAGAACTGTGTAATGCGTAACTGCTCTTTTGGAGTTTTTGTCGGTAACGCACATTTTTTTTCTGTCAGTCTGATGACGTCCTATAGGATAATCAAGCGTACCCTGCGGCTCTTTTAAATGTCCGCAGATAACAGCTTGGTATTCTCGTGTAAAGGTGTGATTTTTTATCTGTTCAGCCAATCCCAGATGAGCCGCATCGGTTTTTGCAACTATCAGCAGACCGCTGGTAAGCTTATCTATCCTATGAACAATTCCGGGACGAATAACTCCGTTTATAGACGAAAGACGTCCGCTGCAATGATACATAAGTGCGTTGACAAGTGTCCCACTGTAATTTCCGGGAGCAGGATGAACTACCATTCCCTTGGGCTTGTTGACAACCAGCAGATCATTGTCCTCATAGACGATCTCCAGCGGTATATTCTCGGGAGATACGTCCAGCAGCTCGGGATCGGGAACATTTACCGAAACAACATCGCCGTTTTGCACAGCATAGCTGCTTTTAGTAACAGTTTTTCCGCTGACGGAAACAGCACCGTCCTTTATAAGCTTCTGAAGAGCGGAACGGGTCAGTCCGCTGCCGCATTTCTCCGAACAAAGCCATTTGTCCAGCCGTTCCGACGTTTCAATATTCTCGGCAACAAACTCAAGAAGCTCCATCTTCGGCACTCCCGTTATCCGTTTTGGAAGTCTTTCTGCCCTCAATGAAAAGCAGATAGAAAATGTATATAGCAACGCCGCAGACAACCAAAATATCCGCAAAGTTGAAAATAGCAAATCGGAACATTCTTACCTCAAGATAGTCTACAACATATCCGTTTGCAATTCGGTCAATAAGATTTCCTATACCGCCTGCAATGAACATAGTGAAGCTTATTACAGCCATGGAATGCTTGTCCTTCATCTTAAATAGATATATTGCACTGAGGATAAGCATAATTGCCGTAACTCCGATAAGAAGCCAACGCTGACCGCTGAAGCTTGAAAAAGCTGCACCCGTATTCTCACAGTAACGAAATCCAAGAACGTCAAAATCCCCGAATTTTATAAAATCCTTAGGAACACCATCACTCAGATATACGACTGCCAGATGCTTAAACCATTGATCAACACCGACAAGAACAGCAATTGCAAATAAAATCACAAAAAACATAAAAATCCTTTAAAACCGCCGAAGCCTTTCGGATCCGGCGGCTGAAATTGTAATATACTGATTTCCGATTATAAAAATGAGGGATCAGTATTTAATCTGAGAAGCACAGCGTTTGCAGAGAGTGGGATGTTCGGAAACAGTTCCGACCTCCTCGGAATAGCACCAGCAGCGTTCACACTTTCCGCCGGAAGCCTTTTCAACGCTGAACGAAACATCTCCGTCAATACCCTCCGCCTTGAACTCGCCGTCAGCATTGTTCTGAACCTCAACAGCAGATACAATGAATACAGCGGGAAGAATATCGGCAAATCCGCTTACCTTATCGAAAACGGACTTATCCGCAATATGGAGATTAACCTTTGCCTCAAGCGAAGCTCCGATAAATTTGTCTGCACGCTTCATTTCAAGAGCCTTGGTAACACTTGCTCTGAGAGCGTAAATAAGCTCCCACTTAGCGGTAAACTCATCTGTTACGGAAACATCGACCTTATCGGGCATCTGATTAAGAATGATGCTTTCCTTGTCATCGCTTGCGGAATGAGGCATATATTTCCAAATTTCCTCGGAAGTAAATGCAAGGATAGGTGCAAGCATTCTGGAAACTGCACTGAGAATGGTGTACATAGCAGTCTGGGCAGCACGACGGTCCTTAGACTTTTCGGCTGTGCAGTAAAGCCTGTCCTTGATAATGTCAAGATAGAAGCTGGACATATCCACAATGCAGAAATTGTGAATGCTGTGAAGTACAATATGGAAATCAAATGCATCATAAGCAGCCTTTACCTTGTCTATCAGCTGATTAAGACGGAGCAGTGCCCACTTGTCGATCTCGTGCAGCTCGCTTACGGGAACGCTGTCGGCATCGGGGTCAAAACCGCTCTTATTCGAGAGATTTCCGAGCATAAATCTTGCAGTATTTCTGATCTTCTTGTACATATCGGAAAGCTGTGCAAGTATCTCGTTGGAAATTCTTATATCGGAATGATAATCGGAGGAAGCTGCCCAAAGTCTGAGAATATCCGCACCGAACTTATCATATATCTCGTGAGGCTCAATACCGTTTCCAAGAGATTTGTGCATAGCCCTGCCCTGACCGTCAACGACCCAACCATGAGTGCAGACAGCTTTATAGGGAGCACAGCCCTTGTAAACAACGGAAGTCAGCAGCGATGACTGGAACCAGCCTCTATACTGATCCGCACCTTCAAGGTACAGGTCAGCGGGTGCTCTGAGATAATCATATTCATCGAGAACGGAGGTGTGCGAAACGCCGCTGTCGAACCAAACGTCCATAATGTCGTATTCTTTGGTAAACTCAGAACAGCCGCACTCGCACTTTACGTCCTTGGGAATAAAGCTTTCAAGCTCCTCGGTATACCAAGCGTCCGAACCTTTTTCACGGAAAAGGTCGGAAATAGCATCAATAGTTTCATCGGTAATGATAGGCTTGTGGCAGTCCTTACAGTAGATTACAGGGATAGGAACGCCCCATGTTCTCTGTCTGGAAATACACCAGTCACTTCTGTCCTTGACCATGCCCTTGATCCTGTCCTCGCCCCAGGAAGGTATCCACTGTACAGACTCAATAGCCTTGACAGCCTCGTCCTTGAAGCCCTTAACTGAACAGAACCACTGCTCGGTAGCACGGTAAATGATAGGACTGTTGCATCGCCAGCAGTGCGGATACTGATGGACGATCTTTTCGGTGGCAAGCATAGCATTCACTTCAACAAGACGCTTTGCTATTGCCTTATTTGCTGTATCGGTGTCCATACCTTCAAATTCGCCTGCTTCGGCAGTCTGTCTGCCCTTAGAGTCAACGCAGACTATAATTCCGATGTCGTCATATTTCTTGCAGACCTCAAAGTCCTCAACACCGTATCCGGGAGCGGTATGAACACAGCCCGTACCGCTTTCAAGAGTAACGTGGTCGCCGACGATAACAGGCGACGGACGGTCGTATAGCGGGTGCTTTGTCTGAATGTATTCAAGGTCACTTCCCTTGAAGCAGCCGATAGTTTCGTATTCTTCAATGCCGGCAGTTTTCATAACGGAGGAAACAAGCTCCGCTGCCATTACATAATACTCGCCGTTTGCACTGACAAGAGTATACTCATAATCGGGGCCAACGCAGATAGCCAGATTTCCGGGGATAGTCCAGGTGGTCGTTGTCCATATTACAAAGTAAACCTTTGAAAGGTCAACACCGAGAGGAGCAAACACACCCTTGTCATCGGTAACATTGAATTTTACAAAGATAGAATGGCAGGGATCGTTTGAATACTCGATCTCAGCCTCAGCAAGAGCAGTGTTGCAGTCGGGGCACCAGTATACGGGCTTAAGTCCCTTATACATATAGCCGTCCTTAGCCATTTTTCCGAACACCTTGACCTGACGAGCCTCGTATTCGGGACGGAGTGTCAGATATGGATTATCATAATCACCAAGACAACCCAGACGCTTGAACTGTTCCATCTGATTTTTAACGTGAGTCATTGCAAAATCCTTGCAGTGCTTTCTCAGTTCAACGGGAGGTATTGCACCATTCTCAACACCGATAGCCTTCATAGCCTTCAGCTCAATAGGCAGACCATGTGTATCCCAACCGGGAACATAAGGCGAGCAGTAACCGCTCATATTCTTATATTTTACAATAATATCCTTTAAAACCTTGTTAAGTGCTGTTCCCAGATGAATACTTCCGTTTGCATACGGAGGACCGTCATGCAGAATGTACTGAGGCTTGCCTGCATTCTTTTCGATCATTTTATAGTACAGGCGGCTTTTCTCCCATTCTTCCAGCATAGCAGGCTCTTTCTGAGTGAGATTTCCTCTCATAGAAAAGCCTGTTTCGGGAAGATTTATTGTCTTGTTATAATCCTGTGGCATTTCACTAACTCTCCTTAACGACTGTTTGGTCTGATAGATTAACGATAAATCGTCTTAATTAATGTCTGCACCTTGCCGCCCGTTAGCGGCGGCAAAAGCAGACGGCAATCAGGTAGTACGGCACAAATCTTTGATTTGTGCCGCTGAAAATCCTGTCTTACAGGATTTTCAGCCAATAACTGCCCGATGGGCAGTTATTGAGTACGCACTAATTAAAGGAAGAACCGCTTGCTGCGGGAGTATCGATCACTCTTGTAGCTTCCTCGTCAACTGCAGCCTCTTCCTCTTCGTCATCTGTATCATAATCGGGAATATTTGTGATTTTCTCCAGATGCTCTCTGTACATTTCCAGCAGATTCGACTTAAAATCTGAAACCTCCTGCTGCATTCTTGCAAGGCATTCCTTTTCTTTTACAATATCAATTCTTGTGGAACCGACAATTCTGTCAGCCTCATAATTTGCATCGGCAATGATCTTCTTTGCAGTTTCCTCGGCTTCGGCAATAACGAGCCTTCCCTGCTTCTGAGCACCGATAAGAGCAGCCTTGAGAGCTTCCTCATCACTCTTGTACTCTCTGACCTTGTCGACCAGCACTTCCATCTTCTTTTCGGTTTCTTCCTTGTCCTTCTGAAGCTGAGCAATTGTCATTGCGACTTCTCTGAGAAAATCGTCAACGTCCTCGGGTTTATAGCCGAAGGTTGCTTTATCAAACTGCTTAGCGGTAATATCCTTTGCACTTATCATAACAAAGTATCCTTTCTGTTGCAGGCAGCGTGCCTACTCGTATTTTTCTATCGTTAAATGGATCCTGCCTTTTTTTGTTTCTCCGCCGATTTTTCCTATTCTGAACTTACCGTACCCTCGTACAGACAAAATATCTCCCTCGGAAACTGCTCTGTCATTTTCCGAAACGGCACGGTAATTCAGCATTATTTTCTCCGATTTGAGTGCCGCCGAAGCCTTTTCTCTGCTGACATTCATAGCAAGAGCGGCAATACAGTCTATCCGCATTGATGACACAGTTCCGCTTATGATACGGAAGTTTTCGGCAGGTATCAGGTCGGGTGTATCTATCAGTGAAGCTGTCACGCCCACCCGTCCTATCTTACATATACTTTCAGCCTCGGAAGCGATGGTATCGTAAATCAAAGCCGCAGCACAGCCCTCGGAAACAATAATATCTCCAACCATTTCCCGTTTTATCTGCATAGACATAAGAGCACCGAGAATATCCCTATGCGACAGCTTGTCCGCTTTCCTGAATGCAAATTTCACGCATTTAATCGGAAAATCGGAGTTCTCGGGTTCAAGAAAATCGGGATAAAAGCCAAGAACAGTCCTTTCGGCACCGTCAAATCCACCGTAAAAGCAGCCGTTTATCTTCAGCGAAGCCAAAACGTCCTCGCAAACGGTTCGACGCCCCATATCCATAAATGCAGAAAATACAGGCATAGAGCGTTTTTCCGAAAGCTCATACAAATCAAGTATATGCTTGATGAACAGAACCTCCTCCTGAGGCAGAGCAGAGATCAGACCTGACGGAATTTTCATCAGCCGATAAATACTCCGTTGTTTTCCAGCTCACCAACAAGATCTTCGCCAACGAATCCAACATTATAAGGTGTTATAATGAATGTATTATTTGCAACGGGCTTGATATTTCCGCCGTTAGCATAAGCAACACCGCCCAAAAAGTCGATGATCCTTCTTGTAACATCGGGAGTTGTTGACTCCAGATTAAGTACAACAGTCTTTTTCTCATTGAGATGATCGGCTATCTGCTTGGTGTCGGCATATTTCTCGGGCTTTACGAGAA
The DNA here is from genome assembly GCA_964540575.1 of uncultured Ruminococcus sp. Classification (GTDB taxonomy): domain Bacteria; phylum Bacillota; class Clostridia; order Oscillospirales; family Ruminococcaceae; genus UMGS1889. Next base: position 79,814 of record CAZINI010000005.1, read on the forward strand.
TAACCTGAAGCTGAGCAGTTGCGGAAACCTTGATAACACGGTCGCCCTTGGAATCCTCATAGCGATCCTTTCTGCGGTCGTGTCTTTCCTCCTCGTATTCTCCTCTTTCATCGTAGCCGTCATCATATCCGCTGTCGTCACCGATAGCGAGAGCCTGTCTGATAGTGTCCATAAATCCCATTTCTTAATTCCTCCACAATTATATTCTGGCTCCGAAAAGCCTTGTTCCTATTCTTACAATGTTCGAGCCGTATTTTATCCCCAAGGCATAGTCCTGCGACATACCCATTGATAAAACCGACATACTTATATTATCTATGTTTTTGCTCCGAATGTCAATAAAAAGTTCCTGCATTTTGCAAAAAAATTTTTCAGAATCGCCCCTTGGGGGGATAGTCATTAATCCTTTCACAGCAATATTTCCAAATTGTGAGATATTTTGCAGAAATTCGTAAACGTTTTCCGGAGATATTCCTCCTTTTGACTCCTCCCCGCCAATATTTATCTCACACAACACGGGCATCACCCGACCGATTTTTTCACATTGCCGATTGATCTCGGAAGCAAGCTTCAAACTGTCCACAGATTCGATCATATCCGCATCGCCGGCAATATATTTTACCTTGTTGCTTTGCAGACTGCCGATAATATGCAGCTCGTGCGGGACTGCATAATACTCTTTTTTCCCAAGATATTCCTGAACACGGTTTTCACCGAGAAGAGTCAGCCCCTCACCTATTGCAATATTCACATCCTGCGGCGGGACGGTCTTTGTGACCGCCATAATTCGTATATCATCATCGGAGCTGCGGTATTTCGCAATAGCCTCCCCGACCTCATAATTTATACGCTTGATATTTTCGATGATCTCCTTACGGCGTTCCTGCGGAACATCAGGAAGCGGCTGTTGACTCACTTCCGCTTTCGGACTGCACAGATTCGGAGTTTCCTCCGCTTGTCCCGTTGAGCTCATCTTCGGTTTCAAGGAACTCATTAGTATTCACTCCCTCAACAATAATATCCTCATAAACCGCAAGGTAACTGTTGTCCTGAGTAATACGGGAAAGCACATAGTCATCTCCCGTAAAGACAACATCTATTTTCTTAAATGTTATCTTCTGACCAAGCTTGACGTAAACGCCTCTTTCATTTTCACGATTAAAGCGAATAGCTTCCATAGGTACCTTTAAACCGTAAAAATCGTTCAAAACCATTTCCACACGTTCTGTTCGGTGTTGAACAACATCGTATGTAAGGTTTTCACAGGAAACGATGACCACGGTTTCCTTCGGGTCATCACCCTCGTTTATCATTTCAATAACAGCGTCAAGAGGAACTGACGAAGAACTCAGCTTTAAAGTAACGCTTCCGCCTTCCGTAAAGCTTCCCTCGGAGTTATCAATAACGCCTGCCATATACCACTTATAGCCATCGATCATCTTTCCGATATAGCCGCTGCTTTTATGCTCTTCGGTATCGGAGATTATCCTGTCTATATCCTCAGCAGTCAGAAGATCCATTCGGTCGGGAGTAAGTTCCGATTCATATCCGTCGGTATAGCTGACGAAATATCCCGGATCTGTGACCGAAACGCTTTCAAAAGGCGTTGCCTGTCTTGCCTGCAAAGCGGATATTTTCGTTTCAAGATCATTAATGCGTTCATTATAATCCGTTTCGTTTTCCACCGCAAGCTGCAGAATGCACATTAACTTTAAAAGCTCATTTCGTTCTTCTTCCACTTCATCATAACGTTTTTTTGCGATGAGCGACGTTATGGTGCGGTATTTTTCATCTATCTGCTTGGACAAAAAGTCGGGCTCGGCAAGAGCGACTGTACCGGGATTTTGTACCTCCAAAAGCAGATCTCTCTCGGCTGTAAGCTCCTTTATCTGCTGATTTACGGCAATTTCATTTTCATTGTTGTAAACCTCGGCAACGACCGAATTTTTAGCGAACTTGCTTCCATCGGGGCTTTTATAGCTTATAACACCTCTCCCGCTGTACGGGACGGGAGTTTCATTCCGTATAAAAACGCCCCTGAAAACAGCCTTTTCGGCAGATGAATAGGTATGAGCAGTGACCGTCGTATATTGGTCGTCAAATTTAAGATATATCTGACTGAAAACCGTTATAAGGACAAACACGGAGAGCAGGAAAATCAGAATTCGCATCATTACAGAATTCATAAGATCCTGCCCTTCTTACTTATCCTGATCTGTATCAAGAATTGAGATCGTCTTATATGGAATAATTGTAGAAATTGCGTGCTTGAAAACAACATTCTGCTTTCCGTCACAGTCGAGAATAACAATGTAGCTGTCAAAGCCCTTGACCATTCCCTTAAACTGGTAACCGTTTGTCAAAAATATGGTTACGGGAATCTTTTCTTTTCTGGCTTGATTAAGGAAAGCGTCTTGAAGATTTAAGCTTTTATTCATAAATACATTTCCTTTCCTGTATTATTTACGATAAATTGAATTATAAATTGAACCATCCGCTTATATAACAGCTTAAGCCATTATAAATATTATTATATCATATAATTTCGGATTTTTCTACTATATTTAAGCAATCCACAATAAGTTTTCTTTTATTTAACATTTCGTCCATTTCTAGCCATATAATTCTGTTATCTCGGCGAAACCAAGTTAGCTGACGCTTTGCATATCTTCGGGTCTGCATTTTCAGATAATCAAGACACTCTTCAAGGCTTTTTGTGCCCTCAAAATATGGAAACAGCTCCTTATATCCGATAGCCTGATGAGCAGTCTTTAGTCCCGAACTGCTTCTCCAGACAGCTTCCGCTTCCTCCACAAGGCCATTTTCAGCCATAATATCCACACGCTTATTTATCCTGTCATAGAGCAAACTTCGGTCTTTGTAGTTAAGACCTATAAAGCACGGTTTATAGGGAGATTCCTCGGAACGGCTCACTACCTTATATTCACTGAATTTCATACCCGTAAGCTCATATATCTCAAGTGCACGGATTATCCTTGTGATATTATTCGGATGAAGCTCAGCAGCTGTGTCGGGGTCGATCTCTCTCAAACGTTCAAGCATTGCCTCTCTGCCATGTTTTTCAGCTTCTTCGGTAAGCCGCTTTCGGATATTTCCATCAGTCTGTGCACTGTCAAAGGAAATATTATCTATAAGCGAATTGATATAAAGTCCCGTACCTCCGACCACAACAGGCAGCTTTCCCCTGCTGTGAATATCCCTTATAGCTTCGGACGCAAGCTTTACATAATCGGCAACGCTGAATTCACACTCAGGCTCAATGACGCTTATCAGGTGATGCGGCACTCCCATAGTTTCCCCGGGAGTGGGCTTTGCAGTGGCAATGTCCATACCCTTATATATCTGCATAGAATCGGCAGATACCACCTCGCCGTTCAGCTGCCTGCACATTTCGATGCCTAAAGCAGTTTTCCCCGATGCGGTTGGACCGACAATAACAAGAACGGGAATTTTTTTATATTTATCCGACATAGCATTCCTTTCAGACAATTCGTTTAAACTGTTTGTCAAAATCATATTTTGTAAGCTTGAACATAACCGGTCTGCCGTGAGGACAATATCTTATCTCATCTCTGGAAAGCACTTCCTTTACCAGCCACATCAGCTCCTTGGGAGAGTTGTTGTCATTAGCCTTTACAGCAGCCTTGCATGCAAATGTATGATACATATCGTCCAATATTTCGGGCATAGGATTATGCTTATGCTCCAGAAGATTTCCCGCAAGCTCCTGCACAAGTGAGTCAGCCTCACAGCCGTCCAAAATAGCGGGAATTCCCTTAACGGAAACAAGAGGTGCCTTCACAAAACCTATCTCAAATCCAAGCTCGGAAATAAGTGCACTGTTTTCCTCAAGAGCATCATATTCGGAATATTCAAGCATAAGCTCCACAGGAACAAGCAGGAGCTGAGAGTTAAGCGGCTGCTTCCTTGCCTTGATATTTTCAAACAAAATACGCTCGTGAGCGGCGTGCTTGTCAATAAATACGACCTCATCACCGCACTCGGCAATAACATAGGTTTTAAAAGCCTCTCCGATAAGCCTTACGGTTATTTCTTCCTTTTGCGGTATCTCTATAACAGGTTCATTTTTCTTTTTCAGCGACCCCGAGTTAATGTATTTAAAACCCGAAACAGGCTCCTCTGCCGTATTAACAGGTGATTCCGTTTTCGGAATTTCAACGGGCTTCTCTTCCTCAGCCTTGGCAGCTTCTTCTTTTTTCGGTACAGAAACAGACTCAGGCAGATCGCTGACTGTTGTCGGGACTGCCTTTTCCACAGATGGAGGTTCCTCGGTTTCAATCGGAGCAGGCTTGGGAACAGACCGTATCTCCGGTACTGTTTCTGTCGGCACACTTACAGACACCTTAACTGCTTTCACAGGCTCAGCAGTCTTTTCGGGCTCTGCAAAGCGATACTGCTCGGGCGGCGGAGTCATTTTCGGCGGATAGGCAGTGTAATCTACCTTAGGCCGTGATGGAATGCTCATTTCCGACGGAACGCTTCCTGCAAGCAAAGCACTTTTTATGGCAAAGTAAACTGTGTTGTATATTACATCATCATTTGAAAAACGCACTTCCACCTTCGCAGGGTGAACATTCACATCGACCACATTGGGCGGAACATTTATCATCAGCACACAAGCAGGAAATTTGCCCTCCATAATAGAGTTGGTGTACGCATCTTCAAGAGCCTTCGTGCAGGTAAATGAGCGAACATATCTGCCGTTAATGAAAAAATTCTGAAAGGAACGCTTTGCCCGTCCGAACAGCGGCTTTATGGTAAATCCCGCAACGTGAATACCGTTAAGCTCGTAATCAACGGGAAGCATTGCACAAGCAAGCTGTTTTCCGAAAACCGTGTAAACAGTGGAAAAAATATCGCCGTCACCCGCTGTGTAAAATTCCGCCTTTCCGTCCCGAATGAATTTAAAGGAAATATCGGGGTGGGACAGTGCGATTTTCTCAATGATATTCGCAATGGAATTTCCCTCGGAAACGTCTTTTTTCAGAAATTTCAAACGAGCGGGAACGTTGTAGAAAATATCTCTGACAACGATCGTTGTCCCATCGGCACAGCCTGCTTTTTCAAAGAGCTTTTCTTCGGTGCCTTCGATAACATAATGCGTTCCGTATTCGTCCGCAGCGGGCTTCGTCAAAATATCCACCTTTGCAACCGCTGCGATGGAAGCAAGTGCCTCTCCTCGGAAGCCCAAAGTGAATATTCTGTCCAAATCATCTTTGGTTTTAAGCTTGCTGGTAGCATGGCGAAGAAATGCTTTGGGCACGTCAGCTTCGTCAATACCGCAGCCGTTATCGGTGACCCGCATATAGGTAATGCCGCCTCGGCGTATCTCAATTGTTATGGAATTTGCTCCGCTGTCAATGGAATTTTCCAAAAGCTCCTTAATAATTGACGACGGACGTTCTATGACCTCACCCGCTGCAATAAGCTCGGCGACTTCTTTGGTCAAAAGATTTATCTGCGGCATTTTTTCACTCCTATTTCAGCATATCAACAAGTTCTATTAACAGATACTTTGCGTCCTCATCGGAAAGCTCATCGGGATTTGTTTTTCTCAGCCTGTCTATAATTCTGCTTTCATCAATTGCACCAAAGCTTATCTGACCATCGTCCTCGGAAGGCTTGGGAGCGGCAGCCTTGGCAGCTTCCATTTCCGCAAGCAGCTGCTTTGCTCTTGAAGTCACCTTTGACGGCAATCCGGCAAGCTTTGCGACCTCGATACCGTAGCTGTCGTCGATACCACCCGGAACTATTTTACGCAAGAATTTAATATCGTCGCCCCTTTTTTTCACGGCAATACTGAAATTCTTTACTCCGTCAATTTCATTTTCCAAATTGATAAGCTCGTGATAATGTGTTGCAAAAAGGGTCTTGCAGCCGAGTATCCTCGTGTTTGCAATATACTCCGCAACCGCCGTGGCAATGCTTATTCCGTCGAATGTGGAGGTGCCCCGTCCGACCTCATCGAGAACGACAAGGCTGTTTTTGGTGGCGTGCTTCAAAATATCTGCGACCTCGCTCATTTCCACCATAAAGGTAGACTGCCCCGCTGTCAGATCGTCGGAGGCTCCAACTCGTGTAAATATTTTATCCGTTATGGAAATGTGAGCATAGGACGCCGGTACGAAGCAGCCCATCTGTGCCATCAGTACAATAAGAGCTGTCTGACGCATATATGTGGATTTACCGGACATATTGGGACCCGTAATTATTGACATTCGATTAGCCTTCTGATCGAGATAAACATTATTCGGCACATACATCTCATCATCAAGAACAAGCTCAACAACAGGGTGACGGCCGTCCCGTATGTCAATAACTCCGTCAATTGCTATCTCAGGTTTAACATATAGATTTTTCATTGAAACCTGTGCAAAAGAGCAAAGCACGTCCAATGCCGCAACAGCAGAAGCGGTAGTCTGAACCTTAACGAGCTGCGTTGCAATAAATTCCCTTACCTCACAGAAAATATCATATTCAAGCGTAAGCACCTTATCATTTGCACCGAGAATAGTGTTTTCAGCATTTTTCAATTCTTCGGTGATGAAACGCTCACAGTTTGCAAGTGTCTGTTTTCTTATATAATTTTCGGGAACAAGATCGTAGTAGGATTTTGTAACTTCGATATAATAACCAAAAACACGATTGTAGCTTATTTTGAGATTTTTTATTCCCGTCTTTTCTCTTTCACGCTGCTCTATCTCCGTGATAATATCCTTGCCGCCCGAAATAATCTTCCGAAGCCCATCAAGCTCATCATTGAAACCGTCTTTGATAATTCCGCCTTCCTTTGCACTTATCGGCGGCTCATCGGAAATGGCATTTTCTATAAGATTTGAAATATCTTCAAGGGCATCAATATCATTATTGAGATTTTTTAGAAGTATAGATGAAAATCCCGAAAGCTTTTCCTTGATTTCCGGCAACGCAAGTGCAGTCAGCGACAATGCTTTCAGATCCCTCGGTGTAGCCGAACGGTACATGACCTTTGTCATCAGACGTTCAAGGTCATAGACCTTTCCAAGGCTGTCGGAGATCTCCTGACGGATAAGTGAGTTTTTACAAAGCTGCTCCACCGCATCAAGACGGTTTATTATTATGGCAGGCTTAACAAGCGGCTGTTCAATATAGGTACGCAGAAGCCGCTTTCCCATTGAGGTCTTTGTAGAGTCAAGCACCCACATCAGGCTGCCTTTTTTCTCTTTGCTGCGGAGAGTTTCCGTAAGCTCAAGATTTCGTCTTGCATTAAGATCAAGCTCCATAAAGGTGCTGTCTGAATGTTTTGTAATAGCTGTAAAACGTCCCACAAGAGCCTTCTGCGTGTCTGCAATATAATCAAACAGTCCGCATACGCAGCGGCTTTCATCACTGTCATCATCAAGACCAAGCTCACAAAGCTCTCCTGCACTGAACTGCTTGAGAAGCACTTCTTTTTTCATTGAAACCGAAAAAGAAATATCGTCAAGAAGCTGAACGATACACTTCATTTTATTTTTCAAAAAGCTTTGAATATCCTTGCAGTCGAGAAACGCACTGTTAAACAGCAGTTCCGCAGGCTGATAGCGGGAAAGCTCGTTAATAATGCCATTCTCGGCTTCCTTGCCTGACTTTGTGTACAGATCCACTTCACCTGTGGAAATATCCGCAAAGCAAACAGAAATGGATTTTTCCGCCGCATAAACGCAGCAAATATAGTTGTTCTTGCTTTCATCAAGCATATTGCTTTCGGTGAGAGTTCCCGGGGTAACTACCCGGATAACATCTCTTTCCACAATACCCTTTGAAAGCTTTGGGTCGGTGAGCTGTTCGCAGACTGCAACCTTGAATCCTGCATCGACAAGCTTTTTTATGTATATCTCCGCACTGTGAAAAGGAACGCCGCACATAGGTGCACGTTCCTCCAGACCGCAGTCCCGTCCTGTCAGGGTAAGCTCGAGAACCTTCGAAGCTGTCAAAGCATCTTCAAAAAACATCTCATAGAAATCGCCCAGCCTGTAAAAAAGAATATGGTTTTTATATTTATCCTTAACGCCGAAATACTGCTGCATCATCGGCGAAAGCTTACTACGATCTATTTCCATTCAGAAATACCTCCGAGAGATTTTCCCTGCAAAACGGGAAGCATATAAGCGATCAATGACAGCCGCCGCAGGAACCGCAGTCACCTCCGCAGCTGGGCTGCTCATAGGGGCAGGTATCGGGATCCTCACCGTTTGCTGAATATGTGATGATTACGTTTATCTGTGAAAGCAGACCGTCCATAGCGTCCTTTGCTTTATTGAAGGCTTCCATACTGTCCATAGCCATTATCGTTCCGTAAAGACTCTTTATCTCATCGTCAAGCTTGTTGAGAAGCTCGCCGTTTTTTTCGGATCTTGACATTTCACTGTTCAGCTGCATACGCTTAAGATTAAATTCCTGAATAAGCTGCTGGAGCTTTTCATCTCCCTCGTAAACAGCCTTTGCTCTGTAATACTCGGTGTATCTTTCGTCCTGCTGAATAAGCTTTCCAAGTTCTCTTGCCTTTGCTATAATATCCATTTTTAAAACTCCTTAATCTAATATTTAATCTATGATTATACCCTCAACAGCCCAGTAACGGGTGGAGGTGATCTTCACTTTTTTTATCTGACCGATAAGCTCACTGCCGCCTTTTGCTTCGACAATGATGAACTCATCGCTTTTGCCCGAAATATAACCGCTGCGTCTGCTTTCACCGTCAAAAAGAACAGTCATTACCCTGCCGCTGAAACGCTTGTAATTCTCCTCGGCAACATTCCGCTGAACCTCAAGCAATTCCCTGAACCACTTGCTTTTATCTTCATCGGAGGTTTTATCCTCCAGCTCTGCAGCTTTTGTTCCCTTACGCTTTGAATAAATGAAAGAGAAAATGTTATCATACCCGACTTTTTTCACCGTATCCAAAGTCATTAGAAAATCCTCGTAGGTTTCATTTGGAAATCCGACTATTATGTCGGTAGAAAGGGAAAACTGCGGCATTTTTTCTCTTGCATAGTTTACGGTATCCATATATTTTTGCAGATTATAATGTCTGTTCATCGCCTTAAGAATGCGGTCACTGCCCGATTGAAGCGGCAGATGCAGATGTTTGCATATTTTATCACATTCGGAAATAGTATCGATAAGCTCAAATGTAACGTCCTTAGGGTGGGATGTCATAAACCGAATTCTGAAATCCCCGTCCAGATCGTTTATACGACGAAGCAGTTCGGAAAAACTGATAGGATTGTCCAGATTTTTGCCGTAGGAATTGACGTTCTGACCCAGAAGCATTATCTCCTTACAGCCATCGGAAACAAGCCCTTTTATTTCACTCAGAATATCCTCGGGCAGACGGCTGTGTTCACGGCCTCGTACATAAGGAACGATGCAATAGGTGCAGAAATTGTTGCAGCCATACATTATAGGGACGCTTGCCTTATAGGAACAGCTTCGGATAACACGCATACCCTCCGTAGGAACGCTGCTTCTTTCCTCGGTGTCCTCGATAAATCGGCGGCTTTCCAGATGTTCAAAAAGCAGCTTTGGAAAATCCGCAATTGCAAATGTCCCGAATACAATATCCACATATTTATAGGAACGCCGTATTCTCTCAACAATGTGCTTTTGCTGAGGCATACAGCCGCATATCCCAATAATAAGGTTTGGATTATGCTCCTTCAGCCGTTTCAGCTCGCCTATATTTCCGAAAACCTTTTCCTCCGCATTTTCACGGACAGCACAGGTGTTTAGGATAATAATATCGGCAGCAGTTCGGTCATCGGTTATACCGCAGCCCATATCCGCAAGCATACCGAGAATTTTCTCTCCATCACTGACGTTCTGCTGACAGCCATAGCTGTGCACAAAGGCAAGCGGTGCAAAATCCGAACGCTGAAATCTTGTCCTCACCTTATCGATATAATCACGAAAATCCATAAAAGCTGCTATCTCCCATAACGAAAAATCTATTCGGTAAATATTAATTATATCACATTATCCCGAAAAAGTCAAACGGAAAGCTTGAGATTTGAGTATTCCTTTTTTATCGCATTATAATAGAAAACGCCTGCTTTTTGACCGTACTGCTTTACCATCTGAATGTAAAAATCGTGCTTATCGATGGATTTTGCGATAGAATCGGTAATTGTTTTGCATACCTGAGCGTATTTGGCAGAATCCTGCTTATTTCCGTCTGCATCGGAAACAAGGACTGTTACCCTGTTCAAAACCGTTTCGGATGATACCTTTTGCGGCTGCTTCTTTTCCGCCGTTTCCTGCTTTTGAACGGGAGCGGCAGGCTGTTTTTTAGGGGTCAGCTTTTCGCTCAGATCGTCTGTCATTATCTTCAGTTCCATTGGTTTTTCATCGTGGCTTTCAACTATATGATTAACTTCAAAATGCTTTACGGGAGCAGCATTCTGCTGAGGCTGCACCTCGGACTTCGGCTCTGATACGGAAACGATTTTCATCTCCTCACTCTGTGCAGCAGCTGCCGGATATGTAACTCCTATGGACGAATCCGTAGCAACACTGTTGCAGGCATCAAGAATATTCGGGAAAATATCCACATTCTTTCCCGTAGCCGACAGACAGGAGCGGCAAAATTCAAGGCTGGACATATATCCCCTGTCCTTGCTGATAATGAAAATATCGGTAGCCTCCGCCATTCCCATAAGATAACCGAGATAGGTGCAGACCTGAAAATCAGCGGCATTTGCAGAGGTATGCTTAAGCTTATATCTTCTGATGTCAGCGGGAGATCTTCTGATAAGATCCATTGCCGCAAAGGTAACGGTATTGGCATTATCGCTGTAAAATATCATTACGAGATCGTCCTTGTCGATCTTATTTATTCCCACAAGTCCCGCCGAATTTACATTTTCATAGTCTACAAGAAAGCATTTCATTTGAGTTACCTCCATAACTTATTCCGATTTGTTATTCTCAATATTTAAAAGCAGCTGCTCAGCATTTTCCAGGGTCAGCTCTGTTACGCTGTCACCGCCGATAATTCTTGCTATTTCCCTTTTGCGTCCCTCAAAATCAAGCTGCTTTACTGTTGTATATGTTCTGCCGTCGTCAACATTTTTTTCGATGAGCAGATGATTATCTCCGTAAACCGCCAGCTGTGTAAGATGTGTAACGCATATGACCTGACGAAGCTTTGATATTTCGCTGAGCTTAACGCCTATCTTTTGTGCCGCCCTTCCGCTGACACCCGTATCAATTTCATCAAAAATCAAAGTAGGAATGTCGTCTTTATCTGCAATTACCGCTTTAAGAGCAAGCATTATTCTTGAAAGCTCACCGCCCGATGCAATCTTTGAAATAGGCTTTGGCGGCTCACCGGGATTTGCTGAAATAAGCAGTTCCGGATTATCTACACCGTTCAGGGTAAGCTTGCCTTTTTTGTTTTCGACTGCAAGCCGAACATTTGGCATATCAAGGAATTTAAGCTCCGCCTGCACCTCTGCAATAAATCTTACGGCGATCTCCTCACGATGAAACGACAGATCTCTTGCTTTTGCGGAAACGCTGTTCAGAAGCTGCTCCTTTTCCGCTTTAAGACGGACTATTTCGTCCGATGAACTTTCTATCGCTGCAAGCTCTGTTTTTGCATTTTCATACATAGAAAGAACGTCAGACAGTTCGGGACCGTATTTTCGCTTGATGGAATTAAGCTGCTCTCTTCGTCTGCTGAGATATTCAAATCGTTCCTCGTCAAGGTCGATCTTATCGGAAAGATGGGATATTTCCGAGGCAATATCATCTATTTCGATGGAAGCGTTTGTAAGCCGTTCTCCAATGCTGCTGAGCTCTGCCATAACATCGGAAAAATTTGATATTTCTGCCTGTGCCTCCTGTAATCGTGAAGCCATTCCATCGCTGTCATCATCACCGGCAAGTATAAGCTGTGCCTTACTGAGAGCACTGAGAATACGGTCGCTTTCTTTTGCAACGGAGTACTCCTTTTCTATACGCTCGTCCTCTCCGGGTTCCGGAGAAATTTCCTCAATATCGGCAATTTTTCTTCGCAAAATCTCAGCACGATCTGTTTTTTCACGTTCGAGAAGTGCAAGCTTTTTGATTTTTCTGGCAGTGTCCTGAAGCTGACGGAAGCATTCTCTGTACTCGTTTATCTCGCCTTGCAGTTCGCCGTAGCTGTCAAGTATCTCAATATGCTTTTCGGGTGAAAGCAGCGTCTGATTGTCGTGCTGACCGTGAATGTTTATCAGCGTTTCCCCGATCTCACGAAGCACAGAAACTGCGGCAGCCTTTGAATTTATCCTTGCAACGCTTCCGCCGTCCGCCATTATCTCTCTTGTAACTGTTATCTCGTCATTTTCGTGAGATATTCCAAACTCGTCAAGCTTTCTGACGGCAGCCTCGGGAAGCTTGGTAAATCTTGCATTCACAACAGCTTTTTTGCAGCCTGTACGGACAATATCCTTCGTTATCCTCTGACCGAGAACAGCATTTATACCACCGATAAGAATAGATTTTCCCGCACCCGTTTCACCGGTGAAAACATTGAAATTTTCCGAAAAAGGTATAACGGCATTTTTTATGACCGCAAGATTTTCAATATCCAGTTCATACAGCATATTGGTTACCATCCTCAAATTTTTTCAGTAAATACTCAAAATCTGTCTGCCCCGTGATTTTGAATGGATTTAAGAAGAGCATCCTTAAGCTCATCGGCAAAATCTGCAGCATCCGATTCCGTCCTCATAAGGATAAATATGGTATCGTCGCCCGCAAGTGTGCCGACTATTTTGGAATAATCCATTTTATCAAGTGTCATACACGCCGCCTGAGCCATTCCAGCGTGGCATTTAACGACTACGGTATTTATCGCATAATCTATCCCGATGACCGAATTACTGAATATCATCGGAAAATCATAGTGATTTTTCACGGGAAGGGCATATCTGCATTTTCCGTTTTCGGGAATGGTTTTTATCAAGTCCAACTCATTAATATCCCTTGAAAGAGTTGCCTGAGTAACTATGATATTTTCCTTTTCCAGATACTCCTTGAGAGTTTCCTGAGTGTCTATCTCGTATTTTTCTATAAGCTCTAAAATCTTCTTCTGCCTTTGTTTTTTCATTGAAAAATCTCCTTGTCTGTCTATTTCAGCGAACGCATTAGCTTCATATTTACAGCATCGTAAAAGCTTCCGCCGTCGATACCGATAAGCTTTAAAACACTGTCGGAACGCATTATTTCAAGCTTATCCGACTTATCAAAATGTATCTCACGAGAACCGTCCACCGAGAAAAAAACGTCCTCTGAGCAATGCTCGACTTCAATAATGTTGGACGGATCGATAAGCATGGGCCTTGACCACAGCGAATGAGGACATACCGATGCAAACTCAATGCAGGAAAGTGTCGGTTCGATTATCGGACCACCTGCGGAAAGTGCATATGCCGTTGAACCTGTGGGAGTGGAAAAAACAACACCGTCCGACCGCATATTGCTTATGACCCTGCCGTTTATGGAAACAGTAAAATCGGCGATTCGGGAAAATATTCTTGCGGCTATGACATCGTTGAGTGCTGTAAATCGGTCATTTTCTCCGTTATGGTGATGAATGACATCTATCATCATACGCTCCTGAGTGGAGTATTCACCGGTGAAAAGCCGTTCCAGCTTGTGAAGCTCGTCCCGTTCGACGGAAGCCATAAATCCCAATCTTCCCGTGTTTATCCCCAGCAATGGTTTGCCGTTTTTCGCTGCATATCCCGAGCATTTTAGGATAGTCCCATCGCCGCCGATAGCAATAATAACATCACACTCGGACGCTATCTCCGACATTTTCCCGACCTTTACAAAATCTGCATCGGAAAACTGTTCCTTGTGGCTTTCCCTTACAAAAACCTCCGCCCCGCATTTATGAAGAATTTCAGCACAGGACAAAGCACAAGCAAGTGCATTTGATTTATCGAAATTTGGGTATAAAGCAATTTTCATACTAAAGCTTCCTTTCGGGAACTGTGAGCGTTCAGCCGTTTTTCTTCATTGAAAAAGCACTGTTTGTTACTTCCTTGATTTTTTCCTGAGTAAGCTGTTCGGCTGCTTCGCCCAACGGCATTTTTCTGAGATACAGCAGATATTCGATATTTCCGTCGCCGCCCGTTATGGGTGACGGAATAAATCCGACTGATGATAAACCGTTTTCGGCAGCGGAAACGGAAACCTGTTTTATCACCGAACAATGCACCTTTTTATCCTTGACAATTCCGTTTTTTCCGATATTTGACCGTCCCGCTTCAAACTGAGGCTTGATAAGCACAACAGCATATTCCCCGCTGAGTATCTCGGCAATTTTCGGAAATATCTGTGTTATGGAAATAAAGGAAACGTCAGCCGACACAAAGCCGATATTATCTCCGAAAAACTCGGCAGATACGTCTTTTATGTTGGTTTTCTCCATATTGACAACTCTGCTGTCCGCACGAAGTGACTCGTCAAGCTGACCGTGTCCTACATCAACGGCATATACCTTTGCAGCCTTGTTTTTCAGCATACAATCGGTAAATCCGCCTGTGGACGCACCAACATCAACACATACAAGACCGTCAAGGACGATATTGAACGCATTTATCGCCGCTTCCAGCTTCAGGCCGCCTCTTCCCACATATTGAAGTTCGCCGCCTGTTATCTCGACCCTGTCGCCGTTATTTATATCTAGAGAAGCCTTTGTAACGACCTTCCCATTAACGGTGACATTGCCGCCTTTTATCATTTCCTTTGCCCGTTCACGGCTCTTTATAAGTCCGTTTTCCACGGTAAATAAATCAAGACGCACTTAGCTATCCTCTCTTCCGAGTGTTTTTATCATTTCTTCCGTATCCAGTCCCAGCTTTGCAAGTGCAGATGAAACTGCTGCCTGTTTTACGAAGCTTTCAGCAGCGATTATCTTAACGGGAATTCCGTATTCGGAAAGCCGAGCCGCAAGCAGCATTCCAATGCCGCCGTTTTTAATGCCTTCCTCAAAAAATACGATTTCCTTATATCCCCTGCATATTTTTATAACTTCATCGCTTATGGGATATATCCGTGTAAGCTTTAATATATCAAATCCGCCGCAGCTGACGTATGCCTTATAAAGATTGTCCCAAATACGTCCGTAAGTTACAGCGAGAACACTGCTTTCTCTGCCGAAAAGAGTATAATCACAATTAAGCTTGCTTTTGTCGAAATCCGAGTTGTCGCTTCCTCTTGGATAACGCACGGCGGCAGGACCATCACATTCATATATCGCCTCGGTCAAGCAAAGCCTAAGCTCCTCATAACAGGACGGCGAAAAAATAGTCATTCCGGGTATACAGCTAAGCATCGGAACATCAAAAATTCCCTGATGAGTTTCGCCGTCCTCGCCCACTATTCCCGCCCTGTCAATACCAAAAACGACGTGTGCAGGCTCAATGGAACAGTCGTGGACCAGCTGATCGAAGGAACGCTGAATAAAGCTTGAATACACCGCAAATACGGGTATTTTTCCCGAACGTGCAAGCCCGCTGGAAAAGGTCACAGCGTGTTGCTCGGCAATGCCAACATCGAAAAATCTGTCACTGTGTTCGGAAGCAAAATATTGCAGTCCCGTACCGTATTTCATAGCGGCTGTGACCGCACATATCCTGTCATCGCTTTTCGCAAGCGTATTCAGATGACGTCCGAATTCCGCCGAGAAGCTATCCTCAGAAATAAAGTCGGGGTCTTTATTAATATACGCCTTTACGGGCACTCCGTGAAATGCACCGGGATTATTTTCGGCAGGCTTGAAGCCCTTTCCCTTTACGGTGTTTACATGGATAAAAACAGGCTTGTCTATACGCTTTGCACTATTCAAAACTTCCTCAAGCTCCCGGATATTATGACCATTCACAGGTCCAAGATAGGCAAATCCAAACTCCTCGAACATTGTTGACTGGTACACAATCCCCTTAAGTAGCGACTTAGAATTTCGCACAAGCTGTTTTATCGGCTTTCCGCCTACGGGAATGCCGTCAAGCACCTTTTCGACTTTTTTCTTTGCAGACAAATAGCTGGAATTTCCTCTGATTTTTGTGAGATATTTTGCCAGTGCACCCACGTTTTTGGAAATGGACATATCATTGTGATTGAGGATAACGATCAGCTTTGCCTTGCTTTTGCCTGCATTGTTAAGTCCCTCATATGCCATACCGCCTGTAAATGCACCGTCCCCGATAACTGCGATCGCATGGTGGGTATTATCGCCGTTCAGACGCATAGCCTCAGCCATTCCCAAAGCAGCGGAAATTGAAGTGCTGCTGTGTCCGCTGATAAAAGCGTCATGTTCCGATTCGGATGGACGTGTAAATCCAGAAAGTCCATTTTCTTTTCTAAGCTCTTGGAATTTGCCCAGACGTCCAGTGAGCAGCTTATGAGTATATGCCTGATGCCCGACATCGAAAACAAATCTGTCCTTGGGAGAATCGAAAACCCGATGCATTGCAACTATCAGTTCAACAGTACCGAGATTTGATGAAAGATGACCGCCGTTTTTCATGACCGTTTTTATAATGGTTTTTCTGATGTCACGGCACAGCTCATCACATTCGGAATAAGAGAGTTTTTTCACATCGGACGGCAGCATTTTCAGATCCGAAAGCTTTATTTTTTTCCTGTCCATCATAACTTACCTCGGCATTACCAAAGCAATAATAACTCCGAGCACAGCACCGACAAAAACCTCCAGCGGATTGTGTCCCAGGAACTCTTTCAATTCTTTACGCTTTTTGCTGCTTTCTTCGCTTTCCGTATCGATAAGATCCTTGAATTTGAAGTCAAAGAGCCTGTTCATACGATTTATTTCCTGAGCGTGAAGTCCCGCTGCCCTGCGAACGCCCATAGCATCGTACATAACTATCATAGCCAAAATAAACGCCAAAGCAAACTCGGTAGATTCAACTCCATTGTGTATACCGGTTGCCACAAGTGCAGAGGTCACAAGAGCAGAATGTGAGCTTGGCATTCCTCCCGAGCCGATAAGTCTTTCCGCCCTGAACGTATGGCGAGTGAATGTGTAAAGCAGGGTCTTTATCAGCTGTGCAGCCGCCCAGCTGACAACTCCGCATGCAAGAACATAGTTGTACGAAAATGCCATTAATATTACCTCAATTCTTTCTATTAAGAAGATAACTTGTCAGATCAACAAGGAAGTCCCTGTCATCAAATTCCTCTAAAGCTTTTAATGCTTTTTCGGTGTATTCCGCAGCAGCGACACGGGCATAATCAAGACCTTTCAGCGAAACGAAGGTCGTTTTATGCTGCTTTTCATCGCTTCCTGCCGGCTTTCCCAATTCCTCGGTCGTCTGAGTAACATCCAGAATGTCATCGGTTATCTGAAAAGCAATTCCCAGATTTTCCGCAAATTCACAGGCAGCTGCACGTTTTTTGCTGTCGCCATCAGCTGAAATGCAGCCTATCTCACAAGCACATTTCAGCAGTGCACCCGTTTTCTTGGAATACATTTTTGTAAGCGATAAAATATCATTGCAGCCGCCGTTTTCATAGGAAAGATCCAGAACCTGACCGCCTATCATTCCGCCGATGCCTGCATATCCCGAAATCCTGCTTACGATCTCAGCCTTTTGTCCGTCCGATAAAAAGCGGCTGTTTGCAGCAACGGAAAAAGCGTGAGTAAGCAAGGTATCTCCCGCAAGCAGTCCGAATGCCTCACCGAATTTCTTATGACAGGAAAGCCGTCCCCGACGGAAATCGTCATTGTCCATACAAGGCAGGTCGTCGTGTATAAGAGAATAGGTGTGTATCATCTCCACAGCGGCGGCAGCGTCAACAGCGTTTTCGGGCAAACCTCCGCAAACACGGCAAAATTCCATAGTCAATATGGGGCGTATCCGCTTTCCTCCCGATGAAAGCGACCACCACACAGCATCAGCACAGTTCTCGGATACTATGCCGTTTCCACCCGAAATATGCAGCATTTCGTTTATCTCCGAAAGCCGACGATTAATGAGCTCAGTGTATTCCAAAAGTCGAGAGTTGTTATTATCGGTCATATTAGCCTTCCCCGGTTCCGCCATTTGTAATTTCACCTGTTTCGGGATTTATCATACTAAGCTTAAGCTTTGCACCGTCAAGCTGCTTCTTGCACTCAGCCGCTGCGGCAACGCCCTCGGTATAAAGCTCCACCGCCTTTTCAAGCGGGAGATCACCATTTTCAAGCAATGCTATTATCTCGTCGATCCTGCCGATAGATTTTTCAAAAGACATCTATTATACAACTCCTTTTAATCTTCCGTTTGTATTATTTCCGCATCAACACAGCCGTCTGAAAAGCGTATCTTTATTTTTCCGCCATTGACAGCGTCTGCCTTGCTTTTTATCATTTTATCATTTTCGGAATAAACAAGAGCATAACCCTTTAACATAATTCCGAGAGGACTTACAAGTTCAAGGCGTTCCGCTGCCGAAGCAAGTCTTCTTTCATATGCTCCGAAGCAGCCTTTGAATGACGCCGATAACCTCTTTTCCGTTATAGAAAGTATCTTTTCATTTTTTTCGAGAACTGCATACGGAGAATGAGCAGCCAATGTCCTAAAACGCTTGTCCGTTTCATAGTAAAGCCTGTCAAGATGATCGGAAAATGTCTCGGATAACTTTCTTTTATATCCGTCAACAGCAGCTCGCAAAACAGAAATATCGGGAACAGCAAGCTCTGCCGCCGCCGATGGCGTCGGTGCTCTCAGATCGGAAACAAAATCAATTATGGTGGTGTCCGTTTCGTGTCCGACAGCGGATATAACGGGAGTTTCACATTCGTAAACAGCCCGTGCTATTTTCTCGGAATTAAAGCAGAAAAGATCCTCTGCCGAGCCGCCTCCCCTGCCGACAATGATAAGGTCAAGCCCACAGCAGTCGGCATATTTAACAGCTGTGCTAACCGACTCGGGAGCTGTATCTCCCTGAACGGCAGCCCCGAAAACCGTTACCTCAGCGATCGGATAACGCCTGGAAATAATATTCAGCATATCCTGAAGTGCAGCTGCTCCAAAGGAGGTCACAATTCCTATTTTTTTAGGATATGCAGGCAGCTGCTTCTTGTGAGCTTCATCAAAAAGCCCTTCCTTCATAAGCTTGTCCTTAAGCTGCTCAAAGGCAACGAACAGTGCACCTGCACCATCAGGCTGAATATCGGTAACATAAAGCTGATATACTCCGTCACGTTCAAAGACTTGAACGCTTCCCGTTACCGTTACGGACATTCCGTTTTCGGGCATAAATTTCAGCCTTGAAGCAAAGCTGTTGAACATAACGGCTTTCACAGCCGAATCCTTGTCCTTTAAGGTAAAATAGAAATGTCCCGTTTTATAATGATTTGTAAAGCCCGAGATTTCTCCCCGTACAAGGATACCACGAAGCTTAATATCCTCCTTAAGCTTAAAAGAGATATATCTGTTAAGCTGAGAAACAGTAAGAATACTGCTCATTTCACAGCACCGCCTTTCTCAGATAATGCGGCATATATCGCCGTTCCCGCCGCATTGTCGCAGGAAAATTCGGGAGCGGCAAATGAAGCACCGAAGCGGCTTTCCAGCCTTTGGCGTATTATTTTGTCGGACATAACACCGCCTGCATATACAATATTACTGCCGGGATTTTTCAGAAGTGCATATTCCGTCATTGCCTCTATTGCCGACAGCACGCTCTCCAGACAAAACCTTGCAATATCCTCCGCAGGTTCGCCCTTTGAAAGCATATCGGCACATTTATTCTCAACTCCCGAAAGAGAACAGCAGCCGTCCCGCAGCTTTGTTTTGATTTTATAAGTACGCTCGCTTTTTTCGGCAAGCTTCTCCAGCTCGGCACCGCATGGGAATTTAAGTCCCAGCATAACTCCGCACCTGTCCACAGCCTGTCCCGCCTTTAAATCGAGAGAGGTTGACAGTTCACAGATGCGAATGATATTTTCATCGTCGGGCTCGCACAGCAGGCAGTCGGTAGTTCCGCCGCTGACGTGGAATGCTATAAACTGTTTGCCGATAAGATCAAACCGTCCCGCAGAAAAAAGTGCTGCAAGAATATGTCCCGTCTGATGGGAGGTCTTATGCATAGGTACATTCATAACTGCCGACAGCGACTCGGCAAGACCCGTTCCGCAAAGGAAGCAGGGCATATACGACCCCTCAGCATTTCTGGGCTTTTCGGAAACTCCTATCCCGCATATCTCAGGCTTGTCCGCTTCCGAAAACAGCTCTCCGATGATCTTCGGCAGCTGTACGGTGTGATGAAAAACAGCGTCACTCTGCCGCAGACCCTTTTCTCCCGGCTTCACGGGAAGCAGCATTTTCTTCTGCAAGACCTGTCCGTTATCGGGAAAATACAGAGCCGCAGAGGTTGTGTAGTTGCTGGTATCTACCCCGAGATAGCACCTCATTTGCCGCTTTCCTTCTTTGCAATATCGGAAGAAAATGTTCCGAGAACACCATTTACAAACTGTACATCAGGCTCCATAGCAAATTTTTTCGCAAGCAGCACCGCTTCGTTTATCGCAACATTTACAGGCACAAGATCGTTGTAAAGGCTTTCATAAATGGCAATTTCAAGAATTGCGACAGATGCCTTCGGAATTCTGGAAAACTGCCTTTTATCGCTGTAACCCTCGATGATCTTGTCAAGCTCGTCCTTCTTTTCCCAAACGCCCTTGAAAATATCCTCGGCATCAGCGAAAATAACAGCACTATCCTTGTCGCTTTCACCGAAATCGAAAAGCTCCGATTCCATTGCGGCACCGATAATATCCTCGGGATCCTCGTTTCTGAATGAATTCTCAAAAAGCAGAATAAATGCAGCTTCTCTTGATTTTCTTCTTTTCATAATTTTGCTTCTCCTTTAGTTCTAAAATTCCTTTTGACAGTGCAAAGCAAGCCCTTGCAAAGAGCCTGCTTTTATGCAATATCGGAAAATACCACATCTTCGACGGAAACGTTAACCTTGGATACCGTAATACCCGTCATATCCTGAACGTCCTGCTTGACCTTGTTCTGAACGGCATCGGCACACTTTTTCACCTGAGTACCTGCTTTGACAATTATTCCAACGGAAATTTCAAGTACTCCGTCGCTGAATTTCACCTTAATGTCCTCAGAATGCTTGTCTGCAACTATCAAATGCTTTAAGCTTCTCCCTTTCGTACTGACCGCCGCAACACCGCCGATTTCTTTTGCGGCGGTGGCAGCGATACCCGAAATAACGTCCGCTGAAACCCTGAGAATGTTCTCGGAAGTTTCGTTCAGATTTTCTTTGCTCATTTTCATCGACTCCTTCGGTACGGTACCGCTTTTATTGCGGCACCGTCCATTCTTAATGAATTTTGCAATATATTGTAAGTATCTGGCGGATAAATTTCAGAATTGTTTCAAACACCGCCAAATTCGCACCTCAAAGATACATATATAGTTATTATATCACAAAATTCTGATTTGCACAACTACTTTACCTCAAAAATTCTAATATTTTCTGAAGTAACCGAAGCTTCCTCCACAACAATGTCCTTGATCTGTGCGGCTTCCGAAGGAACAAGCCCCTCCGACTTTACCACAACGCTTGCCGTAGTGCCGTCCAGATATACTACACAGTCCTCAAAGCCCTGAGCTTTTATCAGAGATTCTACCTTGCTCTCACTTTCCACCAGCTTGGACAGTGACACCGCTTCAACGGTTTTCGCGGCAGCTTCCTCATCGGTAAGATCGCCGCCGCCCATAATTGCTTTAAGCGTTTGAACAGCTTCGTCCCGTGAAGTCATTCTTGTAAGACGTGCCTGAGCGAAATAGTCGTTTTCGCCGTCAGAGCTTACAAATTCAGCATCGCCGTAATTTGCAGAGCTTTCCAGTGCCAGCTCATCGCCCGCCGAAGCAAATGCGTAATTCATATATACCGCCAGACCGAGTATAAGCGAAAGGCAGGCAAGAATAATATGCTTCTTTCCAATTATAAGATTGAGCTTTTTCATACTTAGATCTCTCCTTGTTCATTTCATTTTAGCCACATAGATTTTGCTTATCGGTATGCCCAGAGCAGTCGATACCGACTTATAGACCGCCTCGCAAGTTTTGCTGTTTCCACCTCCCTCGCACACAATAACAACGCCGCTTATCTGTGGGACGATGACCTTTTTCACAAGTGCCTCGTCCCTGTCGCCGCTGTCGATTATCTCAAAATCTGTTTGCCTTGACTGCTTGTTATCCCCCTCTCTTCGTTCCTCGGTTTTTTCGGCGTAGATATATTCCTCGGTCGTGCTGATTGTCAGCATCACCTCCGCCTTGCCGACACCCTTTATTGAAGACAGAATATTTTTCAGCTGCTGCTCGGTATCGCATCGGAAGCGTTCGGTTTCCTCGGTAAATGCCGCTGTTTCCACAGACGGCTGAGTTTTAGGCGGACTGTCGCAGCACACGATAAGTATCACGCCGATAATACCGAGAAAAACGGCAGCTTTTATAAGCTTATCCCTGCCGAAAACAGCCTCCAGCTTTGAAAGAATTTTATTCATCTTCTGATTCAACTCCCGCAGTTATTTCATATTCCCCGGGTATCTCGCTTCGGATAAGCTTTTCCGCCGCCGAAGCCGAGCTTTCGTCGGATGCTTGAATATCTATCCTGTTAATAGATATGCTGCCATCCTCGGAAATATTAACATCGGCGGATATTTGAGCGTCAATATTTTTATCCGAACAAAGCCTTTCGATATTTGCCGAAATATTTGCACAGACCGACCGCCTGATAAGCTCCTCACCGTATCGAACGCTGTCATCAACAACAGCTTGTGTCTGAACAACTTCATCTTTATTTTCGGCAATATCAATATCTCCCGAAATAAACGGTTTTGCAATAATTACTATCATAAGCAGCGAAAAAATCAGCTTGAATTCGGACTTGAATTTTTCGGCAGGAAGAAAGCAGCCGATTATCGAAAATGCCGTCCCGAGAAAGCAGACCGCAGCAGCGGCAGATCTTACCGTTTCCATATCAGCCGCCCCCCGCCAGGGAAATTCCCGCTGACAGTACCACTGCCGTTGAAACAACAAACATAACCGAAAATGACATAAGAATACTGAAAATAAGCGACATAACATCATCTGCAGCCGAAAGAAACGCCTTAACGGGTCCGCAGTCGAACATCGAAGCTGCTGCCGAAGCAAGCATAAGCACCATTCGGAACACTGCTGCTTCTACCAGCGGAGGAAGCACCATAACGCAGACTGCTATTATCCCAAAGATGCCCACGCCCGAACGCAAAACACCAAAGCTTGCCTTGACCGTCCCGTAAGCGTCGGAAACAGCACCGCCCACAACGGGGATAAAGTTTGATGCAGCAAGCTTTACAGCCTTTGCAGCCGCCGTGTCAGCGGACGTTCCCGCAAAGCTTTGAAGTGAAATAAGAGCGGTAAACACCGTCATTATCAGCGAAACGGCAAATGTCACAAACTTTTTTATGCAGGAGGTAAAGCCCGACATTGCAAAATCGGGATTGACACCCTCTGCTATCCCAAGAGCAAGCATTACCGAAAGCAGCGGCTGGAGAATATTTTTGGACAATTCGACCGACACCTGAGCCGCACCTATTATAGCCGCACTGTATAAGGTTGAGGACGTGATACCCCCGCCCGCCGCCGAAATTGCCGCAAACACGGGAGCATATGCTATCATAAAATGTCCGCCCTGTTCAAGGGTCAAAAAGCAATTATCAAGACAGCTGCCAACAGACGGCATAACTATCATAACGCAGATAAGAGAAGCTGTTGTCCCATAGACCGCAGCCACCGATCTATCGGTAACGCCCTTGCTCATAGCTGTCGCAGCGGCTGAAACAGCAATAGCCGCTGCAAGCCTCCCGGCAAGCTTCGGAACGGCAGAAAGCCTGTCCCCAAACACATCCGCAATATAGTCCAGAATATCATTGGGCGTCATTTTTACGGAATTTACGGGATCATCGGGAGATATGTTATGCTCGTCCATAAAATTCTCGGCGTCATCCGTCAGATTTTCATCAAGCCTGTCCCCGCCCAGATCCTCAAGAATTTCCGAGCTTGACGGAACAGAAAAGCTTTCCGCCGAGCAGTTTATCGGACAACATATCAGTGATAACAGAATTGCAGCCGAAGCTATCAATGCCTTCATTTTCGCACTCCTTTTTTATGCAGACAGCAGCCTGTCCGCTATCTTTATTACCTCGGTGAACAGCGGCAGAGCATTGACCGCCAGCATAGCTCGTCCGCAAAGCTCTGCCTGAGAAGCGAGATTGCTTTCGCCGCAGTCACGGCAGATATTGCCCGCCAGCTGAGTGATGCAGCATATCCCCGCTGACCGAAACATTATCCCAATATACTCAGCATCTGCCCCCGACCTTTCCATCAGTTCCTCCGCAGCTGCTGCCACAGGCGAAAAGCTGAGGACGGCAAAGCCCATGACAGCTGCCGATACTGCCGCCGAGAGCATTGCCGAGTATTCCTTTCCGAAGCGGTCGAATACCTTGCAGAATATCGCCGCCGTAATGCAGATCCCTGCCGCCGATACTGCTGTCATCAGAAGCCGAACACGCTTTTCACTTCATCGAAAAGCTCCGAGATCTCTGTTATCAGCATCATCAGGACGACTATCAGACCTGCAAGGGTAGTCATCATAGCCTGTTCCTCTCTATCCGCTTTTTTCAGAAGCAGATTGAGCACCGCAACGATTATCCCGATGCCTGCTACCTTAAAAATTATATCTATCTCCATAATTACTCCTAAAGAAACACCGATAATTCATCATTTTAATTCACTTCACAAGTGACGTGTTTAGAGGTATTTCCTAATAAATCATCAGCAAAACAGCCGCACCGAAAAGCACAGACAGCGAGGTACAGAGCTTTACCCTCTTTTCCGTTTCGGGAACGAGATGTGCTATTCTTTCACGAAATCGTTCCCGCAAGGCTTCCAGGGACATTATCTGACCGTCCAGATCGGTTTTCCCGAGGAAATCTCCTACCGAAAGCAGCAGCTCCCTTTCTTCATTGTCAAGCCTGCATTCCTTCCAATCGGACACCGATTTTTTCCATCTTTCACCGAACGGTATTATATCGGAATAATCAGCCTCCGCAAGCTTCGAAAGAAATCCCAGAGAGGAAAGAGAGCTTTCCGAAGCAAGCCGCCCGCAGGCTTCAAATACGTCAAGTCCGCTGTACCGAAAACTTAATATCAGCATTGCCGTTAAGCTTTCCGATGCTCTCAGCTGTGTCAGACGCTTTCGTGCATTGTCCGACAGATATGCCCCCGCCGCAAGTGACGCTGCAGCCACCATTACCGTTCCCGCAAGCTTGACCATTATTGTATACCTCCTTTTTATTCAATATATCCGAAACCGACCTAAGACGGCAGTTTTCGAGAAACACAGCCCTAGTGAATATCCCCATTTCTATCAGCGGACGGATATTCGGCTTCGACATAAGCTCCCGCAAATCTCCTGCATGAACAGCCGCAATGAATACTACACCGCTGTTTGCTGCCGATTCTATTGCTTCGCAGTCCTCACGGCTGCCTATCTCATCGCAGATTATGTATTCGGGCGATAACACCCGCACGGCGGTTTCCAAACCCTTCGCCTTGCCATATCCCGTAAGAATATCGGTGAAAATACCAACGGAATTTTGCGGTTCATTTCTGTAAACAGCAGCCATTTCGCCGGTGTCATCAACAAGTGCGACCTTATGCTTGTTTCCGAGAATTCTGCACAGATCACGAAGATATGTAGTTTTACCGCTTAACGGTGCTCCTGCTATAAGCAATCCGCCGTTTTTCGGGAGATAGCCCGCAAGCTCGTCCGCTGCACCTATCATCTGCCGTGCAATTCGATAGTTCATTCCCGAGATATGATTTATCCCCAAGTTTCCGTCAGCACTGTGGACCGCAGTACCGCAGAAACCCACACGATGCCCGCCCTTCAACGTTACAAATCCCAGACTTATCTCACGCTTAAAGCAATGAACCGAGCTTCGGCAGATGGTTTCAAAAGCAGCAGCAAGTTCATTTTCCGTTGGGATAATTCCCGCCTGAGAAGAACGGGTCACGCCGCCGTGCTCGGAAATTATCAGCTGCTTCCCGCCTGCCGTCAGAGAAACGGGCTTTCCCGCCCTCAGACGTATTTCCGAAGCATCGGCTTTTATGTCCGACGAAACGCTTTCCAATGATTTTTTCAGCCTGTCCGGCATAAATCCTATTACCTTATCATAGCTTGACGTGTCCATAATTTTATCACTCCCACAGCCTTTATATGAAAATTCTATGCGATAATTATCGGTGTTAGACCAAAAAATCCGCCGACAGAAAAATCCATCGGCGGAAATATTGCAATGTAAAATATTATACTAAACACCTTTTAAATCACGGAGAAGAAATCGGCGTAAAAAACTTGCGTTTATGGTTTTTTACGCCGAGAGATTCCCGTGATTAATGGGTGTTTAGTATTAATCTCTGTTAAACTCGGAAAGCACAAGTCCCTCGTTCTTTTCAAGTGCCCAGCGGATATTCCATTCGCTGGTGAATATCAGCAGGAAATTGTCCTTGAAGTCCTGTACTATTTTTGTATCGGAGCTGAGATTAAGGCTCTTTACGTCAATATCCTTATTTTCTATCCATCTTATATACTGATAAGGAAGTCCCTCTCGGATAATGTCAACGTTATACTCATTTTTCAGACGATATTCCAAAACCTCAAACTGAAGCACGCCTACAACGCCCACAATAACCTCTTCCATTCCCGAAAAAGGCTCACGGAATATCTGAATTGCACCCTCCTGGGCTATTTGAGTTGTTCCCTTGACAAACTGCTTTCTCTTTAACGTGTCCTTCTGACGTATCCTTGCAAAATGCTCGGGGGCAAAGGTAGGTATTCCTTCATATGCTATTTTACGTCCCGGAGCACAAACAGTGTCGCCGATAGAGAAAATTCCCGGGTCAAAAACACCGATAATATCTCCCGCATATGCCTCGTTGATTATCTCCCTCTCCTGTGCCATTATCTGCTGAGGCTGAGAAAGACGCAGCTTTTTATCACCCTGAACGTGATATACCTCCATATCTCTGTCAAAGCGGCCTGAGCATATTCTCATAAATGTAAGTCTGTCCCTGTGAGCCTTATTCATATTTGCCTGAATTTTGAATACAAATGCAGAAAAATCGTCATCATAAGGGCTTATCTCCCCCTCGGAGGACATTCTTGGCAGAGGCGGAGTTGTCATCTTAATAAAGTCCTCAAGGAAAGGTTCAACGCCGAAGTTTGTCAGTGCGGAACCGAAAAATACGGGTGAAAGCTCTCCCCTGTTTACTGCATCAATGTCAAATTCATAGCTTGCACCGTCCAGCAGTTCAATATCATCGAATAAGGTCTGCCGATTTTCGGAACCGATAAGCTCGTCCAGCTTTTCGTCGGAAAGATCAACCTCGGAAGCCTCAACAGCGTGATGTCCGCCGTTAGCCTTAAACGATACTATGTGATGCTTCATTCTGTCGTAAACACCCTTGAAATCACGTCCGCAGCCGATAGGCCAGTTTACGGGAAATGTTTTGATACCAAGTTCATTTTCGATCTGGTCAAGCAGATCAAAGGGATTTTTCGCTTCTCTGTCCATTTTATTGATAAATGTGAAAATGGGAATATGACGCATTACACAGACTTTGAAAAGCTTTCTTGTCTGATTTTCGACACCCTTAGCAGCGTCGATGACCATTACCGCCGAGTCGGCAGCCATAAGGGTACGATAGGTATCCTCCGAGAAATCCTGATGTCCCGGAGTATCGAGAATGTTGATACAGCAATCCTTATAATTGAACTGCAGCACCGATGAGGTAACGGAGATACCCCTCTGCTTTTCTATCTCCATCCAGTCGGAAACAGCATGACGGTCGGATTTTTTGCCCTTAACGGAACCTGCCAGTGCTATTGCACCGCCGTAGAGCAGGAATTTCTCGGTTAAAGTTGTCTTACCTGCATCGGGGTGGGAAATGATTGCAAATGTCCTTCTTTTGTTTATTTCATTATCATATTTACTCACAAATTTTCCTCCAAGCGTTGATTATATGCTTTTGACAAAACCAAAATTTATTATACCACATTTATCCGTGAATTGCAATCAAAAAATAATAAAATTTATGTTTACAATTCCGTTGATTTATGTTATTATAGAACAAGAAACAAAAACTATCTCTAAGGCACTAATGTCCGTATATTCAAGAAATTTGCAAACAGAAAGGAAAAGCTTATGAGATCGAAATGCTTTGATATACCCGAAAAATACTATTTTGAAGCAAAGAATATTTTTTGCGGAAGCGGCAATCGAGGTGACTTTAACTTCCGCCTTGACCCCGTTAAGGAAAGCGGAAAGCTAAACCTTATAATATGGTACGGCAAGCTGGCTTACAACCTGAGTGAGATAGTATTTGAGGATACTTTTGAAATGTCCGCAGATGGCTATGACAAAGCTGTTTCAAAGCTTGACGAAGAATTTGAAAAGTATTCTGCCAACTGATTTCAACACCTTACTTCATCAGCACGGAGTTCAATCGCAACCATCATATCACATATTTCGGGAGATATGGTTTTATCAACCTCGTAATGGTCAGTTTTTTCCTTTAATACTTTTATCAGTTCATCCTCATAATTAAAACAATCATAAGGAAAATAGCTCCAATGATACGGAAATTCCTTTTGAGAATTTTTTCGTGTTTCTTTTCTTTTAACGCTTAAAATTTCCATATGCTTCAAATCCGCACTTAGGAACCCATTTATATCTTCTAAAATATAGTGAGTATGGACGGACTTATTCCATGCTTCTTCAGAATTCAACTTTATAAAATTCTGTTTATGCATATCATAATTTTGAAGCGTATCCTGACAAAATCTCTCATACAAATTCTCATCACCGAAAAGCTTCGCAAGCAGTGCTAAGTTCAATGATTCTATTACCTTATCTGCACTCGGATATTCCTTGCCTTTTTCTGTAAAATTCAGTAATCGGTTGCTTATTTCCGCAAGCTGATATGCTTCATAAATTGTTATATTTTTTTGTGACAATGCACTTTGAACAAAATTAAGTAACTCCATACCTAAGCTGTCCTTACTGCAACATTCATTGATTTTTTGAATTATCGTCATAGTATACACTTCCTTACTTTTCACCATTTTGCAACTGATATTGCTTTTGATTTTATGTCAACGGTTATCGTGGTTGCTGTGATATTATAATTAAAGTCATCGCTGTCAATGATCAGTTTCTGATATAACTTTTCAGCTGTAGCTTTAGCCTTCGGGTTATTGTAATAACCTCTTCTCGCTCGATCCAACCTTTGTTATATAAATCCTTTTGGATGTATTTGACCTATAGAAAGAGCTGAGTCCTTTGACAAATCTGGAAAATTCCCATTTGAAGAAGCTTTTACCTCAAAGAAACCAATTTGTCCGTTAGATCCTTGAGCAACAATATCAATACCATTATTTGAGTAATTTTTAATGTCATGAAGAATTGTCCAACCATCGTCTTCCAGCTTATGAAAATTATAAATATTACTTATAGAAAGCGGTTGTGATCATATGATTATGACCGCTTTTTTGAGTGATTATTTTAGGTTTTATCTTGAAAAAAAGGTTTTGCTGTGCTATAATGTAGAAAAAACATTACCAAACAAGTTCATTCGCCGCAGCGGGATATTTGTTTATAGTCACTTTGGAAACAACACCGTCTTGAATATGGATAACCCGGTTGGCCATTCGTGCGATCTCTTCGTTATGTGTTACCATAATTAGTGTTGTTCCGTTCTGCACAGCCTTCTGGAGCAGTCCGAGAACATCTATGCTTGTTGAATAATCGAGAGCAGCTGTCGGTTCATCAGCAAGAATGAGCCTTGGCTTTTTCGACAGAGCACAGGCTATGGTCACACGCTGTTGCTGACCGCCTGAAAGCTGTGTGGGATATTTATTGGCTTTATCGGAAAGGTCTACCATTTCAAGTGCTTCCTCAATCGGTATGGGATCATTGGCAAGACCGTCGATGAAATCAAGGTTTTCCTTAACTGTGAGGGTGTTTATAAGGTTATACGCCTGAAAAATAAATCCGAGGGAGTATCTTCTGTACTCGGTTAGTTCTCTTTCACCTGCTTTGGAGAGGTCAATGCCGTCAAAAACGAAGGAGCCCGAGGTCGGGCGGTCCATTCCGCCGATGATATTGAGCAGAGTAGATTTTCCACAGCCGGATTTGCCGAGAATAACGAGGAATTCTCCCTCATATATGTCAAAATCTACTCCCCGCAGAGCCTTTGTAAGATTTTCGTCGCTGCCGAAGTCCTTTGTTATGTTCCTAAGTGATAAAAGCGGTTTTCTCGGCGTGAAAATACCGAGATCAAGTCCTTTGCTTTCGACTGCGATCGCCGTAAGCTCCGCAAGAGAGGACGCAAGGCTTATATCCTCGTCCGTGTAGAGTGAGCCGTCTTTTTTGTTGATTATCTGCATACAGCCGATTATATCGTGCTTGTTTATGAGTGGAACGCATATCATACTTTTCGTGACGAAGCCGGTGGAATCGTCAAAGCGGCTTGCCCAATGGCTGTCATTGCTGCAGTCGGTTATAACGGTCGGCTTTCCGCTGCTTATGACCTCGCCTGCAATACCTTCGCCGTAAGCAAGGCTCATCCCCGTCAGGTCTGCACCGCCAACCCAATAGGAGGGGTGTATCCTATTGTCGCCGTCTTTATTATAATACCAAATTGTACCTGCTTCGGCACCGATAAATCTAATGGTTTTATTAAGCGAGGAACGCAATGCGTTTTCCAGCGAATCATCTTCCTGCAAAGCACTTGTGATCTCCCATATCATTTGGCTGTAAGCTATCTGCCGATCATTACTGTTAAAGTCCTTCATAACCCACCTCAGAAATAGTTCTTTTTTAAATTATAACATAAAAAATAAAAAATGTAAACCCATAATAAGGAGTAATAATATATGCATCACAACGGGAAAAATCAATTGATCAAAGCTATATTTCGCAGCAATCACGGCTTTACAGCCGCTTTTGCCGTTTTCTATATTTTGCAGGCAGCTCTTACGATGTGGATGCTTATGCTTCCGTCATCTGTGAGGGGTACTATAGAAAGATTTGCTGATGAATACAATATGGCACAAGCGTATATCTTTTCGGGAATAACCTCTGAAGCTTTCGGCGAGAAAATGGAGGAAATAACGGGAATAGAAGCTGCCGACGCAAGATTTGTGCTTGACAGTCCGATGACAATGCCCGACGGAAAAGTCCTGACGCCGAGATTTATCCGTACTTCGGACAGCAGCTTTCAGCGTATGTATGTCTATGAAAGACTTGACGAGGCATTGCTCCGGCATTACAGCGATATGCCTAAGATAAAATGTACTGTGAATTTTGCATCGGCAAATCAACTTTCCGTCGGTTCGCTGTTGGAGATAAACGGCAGAGAAACCGTACTTTATGAGATCGTGACCTGTCCCGAGGGAATGTTTTATTTTCGGGATGACACCTCCTGGTATGACAACACAGATTTCGGACTTGTTTTCATTGATAGGGATGATTTTGACGGGATCTTCGGAACGGCAGGCTATGCAAATCAATACCTGCTTCGCTTTGATGATGCTGCCGACGAGCAGGATGCTCTTGACGAAGCCGCAGAGCTGCTCGGAGAAAGCGTTATTTCATCATATCTATATGAGGGTTCGGACGCACAGAAAATATTATATGAAAACCTTGACACGATGACGCTAATAGCGTACACTCTCCCTGTCCTTATCCTTGTTGTAAGCATTTTGTTCTCCTGCTTGTTCATATATCAGGTCATATCGAAAATGAGCAGAATGATAGGCTTGATGAGAGCGGCAGGATACAGATACGGAGAGGTCTTAGGGGTGTTTTTATCTTATATAGGCGTAATTGCAGTGCCTTCTTCTCTTGTCGGAATGGCAGCAGGAATGGGATTTGTTGTTTTCACCACAGAGGTATATAAAGATATTTACTCGCTGCCCGAAATAAACTATTCGGGAAATATCCTGTT
Source organism: uncultured Ruminococcus sp. (assembly GCA_964540575.1). Lineage (GTDB taxonomy): Bacteria > Bacillota > Clostridia > Oscillospirales > Ruminococcaceae > UMGS1889. The sequence goes on from CAZINI010000005.1 coordinate 111,955, forward strand.
GATGATACTTATTCCGTTTATCATAGTATTCTCGGGAATGATCTCCTGCCTTATGTGCAGCGGCTCTATTGCAAGGATAAGACCTGCTGAAGCTTACAGCGAAAACAGCGTTGCAGCGAAGCAGAAAAGTCCCAAGCTCCTTGAACAAGTTGATCTGAATGTATATGCTAAAATAGCACTCGGTTCGGTTCTCCGCAGTCCAAAACGATTTGTAATGTCAATTGCCTGCATAACAGCCTGCTTTTGCATGATCCTTGTGGCGGTGTGCTTCATGTTTTCAAAGGATATTGCAGGAGTGCTGACCTTTGATGTAAGATACAAATATGACTGCATAGTATATTTCAACTCCGTGCAGAGTGAAGATGAAATGCTCAAATCCATCAGCGAAACCAATTGCACAGAAACCGCCGAATCTGTTTATGTTTTCTTTGAGGATATTGAATTCGGCGAAAAGAAGCTCCGTGTTCAGATAAATGGAATCTCCTGTGAAAGCACTATGATCTTTCCGCCCGATATTAACGGAAAGCCGCTGCCCATTCCCAACGAGGGGATAATTATTGAAGAAAATACGGCAAAGGAGCTTGGCGTGAAAGCAGGGGATGTTATAACCGTTTCGGGACAAGCTGTCCATGTTTCGGCAATATCAAGAGAGCAGGTGAACATCATTCAATACTGCTCGTACGCTCAGGCAAAGGCTCTTAACGGCGATTTTCCAAATGCTGCGGCGGTAAAATTATCCGATGGAGCAGATAAAAATGATTTCAGCAAAAAAATCAGCCGCATAAAAGGCTATTCTCACAGCGTGTATCTTTCTAACCAGCAGCACGATATGATGAAAGACATGAGAAGCTGTGATATCCCTGCACTCATAATTTTGGTCTTTGCAGTGGCAGCAGGAATGATCATAACATATAATATGTTCACCATAAGCATAAATGAAAGACGCCGTGAATATGCACTTATGATTATGCAGGGACTCAGCCGCTCAAAGCTTTTTCTTATCACCCTCGCCGAATCGGCAGCACAGTTTGTTATATCCTGCACTCTCGGCTGTGCGACAGGTCCGCTCGTTGCAAAAAAAATGCTTGAGATAATTAGTATGGGCGGGCAGAAATTTCCTATGGTTGAATTAGGACTTTCTTTGCTTATCACATCGGTGATAACGCTTGTATATATCACCATAGGCAGCCTTCTTACGCAAAAAATGATAAAAAATATTGATCTTCCCTCGGTTATCAATGGTGCGGGGAAGTAATATCCCCTTCAAGCCGGTCAAGTCTTGTTGTATCTTCATGTGGGATAGGCTTCCATTTGATATCCGTATTGAAAAAGGATATGAAGCCGAACACGAAGAATAGTGCCATATATGCAGGAAACAGCAGTATCGTACCAATGTTTTTCTTAAGCGGGATCCGTTCGCACAGCATCGTACAGATGATCGGAAGCATCAGCAGAATGCAGGAACGCAGCAGGCTTACCGAGAGCGACAGCAGCACCTCGGATATTGTCATCGGCGACAATATCATCGAAGTAATAATCAGTGCTTCACCGATAATGCCTTCAAAAAGGAACAGATTGCAGCAAACATCGAACAGCAGCCTTATCCCGATAAAAAAATGTCTGAAGGTGTATTTCAGCGTCGGCAGAAAATATCTTTTCAAAAGCTGTGTTCTGCCGACTGACCAGCGATAACGCTGATTCAGTGCATCGCTGAGTTTAGTCGGCTGTTCATCATAAAAAACTGCACTGTCAGCTATATCAATAATGTGTCCCTTTATGATATGCTGTACGGAAAACTCCACATCTTCGAGCAGAGTATATGTAAGCCAGCTTTCCTCCGACAATGCCGAAATCTTCACAGCGAAGCCGGTTCCCGAAACCATTCCGCCAAGACCTGCTTTTGCAATCGGCATCAAATTAAATCGTATGACGTATATCCAAAAGATCGCAAATAGCTTCGTTATAAGGTTAGTGTTATGATTTTTGGAAGCTCTGTAGCCTTGAGCGATATCGGCTCCTTTTTCGAGTGCTTTGTTAATTTCATAAATGAAATTACGGCCCGCAATATTGTCCGCATCGAAGAATACCATTGACTCGAAATAATTAGGATAGTCATTCTGTATCTGCTTTATCCCCCAGTTGAGAGCCTGACCTTTGCAGGTATCCTTCGGTTCGTTCCTTTCATAAACCAATGCACCGTGTTCAAGGGCGGTCTGTTTCGTGCTGTCGGTGCAGTTATGTGCAACAACGAATATGCGAATCTTGTCCTTGGGATAATTCTGCTCTTTTAAACTGTCGATAAGGTTTCCGATGACATTTTCTTCGTTTCTCGCACAGATAAGTACAGCTGTACGAAGCTCTCCGCCCGTTTCGAAATACGGAACGGGCGGCCTTTTTTTGATAAACAAGCCAATAATGCAGAAGATCACAATAAAAATATAATAAAGACAAGTAAAACTTACCAGGATCTTTCCTGTGAACATAAGTATTTCTGACATATACATCGCTCCGCTTTGAAATCAGGAATTAGGTCAAGCTGTGAACTGTTTCCGATAAAGTGTCATATTTATGCTTTTATTATACACTATAATTAACATAGAATCAAGGGTAAAAAATGTTAAGATAATAATTTTGTTGTTAAAACAGAAGAAAGATCCAACAATATCGAACAAGCCGTAATATCATCGTTCGTCTTGTATAAACGCTCTTTCTTGCAAGTGGTTCTGCTACAGGTCAGCGAAGCATTTGAACGTTTAGTAATCATAAGCTGTCCGCAGTTTTCGCAGTTTGTGATAAGCCTGCCTGCATGGGACATTCTGTCGGAGTAAATGTTGAGCAGAGTGAGGATAGAGTCGTTTGCCACATAAAGGCTAATGTTCCTGTTATCATCGTGTACTCTGTAAAGAGAACTGTCCAAAACATCATTACTGCTCCGTATAGTTGTTCTTATTTCACAAATATTCGTTGCCTTTGCCGATAAAAGGACGGATACGGCTCATATACATTTTACGTTTTATCATAGATCTGCCTACCGAGTATTTTATGTTGTGTGATTATTATACCATAACAAATATAATGTAATTCATCTTGATATGACACGTTTTGCATCAAAAGCTCCCGATATAAATGGAATGATCGACCGTCTGAAGATCACATTGAATCAAGAACTTAACGAGTTGTGTCCTGATATAAGCTATCCCGATTTTTATTCTTCCGATGATGTGCTGACTTTGCTTATTCATCTCGGCTATCTGACCTATGATTTTGATACAAAAACAGCGTGGATACCCAATAAAGAAGTACAGAAGGAATTTATCAACTGCATCGAGGACGGCGGTTGTGAAGAAGTAATGAATTCTCTCAGGCGTTCCGATGAGCTGCTGAAAGCTACGCTGTCGGGTGACAGTGATACCGTTACCATGATACTTGAAGAAGTGCATCAGCAGAACACTTCCATCATCACATATAATAATGAGCTGTCGCTTTCGGTAACACTTTCTTTGGCATACTATTCTGCAAAAAACAACTCAGCGGATAACGCTATTGAGCAGATCAAAGCAAAGAACTATACAGATAAGCTGTCGGCATTCGGCGGAGAGATTTTGCTTGTTGTCATAAATTATGATGACAGCAAAGGTCATTCATGTGTTATTGAAAAAATGCTAAAGCCGTGATTTGCGGATATGACAATCAACACATCGACAGCTATTTTCATTTCAAAATTCTATTTATAAGACGTGCTTGAACAATATGCTATGGGTTCAATTTGAGCGATAAATACAGGAGTATGTCCGGTCTTTGCTTGGTCTTTAAAGTTACATCAAGACAGAAAATGACACAGTATTGTGCAGTTGTGAAATCCTGCTCAAACGCCAATTCTACGCACTTCACAGGAAGATTTGGAAAAGCTGTGGAAAGGATTATACAGACTCAAAGAGATAATTTCTGCCCATATAAACGGTGTGTTAGTCAGAGTGCCATAAAGAAGTTTTCAAAACTTTGGTAAAGGCAAATACAGCGATCAAAAAAACATCACATCAATCTGCAAAATTTACAGGTTAATGTGATGTTTTCTGCCTTTACGCAAATTTCTCCACGACAGTATCGTAATTTAAATCAGCACATTTCAGAAGGGATATCAATTACATTTTTTTCATTCTTATTGTCACGAAGCATAAGTATAAGGAACACCAGACCGAGCATAAAATTCGGGATCGAAACGAGCAGATTATCTGCAATAGTTGGCGAATAATCCTCGGGAATACCGCTTATAAAAAGCTGTCCGATACCCATTCCGCCGAAATTATTGGCAGCGTGCATAATTGAGGCGGGATAAATTGAGCCTGTCTTTTTTGTGAGCCACATAAGTCCCATACCCAGAAATGTGCAGGAAATACACATAGCCAGAATACCAAGATAGGGATAGCCGTCGTATTCTGTGCCGAAGTTATGCCCGACGACCGTCAGCTCTGCGTGCCAGAGTCCCCAGAGGATACCTCCGACAACAACAGTGCCTGTCGTGCCCAACAGCGGCTCCATTTTCTGATTCATATATCCTCTCCAGCCGAATTCCTCTCCGAAGGTGTTGAATGCCATAAGAGGGATGATCGAAATTGTCAGCAGTACATTTCCGATGATCTGCATTGCGTTCATGCCCTTGCCAATGTCGGAAAAATCACCGCCGCCGTATATGAGGGTCGCAAGGATGCCTTCGATAATGCCCATTCCCACTACCGAAAATAACGCAATAAGATAGTATTTTATGTTTCCCTTTAATCTGAGGTGCAGCATACTGTCATGCCAGCCCTCATGGGTGAGCTTGCGGGTAATGACATTGGCAAGTGCAGGACCATTGCCTACAATAAGAGCAAAAAAGGGATATTTGTAGGATTCAAACCAATTGTGAAAACCCACGGTGACGTTAAGGATTATTGCAGGCACCCAGGAAATTCCGAACGCCAACAGAAGAAATATGATAAGCCTTTTGGCTTCAAGCTTTTTATTTGTCATACTCGCTCACTCCCTTCATAAAGATCCTGCAGGATATTTTGTAGGAAAGAATATATGCCCCCACGGATATTCCCGGGAATAATCCCATCAGCAGCACCGTGAGATCGTTAAAGTCATTTGTGAGAAAGCCTGCAAGCCATGCAAATATCTTATCCTGGATCTCCATGGGAACAAAGGACAGCAGAAGTATTGCAGCTATGGCAATACAAAGCATTATGATAACATTTATAATGCTGCCCTTTTTTTCACCGAAACGAAGCATCATAGGTATCGAAAAGGAATTCATAAAAATAAGCATGAAGAAAATGAGAAATATGCTCGAATAGCTCATAAGCTCATTTTCAAGAACGATCCAGCTCAGAGAAGCAAGGATAGTTTCGGCAACATAGCTTGAAATGAAATACAGTCCGCACATTGCAAAGGAAACCACATATTTTGTGTACAGGAACCTCTCCACACCCTTTGGCACAGAGGAAATAAAATATGCCCAGAGCTTTTTGTCATCGCCGTGGAAAACGCTTAGCAGCAAGCCGCTCACACTGAAAAAACCAAGTGCTATGGACAAAATGCGAAACAGGTCGGAGGTAAGGGTAATTATTATCCAGTTCTCACCGCCGTAATCCTCGCTCAGAGAAACGATAGCAAGACAGCAGGTCAGAAAGACAAGTATCAGAAAGGGAAGAAGTATTACGGTAATAATGCTTTTCGAATTCTGTCTTATCTCCTTGTAAAGAAAGCCCACAGGCTCACAGTGGGGGGCGGAAATATCTGCCGCTGTTTCTGCCTTAACATTTGCCTTTTTTATCTTTACGCCGTCGGGATATACATACTCCAAGTGATGACGGATAACAGCAAATTGACCGGCACAAAGAACAACAGTAAGTGGTATGAGCCACAGCAGCATTTTGCCCGGAAGCGTTGAAATATCAAAAAATAACGGCTCGGTGCTGTCGGAAGCAAATAATGCCCCAAAATCAAAGCCTATGCATTTGAGTATCACAAAGCCAATGATAACTCCGCAGGCTAAGAACGCCATACCTCCCGTATCATACATTTTCTTATATTCATCGGTGTTTCTTGCCCTAAGCACAAAAAGGTCCATGACTATCCTGAAAAGCAGAATAATGTCAATGACAATGAACAGCAGAACAACATATCCTATCTGAAACTGCATGCCTGCGATAAGGCAGTTTATGAAAACGCAGCCTAAGCCTAAAAGAGAAGATATGCTCACCGTTCCGATAAAGCAGATAAGCTTTGCCGCACCACGGTCAGCCGCTGTTATTGGCAGGACATAGGAATAATTGTGCCAGCCGCTTTTAAGGTCGCTTACAAAAACACTGTCCCCCGAAAAAACCGCCGCCGAATATACCACAACAAGCATGGAAAACATCTGTGTAAATGATCTGATCGTATCTTCGGGCATCTGCTCTACAATATGTGTAAGCAAAAATATTGCTCCCATGATAAAAAAGCAAAATGCAAGCAGGACCGCAAATCTCAGTATGTACATCTTTTGACAGGCTTTTAGCTCACGGTAAACAAGTGAATGGAGTTTTGTCATGAGTTCCACTCCCTTTCGTCCTTATGAACATAGTAAAGCATGATATCGTCAAGGCTTGCGGGGTCGATGATAGCACCGCTGTATTTGTATGATGCAGACTGTCTGTCCCGAAGCATTACCTCTGCACCGTAGGTATTCATGCGAACGCTTACAATATCTTCCGTGTCAATGCCTCCAAGCTCCGATCTGTCGCATTTGAGAATGCCGTGGGATTCAAGAATATCGTCCTTATATCCCGAAATAAGCAGCCTGCCCTTGTCAATGAAGGTAACGCTGTCTGCTATCTTTTCAAGGTCGGAGGTGATGTGCGAGGACATAAGGATAGACCGCTCGCCGTCCTGAAGATACTCCATAAAAATGTGCAGAATCTCATCACGCACAACGGGGTCAAGACCCGTGGTGGCCTCGTCCATTACTAGCAGCTCGGCATTGTGAGAAAGGGCACAGGCAATTTGCAGCTTCATTTTCATGCCCTTTGAAAACTCACCGATCTTCTTTTTCACGGGAAGTCCGAAACGCTCCAAATACCGAGTATAAACAGCGTTATCCCACTGCGGATAAATTCCCTCAAATATACGTGCCATATCCTTTGCACTCAAAACATCGTGGAACGGCAATTCATCAAAAACAACCGAAATTCGCTCCTTGATCTCCTGCTCATTCCGAAGATGGTCCAGACCGAGCAGCTTTATTTCTCCCTCGTCAATGCTGATGATGTTCAGCAGACTGCGGATAGTTGTGGTTTTTCCTGCGCCGTTCTGACCAATAAATCCCATGATAGAGCCTTTGGGCACATTAAAGCTGATGTTATCCAGCGTAAAGCCGCTGTATTTTTTCGTAACTCCCGATATTTCAATTGCGTTTTCATATTCAGACATGGTCATTCTCCTTCGTTTACAAGGTCGAGAAGTTCGTGAAGCTCACTATTAGTGATACCTGCTTTTCGTGCCTTATCGCCTGCCTCCATAAGCAGGGCTTCGATCTGCTTGATAAGCTCTTCACGGAACAGCTCTGTATTCTGTGCCTTTACGAAGGAGCCTTTGCCTGTAAAGGATTCGATGAATCCGTCACGCTCAAGCTCCTCGTAAGCACGCTTGGTAGTCATAAAGCTGATATGGAGTTCGACAGCAAGATTTCGCATAGACGGGAGCATTTCCCCCTCTTTCAGCTTGCCCTCGAGTATCAGCGTCTTGATCTGGTTTACGATCTGCAAATAGATAGCCTCACCGTTTGCATT
>CAZINI010000006.1:0-114993 GCA_964540575.1 uncultured Ruminococcus sp.
GATTTTCAGCCAATAACTGCCCGGTGGGCAGTTATTGAGTACGCACTATTTTATATCCGCCGCAAGCTCCATATCGGGAGCACTTGCACGGACGTTAATATCTCTGTTTTCCTTGATAACGGTTATGGTAATGTAATTGTTCTGATTGTAATAATCCTTGGATTCGCCGTCATCGGAATACATAAGATAGTTTGCCTTATAATCCAGATAGCCCAGAAGAGTAAGCTTCTTCATATCAAGCTCTGCAGTGGAATCGGCAGCGTCTGCCAGCGGGATAAAATGTCCCTTTCTGATGAAGAACACCAGCTCCTCAAGCTCGCAGCTGATATAGCTGTGACCCTTGGGCATTATCCGTGTTTCGTAAGAGCCGTCGGGGAGGAACTTTACTCTGAGCATTTCCTCGGGGAGATATACACAGCGTCCTCTTGCGTTCTGCTCGTAAACGGGTGCTATCATAACCGAATTTCCCACCATAAGCTGATCCTCCACCCCAGCGGCAAAGCTGTCCTCGGGGAAATCGAAGGAAAGCGGACGGAAATACATATCATCATTCAGCACTGCTTTTACAAATTCACTGTAAAGATAGGGAAGAAGCCTGTATCTCAGGCGGATAATATTTGCAAAGTCTGCCGAATTCTTGAAACGGTAGACCTCCTGATCTCTTGTTCCTGCGGCGGAATGGTTACGCATAAGAGGGGTGAAAACGGCGAACTCCAGCCATCTCATCAGCAGGTCGGGAGTGGTGTCGTTTCCGAAGCCGCCTACGTCCGAGCCTGTATAGAGAAAACCGCACATATTCAGCGAGGGCATCTGCTTGATGCTCATGAGCAGGTGCGACCACCAGGAGCAGTTATCACCCGTCCAGATGCCGCTGTAACGGTGCATTCCGATATATGACGAGCGGGAGATCATAAGCATTCTCTTACCCGGTTCAAACCGCTCGAACGCTTCCGAAGCCGCCTTTGTCATATTCATTCCGTAAAGATTATGAAGCTTGGAATGGGGTACCTTCTGTCCGTCAACGGTGTGATAGAAACGGTCGTAGTCCTTGACATTGTTGGAAATTCCCGCAACGGTGCCCGTCAGCTCAAAGAAGCTGTCAATGCCGAGATTTTCACCTCTCAGGCTGTCAACACGCTCCATAGCTTCCTTCAGTCCCTCCTCGGAATAGAAGATAGCGGGCTCGTTCATATCGTTCCAGAAGCCGTCAATTCCAAGATCGGTCAGACGGCGGTATTTTTCGCCGAACCATTTTCTTGTTTCGGGCATAAAGAAATCGGGGAAATGTGTGCGTCCCGGCCATACGCCCGCAACGAAATCCGAACCGTCCTCACGCTTGCAGAAATAGCCGTTTTCCACGCCCTCACGGTAAACGTCGTAGTTTTCGTCTATTTTCACGCCTGCGTCGATTATGGGGACGAGGTGGATATTCTTATCTTTCATCTCGGAAACAAATTTATCAAATTCGGGGAACTTTACGCTGTCCACCGTAAAATCCCTGTAACCGTCCATATAGTCAATATCCATATAAACAGCGTCAAGGGGGATACCCGCCGAACGGTGATTATCGGCGATCTCTCTTATTTCGTCAGCGGACTTGTAGCCCCATCTGCTCTGCTGATAGCCGAAAGCCCACAGGGGAGGGATATAGCTCTTGCCGATAAGCTGGCGGAACTCTCTCACAACGGTGTTTATATCGTCCGCTGCAATAAAGTAGATGACAGCATCTGTGCTGTGAATGTTAATGGTCATAACATCCGGATCGGTATAGCCAATATCAAAGTGAATGTAAGCGGGAGTGTCGATAAATATCCCGAAATGCTCACAGCCCGAAACGGCTACAAAGTTGTGTGAGCCGTAAAGAGCGGTCTTGTTTTCCGTGTGAACGCAGTCGTCGCTGTTTTTGGCTTCGTAGTGCCAGCCACGCTTGTTGATGCCTCTGTTTGCTTCGCCCAGACCGTAAACAATGTCCCTTTCGCAAAGGGGGCAGGTGAGTGTTATCCTGTCATCCAAAGTGAAGGTTCCGAAAACAGGCAGGCTGCCCGATTCGTTGGATAGATTGAGTGCAGCTGCACCTGTGTTCATGGGGCTGCCGAAAATGTATTTCTTTATCATAATGTATCGTCCTTTCAAATGTCCTGTTCCCTGATAATGAATATTGACGTATCTAAGTATAATATTCCGAGAATATATATTCCGAGAAGTGCTTTTTGATTTCACAAGTGTAGTATATCAGCAGTTGGGGCGTTATTCAACAACTCATTTTATCCGCACTAAGAACAATTTTTGAAATTCGGGGGCTTGGATAGAAAAAAAGCATCGCATTTTCCCGAAACTTGGTGAAGATTACCTATCGTATGAGGGAAAACGTTTTCGATAAACAGAAAAAGAAAACGGGGAAGAACCCCATTAATGGAAATACTGTTTAATGTATAATTCGTATTAGCTTGACCCGAAAACAGGCAGGATTTACTCGCCTAACACTAATGCTATGGTGGATATGGGCAGCGGTGCGGGGGTTGACAAATCGGGAGAAAGTGGTATAATAGAGGTAGGAAGTGAAAATAATATGAATGCTTTGATGCGTAAATCAAAACCTGTTGGTTACATTGAGCCAATGCCCAAAAAGCAATTGCAACGCATTGTTAAGGCATTCAAATCTAATGGCGGAATAATTGTTATGGACGAAGCCACTGACCAATATTTAAAGTCAAAAAATGCAGAAGGAATTACTTATGACAGCAAAACAATACTGCTTAGGCAAAATCCTTCAAGAGCAAGCGTTTTTGAAGAGCTTATTCATTCAGCTCAATTTCGAAAAAATGAGAATGATGGCTCACCAAAAAGCAGATTGAAATGTGAAATTTCTGCACAGAAGAAATTGATTAAAAATGCCAAGGCATATAAACTTACAGAAGCTGAGATCGTCCAGACTCAAAAAGCTTTGGCTGCGTATGAAAAAGCTTTGAGTGAGTATTATAAAAACGGAGGTGTTTGATTATGTTAAAAGTGATCGATGTTTTCCCAATTGGCGATATGCTTTCTGTTACTTTGGAAGGTCCATGTAACGATTTAAAAAACGGAAGTAAGCTTATTGACGGAAAAGGAAATACTATCAATGTTATTTCTGTTGCTATGATACGCAACGATAATCCTGCTGACATATTTAAAAGCACAACCGTTATGGTTAAATCTTGTCAGCTTCAAAAAGGTACTGAACTTTCAATTGCATAATTTCACAAGCGTTCCGCTCTTCACCGAGAGCAGGACGCTTTTTTATTACCCAAAGTCTTACCGCCTGCGGGCATAGCACTTTTATGTGCTTATTTCAAAGCATTTCGCACAGCTTTTTCAGCTTTTCGGCAGCCGACAAAATATCATCTTCGGCAAGTATTCCCGAAATGACCGCCGCACCCTTTATCCCCGAACCGCAAAGGCGGGAAATGTTGCCTGCATTTATACCGCCGATAGCACAGACGGGGATCTTTACAGCTTCGCACACCGCCCTCAGTTCGGACAGTTCCAGCGGCTTTGCGTCGGATTTTGTGGACGAACCGAACACCGCTCCCACACCCAGATAGTCCGCTCCGTCAGCCTCTGCCGCCAACGCTTCACGGACGTTGTGTGCGGTGGCACCGACAATTTTTTCGTCCCCCAGAATACGCCGTGCGTCCTTTACGGACATATCATCAAGCCCGACATGAACGCCGTCCGCACCCACTTTTGCGGCAATGTCCGCACGGTCGTTGATTATAAGCGGGACGTCGTGCTTTCTGCATACGGACAGCATTCGCTCTGCATTTTCCGTAAATTCCTCGTCCGACATATTTTTTTCACGAAGCTGAACAAGGGTCACGCCCCCGAGAATAGCCTGCTCCACGCAGCTTTCAAGGGTCTGTCCGTCTTTCAGCCAAGTGCGGTCGGTCACAAGGTAAAGTTTCGGGTCAAAGCTGTTCAAATCGGCTGCTCCTTTCGGTTTATTCGACTGATATTGTCAATGAGATAGACCCCGGCGGAGGCAGTTCCCGAACCGTTACGCTCCGCCATACGGAAAGCGTCCTCGCCGCATTTCCCGAATGTGCGGACAGTTAATGCACAGACTTCGGCGGGATTTTCCCGTGAAACGGTCAGGGCGGCACAAACAAGGCTTGTGAGCATGCAGCCCGTTCCCGTTATCATCTTCATTTGGGGAACGCCGCTTTTTTCGGTGAATATTGTCTTTCCATCGGTGATATAGTCGGTTTCGCCCGTCATAACGATGACTGAACCCGTTTTCTTGTTTGCGGAAATAACTGTTTCACGGGAAATATCCTCGGAAACGGCATCTGCCGAATCAACGCCTTTTTCGGTCGTCCCAAGTCCGCATACGGCGGATATTTCCGAAAAATTTCCCCGAATAGCGGTTATCGCTCCCGTTGACAGCAGCTTTTCCGCCGCATTTCTGCGAAATTCGGAAATGCCTGCACCTACGGGGTCAAGGACGGTCGGGATATGCTTTTTCGCCGCTGCTTCTGCGGACAGCAGCATGGCGTTCAGCTTTTCGGGGGACAGCATGCCGAGGTTCAGCACCAGCCCGTCCGAGTGTGCGGTTATCTCTGCCGTTTCGAGGGCACAGTCAGCCATAATGGGAGATGCACCGCAGGCAAGCAGAATGTTCGCACATTGGTTTATTGTGACATAGTTTGTGATGCAGTGTATCAGCGGAGATCTTTCCGCAATTTTTTCAAACAGTTCTTTGGTATTCATTGATCGGTTCTCATACTCTTTTCAAACATATCCAGCAGTCCCGCTTTTTTGAATGCAGTCACGAAAACAATGGCAATTATCGTACCTCCAAGGCTGCTTATACCGAATGGGATAACGTATGTAAACAGTGCAGCCTCCTTGCCCATTACAAGTGTCGCAATAGGGAAGCAGAGCATTGCTCCGATAAGTCCCGTGCCGACAACCTCACCTATATAGGCAAGGGGCAGCTTCTTGAACTTTTGATACAGGAAGCCGCAGAGGAAAGCCCCGCACATACTTCCGGGGAATGCCAGCAGTGAGCCTGTTCCCAGAATATTTCGGATAAGGCTGGTGACAAACGCTGCACCCATTCCGTACCACGGTCCGAGGAACACACCGCAAAGTACGTTCACAAGGTGCTGAACGGGGAAGCACTTCGATGCTCCCACGGGTATCGACAGCGGTGAGCATACTACTGTAACTGCACAGAGAAGTGCGGCGGCGACTAGCTTTTTCAGTTCGGTTTTTCTTTTCATTTCGGTAACGTCCTTTCGTTTTATCTGTCCGATTTATGGGACATTACCGCAGAGCTGTCCCGTCAAAATATCGCACAGACTGATATTCTAACGGTCGATACTCAAAAGTATCCTCTCACTCCGAAACACGGATTCCCTCGCAATTAATTTAGCCGAAACGGAGCTCCCCGCCCGGCATATCAAAAGGCAAGACAGTTATTTTTCCGAGCAGAATTTAACCTCTTTGCCTTCTAATATCATATTTGTAGTTCTCATGGCACACATTTTTCCGCACATGGAACAGGTATGCCTGTCGGCAGGCGGTGTGGACTCGAAATAGCGGCGAGCCTTGTCGGGGTCGATGGCATAGGAGAACATTTCCTCCCAGTCCACACGGCGGCGGGCGTCGCTCATTTTGTTGTCTATGTCCCGTGCACCCTTGACGCCTTTGGCAATATCGGCGGCATGGGCAGCTATCTTTGAAGCAACGATTCCCTCACGAACATCGTCAATATCGGGCAGACGGAGATGCTCGGCGGGGGTGACATAGCAGAGGAAATCCGCACCGTTTGCCGCTGCAATCGCTCCGCCTATTGCCGAAGTGATATGGTCATATCCGGGGGCAATATCGGTCACAAGAGGCCCCAGCACATAGAATGGTGCATTGTGGCAGATACGCTTTTGCAGGGTCATATTTGCGGCGATCTCGTTCATTGCCATATGTCCGGGACCCTCCACCATGACCTGAACGTCACGTTCCCATGCACGCTTTGTCAATGCACCCAGCTCGATAAGCTCGCTTATCTGTCCAGCATCGGTGCTGTCATCTATTGACCCGGGACGAAGTGCATCTCCCAGACTGATAGTAACATCATATTCACGGAGAATGTCAAGCACCTCATCATAATGCTCGTAGAATGGGTTTTCGTTTCCCGTCATTTCCATCCATGCAAACAGCAGAGAACCGCCTCGGGACACAATATTCGTCAGCCGCTTGTCCCGCTTGAAGCATTCCACCGCCCGCTTGTTTATGCCCGCATGAATGGTCATAAAGTCAACGCCCTCTTCCGCATGTGCCCTTACGACCTTCAGAAAATCCTCGGCGGTAATGTCAAGGAGATCCTTTTCCAGATAGCCGATGGCATCATACATGGGTACGGTTCCAATCATTGCGGGGGACATATCTATCAGCTGACGGCGGAATGTTTTTGTCTTGCCGTAGTTGGACAGATCCATTATCGCCTCACAGCCGAATTTTATCGCCATTCTGACCTTTTCAAACTCTGTGTCATAGTTCTTGCAGTCGCCCGAAATGCCCAGATTTACGTTGATCTTTGTTCTCAGACCCTGCCCTATTCCCTCGGGGGACAGTGAGGTGTGACGGATATTTGCGGGGATAGCCACCGTTCCCTCAGCGACTCTCTCCAATATTATTTCGGGAGATAAGCCTTCCTTTTCGGCAACGGCTTTCATCTGCGGCGTGATAATGCCCTTTTTTGCGGCTTCCATCTGAGTTTTGTATTCCAATGATAACAGTCCTTTCAAAAACAAAAAAAGTGCACCCGACAAGGCACACCCGCACGAAAAAGCCGCACTGCGGCATTATTTCCCTACGTTGGCATTACCCAAATCAGGTCAGGTCGAAGTTTGATTACTTCCTCTCAGCCTGCACACAAGCTCCCTTTTTTATTATTATAGCATAATGACAGAAAACTGTCAACTGAAATATAATTGTTAACCTTATGTAAATGAATATAAAAACAGATAATAGAAATATGAAAATAAAAATAGAAATACTAAATTATTGATTATTTCAAATATATATCAATAACAATCAGCGAACAAGCAAAATAGTGATAAATAACAAAAAGGCGTTTATATATCAATTCGGACGGAGAAATGCTTACATGGCATTATTTAATTCACATAAAATTTACATTTAACATTTTTGTAATGCTTTCATCATAATGGAAAATGTGATATACTTTTATTATGTATAATTATGGGTGAAAGAGGTGAGCCGAGTGAAGAAAATACTGATTTCTGCGGTAACTGCACTTATTGCGGCGGCGGTGACCTTTGCTTCTGCCGAGATAACGACAGTTACGTCCGCCGAAAAGGGTGCATCAGCTGTTGCCGAGGGTGCTGCCGCTGCTGTCAGCGAGTACGCCTGCGGGCTTTCCTCGGCTGCTTCCGAGGCTTCGGAAAACTACGCTTTCACCATTGTTCCCTACGTTGTGGGGACAAGCTTTCTGAAATACAAAAATCAGCTTATGTCCGATAAAGAGTACATATACGATTATGTTCCCAACGGTTCTTCCGTGGGCTACCTTAATAAGCGGGATTATTCTGCCGTAAACGCCCTGCGGACGGCTCACAGCGGCAGCATTTCCGAAGCGGAAATAACCAAGGACGGGGAACTGATAGTTGCTGTTCCCGTTCGGACGGACGGTGCTGTCAGCGGTGCACTTCTCTGCATATCCGACCTTAGCCGTGTTGAGGAGATATGCGGCGGCTTTGACGGATATGAGCTGGCTGTTTACTGCGGAAAGACTGTTGCTGTTGGGGATAAGTCCCTTAAATCGGACAGTTCATCTTCTGCCGCTTCGGGGGAATGGAAGGTCTATGCCCGTGGTGAAATGTCCCGAACACCTGCACTGATAGGTTCGCTTTCGGCGGCACTTCTGGTGTTTGCGGGGGCATATCTCGGTATGCGGCTTGTTGAAAGGGACGGGAAGTCAAAGGAAACTGTCCCCGTCAAAACGGCTTCCGAGAAGCCATCTCCCGATTTTTCACAGCTTGCCGCAAGGATAGAGCGGCTGGGAAACGGCGATTTTTCATCTCCCGTGCCGCATATTGCCGATAAACGTTTGGAAAATTCCGTAAAAACGGCGGCGGACAGGCTTGGACGTTCGGCGGCTGTACTGAAAGAAACCGTTTCGGGGATAACCTCGGGGACAGTTCATAACAGTCTTTCGGGAGATTTCGCTTCGGTTTCTGCCGAAGCAAAGCGGGTTTCAAACGAGTTTGCGGAGTTAAAAGCTGCTGTTGAGCAGTCCCGCCGACGGATAGATGAACTGGAGCATCAGCTTTCTGCTGCCGAGAAACAAAGGGCAGCGGTCAAGCCGGTCATTGCCGTGGAAAAGCCTGTTTCTGCTGTTCCGAAGCCGATGATAAATCCTGTTCAAAAGCCCGAGCCGGTTGTTGTGAAGCCCGAAACTGTCCCGACTGCGGACAACAGCGAGCTTTTGGCACTCCGAGAAAAGCTTGGGGCTGTGTCGGGAAAACTGTCCCTTTTATCGGACAGATTATTTGCCGAGCGTGAGGACGTTTCCCTTATCGGCGGGGCTATGACGGACATAAACAAGGCGTCCGACGGCATAAAGGGTATTGTTTCCGTCATCGAGGACGTGGCATTTCAGACAAATATGCTTGCCCTGAACGCTGCCGTTGAAGCGGCAAAGGCGGGTGAGGCAGGCTCCGGATTTGCAGTCGTTGCCGAGGAGGTAAGGCGGCTTGCTTCGGACAGCTCCAAAAATGCGGGGAACACCTCCGCTCTGCTGGGCGAATCTGCCCGTGCGGTGAAGAACGCTCAGACGGCGGTCAAGAAAGCGTCCGACGGTCTGGACGGCATTATTGGGGAGCTGGACGGTATTATTTCCGAGATAAAAACGAAAGCTTGAGCTTTTTGATGTAGATTTGAATTTACGGAGGAACAAAAATGAATTCAAAGATGATCAATATAATGTGGTCAATAAGTCTAATTTTGATTGGTATCGCAACAATTATATTGGCAGGAGCTAATATTGCTGCGATAGACTTGCCTGATATTATAGTAAGAGTATTAGGGGTGCTTGATTTGCTTTCACTTCCTGTTTTGGTATTTTCAACTGTGAAAAAGGCTGAAAGCAAAAAATAGCTTCATAGTGTCTGTATAACATATCGGAAAAAAGAGGGACTTATTATGAAGAAAAAGATCATAATAGCAGTTTTGATAATCATTCTGTCAGTTCTTTTGTTCAATCCGTTTTCCATAGTGATCATTTGTATGTTATTGGAACATGCAAAAAATGAACTTGAAGAAATGGCTGATAAACGTGCAACTGCGGTCAACACTCCTGTTGCCATTGAAAAGGCGTACGATTTCATTTTGGAAAAATACGGAGGAAAATATTCCTCGGAGCTTGAAACAGTTGAAAGCAGCTATTCTGCCGATTCATACGGAACAAGCCTTTTAAGTTCTGCCGATGGATATGTTTACTGTGTAAAAAAAGATAATACTTACACATTTTATGACAGTTATCAATACGAAGAGATAAAAGCGGCTGTTGCAAGCGATATAGAAAGCTATTTTTCGGAGCATTCGGGGAAACTCATCAATGCGGTATTTGAGGTTTATGAAAAGCATTATCATACAGATGAGAATTATTGCTATATGTTTTCATCTTATTTTGATGGTGATATAAAGAAGTTTGTGAACAGTAATGCTATTTCATTTTATGGATATGTTACGATAGAAGGCGAAAAGTCACAAACGCCCAAATATATTGAGGATATAAACAGTATTTTTTCGGAATATGAGAGTGACTATTCGCAATTATCTCTTCGTATAAAGGTAAAGGATAAGGAGCTGACACTTCCCGATTTGCCGAATGGGAATTATTTCGATTATTTTTCGGGCGGGAATGACAAGGAAGGACATTCCTTCATTGATGAAGATATTCCTTCGGGCGGCAAATTCCTCGAAAGTCTTGTCTGCGGATATTCTCGTCCATCTCAGTATTATGGAGAAGGTCAGGAAAGAAGGGTATATACTGTTGATTTTAAATCATACGATGAAAATACCGATATGTCTATTAGCAGGATAGACAGCAGCGAGGACAACGCTCCCGTGTCCCTGACAGTTATTGATACGGAATGCAATAGCGTATGGAAAGAGGATAATAAGGCACGAAGTCCAAAGCCTGATGAAATTCCGCTGAAACTCAGCAGCAAGGCTTTGAAGATAGATATTCCCGGAAGAGATTATTCCGTCATAAGGCTGAACAGAGAGTTTTACGGTCTATCCGAAAAAACGGTGCCGCTTTGTTTGGCAGAGGGCGGCGGTATATATGAGGGAAATGTTTATTACCAAACTATCGGCTGGGTCGGCATTGCACAGGGTGAAAATATCACTAACCGTGATATTTGCTTTGATGGCTGGTATTATGTTGATGATGAATACTTTTATATTGCTTATCCGTACTTTAGTGAAAATCATGTAATAGCCTTTGCCGAAACAGAGGGGTGAATCTATGAAAAACAGCAGAATGTGTCCCAAATGCAGAAGTACCGACATAGTTATCGTTGACGGATATGCGGGTGCATATGGGTCGGGAAATAATATTATGACAGGTCTGTCTATATTTTCCGCTGTTCCCGTGGACAGATATGTTTGCTGCAATTGCGGTTTCACCGAAGAATGGGTTCGGGAAAGTGACCTTGCAAAGCTTAAGGAAAGCAAAAAATCGCATACATAAGAAATCCCGTCTGCAAACTCGTTTTGTGAGTGCAGACGGGATATTCTTTTTTCAGCCGTAAAATTCCTCGCTGACAAGCCATTCCTTTGCCTTTTCGAAATCGTTGATAAATTTGAGTGCAAAGCCGCCGCCCATGAGAACACGTTTTAGTTCACGCTGAACGGCTTTATCCGTGCCGACAAATACTACCCTTGTGAAGCGTTTTCCGCTGTTCAGAAGCTTGTCCGCAATGGCGTTTATCAGCACTGTGTTTACCTCGGTTTCATCGAGATTGATTGCAATAAGTGATGTCCCCGAAGGACGTTTGAACTGCTTTGAGTCGCTTTTCAGCTTTTCAATGGCAAGGTCGGTGTGTTCATATATGCCGTCTAAATGCTCAAACCATATCTCACCGCCGCCGAAAAACATAGAAAATGACTTTTTCGACAGTCCGGGCAATTCTTTCTGCATATTATCCTCCTGTCCCATTAAATGGACATATCGCTTTTCGGAAGCTGGGCTTTTTCGGCTATGAGGAACTTTATCTTCTTGCCCTCCTCGGAGAACATTTTCTCGTGTTCGGTCATAACATTGAACTCATATCCCGAATTGTGCAGGTCACGGGTGATATACTTTATCTCAAAGCCCGCTTCGGCAAAATATTCCAGAGATTCCTCAAAAAGCTCGTCATCGTCCGTCTTGAAATGTATCTCACAGCCGTCCTTTAAGATGGGACGGTACTGCATAAGCTGCCTTGTATGGGTCAGGCGGCGTTTTTTGTGTCCCTTTTTCGGCCACGGATTGCAGAAGTTTATGTAGATGCGGTCGATGCTCTGCTCGTCCATACAGGCGGTTCGGAGCATTTCTATATTCTGGGAAATAAGGCGGATATTTTCGGGCGTCCTCCCGACCTCGGCAAACGCCTTTTCGATGGTACGCCTTGCAACGCCCAGCATATCGCTTTTTATATCCATAGCTATGTAGTTTATCTCGGGGTGCAGTATCGCTGACTGTGCCACAAATCCGCCCTTTCCGCAGCCCAGTTCAAGATATACGGGGGCGGTGCTTTCGCCGAATAGTTTGTCCCATTTGCCTTCCAGCTCCGATGCGACCGGGATATAGTAGGGGCAGACGTCCAGCTCGGGCTGTGCCCATTTTTTCTTTCTTATCCTCATATTTTTGACTCCTTATATTTTTTATGTATTTCCGAAAAATCCGAATAATGTACCATTCCCCGTTAAATTCGGAGAATGGTACACATATACATATATTATACTGTAAAAATATCCGCTTGTCAATTGTTTTGATGCAATCTGCATCAGCGTAAGATGGGCTGTATCTGCCTGCCCTCAAGTGCAGCGGCGGCGGCTTCGGGAATTTTCGTGAAATCCGCCGCTGCCGAACGGGGCTTCTTCTCGGGATCGTCCTGTGCGATGGGGACAAAGTAAAAGCATCTGCGGTTCATAAGAGCACCGATATTTTTTGCACAGCCCGAAAGAGCGTCATTTGTGGACAATGCAATAAGTACGGGACGTTCATTTCTGATATGACTTTTGACCGCCATTGTAACGGGGGTGTCAATAATGTCAAGGCAAATTTTGGAAATTGTATTTCCCGTGCAGGGGGCGATTATCAGCAGGTCAAAAAGCTTTTTCGGGCCGATAGGCTCGGCGGCGGCAATATCGGAGATGATAGGTTTGCCGCATATGTCCTCGAGAAATTTTCGGTGGCTTTCGGCTGTCCCGAACTTCGTGTCGGTGGAATATGCGTTGTATGACATAATGGGGGTCAGGTCAGCACCTGCGTTTTTCAGGGTTTCAAGCTGTCTGAACGCCTTTGAAAAGGTGCAGAACGAGCCGCATACCGCAAAGCCTATCTTCTTACCCCTGAGCATTTCAATAGTATCTTCGGGTATCAAGATTGATCGCTCCTTTCTTCAAGGATATTGTATATGGCGGAGGCGATGATCCTTCCTGCGGTCAGCGGTGCGGTTTTCCCGGGCAGGGACAGTGCGTGAATGGTTTTTATGCAGAACTTTTCAGACGCACGAAAGTCAACGCCGCCCGGTCTTGATGCCAGATCTATCAGCAAACAGTCCGATTTAAGGGACAGCAGCCTTTCTTCATCGAAGATAAGTGCGGGGACGGTGTTGAAGATTATCCCGAATTTGTAAAGTTCACCGTCTATCTCGGATATGTTCAGGGGAGTGCATCCGTATATTTCCGCCCATGCTAAATCAGAATACTTTCTTGCCGCTGCTGTGACCTTTGCTCCCATTGCCGTGAGTATTTTGATAAGCACCTTTGCGATGCGTCCCATACCCGTAATAAGTATTTCCTGCCCGTAAATAGTTTCGACTGTTTCGCTGATGGCAATCCGGATCGCTCCCTCGGCAGTGGGGACGGCATTCAGCACCGCCAGCTCCTCTCTGTCCAGATAGTCCTCTGTATGGAAGCCTGTTTCCTCAAAATATCGGCGTATTTCGGGAGAAATTTTCCCGCCGAAAACTATCCCGCCCGCCTTGACGCCTGCGGAAAGCTCCCTGATAGTCGGGCAGCAGCCGCAAAGGGGACAGTTAAGCGTGACTCCGTCCGCCGAAACGGGCAGGGGAAGCACTAAGCAGTCCGCCTTTTCGGGCAGTTCGGAAACCTTATTTATGGAAATTATGTCTGTATTCTCGAAAATATCGCCGTCAAATCCAATGACACTGACCATATCATTCTCGGCAAGTCTGCGGGCAAGGCTTACCGAACGCATATCTCCGCCCGCAACCAGAAAGGTTCTCATAACGCCACCTCTTTTGCTTGGAATATTATAATATATGCTGTGAATGGATTTTGGTGATTTTATTTTCTCAATGCAAATGCAATTCCGATTTCATTTAACAAGTGAAAAAGCTGTGAAAAATTTTTCTCACCTATTGATAAATTCTTTTGGATATAGTATAATATTGTCAAAGCGTCACGGGTAATTCAGGGAAATCTATCTAACAATTGTTAGGTAAATCTCAGACGCAAATGTTTATTAGAAGGCGGAATTTTATTATGAACATAATTGTTGTCGGCTGCGGAAAGGTCGGTGCAAATCTGGCAAACGTGCTTTACCGTCAGGGTCACGATGTTTCTGTTGTAGACAGAAATGAGGACAGCTTCACCGCTCTTGACCCGGATTTCAAGGGCTTCACCACCGTAGGCATTCCCATCGATCAGGACGTGCTCAGAAAGGCGGGAATTGAAAGCTGCGACGCTCTTGCGGCGGTCACGGACGATGATAACTCCAATATAATGGTCGCTCAGATGGCAAAGCATATTTTCAAGGTAGCTAATGTGTCCACGGTATTGGACGATCCGAACCGTGGTGAGATATTCACTCA
Source organism: uncultured Ruminococcus sp. (assembly GCA_964540575.1). GTDB lineage: Bacteria > Bacillota > Clostridia > Oscillospirales > Ruminococcaceae > UMGS1889. The sequence goes on from CAZINI010000006.1 coordinate 14,112, forward strand.
GTTCGGTCTGGAAACTATCTGTCCCACAAATCTGACGGTGGCGTCGGTCTGCACTGCACTCAATGATGAGGCGGAGTCTGTGCCGCTGAATTTAAGTTCACATACGGTCATTTTTCAGACTATCGACATTCCCAAGGAATATATCGGGGCAAGAGCCAGCGAGATCACTTTTGAAAAGAATGAAACTCTTTTTGCTATCGAACACGAGGATCATTCTATGCAGCCTGTTTTCCTGTCAAACCCTAATCTGAAAAAGGGCGACAGGCTGATATTCGCTAAATTTGTCGATTAAAGGAGAATTTTAAGTGAGAGTTGTAATTGTCGGCGGCGGCAAGGTCGGTTACTATCTTGCCAAAACTCTGCTGGAGCACGGCCACGAGATCGAGCTTATTGAGGTAAACAAGCGAACCTGTTCTGCTATTGCAAATGAGCTGGATATTCCCGTTATATGCGGAGATTCCACACTTATCGAAACACTTCAGTCTGCTTCGCTGGAGGAAGCGGACGCTATCATATGTGTCAGCGGTATGGACGAGGTAAATCTTATCACATGTCAGCTGGCAAAGAAAACCTTCGGCGTTGCAAAGACTATTGCCAAGGTAAATAACCCCAAAAATGCTATTGTTCTTAAGGAACTGGGCGTTGACAATGTTATCAACAGTACCGACAGCATCGCTTCGCTTATTGAGCGTGAGGTGGATACGTCCAAGATAAAGGAGCTTATCACCTTAAATCACGGTGAAGCGGTCATTTGCGAGGTAACATTGCCCGAAAATTACTATTACGACGGCAAGCAGCTGATGGACATTAAGCTGCCGACACTTTTCAATATCGTGTCCATTACGAGAGGTAACTCGCTGATAATCCCCCGTGGTCAGTCGGTGCTGAGAAGCGGGGACAAGCTGCTGGTTATCTCCGATTCCGACGAGCTGAAAATGCTTCGTTCGGTGCTTAAGCTTAAGGATTGACAGGAGCTGATTTAAATTGGCAAGAGCAGTAAAAAATGCCCCCAAAACAGAGGAAAAGCCCAAAAAACGCCCGTCTGCCCGTTCAAAGCGGAAGCAGACCGAGGCGGACGTTTTTTCGCTGGATATAGGTACACGAACTGTTGTGGGAATAGTTTCCCATTATGAAAATGACGTTTTTACCGTTAAGCACTCGGTTTCTGTTCCCCACACAAAGCGGGCTATGACCGACGGACAGATCGAGGACATTGACGCCGTTGCAAAGGTCGCCGCCGAGGTAAAGGCAGAGCTGGAAAAGCAGTCGGGCATACGGCTTAAAGACGTTGCTATTGCCGCTGCGGGACGTGCCCTGAAAACCTGCCGTGCCAAAGCCGAAATTGACGTGGAGGACAGGGACACCATTACCGAGGATATGGTGAAATCCTTTGAGCTGGAGGCAGTTGCCAAGGCTCAGACAGAGCTTGACAGAAGCGGCGAAACCGAATCTGTGGCGTTTTACTGCGTCGGTCACACCGTAATCAGTTATCATCTGGACGATTATCCCATAAAAAGTCTGGTTGGGCATAAGGGCAAAAAGGTAACTGTGGAGCTTATCGCCGCATTTCTACCCGGGCTGGTTGTGGAGAGCCTTTATTCCGTTATGGACAAGATCGGGCTTAACGTTGCAAGCCTTACTCTTGAGCCTATTGCGGCTATGAACGTTATCATCCCCCCCGAGGTGAGGCTGATAAATATCGCTCTTGCGGACATTGGAGCGGGTACTTCGGATATTGCCGTTTCTCAGAACGGAAGCATTGTGGCTTATGCTATGGCGACCGTTGCGGGAGATGAAATTACCGAGGAAATAATCAAAAAGTATCTTGTGGATTTCGATACCGCCGAGGAGATGAAGCTTTCGGCACTTTCGGATAATATTTCTTATCGGGATATTCTGGGATTTGAACACACTCTGTCCTCGGAAGAGTTTATCGGCAGTCTTTTCCCCGCCGCCGAACAGCTTGCCGAAACTATCGCCGATAATATCATAAACGCCAACGGTTCCGCTCCTGCCGCTGTTTTTCTTGTGGGCGGAGGAAGCCGTATCCCAAATCTTGCCAAAATGGTTGCGGAGAAGCTGGGCGTTCCCGAAAACAGGGTAGCTGTGGGCGGAAATACTTTCCTGAAAAATGTTACCGTACCCGATGAGGTGCTGAAAGGTCCCGAGTATGTAACGCCTATTGGCATCGGCGTAACGTCAACGCTGCAAAAGGGCTACGATTTCTCGGTCGTTACCGTCAACGACAAGCGGCTTAGGGTGTTCGATACGAGAAAGCTTACCGTTCTTGACCTGCTGATGATGGCGGGGTACAAGTCCCACCACATTATCGGGCGGTCGGGAAGAAGCATTACGTTCACATTGAACGGCGAAAAGCAGACGGTCAGGGGAACTCCCGCTCTGCCCTCGGAGCTTACTGTAAACGGCAGTCCGTCATCCATTGAAGCGGCGGTCACTCAGGGAGATGTTATCTGCCTAAAGCCCGCCCAAAACGGCGTAAATGCACAGCTTTCCGTTTCCGATATTGCGGGCGACCTTACTAAAAAGCACATTTCGGTAGATGAGATAGATTACACCGTCGGGACGGAGGTTTTCGTCAACGGCGAGCCTGTCAGCGGCGATTATTTGGTGCAGAATTTCGATAAAGTGGAAATTTCTTCCGTTTCGACGCTGGGCGACCTGCTCAAACGCTTGGGAATATCTCCCGAAAAGCTGGAATTTTTCAGAAACGGTGCAAGTGTTTCCGTAAATACCGTTCTTGCGGACGGGGACAGCTTTACCGTCAGGGACAAAAAGCCGTCGGCGGCAGTTACTCCGAAAATTCCCGAAAAGCTGCCCGTGCCGCCTGTTTTTGAGGAAGATGAGGAGGAGTACGAACCTATTCCCGAGGTGACTGCTCCGAAAATTACCCCCGAGAAAAAGACCGAGCCGATTCCCGAGGAAAAGCCTGTTGTGAACTGCACGGTGGTTCGGCTGAATGGCAAAAACGTTGAGCTGGAGCCAAAATCGGACGGTTCTTCCAATATTTTCCTTGACCTTATGGCTATTGCTGATATTGACATTAACGCCGCCCCGCCGTCGGGAAATATGATACTTACCATTAACGGCAAGGAAGCGGGCTATATGGACGAGGTGCATACGGGAGATACTATCGTTATCCGCTGGGACGACAATTAACGCTTCGGACAGCTTTCTTCACGATAAAGGAAAACTGTCCGAAGCTCTTATCTATGCGGCGTTTTCTCCCGAATTTGAAATTCGGCAGGCTTCTTCATACATAGTATCGGCGAAAATTGCATATCCTTTTTTGGGATTGCTTACGAAAACGTGAGTGACCGCTCCCACCAGCTTTCCATTTTGGATAATGGGACTGCCGCTCATTCCCTGTACGATGCCGCCTGTTACGGAGAGAAGCTCGGGGTCGGTTATGCGAATGACCATATTTCTGCTGTCGGGTGCATCGGTCAGGTCGATTTTTTCAATGGCAACAGAGTACTGCTTGGGCGTTTTTCCCTTTATGGTGCTGAGAATATATGCGTCGCCTATCTCAATTTCCTGACGCATAGCGAGGGGTATTCCCGAGGACATAACGGGTGAACTGTCCATTAAACCGTACACACCGCTTTGGCAGTTTTCCGCAAGTATACCCGAGGGAAGCCCTGTCGTGAATGTTCCCAGCAGCTCGCCGGGCTTTCCCGATTTTCCCTTAGATACGCCGTTTATGACAACATCGGCGGATTGTCCCGTTGACAGGGGAAGTATCTCGCCGTTGTCCGAGTCGCAGACAGGATGTCCGAGCCCCGCAAATACGCCTGTTTCGGGGTTATAAAAGGTGACAGTCCCGATACCGGCGGTGCTGTCCCTTACCCAAAGACCTGCCTTGTATTTGCCGTCCTCAGCCGATTTTTTCGGGCTGATATAGGAGGTGCAGTCCACCGAGTTTCGTCGGTAGGAAACGGTGACGGGCTTTCCGTCCGAGCCTGCGATAAGCTTCTGCAGCTCGGCGTTGGTCATGACCTTTTGACCGTTTACGGAGGTTATAATGTCACCCGCCTGAAGCCCTGCCGATCTTGCGGGGGAAACAAGCTGCCTGTCCGAGGTAAATTCTCCCGTGTCGATGACCATAACACCGTCTGTCAGCAGCTTTATCCCAAAGGGCGTGCCGCATGGGACGAGCACGGGTTCTTCTACTCGCACAACGCTGACATTTTTTATGGGCAATACTCCGAAAAGCCGAAGCTGGACCTGTTCGGCAGCGTCCTTCGCTACACCGTTTGTATCCGCCGATGCGTATGCGGTCGGCTGTATAAGGTCGGCTGTAAAGGGTCGGCAGGAGAAGTTCAGGACATTTTCTCCGGTCACATAGTATTCGTCCGGAAGATTAAAACTGTAATGTGCTGCCGCCGCAAACAATATTGCAGACAGCGAAACGGCAGCGGCTGACAGTCCCGCTAAAATTTTTGCTGCTGTTTTCATAGCTGTTGTCCTTTCTTCACGGATTTTTGCAGACGTTAAGTGCTGCCTTATTAATATTGACAGCTTTCAGAAGAATACACTTGTTTTATATTCTGTAATTTTACACCCAAGCATTTGATTAATGTGTCGAAATTAGCAATACAGAAAAAGGAAAAATAAAATACAAATGAGGTGTTTTCTATTAACAAAGTAAGGAATTTTCTAATTTTTTTGATGATTGCAGCAATTGCGGTCTATCCCGTCTTTCTCAATATCTTGGGCGGAATAGGAATAATTGTAAAATCTGAAAATGAGAATGCAGTAAACGGCGTTATTCTTATAGTATCTTCCGCAATGCTCATAGGCGGCGGTGTGCTGGCAATTCTGCGGAAAAATATTGCCTCGGCAATATGCACTGCTGCGGGAACTGTGGCTGCGGTCTATGTTATACGGGCGATCTCCCTTATAGCCAATACCGACAAGCTTATTGCACGGCACCTGCCGACAGTGGCTGTTCCCGTGCTTATTGCAATTGTCCTGCTTCTGAATTTTTTAGACCCCGAGGCTGTCAGAAAAAGGGCAGAGAAAAAACGTGCAAAGCTGGAAAACGAGAACAGGGCACTCACTTCGGACGAGAAGATCGTGTGATGGGGCGGTTCAAGGCACTATCGCTGCGGGGCGATGGCTTCTGCGGCGTTTATGAAAACTATCCCATAAAATGCCGGAAAGTAACAGTCATTACACGACTGCCAAGGATATATAATCTGACTGTTATCTCAAAGTAAAATAAAAAAATATTTGTAAGGTTTAATACATAAAAATTTTACAAACAGATATAATTTTCTGTGTTTTTTTAGTTGAATTATGTGATATACTAGAGGAATAATGCGATAGAATTATAAAGTTACCTTTTATGGAAAGGACGGATGGTCTTGCTGAAAAAAATCCTAGCCGCTGTGTTGTCCGCAGCTGCTGCAGCCGCTTTGCTTTGCTTCTCCGCAGCCGCCGAAAATAAGACTCTGGTGCTGGAAGATGCATATGTCAGGATCGAAAATAACATAGGCTGGGATTGCCTTACCAGAGATGATATGCCTTCCGAGGCACTTTCGGCAGGCGGATATACCGTTGATTCATTTAAGGTCTTTGCTGAGCAGAACAATTATTATATGTACTGCTTCAACTCCAATAAATCCAATATTATTACCGTAAAATGCTTTTCCGACAGCAAGTCAGAGGAAATTTTTTCCTTTAATGATGCAACCTATCAGCAGCAGCAGGAGCTTATTTCCGAGATGGCGAGCAGAGGGGTAATTCCCGAAAACTCTACTATACTCAGTTCAAATGAGAAGTTCAGGCTGAACGATCAGGCAGTTGTTTACGTTATAAATTATTGCTATTCCTCGGGAAAGAAAAATGATTACGGCTGTGCGTATTTCACTGTTCAGAACGGCTGCTACATAACTATCAATCTTACATCTAAGGGCAAAGAGATTGAAAAGTCCACTCTGGCGAAGTTCAAAAATATGATAAACACTGTGGCGTTTACACGAATAGACGAAAAGCCGTTGTTCACCAAGGAGCAGCTTATGATGGGTGCAGGCGGTCTGGTAATAGTGCTTTTCCTCATTTTTATCATTTCGGCGGGAAAGCGGCGGAAAAAAGGAATATGAAATTTTGCGGTTGCGGTATGGCTGTGACCGCTTTTGTTTTCGGAAAATATTACATTTTGGTGATATTTTTCGACATTCTATTGACATCGGGCATATATTGAGATATAATACCATTGACCGTGTATGCTACACATTCAGATTTGAGGTTTTTATATGATAACTATTCCGTTTTTTGGATATAATTTATATCAAATGTTTCTAATATTCTGCTTCTGGTCGTTTATCGGCTGGGGAATCGAAGTGGTCTATATGACTCTCGAAACGGGTGAATTTCAGAACAGAGGGTTTCTTAATATGCCGTTTTGCCCCATATACGGCTTCGGCGTGCTGACGGTCGTTGCTTGCTGCCGTCCCATAATTGACCATCCTTTTGTGCTGTTCTTTTTGTCGGCAATAGTCTGCACGACGGTTGAACTGCTGGTCGGGATAGGGCTCGAGAAGCTTTTCCATAATATCTGGTGGGATTATTCCCGTGAAAAGTTCAACTACAAGGGCTATATTTGTCTGAAAGTTACGCTTTTATGGGGAATGGGCTGCCTGATAGTTGTGAAAATAGTGCATCCGCTGGTGGAAAAGGGCGTAAATCTTATACCGTTCAAGGTGGGGCTGGCGTTTATTGCGGTAATGTCAATTCTGCTGATAATCGATATTATCTCTTCCGTTTCCGATGTGGAAAATCTCAATAAATACCTGAAAAAAATCGATGAGATAGCAAAGCTTATGACTGCAAGCTCGGTCGCTCTCGGCGAAAATCTTTCCAATGAAACTCTCGATCTTAAGGATAAATACAATCGTCTGCTTGAGCAGGCTGTCAGTGCTCAGGGACGTCTTATCAGGGCATTTCCGTATCTGAAAAGTCCTACCTACGGCATTGCAATGGAGAGTATCAAGCGGAAATTCTTCGGAGAAAAGTATAAGACTAACGAAACGGTTCTTGGTCTGGTTGAGGAAAAAAAGCCTGTTAAGCCGACCTCCAAGAAGGGCAGCTGACGGCAAATATCGGATAAAAAACCACCCTTGCGTTAAAGCGGGGTGGCTTTTTTGCGATCTTATACTATTTCCTAATCAACCTATAGACAAGGTCTATAGGTTGATTCCCACCGCTTTGCGGTGGGTGCGGCGAAGCCGCAAAGGAAAGCCGTACAATACTAATTCCGTCAAAACCGCAGGTTTTGACTTGCCGCCTTTTAGGCGGCTCTCCTTATAGACAGAGTCTATAAGGAGATGAGGAATTAGTATTACGGCGGCGAGCTAATGCGGATGGGCATACTATACCCGAGGGGAGGGAGGCGGTGGTTATTGCTATGCAGCGGAAAACTGAATTGTGCAGTTACCTGAAATGCAAATTATCCGAAATAAATATAAATAAAAAATATAAATACGATAAATAAAATAGAAATGTCATTTTTCTTTGGGTTTGAATATAAGGGCAACTGCAAGACCGAACACCATAGCGGCTGTAATTCCCGCTGCCGATGAGGTTAGTCCGCCCGTTAACGCTCCCAGAAGCCCCTTTTCATTGACGGCTTCCTTTACCCCCTCCGACAGCAGATAGCCGAAGCCTGTCAGCGGCACTGTCGCTCCCGCCCCCGCAAACTCCGCAAAGGGCTTATATATCCCGACTGCCCCCAGAATAACTCCTGCTACCACATATGCCACAAGAATTCTTGCGGGGGTCAGCTTGGTATAATCAATAAGCACCTGCCCGATGGCACAGAGCAGCCCGCCTATAAGAAATGACCAAAGATAGTCCATTTTATTGCTCCTTTCAGTTAGCTGAATTTGAAATATGCACAGCATGGGACACGGACGGTATGCTTTCGCCCTGCTGAGAGGCTGTCGTGGACATAAGTGCCCCCGTTGCACAGAAGAGAATGTTTTTCAGCTCGCCCGTTTTCACCTTCGGCAGAAAATATCCGCAGAGGACTGATGCACTGCAGCCGCAGCCCGAGCCGCCTGCGTGAACGTCCTGTTCCTTTAAGTCGAACATCATGACGCCGCAGTCGGAATGGTTTCGGGAAATATCGATACCGTCACGGGAGAGAAGCTCGTAAAGCAGCTTGCTTCCTACTGTGCCCAGATCTCCCGTGATTATGCGGTCGAAATCGGCGGGGGTTTTTCCCGTGTCCTCCAGATAAGTCTTGATGACGTAGGCGGCGGCAGGTGCCATTGCTGCTCCCATATTGTTTGCGTCGGTCACGCCCAAGTCGCATATTTTCCCGATGGTGACACCCTTGACGTATGGCGGGACGGATTTTTCGCCGACAATAACTGCTCCCGAAGCGGTACATGTCCATTGTGCGGTGGGAGTTCGCTGTCCGCCGTAGGAAAGGGGAAGCCGAAACTGTCTTTCGGCGGTGCAGAAATGGGAGGAGGTCACGGCACATATATGTCCGCCTGCTCCGCTGTCTGTCAGCAGTGAAGCGAGAAGCAGTCCCTCGGACATAGTTGAGCATGCCCCGAAAAGCCCTAAAATAGGAATATCAAATCCCCTTAGTGCATAGGTGGAGCTGATACATTGATTGAGCAGATCTCCCGAAAACATATAGTCAATATCCTCGGGGACAAAGCCGCCTTTATCCAAGGCTGCCGAAACTGCCCGCCTGAGCATTTCGCTTTCCGCTTTTTCCCAAGTGTCCTGACCGAAGTAGCCGTCCTGTTCGCACTGGTCGAAACAGCTTCCCAGCGGTCCTTCGCTTTCCTTTTTGCCGACCACCGAGGCGAAGCTGACTATTGAAGGTGTGTTTTTCAGCAGAAATGTATTTCCCGTAACTTTCATTTCATCAGTCCTTTCGGAATATTTTTATTATTTTTTCATTCCAATCGAGATTTATACCGAATTTTCAAGCTTTATGCAAAAAAATATGTCCCATATAGCAAATACCGTATATGGTATCTGATATATGGGACATATCAAGATATTGATATTACTGCTTTGCGGCTATTTTATATTCATCTCCGAAACGGAAAAACGGACAGCTTCGGTTTCCTCCGCTGAGGTATTTCACATAGTCGTCCTCGTCCATGCTGACCTCACAGCAGTATTCTTCGTATTCCTCGTCGTAGACGTAATATGCACATAGCTCACAGTCTTGGGGCTGTTTATCATTCATAGTATGACCTGCTTTCTTTTGATTTTCAAGACAATTTTACCACTGTTTTGTTTGGATGTCAACTGTGGATTTTTCGGAAAATATTGACTTACCGATGCATTTATGGTATCATTATATAATACGGCTTATCCGTAACTATACATAAGGAATGGATATATATGGAATTTATACAATCTATCGACGATGCGATAACATACTTCATCAACGACAATCTGCACAACTCATTTACCCGAACGGTAATGCCCATGATAACGCACTTGGGCACGGGAGGGCTCCTTTGGATAATTTCGGGGCTTTTACTGATGATAAAACGCAAGACCCGTCCTATCGGGGCAATGATGCTTCTCTCGCTGATAACGGCGGCTATTGTGGGAAATCTGATGATAAAACCGATCTTCAACCGTACACGTCCATATATGGCAAATGACGATCTGATACTGCTTATAGGTGCACCGATGGGTTCGTCGTTTCCGTCGGGACACACCATTTCATCGTTTGCTTCGGCGACGGCTTTGTTTCTCAGGAAAAAATCGGCGGGGGCTGCTGCGTTGGTGCTGGCGTTTCTGATAGCATTTTCCAGAGTTTTCCTGTTTGTTCACTATTTTACAGACGTGCTGGCAGGGGCACTGCTGGGCATTATAACGGCGGTTCTTCTCGAGAAATTTTTGGGAGATAAGATAGATACTCTCCTGGAGAAGATACCTCCGAGAAAAGAAAGGACTGTTTGATATGGCTCTGGACGGAGCGTTTTTATATGCGGTAAAAAGTGAGCTGATGTTCCTTATCGGCTCTCGTGTGGATAAGATACACCAGCCGTCAAGAGAGGAGATAGTTATCTCCCTGAGAGCAAAGGGCGGTATGCATAAGCTGTTTATCTCGGCAAATGCAGGCTCGGCGAGGGTGCATATCACGAAAAAATCTATCGAAAATCCCAAGGCTCCGCCTATGTTCTGCATGCTTATGAGAAAGCATATCGGCAGCGGAAAGCTTGTGAATATCCGTCAGGACGGGCTGGAGAGGATACTTTTCCTCGATTTTGAAGCGGTGAATGAGTTGGGTGACCTTGTTATCGTAACCATTGCATGCGAAATTATGGGGCGTTGCTCAAATATTATCCTTATAAATCACGAGGGACGGATAATCGACAGCATCAAGCGTGTTGACGAGGAAATGTCCCGTGAAAGACCCGTTCTGCCCGGTATGCGGTACGAAGCCCCGCCGAGAGATGACAGGCTGAGTCTGTTCACCTGCACACGGGAACAGCTTTCCGAGGCTCTCCGTCAAACGCCCAACGCTGAGCTGTCAAAGGCTCTTATCAGGACATTTGAGGGAATATCTCCCGTTGTGGCGAGGGAGTGGACGTTCTATGCGGGACGGGGCGGTGACCTGACCTCTGCCGATATATCCCGAATAGCGGAGGACAGGCTTTTTGAAGCTATCCAAAACACAAAAATCGCACTGACCGAGGGGAAATGTCAGTTCTGCACATTGACCGACAAGCAGGGGCTGTTAAAGGATTTTTCATTTATTCGCATTGATCAGTATGGATTTCTTATGACCATAAAGGAGCAGCCCTCCGCCTGTGATACGCTGGACAGCTTCTTCTCCGAGAGAGATGCAATTGCCCGAATGAAACAGCGTTCCTCCGACCTTTTCAGACTGCTTGTGAACCTTACCGAGCGTATCTCAAGGCGTCTGGAAATACAGAAACAGGAGCTGAAACAGTCGGCGGACAGGGAGCAGCTGAAGCTTTGCGGCGACCTTATATCTGCTAATATTTACCAAATGGAAAAGGGAATGAACGAGATAACCATTCAGAATTTCTATGACGAAAGCTGTCCCGATATGAAGATAAAGCTTGACCCTCGTCTGACACCGTCACAGAATATGCAGCGGTATTTTTCCGATTACAGAAAGGCGGTCACCGCCGAGAAAAAGCTTACCGAGCTTATTGCAAAGGGCGAAGAGGAGCTGAGTTACATTGACAGCGTTTTCGACGCCTTGACCCGAACAAACGGCGAGGACGAGGTCATGCAGATAAAGGCAGAGCTGGCGGAGCAGGGATATGTGAAGTCGGTGTCGATGAAGGGTCGTCAGCAGCCGAAAAGTCTGCCGCCTATCGAGTACGAGTCCCCCTCGGGATATAGGATCTTGGTGGGTCGAAACAACATTCAGAACGACAAACTGACCCTGAAAACCGCCGAAAAGACGGACATTTGGCTGCACACCAAGGACATTCCCGGTTCACACGTTATAATATGCACGAACGGCGGCGTTCCCGATGATGAAACCATCCTGTTTGCCGCAAGAATAGCCGCAAGGCACAGCAAGGCGGCGAATTCCGCTCAGGTGCCTGTGGACTATGTTCCCGTGAAATTCGTGAAAAAGCCCTCGGGAGCAAAGCCGGGCAAGGTCATCTTTACCAACAACAGGACGGTTTACGTTACTCCTGCCGAGATTTGATTTTTCGGATAATTTACTTTTGCTATGACTTGCGGCAAGGTTCGTTATCATTGTTTCCTGACCGTCAAGCCTTAGTGAATTTTCCTCGGGTATAGTATTGTTTGCGGCTTTTGTTCTTCGATGGACAATTGCCGCAATTTTATGAAAGGACGGTTTGATGAACGGAAAATCAGGCATTATAAAGCTTTCCGCCGCAATGCTCATCTTTGGCAGCATCGGGATATTTGTCAGGCAGATACCTTTGCCGTCGGGTGCGGTGGCAGCGGCAAGGGGATTGATAGGAACGCTGTTTTTGGCGGTGTTAGCGGCATGTAAACGGCGAAGGTTTTCCGCCGATATAAAGTCAAGGCTGCCGCTGCTCTGCATTTCGGGCGTTTGTATCGGCATAAACTGGATATTGCTGTTCGAGGCGTACCGCTATACAACCGTTGCGGCGGCGACCTTGTGCTACTATATGGCACCCGTTCTGGTCATCGCTGCTTCGCCCATTGTGCTGAAGGAACGGCTTACGGCAAGGAAGCTTATCTGTGTGGCGGCGGCTCTTGCGGGAATGGTCTTTGTGTCGGGGATATTGTCTGACGGGCTGTCGGGCGGGGCGGATATGAAGGGGATAGCCTTCGGGCTGTCGGCAGCGGCGGTTTATGCGTCTGTTGTGCTGATGAACAAGTGGGCGGGGGATATTCCCGCATTTGATATGACGATGGTTCAGCTGGGTTCGGCGGCTGTGATTCTTGTTCCGTACACGCTGCTGACCGAAGATATTTCCTCGGAAATGCTGACAGGTCAGACTATTCTTCTGCTGCTTACTGTCGGTATTATCCACACGGGGCTGGCTTACACTCTGTATTTCTCCGCAATAAAGGAGCTGAAAGCTCAGACTGCCGCAATTTTCAGCTATATTGACCCGCTGACGGCAGTTTTATTATCCGCACTGCTTCTGAAAGAGCAGCTGAACGCTGATATTATCATTGGTGCAGTGCTGATACTTGGCTCGGCTATGCTGAGTGAATTATCTGTTGGCAGAGAAAAAACGGCGTAATATTAATAGAAATACATATAAATATATTTGAAATACTTATATAGATAACAGATATTTACTTTTCTATTATTTTTTTCATTTATAAAGGAGATGACCGAAATGGAAAGACTGGAAGCATTTGAGAAAATGTTAAGCGACATTATCGAACAGTCCGAAAAGGAAAAGGCGGTTATGGACGAGCTAAAGGCAAAGGGAAAAGAAAAAACGGCGACCTACAAGCAGTATATGGGAAATCGGCTTATTTACAACCGCATACTATCTATATATAATACTAATAACCAATAAAAGTGTAGACAAAAAATCTGCACAAAATCCATATATGCAAGATTTTGCTTGATTTTTTGTACACTTTTTAATCGGTTCTTAGTATAAGGAATACAATCTTATAGACTGAAAAAACCCCTCCGAAGAAGAATTTTTCCTCGGAGGGGATCACTATACTTATAAATGAAATTACTTAACTTCAACAGTCCAGCCGAACTTATCCTCGATCTTGCCCCACTGAATACCTGTGAGAGTATCGTAAAGCTTCTGAGAGATAGCACCGATCTCGCCGTTGTTGATAGTCATATGCTTATCGCCGTATTTCAGCTCGCCGATGGGAGATATAACAGCTGCTGTACCTGTGCCGAATGCCTCGTCAAAGGTGCCGTTGTCGTAAGCGGCGATAAGTTCATCGATCTCAAGGTTTCTTTCGGTGACCTTGTAGCCCATAGAACGGAGCAGCTCAATGCAGGACTTTCTTGTGATACCGCCCAGAATGGAGCCTCTGTCAAGGCTGGGAGTGATTACTTCGCCGTTCAGAACGAAGAACACGTTCATTGCTCCAACTTCTTCGATATACTTTCTGTGAACGCCGTCCAGCCAGAGAACCTGAGCATAGCCTTCCTTTTCAGCCTCTTCCTGTGCCTTCATAGAGATAGCGTAGTTAGCGGCAGCCTTTGTGAAGCCTGTTCCGCCGGTTACTGCACGGACATAGTTCTGCTCAACGTAGATCTTTACGGGAGCAAGACCTGCAGCATAGTAAGCACCAACGGGGGAGAGAATGATAGCGAAGATAAGGTGCTTAGCGGGGTGAACGCCCAGCATAGGGTCGATTGCGAATATGTAGGGTCTGATATAAAGGGAAGTTCCCTCGGCGGTGGGGATCCAGTCGGCGTCTACCTTAACAAGAGCCTTAACAGCCTCAACGCAGAATTCCTCATCTATCTTGGGGATACAAAGTCTGTCGTTGGAAACATTCAGTCTTGCCATATTCTGCTCGGGTCTGAACAGCTGTATCTTGCCCGAGGCGGTACGGTAAGCCTTCATTCCCTCGAAATCCGCCTGACCGTAGTGCAGACACATTGCGGAGGGGTCAAGGGGGATAGGTCCGTAGGGGACGATGCGGGGGTCATGCCAGCCCTGTCCCTCGTCGTAATTCATCAGAAACATGTGGTCGGTGAAGATCTTTCCGAAGCCGAGCTTGCTCTGATCAGCAGGCTTCTCCTTAGGAGAGGTCGTTAAAGTGATTTTGATTTCCTGCATTGAAAAAACTTCCTTCCGTAAACGGCAATTGCCGATTTATATACTATAATGTTATTATAACAAATTTTTCCCCTATTTACAAGAGAAATTTAATGCAAGATTACACAAAAAAAGCTCTTGCTTTTTCATTTTTTTTGTGATATAATAGTCTAAGACCTTGGAAATGGTATGCCTCCATAGTTCAATGGATATAACAGCCCCCTCCTAAGGGGCAGTTACAGGTTCGATTCCTGTTGGAGGTGCCATCGGTCTTTTCCCCCGAAATCGCTTGATTTTCGGGGGATTTTTTTGTTAATGTGGAATGTGGAGAGTTGAAAGTGGAATTATAGTGATGCGTTCGGTGAAATAGTTAAGATTTTCGGGGAATATTGACTTATTTTATTTTCGTTGGTATAATTAAATCAGGCAAATCGGAATTTTTATATTGGTGGTAACAGAAATGGAAAAAATTATTTGGCTCGAATCAAATGAATATCGAAAACAAAAGTATACCGAGTTAAGATTGTACGCACCCAAAAGTGAAAAAATCCTATTGGATTTTAATCCTTTAAAGATTTCTGATGAATTTGATTGGGATCCGATGTGGGAAGAATGGCATTGTTATTATACACCATTAAGGATATATAAACAGGATTATGAACTGCTGCTTGACTATTTCAATAAAGTATATCCAACCAAAGACGCATTTGATGGAACTCCTGAACCGATTTTTGATATCTGCTTTTCTAATTGGATTGGCAAGGAGGATTGGTATAAAATAATTTATGAAATCGAACAAGACATTGAAAACATTGCGGATAATGAAAAAATGTTTTTTGAAGAATTTATAAAATGGTTAAAAGAAGCATTGAAATATACCTCTATCATTGTTGTTGAGGGGAATTTGTAATATTGGTTAAGCTAATAGAATAGTCACCTCAAATTTCCAATTCGATTTGTCATTTCGCAAGCGGCGAATGACATATTCATTGGGATTTTTGGTTGTTGACGTTATAAAAAAATCGAAATTTGACGAGGTGCTATATGAACGAGAGAATAAAAATTAACGAAGAACGGATTTCGGCAAAGGAATATATAGAGTTTCTGAAAAGAGCAGATCTGGGTTCGCAGTATCCCAAAGAACGTTTTGAGGAAAGAATAGAAAGGCTTGTTAAAAATGCTTCTATAAGTCTTGCCGCACGGAATGAAAACGGAATAATTGTCGGTGTTTTGTTTGGATTGACCGATTATGCTTATTGGCTCTATGTCACAGATCTGGGAGTTGACAGATCGTATGAGGGGCAAGGCATTGGCAGGCGATTAATGCATACCGCACACGAAAAAGCCGGCGGTGAAAAGGATATTGCGGTGTATTTGATTGCAAACGAGAATGCAATTCCGTTTTATGAAAAGATAGGAATGACAAAAGCAGATGATGTAATGCAGTATAACCATATCGAGTGGACGGATTTTACGGTAGAGTAATACAGCTTCCGATTTGCAGGCGGCGTATGACGTATTCGTTGACATTTTGCGGGTGTGTTGGTATAATAATATCAAGAAAAATCGAGATTTGAGGAGGAGAATATATGATTTATTATAATGATGAAATAATCGTTGTCAGAGATATGATGCGTTCAGACGCACAGTATTTCACAAATGAAGAAAGATTACAAGGTTGGGATTCAACTATAGAAAAATATGAAATGCGGCTAAATGACCAAAAAGACGGAAAATGTATCTCATTAGTTGCTGAATATTCCGGAAACCCTGCCGGATATGTAAATGTTTATCCTAATTCTGAATGGGGAGCATTTGCAAATCAGGGGTATCCTGAAATAGTTGATTTTGGCGTTTTAGAAAAGTACCGAAAAAAAGGTATTGGCACTATATTAATGAATATCGCAGAAAAAATTGCTTCTGAATATGCAGATACGGTATATTTAGGGGTTGGTTTACACAGCGGGTATGGTAGCGCACAAAGAATGTATGTGAAAAGAGGTTACATTCCTGATGGTTCGGGAGTATGGTATAAGGATAAAATATGCACACCTTATGAAGCAATATATTCTAATGATGATGACCTTGTTCTTTATCTTTCAAAGTCGTTGAAATAAACTTCCAATTTTGTTTGTAACTTCGCAAGCGGTATATGACATATTCATTTGGATTTTCGGGGCGTTTTATGTTCTTAATGGTATAATGAAATCAGGAAATATCGGGATATGAATTGATGGGAGTGATTTATATAAAAACATTTGAACTGCAGCCTTTGCGTATTCATTCCGATTGGACGATAAAGTATAATACGTTTTCCGAGTATGACCCGGAAAGTGAT
Organism: uncultured Ruminococcus sp.; assembly: GCA_964540575.1. GTDB lineage: Bacteria > Bacillota > Clostridia > Oscillospirales > Ruminococcaceae > UMGS1889. The sequence goes on from CAZINI010000006.1 coordinate 30,696, forward strand.
AATCCTGAATATGCAGCGGAATTGTGCGAGGATTTACTTCAATTGGAAAATAAAAATCTGTTAATTGATTTGGGTTGGTATCCGGAATTTGATATTAGCGGCAGTTACACTCTTCGTCTTGTTGATATTACGAATGAAAATCCTTTTGATTTCCCTCTTGAGCAATTCAAATCCAAATCAAAAAACGAAATAATTTGCAGAATAGAACATTGGACAAACTATGATTTTTTCAAGATGTATTTGCGTTAAATTTGGTTTTTTACTTCGCAAGCGGCGTATGATATAAGGAGGACGTCATTATGAACAACAATCTCACTATCCGCCCGGAAGAACATAAGGATTACAAAGATATAGTTTCCCTGATATTGCGTTCGTTTCAAGAAGGGACCGATTATTCCGACGGAACGGATATTATTGCATTGGTAGAAGAGATAAGGGATTCGGAGTATTATATTCCCGAATTGTCCTTTGTTGCGGAATTGGACGGTACTATCGTGGGACACTTCCTTTTCTCGAAATTCCCGCTATCTCCCACAAAGGAAGGCGGACACGGCGGTGCGGAAGATACCGAAATAGTAATGCTGGCTCCCGTATCCGTTCATGCGGACTATCTTCGCCGTGGCATCGGCTCGGCAATGCTGAAAATGGGCATTGAGCGGGTAAAAGAAATGGGCTACAAGGGCATAACCGTTGAGGGAAATTTCAGATTCTATAATAATGTGGGTTTCAGGACTTCATCCGAGTATAATATATTCCCCACAAGCGGCATTCCTATGGACGAACCTCGGTGTATGATGTGTCAGGAAACATATGAAGGCTCGCTGGACGGCATTGGCGGGTATATCGTTTATGATATGTATTTTAATGCTTGATACATATTTCACAAAACGGAGGAACAGCTATGACAAACGAGCAAAGAGCGGAGCAGCTGATAAAGAAATACGGTTTTGATTTTGAACATATTTCAAAAGCAGAAATAACAGGTCTTATACGGGACGAGCTTGACAATTACCGGCATGGCAGTTCGGAATATCTCAGGGCACTTTGTGGGTATTTGTATTGTATCGGCGATAAATCGGACATTCCGCTGCTGGAAAAAGTGAAGTACGGTATTAACATGGACGTGGGCTGTATGATAGACATTGAATGGATAGACAGCTTGAAAATGGACGGTGCAGAGGGCGAATACATTCGTTCCCGAAAGGAAATTATTGATGATTTTGTTAAATATTATCTGAACTTTGAAGCGGATGATGAATGGTGAGGTGTGAGTATATCAATGCCGTTTCCCGGCGGCATATTCCGAGGGTGAAACGCCTTTATATTTCTTGAACACTCGTGAGAAATACAAGCTGTCCCCGAAGCCGGCGGAGGCGGCTGTTTCCGACACGGTGAGCCGTCCGCTGCGAAGAAGCTCGGCGGCTCTGTCTATGCGAAATCTCGCCAGATATTCCGACGGGGATATGCCCATGGAACGCCGAAAAGCCCTAAACAGCGTGGCTCGGCTCACGCCTGCCGCTGCGGCTATGTCCTCGACTGAAATATCCAGCGAATAGCTGCCCGAGATGAATTGTCGGGCGGTTTCGGCGTAATCCGACTGCTGTCCGCCGGTTGCTGCCGAGGCAGCGGGGTGTTTCATCAGCAGGGCAAGCATAAGATACAGCCGTCCTGTCATTTCGGTAATATCGGCAGCGGTGTGACCGTTGCAGAGGTATATCTCGGACATGCGGTTTTTCAGCTCGTCCCCGAAATCACAGCGGAGGACGGGCATTTCTCTTGTAAAGCCCGTTTTTGAGATGATATGCTCGGCATCGCTGCCCGAAAAGCCCGTCCAGTAGTATTCCCAGGGGTCGTCGGCGTCGGCGGTGTAGCTGATAAGCGTTTCGGGATAGATGAGAAAGGTATCTCCCGCCGTCAGCTCGAATGTGCCCTCGGGTGCGGAAAACACGCCCTTTCCCGAGGTGATATGGTGGATAAGATAGTGATCTCTGACACCCTTTCCCCAGCTGTGAAGGCTGTCGCATTTCTCATATCCCGCACTGTTTACGGTCAGAGAAAAGCCCTCCGATCCGCCCGATACGAAGGATAGTTTTTTGGTTTTACTGTCCATTTTATGGTACACTTCCTTTTGGATAGTTATAGTTTAATATTTCTATGCAGCCTTTGTGAGTGGGAACGGATTGTGCTGACGGGTACTGCATATCGCTATCTATCCCTCGAAGTGCAAAAGCTGCTGACCAAAACTATGCCCGAGGGGAGGGAAGTCACATATCCCGAAAAGGCTGCGGCGGTGAACTATGCTGCATATCCCGCAAAAGTAAATCTACAAGAATTATACCACAAAGAGAGCGGACTTGCAACATAAATCCATATTATTGATACAAAAAATCATTGCAATTCGGGGGAATTTGATATATAATTTTATCAGAAACCGAACGATAGCTTCGGAATTATAAGGGAGGACGTTTACTATGGCAACAATTCTTGTTACAGGCGGAGCGGGATTTATCGGAAGTCACACTTGCGTGGAGCTTCTGAACAGCGGATACGATATTGTGGTGATGGATAATTTTTCTAATTCCAAGCCCGAGGCACTGAACCGCATTAAGAAGATCACAGGCAAGGACTTTAAGTTCTATGAAACGGATATGCTGGATTACGAGGGTACTTCCAAGATTTTCAAGGAAAACAAGATAGATGCGGTCATTCATTTTGCGGGGCTGAAGGCAGTGGGCGAAAGCTGTGCAAAGCCCGTTGAGTACTACTATAACAACATTACCGGAACGCTGGAGCTTATCAAGGCTATGCGTGATAACGGCTGCAAGAGGATAGTTTTCTCCTCCTCGGCGACGGTGTATGGTATGAACAATCCCGTGCCTTACGTTGAAACTATGCCTACCTCGGCGACCAATCCTTACGGCTACACTAAGGTTATGATCGAGCAGATACTGTCCGATACTGCCAAGGCTGACAAGGAGTGGAGTGTTGTTCTGCTGAGATATTTCAATCCCATCGGGGCACACGAAAGCGGTCTTATCGGCGAGGACCCCAACGGTATACCCAACAATCTGCTGCCCTACATTGCACAGGTGGCTGTCGGAAAGCTTCAGTGCCTGAGCGTTTACGGCAATGACTATGACACTCCCGACGGAACGGGTGTCAGGGACTATATCCACGTTGTTGACCTTGCTTCGGGTCATCTCTGTGCAGTCGATTATGCTCTCAAGCACAGCGGCGTTGAAGCAGTGAACCTCGGAACGGGCAAGGGTACAAGCGTGCTGGAGGTCGTTGCGGCTTTTGAAAAGGCATCGGGCGTGAAGATAAACTACAAGATCGCTCCCAGACGTGCGGGAGATATTGCGACCTGCTATGCAAACACCGACAAAGCAAAGGCTCTCTTCGGCTGGAAGGCAAAGGCTGACATTAACAAGATGTGTGCAGACAGCTGGAATTTTACTAAGAATAATCCCAATGGGCTTTGATGATCTTTTGAAAATCATATCTGCATAGAAAATCCGTCCTAAGCAAATACTCGTACGGTTGCTTAGGACGGATTATTTTTGCCTTTTATAAATGAAATAAAAATAGAAATGGTTATATCTGTTTTATTATCAAGCATTGCAAATATAAAAATACTGCAAAATGACTGAAATTAATATTTCTATTTATAAATATTAAACAGATGCTTTGCTTGTAGCTTCCTCAGAAAATTCTTCGGGGTTGTTTGCTTTCAGATATTCACTGCCCCAATTACACATGGAATCCAAAACCGGAATTATGCTTTTCCCGAATTCCGACAGGCTGTATTCCACCTTTGGCGGCACTACGGGATAGACTGTTCTGATAATAAGACCGTCTTTTTCCATATCCCGAAGCTGTTGAGCAAGCATTTTCTCCGTAGCCTTTGGGATCAGCCGTTTTAATTCGCTGAATCTTTTTTTGTTCTCAATAAGGTGCCATAGTATGACCGCCTTGTATTTTCCGCCTATCAGTTCAATGGTTGCTTCTACGGGACAATTAAAGCTGCTTGGACAAGATCTCATATTCACCAAACCTTTCTGCTTACTTTTTAGATAGTACATTACAAAAAAGTGCGTACTTGCACAAAAGAAATTATAGTGCTATAATTATAGCATAACCGGTTATAAATTGCAAGCTGTATACAGCGGAAAGGAAAAAAATATGGAGTTTATTAAGCTTGCGGAACAGAGATATTCCGTCAGAAAGTATGATGAAAGGGCGGTTGAGGAGGAAAAGCTTATGTCTATCCTCAAGGCGGGACGTATTGCTCCTACCGCCGCAAATCTGCAGCCTGTAAGGGTGATTGCAGTGCAGGATAAGGCAAATCTTGCCAAAATCGGAAAAGCGGCAAATCTTTACGGTGCTCCGCTTGCACTGATAGTGCTTGCCGACCGCTCCGCTGCATGGACAAGACCCTTTGACGGAAAGCAGACAACAGATATTGATGCCTCGATAGTCACCGACCATATGATGCTGGCGGCTGCTTCGCTTGGACTTGGCAGCGTGTGGATATGCTATTTCAAGCCTGACATACTGAGAGCCGAATTTGACATACCCGAAAGCTTTGAGCCTGTCAACATTCTTGCTGTCGGCTATGCTAAAGACGGTATTCAGCCGCCCCATAAGGACAGGATCTCCCTTGATGAGTTTGTAAGATATGAAAAGCTTTGATAAATTGTTGGCTTGATACTATATTCTCTTCGCATATTATTATACTATTTCCTAATCAACCTATAGACAAGGTCTATAGGTTGATTCCCACCGCTTTGCGGTGGGTGCGGCGAAGCCGCAAAGGAAAGCCGTACAATACTAATTCCGTCAAAACCGCAGGTTTTGACTTGCCGCCTTTTAGGCGGCTCTCCTTATAGACTCTGTCTATAAGGAGATTAGGAATTAGTATTAAAGGTGCTGCTGCAGCTTTTGCCGCAACAGCACCGATTTTCTTTGAATATTTGTCAGCTTGCAAATTTGCCGATTACCAGATCTCTTTCTTCCTATGCTTCTGATATTTGGCTATGCCTTTATGCCATTCCTGCTTCTGACGGAGATAATCCTCCGAATCGGCAGAGTAGGCGGCTTCTTTTTTCAGATTTTCGTAGCTTTTGAAACGTTCGGGGGATAGTTCTCCGCTTTCGATGGCTGCTTTCACGGCACAGCCGGGTTCGGAATGGTGTGTGCAGTCACGGAAGCGGCATTTTCCGATAAATTGTTCCACATCGGCGAATGCATTTGAAAGACCTTCCGAGGTGTCCCACATTCCCAACTCACGCATACCCGGAGTGTCGATTATCATTGCACCGTTTTTCAGCATAATAAGCTGACGGTGGGTAGTGGTGTGGCGTCCCTTGCTGTCGTCCTCACGGATAGAGTTTACCGACATGATCTCCTCGCCTGCAAGGGCGTTCACCAGGCTGGATTTGCCGACGCCCGAAGAACCTAAGAAAACCAGCGTTTTCCCCGGCTTGACGTATTCTTCGAGAGCGTCCAGACCGAAGCCCGTGGACGAGCTGACGGCATAGACGGGAACTCCCGTGGCTATGCGTTCGGCAGCTCGGATATATTCGGAGGCGTCCTCCAAAAGGTCGGCTTTGGTCAGCACCACAACGGGAAATGCTCCCGACTGCCAGGCAAGTGTCAGGTACCGTTCCAGACGCTTTTCGTTGAAATCCTTGTTGAGCGACTGCATTATGAACAGATAGTCAAAGTTCGCTGCGACCGCCTGTGCTCCCATTCCCGGGGTGGGATTTCGGCGGGAACAGAAGGATTTTCGGGGGAGCGTTTCGGTTATTCGGCAGTCGCCGTTCGGAACGTAGTCTATCATCACAAAGTCGCCTGCGGTGGGAAATTCCCGATAATCATAGTAATATTCCTTAGATTTCAGCACGCCGCTGACCTCACCGTGTTCGCATACAAGCTCGAAGCGTTCCTTATGGACAGCGGTCACTCTGGCGGGGATTCCTGTGGTGTTTTCGGGTATCATATTGGGTGTAAGTCCGTATTTCTTCATATCCATTTAAAAATTCCTCCAAATAGTTATAAGTATTATTCGTAAAAATAGTCATAAAATATCACTCCTCCCTGTATCGTAACCGAAAAAAGGCAAAAAAATAACACACCCCTTTGGATGCGTTCAAATGTGCTTCACGAAAGGTTCCAAAAAACGGCACAGCAAACAAAGGGGCAAGCCCCAATTTTTTCGTGCCAATATTCGGTTTTACGATACAATTACCTCGCAAACAGTCATCAACAACTACTCCTTTCGCTCCGCAATGCGGATTAATTTTATATAGTATATCACATTTGAAATGAAATTGCAATAGGTTTTTGAAATTTTTTCGCGATATACGGGAAATATGTGCGGCTATCTGTCAAATGCGATTTTCGCTTCACTCCCTCGAAGTGCAAAAGCGGCGGACTCTTATACTAAACACCATTTAAATCACGGAGAAGAAATCGGCGTAAAAAGCTTGCGTTTATGGTTTTTTACGCCGAGATATTCCCATGATTAATGGGTGTTTAGTATTACTATCCCCGGGGGTGCGTTAGTGTGGCAGCCGCTTTGAAACGGTGAACGGCAAGTGTAGGGGATATTACACAGCCCATATCTCGAATATTTAAAAGAGTGATTTCCTCTCAATATGCCGATATTGAAGCTGATTATTTCATATAACTTCGTATAAAATGTCCTTTGAAAAATCCTCCGAAAGGTGATATAATAAAAACGATGTGTAGCTTTGTATTGAACGGCATCAATATAAGCGTAAGTCCGATCAGCTGCATATCTATATATTGTATATACAGGCGTGCAGCTCAACAGGCTGCACGCTATTTTTTGTAAGGAGAGATAAATATATGAAGAACAACAGTCAGAACCGAATGGCGGATATGCCCGTGAACAAGCTTATACTTTCCATGGGTATACCTATGATAATATCAATGGTATTGCAGGCGGTCTACAATATCGTGGACAGTGCCTTCGTTTCCAATATGAAAACGGGCGGAGAGATGGCACTGAATGCCCTGACGCTGGCGTTTCCGCTGCAAATACTGATGGTGGCGGTCGGCATAGGAACGGGCGTGGGTGCAAATGTCCTTGTGGCAAAATGTCTTGGTATGAAAAACGGCGAACAGGCGGGCAAGGCGGCGGGAAATGCCGTATTTCTTGCGTTTGTGATATATCTGATATTCCTGATATTCGGATTAACGGCGGCAGATATATATATCAATTCTCAGACTGCCAACGCCGAAACAGCTGCTATGGCTACCGATTATATCAGGATATGCTGTGTATTTTCCTTCGGAATGTCGTTCTTTTCGGTATATGAGAAGCTGCTGCAGGCTACGGGAAATTCCGTATATTCCACTATCGCACAGATATTGGGTGCGGTGACCAATATTATTCTCGACCCGATACTTATTTACGGTCTTTGCGGCATACCCGAAATGGGTGTCAGGGGAGCGGCGTATGCAACGGTTATCGGGCAGATAGCTTCGTTTATAGCCGCACTCATTTTCCATCTAAAGGTGAATACCGATATTCCCAACAGACTTAGCTGCTTCAAGCCGTCGCTCGGAACTATCAGGGATATATACATGATAGGTTTTCCCGCTATAATATCTCAGGCACTTATTTCGGTTATGACATACGGTCTGAATATTATCTTCGGCGGCATCAGCGAAGCTATGGTCACTGCATACGGTCTTTTCTATAAGATACAGCAGTTCCTGCTGTTCGCCGCATACGGAATGAGGGACGCAATTATGCCTATAACGGCGTTCAGCTGCGGCACGGGGAACAAAGACAGGCTCCGTGACTGCGTAAAATTCGGGCATTTCTATACCGCCGTTATAATGCTTGCTGGATTTGCCGCTATTGAGATATTCGCCGAGCCGTTTTCCGATATATTTGAATTGTCAGGGGAAACTCAGCAGCTTTGCATCGGTGCAATGAGGATAATATCAATATCTTTCGTATTTGCGGGGGCGAATATCGCATATCAGGGACTGTTTCAGGCAATGGAGGGCGGCGTTCAGTCGCTGATAATATCCATCTGCCGTCAGATATTGTTCGTGTTCCCCTTTGCGGTAATATTTGCAAATTTTGATCGGGAGTGGCTCTCCTGGACGGTTTTTCCAATTGCCGAGATACTTACATTCATTATCGCCGCTGTAATGTTCAAAAGGCTTCGCAGCAAAAAGAGCTTTTGATGAAAATATGTCCATAAAAAGCGGTAAATGGCAGCCTATAATCCCGAAAAAAATCATCAAAACCGCTTGACATACGACCGCCGACAGAATATAATATTATTATGGGTAAAGTTCGCCCGATTACTTTTAAAAGGAATGATAAATGTGAGGCTTTTTGCTGCCGTTACTGCCGCTTTAATAGCCGCAAGTGCCCTGTTTTCGGGATTTTCCGTTACTGCTCATGCAGCAGAGGACGAGCTTGTTTACGTCGCTTTGGGCGACAGCATTGCCTACGGCTACGGACTTGCTGACAGGAAACGGGACGCTTATCCTTACATAACCGCACAGGCTATCGGTGCCGATAAATTTTATGACCTTACCCTCTGTGGGGCATATACCTCAGATATTATCAGAATGGCGGAGGATAACTCCGAGGCTTTGGAAGAGGCAGATATTATCAGCCTGACGGTTGGCTCAAACAGCCTGTTTGTGCCGTTTCTTATGTCGGCTGCGGATATGGCGGGGGTGGAGTTCCCCGAAACGGAGGCTTCTGCGGACAAGCTGGAGGGTGCGGTGGATATTTCCGTGATACTTGGGCTGTACAGGGCATATTCCGATGAAAAATCGCCCCAAAGAAAGCAAATGGACGATGCTTTTGCCCGGTTCAGAAAAGAGTGGATAGAGCTTATCGACCTTATTTCCGAGATAAATCCCGAAGCGGATATTGTTGTCACGGGATATTACAATCCATATCGATATTGGAATATCAAGCCTTTGAATATCGAGATGGGCAATATCGTAGAGGTATATATATCCAAAATGAACAGATTTATCGAGGTAAGCTGCCGAAAAAAGTACCGCATTGCAGATATATCCGAGGTAATGTCGGACAATATCCCCGATATAAGAAACCCCGCAAACAATAGGTTTGACCCCCACCCCGACAGCAGATGGCAGGCATATATCGCCAAGGCTGTCATATCCGAGATCCGTGGATAGGAGATCAATGTGAAAGCGATATTCAGATATATACATCAATATTTCAGAAAGCTTGATAAGCAGCTGATAATCGCCGTTCTGGCTGTTTCTGCATTCGGCGTGGTGCTGCTTTATTCCATGAGCTGTGCCGATATTATAGATATTTCTTACGTCAATACACAGATAAAGGGCATAATTCTTGGATTTGGTGCGGCAATGATATTGTCATCGCTGGATTACCATATGTATGCAAAATTGTGGTTTTTATATGTCCCCATAACGCTTGGAATGGTACTTCTTACCTTCACAAGCCTGGGCTATCAGCCCCCGGGAACCGATGACAGAGCGTGGATTGACTTAGGTTTTATGACTATTCAGCCTTCGGAATTTCTCAAACTTGCATTTATACTTTCTTTCGGATTTCACCTGTCAAAGGTTGAAGAAAATATGAATAGCATCGTGAATGTCGGGCTGCTCTGCCTTCACGGTGTTATCCCCGTTGCCCTTATTGCAAAGCAGGGGGACGACGGCACGGCTATTGTTTTCGTGTTCATATTCGCCGCTATGCTTTTCGCTGCGGGAATATCCTGGAAATATATCCTTGCGGCTGTTATCGCCGCTCCCGCCGTCTGTTGGTATGCATGGAACTATCTGATGCAGGATCATCATCGGGCGAGATTTGAGGTGCTGTTCTCGGAAGATCCCGATCCGACCATATTTTACCATCAAAAGGTGGGGCTTATCGCTCTGGGTTCGGGGCAGCTTTTCGGAAAGGGGCTTTTCGGCGGGGATTACAGCTATGTTCCCAAGGTGCATAACGACTTTATCTTCTCATATGTGGGGCAGACCTGTGGGTTTATCGGCTCGGTGGCTTTGGTGGCGGTGCTTGCGTATATCTGCCTGAAAATCGTTGCCGACAGCCGCATTGCAAAGGACAGTCTTGGCAGGAATATCTGCGTTGGTGTGTTCGGAATGATGTTTGCCCACTGCATTATGAATATCGGAATGGTGCTGGCGGTCATGCCCGTTATTGGCGTTCCGCTGCCGTTTATGAGTGCGGGCGGTACGGCGGTACTTAGTATGTACATTGCTATCGGGCTGGTTATGAGCGTTTACTCCCATTCGGAAAAGAATTATAGGGTGTTTTATGATGCGAATTAATAGAAATAATTATATTTCTATTTTTATAGGCAATATTTATATTTATTTTTGATATTTTACTTTGCTGATGACCGATAGCTTTGTTTTCTAAGGCGGCTTTGGCACAGGCTAAAGCCTTCTGTGGAGGACTGCACGGGGACGGTTTCGTTCCCGACTCCTGCCAAGGCGGCAAGGAAAGTATGAAAAAATGGGCGGAAGCCCTTAAAAAGGAGTTAATATATTTATGGGACAGTTAAAAGAAACCTTGAGAAGGCTTTACGGCGAAGATGCACTTGACCGGCAGCTTGAACGTTACGAAAACGCCGAAAGAGCCTTTGCTGAAACCTTTGGCGTATCGATAGAACCGATGATATTTTCCGCTTCGGGAAGGACCGAGATAGGCGGAAACCACACCGACCATAACAGAGGAAAGGTGCTCGCTGCGGCAGTAGGGCTTGACGTTATCGCATATGTTATCCCTACGAGGGAAAATGTTATCTCCGTGAAGTCGGAGGGCTATCCCAGAGATGATGTAAAGCTGGACGTTCTGGAGCCTGTTGAGGTTGAGCTGAACAGCTCCGCTGCACTTATCAGGGGCGTTGCGGCGGGCTTTGTCAAAGAAGGGCTTAAAATCGGCGGATTTGAGGCGTACACCACCTCAAACGTGCTGAAAGGCTCGGGAATATCCTCTTCGGCAGCGTTTGAAGTGCTGATAGGCACTATTCTTTCTCATCTCTACAATGACGGTCAGGTGTCTGCCGTGAAGATCGCTCAAATAGCACAGTTTGCCGAGAACAAGTTCTTCGGCAAGCCTTCGGGACTTATGGATCAGATGGCTTCGTCGGTGGGCGGCTTCATCACTATCGACTTCGAGGACACGGAAAATCCCGTTATCGAAAGCATAAGCTATGACTTTGCTTCCAGCGGATACAGCCTTTGCATCGTCGATACCAAGGGCAATCACGCCGATCTGACCCCCGAATATGCTGCAATTCCTCAGGAAATGAAGGCTGTTGCCGAATACTTCGGCAAAAAAGAGCTTCGTGATATTAACAAGGCACAGGTTCTGGATAACGCCGCTGACATTCGCTGCAAGCTGGGTGACAGAGCATTCCTGAGAGCAATGCATTTCTTTGATGAAAACGTCAGAGTTGAGAAGGAAGCAGCAGCATTAAAAGCTGGAAATATCAATGAATTTTTCAAAATTGTGAACGAAAGCGGAAACAGTTCCTACAAGTATCTCCAGAACATTTACGCTCCGAAAAATCCCTCCGAGCAGGGCCTTTCAACGGGACTTTATGCTGCCGAAAATGTCCTTGAAGGCAGGGGAGCGTGCAGAGTTCACGGCGGAGGGTTTGCAGGGACTATCCAGGCGTTCGTTCCTAATGACAAGTTAGATGCCTTTACAGACACTATGGAAAAGCTATTTGGAGAGGGCAGCTGCCATAAGCTCTACATTCGTCCTTGCGGAGGCGTTAAAGTCAAGTAAATAGGCGTTTTGCGGAAGCAAATAGTTTTTTGAAATCAAATATCCCTGACACCGTAAAGACAAATTACTTTACAGTGTCAGGGATATTTCTTTTTCGAAATCCGAAGAATTTCGCCGAATACTTTGAGAAAATCGGGAATTCTGCTGTCAGTTTGCGTGTCTTTTTGATGATTTTTGCAGAAATGGGAGGGCGTTGCACTAAGACTCTACGGGGCGAGAAAAGGACGGCTATTTTTACTGTCCCTGAGGACGGTGAAGGGTAAAACAGACAGCTGTCAGACGGCGTGATTTTCCTAAAATTAACAAAAATATTTTTGAATGTCATATAATATATGTAGAACTATATGCTATCCTTCCTGCTGTTGAACCAATTCAGACAGCGAAGCTCGTCCTCTAGTTTTTCAACTTGCATATCTATAAGACAAGTATCTGCATAGCTTGAGTCGAGTGTATCTGCATATCCTATATGTTGTATGTATACGGACTTGCTATATCTACATTTAGGTGTATATTGAAACAAAAAGGTGATGTATCGCTCGTTTTTAAGGGTAATATCTCTGATTGGCATAGGTGGTGCGGCCTTGACCTCGGATATGTCGGGCGGACGTTTGCCCAGATAGTCCAGGAGAACACATCGATTATACTCGTTGTTCCCGAACTGCGGCATGATTTTCGACAGCGGTTCGGTGATCGTTTCGGTGATTTTCAAGGCTACATACATATCCTTGAACCATTCGCCGGGCTTGGCGTTGACCAGCTTGCAGGATAGTATCTCGCCTTTTTCTCCCAAGGCTTTTGCGATGCTGAGCTCGGGTGTTCGTATCTCGGGCATATGGTCCGACAGCAGTTTTTCACGGAGATGGAGCACGCTGTTTCGGCGGGCTGCTGCCATAGGGGACAGCGGTTTTCCTCTGAAAGTGTGTTTTCTTTGGACACTGAGTATGGCGTTTCGCTTGGCATCGTGGGTGAGTCTGCCGAAGTCGTACTGTACGGAAGCAAGGGCGTACCAGAATTCGGCGTCTTTCTCCGTCAGCTGCTTGTTGATTTTGAAGTATTTTTTCAGTGCTTCAACAATGGTGCGGTCGTCCAGCCCCATGGCTGCCATTACGACATATTCTTTTCGCAATTCCTTTGCTATTGGTGTGGCAGTTATGCCGGCGTTAAGAGGTTCCTGCTTCACTGAAATATCCTCCTTTCTCTTTTGTTGAATGGTTGATTTGCGTTCGTTTTGTTGCTTCGGTGAATTATCTATACAAAAAGAAAAACCCGCAATCACTTGCAGGTTTTGTAATGGTTGGGGTGGAAGGATTTGAACCCTCGGAATGGATGAGTCAGAGTCATCTGCCTTACCACTTGGCGACACCCCAGTATTGGTTGGGATAGATGGATTCGAACCATCGGAATGACGGAGTCAAAGTCCGCTGCCTTACCGCTTGGCTATACCCCAATATTTAAGAGAGCCATCGGTGAGGTTTTCATCGGGGATTGTGTCCTCTCCCTGACGACTTTATTATTATATCACAACGTTCGGCAAAATGCAAGTGTTTTTTTGGGATTTTACGATATTTGTATGACTTCACAAAAAATGATTAAAACAGCAGCGTATAATATGCAAATTTACCAAATTATCCGCATATCTATGTGTGTCATTCACCGAAATTTGCGATGAATGACACACATTAAAGCGATGATTATTTCAAAAGTTTTTTCAGATATTGCCCCGTATAGGACTCTTTGCAGGCTGCAATTTCCTCGGGAGTACCGCATTTCAGAATGGTTCCGCCCTTGTTTCCACCCTCGGGACCCAGGTCTATCACATAATCGGACACCTTGATAACGTCCAGATTATGCTCGATGACAAGTACGGTATTTCCCGTATCCGCCAGTGCCTGAAGCACCTCGATAAGCTTCTGAACGTCGTAGGAATGAAGTCCTGTCGTTGGCTCGTCCAGAATGTAGAAGGTTCTGCCTGTTGCACGCTTCGACAGCTCCGTTGCCAGCTTGACACGCTGTGCCTCACCGCCCGAAAGAGTGGTTGCGGGCTGACCTATCTTGATATATCCCAGCCCCACGTCCCGCAAAGTGGTGAGCTTTCTTGCTATCTTCGGGATATTGGCAAAAAACTCCACACCCTCGTCCACAGTCATTTCAAGAACGTCGTGAATGCTCTTGCCCTTGTACTTCACTTCCAGGGTTTCCCTGTTATACCGTTTGCCCTTGCAGACCTCGCAGGGAACGTAAATATCGGGAAGAAAGTGCATTTCTATCTTGATGATGCCGTCGCCCTCACAGGCTTCGCAGCGTCCGCCCTTGGTGTTGAAGGAAAATCTTCCCGAGGTGTAGCCCTTCATTTTTGCGTCGTTTGTCTGAGCGAAGAGTTCACGAATATCGTTGAAAACGCCTGTGTATGTGGCAGGGTTTGAACGGGGCGTTCTGCCGATGGGGGACTGATCGATCGCTATTACCTTGTCAAGATTTTCCAGACCCTCCATGCTATCGAATTTTCCCGGGCGTATCTTGGCACGATTAAGCCTGCCCGCCAGATTTTTGTAGATGATCTCGTTTACGAGAGAGGATTTTCCCGAGCCGGAAACGCCTGTAACACAGGTAAATGTTCCCAACGGAACCGAAACGTCAACATTCTTGAGATTATTCTCACGAGCACCTCTAACGGTGAGATATTTTCCGTTTCCGCTTCGGCGTTTTTCGGGAACAGCTATCTTTCGCTTTCCGCTTAGGAATTGTCCTGTAATAGATTTTTCACATTTCAATATTTCATCATATGTTCCCGAGAATATGACCTCACCGCCGTGAATGCCTGCGTAAGGACCAATATCCACGATATAATCGGCTGCCCGCATAGTGTCCTCATCATGTTCAACGACTATCAGCGTGTTTCCAAGGTCACGAAGCCGCTTCAATGTACCGATAAGCTTGTCATTATCCCGCTGATGCAGACCGATGCTAGGCTCATCGAGGATATACAGAACGCCTACCAGCGACGAACCGATTTGCGTTGCAAGGCGTATTCTCTGACTTTCACCGCCCGAAAGAGTAGCAGCCGCACGGCTGAGCGTCAGATATTCCAGACCGACGCTGGAAAGAAATCCCAGCCTTGATTTTATCTCCTTGATTATCCTTTCGGCGATGAAAGCGTCCCGTTCGGACAGCTCAAGGTTATTGAAAAAGTCAAGGCATTCCGACACCGATTTGCGGCAAAGCTCGCTGATATTGATGCCGCCAACCGTTACCGAAAGGCTTTCCTTTTTCAGCCTTTCGCCGTGGCAGTCGGGACATTCTACCTCGCTCATGCAGTCGTGTATCTCTTCCTTTGACCACTCGCTGTTGGACTCACGGTAGCGGCGTTCCAGATTGTTGATAATGCCCTCAAATTCGGCGTTGTACACACTGTTCCCGAATTCCGTTTTGCGGTGCAGCCGAAGCTTCTGACCCTTTGTGCCGTACAGAAAAACGTCCACGACCTCTTTCGGGAGATCCTTTACGGGGGTGTCGAGGGATATGCCGTAGAACTGTCCGATACCTCTGTAATACATCATTGCGATGGATTTGTCGTCCAGAGAATTCCATCCGCTTGCTTTTATTGCCCCCTGACGGATAGAAAGCTCCTTATTCGGGATAATGAGGTCGGGGTCTATTTTGGAGAAAACGCCAAGGCCCGTACACTTTTCGCATGCACCGAAGGGATTGTTGAAGGAGAACATTCTTGGGGTCAGCTCGTCGATGGAGATATTATGCTCTGGGCAGGCGTAGCTTTGAGAGAACAGCATTTCCTCGCCGTCGATCACATCAACGATAAGCAGTCCGCCCGATACGGAGGACGCTGTTTCGATACTGTCCGTCAGACGTGAGGTAATATCGGGCTTTATGACCAGACGGTCAACCACTATTTCGATATTATGCTTTTTGTTCTTTTCCAGCTTGATTTCCTCGGAAAGGTCGTAGATGATACCGTCGCAGCGTACTCTTACAAAGCCCGAACGCTTAGCGGAATCCAACTCCTTGACGTGTTCGCCCTTACGTCCTCGGATAATGGGGGCGAGCAGCTGTATCTTCGTGCCCTCGGGAAGCTTCAGTACCTTGTCCACTATCTGGTCAACGGTCTGCTGACGTATCTCACGACCGCAGACGGGGCAGTGGGGGACACCTATCCTTGCATAAAGCAGTCGGAGATAGTCATATATCTCGGTCACTGTTCCCACGGTGGAACGGGGGTTTTTGGAGGTGGTTTTCTGGTCGATGGATATAGCGGGGGAAAGCCCCTCGATGCTGTCAACATCGGGCTTTTCCATCTGACCGAGGAACATTCTTGCGTAAGAAGAAAGGCTCTCCATATATCTCCGCTGACCGTCTGCATAAATGGTATCGAACGCCATAGAGGATTTTCCCGAGCCGGAAAGCCCCGTCATAACGATAAGCTTATCTCTCGGCAGCTCCAGATCCACGTTTTTCAGGTTGTGTTCTCTTGCACCCTTAATGATTATTTTATCCTTTGCCATAGTTTTCTCCTTGATTTGTAAACGTTAGTTCCGCACTTTTGTTCTATTATACCACCAATAATTTTAATTGTCAACGATTGAAACCGCAAGGTTTAATATTTGTTCATATTGCATATTAAGAGATATATTTAGATATATCTCTATTTGGATATTTTGTATATATACATAAAGAAACTGCCGTTTTTATGCGGCAGTTTTTTCGAGATATTTTTCTTTAGCGTAAACCGAAAGCTTCATATTCTAAGGCGGCTTTTGCGTCAGCCACAGCTTTCTTTTGGGAAATGCACGGGGACGGTTTGCTGCCTTGAAGCTGCATAGCTGTTCCCACATGAAAATCATATATTCAGCGTTCCGATATAAAACTCTAAACCTATAAGTGCAAAGACGTAAAACACTATTACCATTGACAGTGCCAGCGGTGAGGTACCGCCCTTTGCTGCTAAAGTGGCACGAAGCTCGTAGGGATGGGTTTTCTTTCGTATCTTCGGGACGGTTTTCAGCACCTTTCGGTAGTACAGCCAGTTAGCAAAGCAGCTTGTTCCCACCATAAAAGCGTAGGTTAGAATGGAGAACATTATTATCAGCACCTGAAAAGCCGTGCTTTGCACATCAAAGTGGGAAGCGATTTCCGTGATGAAACCGAAATTATACTGTGGGTTTGCCCCGATAAGGATAAACCGTGGTATATTCAGGAATAACCTGATGATTATGCAGAGTATGGAGGCAAATATCATCTTCCGATTGGCGAAATACAGCTCGGGAGCGATAAGTGCGGAAAGATTCATACTGAATTTTCCTCCCGTCAGCTTGAAACGCTTGAAGAGCGGCAGATAATAGTGAGTGTTTTTGCCGATATAGTCCGCCATTTCACAGACTCTTGTTTCGCCGTACGGTTCGTTAGGGTCGAAGCCGCAGAGTGGGTCGGAGTAGTTGATCAGAAATGCGGCAAACTCTTCGGGGGACATACCGCCTGCACTGCCCGCAGTTTCCTCGGGTGTCATTCCCGGGCGGGAATAGCTTTCGTCCTTCACCTGCGATACAACGGCAAGTGCCTGTCCGCATCTTTGACAAAACGGCGTGCCTGCGGGGTTTTCCAGACCGCATACGGGGCAGACATGCTTACCGTCGGGAGCTGTTTTTCCCTTTTCGGTGGGTGAAACGTCCGATTTCCAGCTGCCGCCGCTTTTGTGAAGCTCATAGTTGATGCATTTTCCCTCTTTTTCGTAGCAGCTGCGGTGATAGGGCGTTCCGCAGTCGGGGCAGACGACAATATCATCGTCTTCGGCAAACCGTTCGCCGCAGGAGATACATTTTGAACCTTTATAATCAGCCATTTGTTGACATTCCTTTCTGTTGCAATATTAATAGTATATCATAAATTTTCCGAATAATCAATAGTCATTTATCTTGCAAAAAAGCGAGATTTGTGTATAATAATAGTATAGCAGGCGATTGTGTTGATTTGCTGAAATTGCTCTGAACATTTCACGAAACAGGAATTCTGCAATAACACACAAAATTCATATAATATCATATAAAAGTTAATTAAAATCCGCCATAAATCCGCTTATCGGGAAACGTATATATTATGAAAGCCGATAAATTGGACGGCGGGAGCGAGGTGAAAGGGTTGACTGAGAGGCAGTTTGACAATGCTGTTGGGCGAATACTTGACGGCGACAGGTCGGGGCTTCGGGATATTTACGAGGAGTACGGGAAGATGATATTCGGCACGATAATGTCGGTGGTAAAGTCGCCGCACGATGCTGAGGATATTACCTCGGATTTCTTCATCAGGCTTTGGTCTATTGCAGATACATATGTAAGCGGAAACGGTCATCGGCGGTGGCTGGCGGCTATTGCACGAAATATGGCGTTGGATTTCCTAAGACGGAAAAGCCGTGAAACTGTGGCTGATGATGACAGCTGTCTTGATGAAACGCCGTCGGACGAGCTGCTGGAGGACAGCGTTACCGAAAAGGTCACTGTCGCAGCGGCGGTGGATACTTTGGAGGAAACGGAGCGGGAGATAATCAATCTGAAATTTATCTCCGAGCTGACATTTTCCGAAATATCGAAAATACTCAAAAAGCCTTTAGGTACGGTGACATGGAAATACCGAAAGGCTATCGAAAAGCTAAGGAGGTGCATACCCGATGAAAGGCTCATTTGAAGAAAAGCTCAAGGACACATATCAGAGTGAAATGTCGCAGTATGCACCCGATATGGACAAAATGTGGGAAAAAATCGAAGGAAATCTGACGGAACGTCCTCCCCGAACAAAGAAGATCGTTATGCACAGCAGAAAAAGGGCGGCGGCTATATGGGCAGCGGCGGCGATAATTCTCATTCCCGTGGGCTTTAAGGCGGCACAGTTCTCGGAAAATTCCATAAAAAACAGTGACACGGCGGTTGCTGACAATATGACAGACGGTTTCGCAAATGGAGTTCAGATGGCGGCAGAGGAAAATAATGCCTATGCAGATGATGCCGCAGCTTCGGAAGATGCTGTACCGTCCGGGGACAGTTCCGACACGGAGCATCTCCCCGAAAAAATGTATTACACCGAGCTGAATTTCCCGAGAGAAACGGCAATGTCAAATATGCCCGAGATAGAAAACGAGTGCGTGGCGTATTTCGTGGAGAGCGAGGTGCTTTCGCAGACCGACAGGTTTGTTGATGTAAAGGTTCGGTCGGTGAGCTATAATGAAGCGGAAAATGCTGTTGAATACGAGCTTTATGACGTTTTGGGGGATACGCTGCTGAATGTTTCCACGGCTGTGGGAAATGGCGAAAACAACACTCTTTGCTCCGACCGATATGTCCTAAAAATGGGACACGAATATATTCTTCCCCTTGCGGAGAGGGACGGGGAATACTGCATTGTGTTCCCGTCCGCACCCCAGACAGAACTTACTGAGGACGGCTATGCGGTTTTCCACAATGGCTGGACTTCGCTTATGGGGTTTGAAACGGCGTATCTGGAATGTCCCCGAAACGGGAAGGACGACTATTTCTATGACAGAATGGCAGTGACCTTTGCGGAAAATCTTGAAATTGACTATTGATATAAAGCATATAATAGAAAGGATTGATATTTATGACAAGAAAAAGATTAACAGCGGCTATACTGGCAGTTTCACTTATATGCGGACTTTTTTCCTCCTGCGGCAGCAAGGAGTCCAATGATACTGCTTCCGGCGGTGCATCTACCGCAGCAGTAAATCCAATACAGAATAATAAAACAGAAAATGGAAATTCTATTTCTAATTCAAATACTAAAACTGATGGCACTTATGCGGGAGATTATGGAGAAGGCTACTTTGATGCTGCTCCTGCGGAAGCGTATGATGATGCTTGCCTTGATGCTGTCATTGAGCCGTACTATCCTTATGAAGCACCTAACACCGAGGAGTATTCCGAGATAACCGAACAAGGCTTTGTTTCCGTAAGCGAACAGCCTCTTTCCACATTTTCGGCGGACGTTGACACAGCTTCATACACCGCTGTCAGACGTATGATAAAGGAATGGGGATATGTTGAGCCGAGTGCTGTCCGTATTGAAGAAATGATAAACTATTTCTCCTATGATTATAAAAATTCCGAGGACGGAACGCCTTTTTCCGTTACAACAGAGCTTTCGGACTGCCCCTGGAATCCTCAGACAAAGCTTCTTTCCGTTGGGATAAAGGCAAACGACATTCAGAAAAGCGAGCGTCCGAACACTAACGTTGTTTTCCTGCTGGACGTGAGCGGTTCGATGTATTCCGAAGATAAGCTGCCGCTGGTTCAGAACGCATTTGCCCTGCTTGCCGAGGGCTTGACCGAGAATGACCGTGTTTCCATAGTTACATATGCGGGTGCGGACGAAGTTGTTTTGGAAGGCGTTTCGGGAAATAAGACCCGTCAGATATGCGAGGCGGTCTATTCCCTTGAAGCGGGTGGAGCAACTGCGGGTGCTGCGGGCATTGTCACCGCTTACGATATTGCCGAGAAATATTTTATCAGGGACGGCGTAAACCGAGTTATTCTGGCAACAGACGGTGACTTGAATGTCGGATTATCCAGCGTTGAGGAGCTGACCGATCTTATCGAGAAAGAGCGGAAAAGCGGCGTTTTCCTGTCCGTTCTGGGATTTGGTAACGGAAACTATAAGGATAACCGTCTTGAAGCACTTGCCGACAACGGAAACGGCAACTATTCCTATATCGACTGCATCGAGGAAGCGGAAAAGGTGCTGGTGGAGGAGCTTAATTCCACTATGTTCACCGTGGCAAAGGACGTGAAATTCCAGGTGGAGTTCAATCCCGCAAATGTCAAGGGCTACCGTCTTATCGGATATGAGAACAGAGCCCTTGCCGCCGAGGATTTTGCCGATGATACCAAGGACGCCGGAGAGGTTGGAGCAGGTCACACAGTTACCGCACTTTACGAGATAGTCACTGCCGATTCCGATTATTCTATGGGCGGCGTACCCGAGCTGAAATATCAGCCCACGGAAACCACTGCCGAGGAAGAAGCCCCCAAAGCCGTTCTGACGGAAGAACTGCTTACCGTAAATATCCGTTACAAGGAGCCTGACGGGAACACCAGCAAGCTGATTTCCAAGCCTGTGCTTATGGCTGATTTCACCGACAGACCGTCGGGAGATTTTAAGTTTGCGGCGGCAGTTGCCGAGTTCGGAATGCTGCTGAGAGGGAGCAGCTATGCGGGAAATTCCTCCTATGAGGATATTCAGCGGCTTATTAAGGAAGCGGACGTTGGCGATGACAAGTACAAGACCGAGTTTGCGAAGCTGACAGAGATCGTCAGATAACATTTGGTAAATATAGCACAAAGCGGCTCTCCCGTCGGTGATGGGAGAGCCGCTGAATGCTGTATGTATGAGGGTTTATCTCAATAATTCTGCTCTTTAAGCATAAAATAGGACTGAGGGTGATTGCACACGGGACATACCTCGGGAGCCTGCTTTCCAACGCAGATATGACCGCAGTTTGAGCATTCCCAAATCATATCGCCGTCACGGGAGAACACAATGCCGTTTTCGATATTGGCAAGCAGCTTTCTGTAACGCTCCTCGTGTGCCTTTTCGATCTTTCCGACCTCTTCAAACAGGAAAGCAATGTCGTCCAGACCCTCTTCACGGGCAGTCTTTGCAAAGCTGTCGTACATATCTGTCCATTCGTAGTTTTCACCGTCGGCAGCGTCCTTGAGATTGTCAACGGTAGAGCCGATTCCGCCTGTCAGGAGCTTGTACCATATCTTGGCGTGTTCCTTTTCATTTGCGGCTGTTTCCTCAAATATTTTTGCTATCTGAACATAGCCGTCCTTCTTTGCCTTGGAAGCGAAGTAGGTGTACTTGTTTCTTGCCTGTGATTCGCCCGCAAAGGCAGTTCTCAGGTTTTCCTCGGTTTTTGTTCCTTTAAGTCTTTCATCCATTGCCATAAAATAGTCCTCCTTATTTACAGTCGGCACATTTGCCGCTGAATACTATCGTATGTCCCGTTACGGAAAATCCGTGTTTATCGGCGACCTTTTCGTTGATATTCCGCTGATAGGGAATATCGGCATCGAAAACCCTTCCGCACTCGCTGCATTTAAAATGGTAGTGGTCGGAAATGTTGAAATCAAACCTGTCGGCGGCGTCGGGGATAAGCACCTTTTGTATAACGCCCTGTTCCGAGAGAAAATTCAGATTTCGGTAAACCGTCCCACGGCTGATATTCGGGTGGATACGGCTTATTTCCAGATATATTTCCTCGGCGGTGGGATGATTTTTCATTGCCTGTACGGTAAGAAGCACAGCATTTCGCTGGACTGTGTTTCGGGTCTGCATTTTGCACCTCGCTTATCGGTAACGGTTACTGATTAGTTATTCATATTATATAATACATTTGCAGATTTGTCAAGCGTTTTTGTTATTTTTTCGGGATATTTTACTTTGACGTGGGAAATAATACGGGCGGTCTGCCGCAGCAATGTTCTTTCTGTGCCTGCTCTTTCGGTCGGGGACGGTTTGCGGCGGCGACTCGCTTTGCTGTGGCGGGCGGCGTATACCGTCTCCCGACTGCGAAGCCGATGAAACCTGCGGCAGGCACAATGGTAAATTTCCCGAAAATAAACAAATTGTTAAATCTGAAAAAAACGTAAAAACCCCTTGACAACGGGGGCGGAGTATGTTAAAATAATAAAGCCGCTTATGTCGGGCTGTGTTAAGTGCGGCTTCTTTAGGGAAGTGTGCCGCCCGTTGTAGCGAGTTTTGTGAAAAAGGCAGGTGCCGTAAAATGTACGCAATTATTGAAACAGGCGGTAAGCAGTATCAGGTAAACGAGGGCGATGAGATCTTCATCGAGAAGCTCGCTGTTGAAGCTGACCAGAACGTTACCTTCGATAAGGTTATCGCTGTAGGCAAGGATTCCGGTCTGGAGGTTGGAGCACCCTATGTTTCCGGTGCAACCGTTGAGGCTAAGGTTCTGAAGAACGGTAAGGCTAAGAAGATCACCGTTTTCACCTACAAGCCCAAGAAGAGTTCCAGCAGAAAAATGGGTCACAGACAGCCTTATACTAAGGTAAGAATTGACGCTATCAAGGCTTGATCTATGATAGAGGCTGTTTTTTACAGGAAACACGATCTGCTGAGAGGATTCAGCGTTTCGGGTCATTCGGGATATGCGGAGTCGGGCAGCGATATTGTCTGTGCCGCCGTATCTTCCGCTGTACAGCTTACCTGCAACACCATCACCGATTTCTTCGGAAGTGCTGCGGAGGCAACAGTCAATGAAAACGAAATTACGCTGAAGCTTACGGATTCCTGCGGTCCCGATGAATGCACCGAGCAGCTGCTTGCGGCTTTGGTTGACCATCTGGAGTGTTTGTCGCAGGAATACAAGGGAACAATTAGTATTACTATTACGGAGGTGTAACTGAAATGATTAGAATTTCCATGCAGTTTTTTGCACATAAAAAGGGAATGGGTTCCACAAAGAACGGACGTGACTCTGAGTCCAAGCGACTCGGCGTTAAGAGAGCTGACGGTCAGGCAGTAGTTGCCGGCAATATCCTCGTTCGTCAGAGAGGTACTCACATTCACGCAGGAGAGAACGTTGGAAAGGGTTCCGATGATACTCTGTTCGCTCTGATCGACGGAACAGTAAGATTTGAGCGTGTAGGACGTGACCGCAAGAAGGTTAGCGTTTACGCTGCTGAATAATTTCCGTTTCGTTTTTCACTCGATATAATCGGGGCGGGGCTAGGGAAGTACCGATAAAGAAGATTTATCGGTGCCGAGCGACAAACTTTGTTCATTTTGCTATTTATAGAACGAAATGACAAAGGGGTCGCCCCTTTGCCCCGTCCCTTTTGTTTTTTGTATCTGAGGCTTTCGCAGACAGCCTGCGGAGAAATGAGGTTTATATGTTCGTAGATAAAGCAAAAATCAAGATCAAGGCAGGCGACGGCGGGGACGGTGCAGTTTCCTTCCACCGTGAAAAATACGTCGCTTCGGGCGGTCCCGACGGCGGCGACGGCGGCAGAGGCGGCGATGTGGTTTTCGTTGCGGATGATAACCTTTCCACTCTGCTGGACTTCAGATACAAAAGAAAATATTTCGCCGAAAAGGGCGAAAACGGCGGTGCACGCAACTGTACAGGCAAAAATGCCCCCGATCTTATTGTGAAAGTCCCCAGAGGTACGGTTGTCAAGGACGCCGAAACAGGCAGGATACTTGCGGATATTTCAAGCCCCGAGCCGAAGATCGTTGCAAGGGGAGGAAAGGGCGGCAAGGGCAATGCCCGCTTTGCCACACCAACAAGGCAGATACCCAAATTCGCAAAGCCCGGTTTCCCGGGACAGGAATTTGAAGTCACTCTGGAGTTGAAGCTTTTGGCTGATGTGGGTCTTGTCGGGTTCCCGAATGTGGGCAAGTCAACGCTTATTTCCGTGGTTTCTGCCGCAAAGCCGAAGATCGCCAACTATCACTTTACCACTCTGACCCCCGTTTTAGGCGTTGTTTCGGCGGCTGATGGGAAATCCTTCGTTATGGCGGATATTCCCGGACTTATCGAGGGTGCGTCCGATGGTGTCGGTCTGGGACACGAATTTCTGCGTCACGTTGACAGATGCCGTCTTATCGTTCACGTTGTGGACGTTTCGGGCATTGAGGGACGTGACCCTGCAGAGGATTTCGAGATAATCAACCGTGAACTGGCAAATTTCAGTGAGGATCTTGCAGAGCGTCCGCAGATAGTTGCGGCGAATAAGTGTGATATTGCCGACGAGGAACAGAAAGCTCGTTTCAGAAGCTATATCGAGGAAAAGGGTCTGCCGTATTTCGAGATCTCCGCTGCGGCTGCTATGGGCACGAAGGAGCTTATCAACGCAATCACCGCTGAGCTGGACAAGCTGCCTCCCATCAAGGAATACGAGGCACAGCCCCTTACTCAGGCGGAAATGGACGAAATGGCGGGAACAGACCGCAGATTTGAAATTACCCGTGAGGACGACGGCGTATTTTACGTGGAAGCTCCGTGGCTGGAAAGCATTATGCGTACGGTCAATATGGAGGACTATTCTTCTATGCAGTATTTCCAGAGAGTTCTCCGCAACTCGGGTATTATCGATAAACTGGAACAAATGGGCATCAAAGAGGGAGATACGGTAAATATTTTCGGATTTGAATTTGACTTTGTTTTCTGATTAGGGAGAGATAACTTTATGAGTATAATAGGCAATCTTTT
The DNA here is from genome assembly GCA_964540575.1 of uncultured Ruminococcus sp. Lineage (GTDB taxonomy): Bacteria > Bacillota > Clostridia > Oscillospirales > Ruminococcaceae > UMGS1889. The sequence goes on from CAZINI010000006.1 coordinate 55,763, forward strand.
TAAAAAGAATAAGCCTTCTCTTGAGGATGATATCCATTCCGCCTGTGAATGGGTGGTAAATGCTTTGAATGTCTCAGGCTATAATGCGGATTATTCACTTGAAAGTATGAAAGAGATCGACAGATTCTTTGATGAGCAAAGCGGTGAGGGCGGCATAATTTCACGAAACAGAGGTCAGATTATCTTTGCCGTTTCAAGCTACATTGGCGAAACTGTTATCCGTTTGTACGGCGGAAAATGGAGCGGCAGCGATGAAATAAATATGTCTGTTGAACTTACTGACGGCACGATCATTTTCCCGACTCAAAAGGCAATGAAAAGATATCAGAACGGTTCCGAGGACAGCATTTATGCATATGTATATGTGCTCGGAGCTCCTTCGGAGTCTCACATATAATGTGAAACGAAAGTCGGACAGTGGATATGGAGGGCTACGCTTCTCTCCGGTATTTCCGGGGTGATCTGCGTAATTTGGCAATTATCGACAAACCGGAGCAGATTGGCATTAAAAAGGGAGATAAAGTCAATATTTCGGATTTGAATTTGACTTTGTTTTCTGAGTTTTTTGGGGTGCGATTTATATGTATATAGAGCTTAGGGATTGGTCATCGGGCTATTCCGCCGACTTTGCGAGGGTGGCGAACAATATAAATATTGCCCGCTATCAGAGGGACCTGTTTCCGCACCCCTGTTCGCAGGTCAGTGCAGAGAGATATATCAGAGTGTGCAGCGACAGCGATGAGATATGCTCCAAGGCAATATTTGCCGACAATAACTTTGTGGGATTTGTGGGTGCTTCCAAAAAGGACGATGTTTCCCGAAAAAGTGCGGAGCTTTGCTACTGGCTGGACGAAAAATATTGGGGAATGGGAATAATGACGGGTGCGGTCAGGCTGTTCACCGATTATTATTTTGAAAATCACGATGTTGTGAGATTATATGCTATAACCTTTTCGGACAATATCGGTTCCTGCCGTGTGCTTGAAAAGGCGGGATATAAGCTTGAGGGCATAATGAAAAAATCGGCGTACAAGCTGGGTGAATATCACGACTGCTCCATTTATGCGGCGGTCAGGTGAATTTTATCTGTACCGTTTATGGGACAGATAAATCTTCCGAAAAACAGAAAGGACGATAGCTTTTGGCAAACCTTGACAGACATTCGGTCATGCAGTACAGCCCCCTGACCCTTGCTTTTCTCGGGGACGCTGTTTACGAGCAGCTGGTAAGAGAACGGCTGGTGCTGACGGCGAATATGCCCGTGAACAAGCTCCATCGGCTGGCGGTGGAACGGGTGAGGGCTTCCTATCAGTCGGCGGGATTTTCCGCTGTGGAAAGCGTTCTTACCGAGGACGAGCTGGCAGTGTTCAAGCGGGGCAGAAATGCAGGGGGACATACCCCGCCGAAAAGCTCCGATGCGGTGGAATATCGCCGTGCTACGGGGCTTGAATGCCTTTTCGGCTATCTCCATCTTCTGGGTGATAAAAACAGGATAGACGAGCTTTTTGAAATTATCTGGAACAGCGGGGAGGAAAAGTTTGAAAATTAAAAATTTTCAAACTATGAGTTTTGTTTCTTCGGCTGTCGCCTCGATTTGCTGTAACTGAACTTGTTCAGTTTCAAACCAACAAAACTCAGAAAGGAATGGATATAACAATGATTGACAGAGGATTTCTCAATATTTGCACCTGCGATATGGTCAACTGCTATGTTATCAGGGGCGAAAACGGCGATATGCTTATCGATACGGGAATGGAAAAGTACAGGGATTACATAGAATCGTGGCTTACTCATTACAATATCAAGCTGATACTGCTGACGCACGGTCATTATGACCACAGCTCAAATGTGAAGTATTTTTCCGAGATATACGACGCTCCCGTTATCATCAGCAAATATGACTGCAATCTTGTGCTGGACAATATGAGCCGTTCCTGCTATTATCTGAGTCCTATTGGCAAGGTTATGGATATGTGGTCGGAGAAGCACGAGCATTGTGCAGAGCTTCCACCTCGGGATAAGATAATTTTTGCCGAGGATGACGCTGCCGATGAAGCCGTTGCAAAGCTGGGCATTGAGGGAGATATTATCTCGCTGGACGGTCACACAAGGGGTTCGATCGGTTTTGTACACGGTACAGACCTTTACTGCGGAGATGCTGCGGCAAATATCAGGGGACGGCTTATGACTATCCCCGTATGCGAAAGCCCCAAGGCGGCAAAACGCTCGTTCAGACGCATTTTTGACCTTGTTCCGAAGAGAATTCTTTGCGGACACGGCGATGTTTTTCAAGATTGAAATATAAATTTATTATAAGGAGAGATTTAAATGTCGGGACATTCCAAATGGAACAACATTAAGAGAAAAAAGGAAGCAACAGACGGTGCAAAGGCTAAGGTTTTCACCAAGATAGGCCGTGAGATCGCTGTCTGCGTTAAGGAGGGCGGCGGCGACCCCAACAACAACAGCAAGCTGCGTGACCTTATTGCAAAGGCAAAGTCCAACAACGTTCCCAACGACAACATTGACAGAATTATCAAGAAGGCTATGGGCGACGGTGACAAGACCAACTACGAGTCCAACGTTTACGAGGGCTACGGTCCCAGCGGAGTTGCTGTTATCGTTGAAACTCTTACCGATAACAAGAACAGAACTGCCGGCGATGTGCGTCACTATTTTGATAAGTTCGGCGGAAATCTGGGAACTACAGGCTGCGTTTCCTTTATGTTCTCCGATAAGGGTATTGTTATCGTTGAAAACACAGGTCTTGACGAGGACAAGGTAATGGAGGACGTTTTCGATGCGGGTGCTTCCGATTTCACAATGGACGAGGACAGCATCGAGATCGAAACTGAGCCGAGCGATGTGAGTGCCGTAAGAGAGGCTCTTGCTGCAAAGGGTTACAACGTTCTTTCCGCTGAGGTCGAGAAAATTCCCGCTACCTATACAACTCTCACCGATGAGGACGATATAAAGAAGATGGGTCTGCTCCTTGAGCATCTTGAGGATAACGATGACGTTCAGAACGTTTATCACAACTGGGATATGCCCGAGGAAGAGGACGAGGACTGATTTTCCGCAAAAACAACGCTGCTGCCAAACCGCCGATAAAAGCGGTCTGACAGCAGCGTTTTTATTTTGGAGAAGTAAAAATCAAGATGCCTTGGAAATGCACTCCGAGCAAAAGGCTGAGGATCTGCCAAAGTCGATTCCGCCGATGCAGCCCGTGAGGGTGAAGCGTACCATATTTGGGTCGTCCTCGGGACGAATTGTGTATTCGCCGAGGTATTCCTTGCCGAGGTTTTCGATTTCCTCAAAATAGCTGTTGTATGCCTTCAAAAAGCTTTCGTGAACATTTAACATAAATTCGTCCTCCTTTTGGGATAGTGTTCTGAAAGAGTTTTATTGGTTGTCCCTTTCTGTGATTTTATTATAACACGGTTTGAATTAAAAGTCAATTTACAATTTGGTGATATTTTTCGCTTGAATGGTTACAAATTGATAACAGTCGGTTACATGTTGGCAAAATATGTTACAGTATCACACTCAAATCCGGAAGTTATTTTTGATTGAATTATCAGCCAAAGTATTCCTGAGGAATATATCCGCAAAATACTTCCGACTCGATCGGTTCACTGCATGGTGTTTCATCAAATTGTGTGTCTATTGTGTACACCTTGCCTTGAAGAGTCAGCTGACACCAGAAATGCTGACCTCCGCCGTCCCTCTTATCTCTGACACCTCGAACAACACGCACATCAAATCCGACATATTTCAATACATAATAAGTGGTGAATGCCCACGTTGCACATTGTCCCTCTTTCTTAACCAAAAGCTGCCATACGGGACGGTTTCCGTCTATCTTATTAATATCGGTCTGATATTTTGCTCCGCTCCTGTGAAGTCCCTTAAGCAGTGCAAAGAGTTTTTCTTCATTTGTCATACTGCTGTTTGTGTGCTTATCGACAAAATCCTTTACAAGCTGCAGCTCTTCGCCGGAAACCGCTGCTACAGGTTTCAGCTCAACTGAATCGACAAGTGCTCTGGCACCAAATGTAGAATAGTCAAATGTATAATCGGTATATACCTTTTTCTTATTTACTATTCTGTAAAATCTTATGGCCAAATATCTCTTTCTGCTGCCGTTGAGTTCTGCGACAGTATTCGCAGGGTCGCTTGGATTTCGGTAGATAAGCTTGATATCGGGATACTTTTTTTGTATTTTCTCCGTCACAGCAACAGTGTGACCATAGCCATCTGTAAATCTCTTAATGTAGTATGGTTCGTTATATTCATATATCTCAACTCCGTCATAATAGTTAGGAGTAGCAATAAATTTCACTTTGCATGTTTTTGTATCATTGGTGATCGTCGCTGCGGGGCATGGATATACTTTATCTGTATTCTGGAAAACAAGCTCACCGTCAAGATAGTATCTCACGGCAATGTAATACTTCTTATTAACGTCAAGCTCACCGACTTTCACACGCCCATAATATCCGGTTGTGTATTCAAATTCATCGTCACTCTTCAGGCAGTATACCTTCTTTTTTTCATCGTATACATAAAGTCTGACTATACAATTTTTGCCTATGTTAGGATCGCTTAAGCTATCGGGTCCGGGTGCTTTTATGCCAATTTTTCCGAAATTCGTAAACTTCTTATAATCTGCGATCGAATTGTAGCTAAAGAAAGAAGAGTATTCGATAGGTCTGCTTTTTAATTTTTTTGCCTTGTCCTGAACTTCGCTTACAGTAATGGTATCTCCATCCTTCATAAGCTGGCTGTTCTTGTCGGGAACGACAGGCTTTTTTTCCTCCTTAGGTGCCTCTACCCACATTTCATCTGTAAATATTTTGTCGGGATACTCTTTGTAATAAGCCTCTAAAACTACATAACCGACTTTTTTGCCCGTTACCGTGAAGGAAAAGCTGCTGCCGTATGGAATCTTCTGAGTTGACACATCGGAAATGCTGATAATTCCCTCCTTGGCATTGCGTACCCTGACACATAAACTATTACCGCCCGGGCTAAAGCTTCTTACTGTAACCTTCATTGTTTCGCCTAAATCAATGTGCTTATAATTTATAGCGAACGTTATCCAGCCCGGCAATACTTTTATTTTGCATTGGTAGGAGCCGTTGCTTGTTTTTGCGGTTATAGTCACATTTCCCGTAGAAAGAGCTTCTACCCAACCCGACTGATCGACTGTAGCTATACTGCTGTCGGAAGAGCTCCATGTGATCTTTCCGGAATAGCCCGAAAGTTCAAGCTCCTTTCCCGTTCCGGTATAAATAGTTGCTTCGGATTCTGCAAATCCTATGTTTGCGGCAGATACAGATACCACTGCCCCGGGAAATGACATTATCATTATCAATGACAGCATCAGCGAAATAAAACGAAATAATCTTTTTTTCATAAAAGCACCCCTTTTCATATTTTCTATTGTACACTTATTTTGATAAATTGTCAATAATCGACTTTATTAGCTTTGAAATCAGAAAAACAAGAATAAAATGACTATGTGTTTGCTGTCCTGCAAGCTTAAAGCATATCCGTTCTTTATCGGGAGGATAATGATGGGTTTGGGTCATTCTCTGATAATTACCGTATCCTCCGGGAATACTTTTTCTCCTATTTCTGTAATACTTTTGGGAATAGTTACTTCTTTAAGAGCGTTACACTCCCAAAATGCCTTTTCACCTATCTCTGTCACACTTTTGGGAATAGTTACTTCTGAAAGTGCTTTACAACCCAAAAATGCCTGTTCACCTATCTCTGTCACACTTTCCGGGATATTTACCTCTGTAAGATTACTACATTTATAAAATACCCCTTCATCAATTTTTGTAACACCATTAGGAATATTTATACTTGTGATCGACTCACAGAAATCAAAGGCTTCTTTTTCAATTTCGGTAACACCTTCGGGAATAATTAATTCCTCTATATATGAAGATTGAAAAAAAGTTCTGTAAGCTATCTTAGTAACTCCATCGGGAATATTTATTTTTCTTATGTTTGTTTTGCTGAACGCCTCCTCTCCGATCTCGGTAACGTTGTTCGGAATATGGATTTCCTCAATTTTTTTGCACTCAGCAAAAGCAGCTTTTCCAATTTTTGTGACCCCCTCGGGAATAACTATTTCTTTTAGCCCGCTCTTTTTAAAAGTATACTCTGCTATTTCGGTAACACCATCGGGAATAGTTATATTCTCTAACTCTCTGCAATCAGAAAAAGCTGAACTTCCTATAACAGTTACGCTGTCGGGAATAACAACACTTGTAAGTTCGTCACATTCAGAAAATGTACTGCCTTCTATTTCGGTAATTCCATCGGGAATCACAATAGACTTTAATGCTCGGCAGCGGAAAAAAGCATCATAACCTATTTTAGTGACACTGCTTGGAATAATAATATCGGTATACGCTCCAAATGACAAGCACTCATAAAAAGCACCGCTGCCTATTTCCGTAACACTGTCCGGAATTACTATTTCCTCTATGCCGGACCATTTGAAGGCACCGCTGGGTATTTTAGTTATGCTGTCGGGAAGCACAATGCTTTTCAATAAATCACAGTTACGGAAAACCTCATCTCCTAATTCGGTAACACTGTTGGGAATTGTTACTTTGTTAAGGTCACTACAGCCTTGAAAAGCATTGTCGCCTATGGAAGTCACGCTGTCGGGAATATCGATTTCATCAATATACGCACAGTCACAAAAGGCATAACTTCCTATTTTTGTTACAGGCTTTCCGTCTATCTCAGAGGGTATCACCACTTCCAAAACGGAACGATCAACACTGTCTATCTCAATATGATCGGCGTACTCGTCGTATTTAATATCTCCGTGACTCAGACCTGTATTTATTGGAATTTCCGGAACATCATAGATACTCTCACGCATTTCGGGAGAAATTGTAAATTCCTCCGATGCGGAGGAAAATGTTGTCTCAGCAGAGTTATCCGCCGCTCCCTCGTTCTCCGTTGTATTTCCGCAGGCTGTCAAACTTGCCATCATAGCCGCAGCTGTAAATGCTGCAATTATTTTCTTGTAGTTCATAATAGATTCCCTTCCGTAATCTGCTGTAACAAGCGTTTTACTATGCGTTTGCTAAATTTTCTGTAAATTATTAGTGAATTTTATTGTTTGCCTCAATAGCGATTTTGATAATAAGTATCATTGCTGTTTGCAATGCCAACTGCGATCGATGCGGAGGTCTGGGCGTTTCTTGCAGTTTCAAGTGCCTGCTGAGCGGCAATGTTTGCCTGATTTGCAAGCTCGGTCTGTCTTGCCTGATACTGTTCGAGCGTATTCTTATGACGCATATCCTCATAAACCGCTATTGCATCTGCAACATTGTCCGCACGTCGGTCATTATAGATACCGAGGAATGTGGGTCCTGCACTCCAATAGGTCTGGGGAAGTGCCGCTCTGTCAGCGGAAATTATCGTGCGTAATTTATGGAATTCATTAAACAGATCGTTGTATTCCTCATATTTTTCTGCGGCATCACCGCTGTTTCTTTCATAATCCCATAATTTTTGTTTGTATTCTCCCACTTTATTACTAATTTCATCCTGATGATTTACAAGATATACAAAACAGTTCAGCTTGCCGACGACCTTATACACTAAAAACATACATACGCCCTGGATTATCAACCAAGAGCCCTTAGGAAAATTGAAGGTTATGTCGCCTGTGAGGGTTTTTGCCATAATAATTATAGTCAATATCCATCCCAATCCTCCGCCAAATATTAAGGCAATAACCATTAATGGGAATCGCAGACCTGCCATATTTTCTTCCTGCATTTCCTTGCAAATTTTCTTCTTATACTCGCTCTCGGACATCATTCCGCCGTTTCTTTTTACGGTAGCAAGATGATCATACCTGTTACGTCTTTCTGCGAGCCACATCGCTTTAGCGGCTATCTGGCAGCTGAGCGGGAAAACCGGCAGCGATGTGTCAATACCGTTATTTCTCAGAAAAGCTTCCTGTTCAGCAGTAAATAAATTTGTACTCATAATTAATGACCCCTTTTTAATCATAATTTTGCAAGCTGTCATACTTGGCTTGTTTCGATGTTTTTATTATAGCATCACAGTTATGATAATCTGTAACAAGCGGTTTACCTGCTCAATTTAAACTATTTTATTGCCGTTTTCCGCCGCTGTATTATATAGTGTTTGGCAACATAGTACAATAACGGCACAATAATATATGTATATTTTCACAATGAGCTGTTATTTGTATGACCATATACAGGGTGTTTTCGGGAAGTGTAAAACCGACGTTACAAGATTTGAAAAAAGCTGTGATATAATATAAATAATGCTAAACACCCATTAATCACGGGAATCTCTCGGCGTAAAAACCCATAAACAAAACTGTTTTCAACAGTTTTAAGCTTCTTTACGCCGATTTCTTCTCCGTGATTTAAATAGTGTTTAGTATAGATCAAGCGGCAGAGCGGTTTGGTGCCATGCCTATGAAAAAAGCGTTGATTTTTGGCATGGTTTATGTTATAATAATTGTTGTATGTCATCAGCATTATATGCTGCCCGGTATCTGCAATTATAGTATTGCGGTCAGTATGCCTGATACACTAAGACAGGCGAACCGTTCTGTATGTATTCTATTAACGGGGGAAAACTCAACATGATTGCAGAAAATACAGAAGCCTTTGAATTCACAAATCTTGCGGAAAATGATTTTTACGATATAATCGAAAACAGCGATTTCTTTAATCAGGAATCGGAAACGATCTTCAACTACCTGAAAAATAAGATCGGACGTATCCATTTCTGCGATTATCTTAAAAGATTTATTTACCGCAGAGTTCATCCGGGCGGAAGAAGCCGTCAGGATGTTGATTACCGGGAATACATAATCGGTTCCTTTCGTGAAAACAAGGTGCCTTCATCAATGGCGGAATCGGGTACAAAGCTTTCTGCCGCTGCGGGCAACTGGCTCTCTCAGCACTGTGTAAACAGAGATACTGTTTTTCTCATCGGCTTTGGCTTGAAAATGAGCAGCAGCGAGGTTTCCGAGTTTCTTATAAATGCTATCGGAGATATGGATTTCGATTTTAATAATCCATATGAGGTCATTTATTGGTATTGTTTCAGAAATGAGCTTTCGTATGCTGATATGAAGCGTCTGACAGCACAGTATGAGAGCATTTCGGGTGTTGACGCTTCATCGAAAACAAATCTGACTTCTCACGCCATGATACAGGATTATCTTATGCGTATAGTCAGCGAGGAAGAGCTTATGAATTTCCTCGGTGAATATAAAGGCACGAAGCAATCGGAAACCATATGGGAAGTATTTGAAAGCTTGTATGATCAGGCTTGTGAGATAATTGCCGAAAATATCAATTTTGAAAATGAGAATATGGGTAAAAAGCTCCCGCCAAAAAGTCCCGAAAGCATCAGTGCACTGGATATTGAACGGCGGTTATATACGGGAGTTCCCATAGACAGCCACGGAAATCTGTGTCCCATGACACAGTCTGTATTATGCGGACTTTTCGGCGAAAAGCGGTTTAACAGGAAACGTATCTCCGACCTGAAAAAGGGGATAAAGCTGCCCGAAAGGTTTGATGTGATAACCCTCTGCTTTATTATTGCTGCGGAAAAAACGCTTGCGATAAGGAGCAATGTGGATGTTAAACGCAACTATTATAATTTTGTAAAGAACACCAATGAAACGCTGACAAAATGCAGGTTCGGCAACCTTTATGCCGCAAATCCATATGAGAACTTTATTATGATGTGTATGATGTGTCAGGATCCTATGCTTACTTTTTCGGATATATGGGAGTATTCATACAATTCCGAAAAAAAGATGCAGCCATAATTGAAGTATACTGTCTGAACCTGATATGTTTATAAAAACGGAAAAAGATTAACACCAAGAAAACACTGATTAAATCTTTTCGTATTTATCGGCTTTTTCCTAAACATATTGCTCCACCAATTAACTGATGAAGATTTATGCGAAGAACCGCTGTCGAAAGACTAGGAAGAAAGCCGCAGGAATATGCGGATATTTCAAGGCTTTATGACGACGTATTTCGGCAGCGGGGCAAGCAGAAAATTCAATAGTTAATTGGGGGAGCAATAATACCAAGGGTGATAAACAATGCACTGTATAAACTGTTTTAATAGTTCAGATTTCGAAACCGTATGCCCTGCATGCGGTTTTGATATGTCGGAATATCACCGCTCGGACGCTCATCTTGCTCCCGGTACAATTCTGGACGGAAGATACGAGATTGGAAGAGTTATCGGCGAGGGAGGCTTCGGCATAACCTATGCTGCATTCGACACGAAGCTTGGAAATAAATGTGCCATAAAGGAATATTTCCCTCGGCAGTTTTCAACAAGAGATAATTCCGACGCAGGTCACACCAATATAAAATATATCACCGGTGCAGAGCAGGATTTTTCGGACGGTCTGAGGCGTTTTCGGAATGAAGCAATGAAGCTTGCCGGGTTTGACGGCATCAGAAGCATTGTAAATGTAAAAGGCTATCTCAGCGAAAACAATACGGGATATATTGTAATGAATTTCGTTGAGGGTATTTCGCTGAAAGAATACCTTCATGAGCATAGAGAAATAATATCTGCCGACAATGCATTTTCACTTATTAAGCCTATTTTTACGGCATTGTCCGAGATAGAAAAGGCAGGCATTATCCACAGAGATATAAGCCCCGATAACATTATCATCGGCAGCAGCGGAGAGCCTGTCCTTATTGATTTCGGCTCTGCAAGAGAATATGATAAGGACAAATCTATATCGGTCATTTTAAAGCACGGATACGCTCCTCCCGAGCAATACAGTTCGGCAGGCGTTCAGGGACCTTGGACGGATATTTATGCCCTTTGTGCTACCATATACAGAATGATAACGGGTATCGTCCCCGCCGATGCAATGGACCGAATAGACGGCAAGGAAAAAATATCACCGCCCTCGAAGTTGGGCGTTAAAATATCAAAGCAGCGTGAAAACGCTATCATGAAAGGCTTGGCGGTAAATGCAGACGACCGCTGGAAAACAATCAGCGAGCTGTATAACGCTCTGTACATACAAGATAACAGCTCTGCAAACAAAAAAAGGCACATGATAACTGCCGCATCGGCTGCGGCTGTGCTGTGCGTTCTGGTGGGAACGGTGCTGATTTTTCCGCATGATACGGAGGACGCTGCTGCCGAAAATATCATTCCCGCAGCTGAAACGGATAGCGTTTTACCTGTCACGGAAACGGACATTTACGCAGATATTGCTTCGGGTGAGCTGGAAAACGGCAGCTGGTATATTACCTATGACGGCATATTGAATATCAATGCAGCCGGAAAGCTTGATATTGATAACAAAATATGGCTGCAATACAGGGACGATATAAAAAAAGCTGTGCTGTCCGACAGCATAACTGAGATCGGTGACGGTGCATTTAAAAGGCTTTCCTCACTGGAAGCTGTCATGCTTCCCGATGGCCTCAGATCAATCGGTGCGGAAGCATTTGCACACACTGCACTGAACGATGCGGACATACCCGAAAGCGTGGGATATATCGGTGAAAAAGCCTTTGAGGATTGCAGCAGCCTTTGCTCTGTGAAGCTGCCCTCCGCACTGAACGAAATATGTGACAGAACCTTTTTCGGCTGCCTTGCTCTGGAAAAGATAGAGTTGTCCGATACGCTTAAAAATATCGGCAGCAAAGCCTTTTATAAGTCGGGCGTGAAAAATGTTATTCTGCCTGCAAACAATATTTACATTGGCGAAAATGCCTTCGGTGAATGCAATAGGCTTGAAAGCGTAACTTTTCCTGCGGAATGTGTTCCTGTCACCGCTGACGGCGGACAGTTTGCATGGGGAAATTCTCTTTCCGACATATTTTTCACGGACGGCATTTCGCAGGAAACGGCAATAAATGTCCTCAGCTCGCTGGAGGTCAGTCCCGCTTCCTATTACAATGTGCATTTCCCGGAAAATATTGATATTCCCGATGAGCTTGTGAATGATCTTCCCACCTATATTACAGCCGTGGGCAAAAGCGGCAGTCCTGCGATGATGAAGCTTACAGATGCTATGTATTCTGTGGAGTTTACCGATGATTTCGTTCCCGATTTTTATGTTAATCGTGATACGTTATATATAAATTCCGACAGGTATACAGGGTTTATAAATATGGAGATTTCCGCTAATGATTCGGATTATATCACAAATATTACTGAAGATCAATTCTTAGACGGAGGTATGATCTATTATAGTCAGTTAGAAGACTATCTTCTGACGCTCTTTCCCGGTATGGATATACAAACGCAAGTTGATCTTCCACGCCATGCTATCGCAGCAAAGCTTTCTTATGCCCCTCCCGAGGTGTCGTGGGATCCCAATAATGTGGTTAGAGATCCCTTCGGTCACGGCTATTATGGTGATAGTCCTCAAAATCAAATTTACGAAGAGCGTGTGGTCTACACATACTTTTCCGAAATCTCGAAAAATGCTGCCGCCATAAAAAAAGTGGTACTGGGCAGCAATGTTACAAGGCTCGAAAGCACCTGCCTGAGCAATTATTGCAAGATGGAAAGTATTTTTATCCCCCGCACAGTCACCGAGATATCCGATTTTGCATTTAATTGCCCGCAAGTATATACAACTCCCGGTGACAGCGGCTATATTGAGTACTACGCCAATCGTTTTCATCATGATTTAGAATATGTTGAAAATGCAGAGGTATTGAAAAATTTATAACATATAAGGAGAAAAAAATATGGAAATGTGTCCCGACTGCTTCGGCAGTAATATTAGAGACGGTATTTGCACCGACTGCGGATTTAACACAAATGAATATGTTCGTGAGGATTATCAGCTGCCCCTGTTTGCCGTCATAGGCGGAAAATATATTATCGGACGGGTGATAGGCGAGGGCGGCTTCGGCATAACATATACCGCCTTCAATAAGGAGCTTAATGCAAAATATGCGGTGAAGGAATATTATCCTGCCGAAATATCAGGGCGAGGCAGCTCCTCTCCCGACGGTACTACTATCTATCCTTTTTCGGGCTGTGACGGCGAATTCAATAAGGGGCTTGAACGCTTTGAGCGTGAGGCAAGGCAGCTTGCACAATTTGACGGAATATCGGGTATAGTCAATGTTAAGGACTATATTAACGAAAATGGCACGGGATATATTTTCATGGAGTTTGTCAGCGGCATATCTCTGGAAAAATATCTGACGGAGCATGGGGGCAAAATAAGCTTCAATGAGGCTGCGGAAATATTAAAACCTGTAATTTCGGCACTTTCACAGGTACATCGCAAAATGATAATACACCGTGATATAAGTCCCGATAATATTATACTTACAGAAAACCTCGGTCCTGTGCTGATAGATTTCGGTGCTTCAAGACAGTATGATACGGACAAAAGTATTTCGGTCATATTAAAGTATGGATATGCACCCTATGAGCAGTACAGCCGTCACGGAGAACAGGGACCATGGACTGACATTTATGCCCTTTGTGCAACGTTTTACCGAATGGTAACGGGAAAAAAGCCGCCCGATTCGGTCGTGCGTATACAGGATTCGACAGAGCTTATGCCGTTATCGGAGATATGCAAGGATATTCCGCCTGCCTGTGAAGCGGCAATAATGAAGGGTCTTGCTGTAAGAAAAAAAGACCGTCTGCAAAGTATGGATGAGCTGTATGAGGTTCTGTATGGCAGCAGTAAGGCAGGGCTTCGGAAAAAGCCGATAATTGCGGCTGCTTCGGTGGCTGCGGTCATTATCGCAGCGTCATTTGCAGCATATAAATTACCCGATACGGACGCTGAAATAGCCGATACTTTACCGACTTCGGAAATTGCTGATGTACAGCAAACCGAAACGACACAGACATCTATTGAAATAATGACCGCAGCACCAAGCTTTGACCCATATTGTCCCACAGTAGTGTACGGTCTTCCGTCTTATGAAGATGAAGCGTATATCAGAGGAAGGCTCGTTATTGACCTTGACAATACCGAAAGGATCGCCGCAGAAGACCAATCAGAGCTTGTATATGGGAATCAGACAGGCGGTTCTCCTATTATGGAAATAATTCCGGAGTCACCGTTTGAGAAAGAAGAAAAAAAAGAAATCGATTCAGTTGGTATAATGTATCTATCACCTGTCATAAAAAAATTCAGCAATTATGTATACGAACACGGCTTTGACTTTGCAAAGGATAAGCCTGTATACAGCTATGTCAAGGAGGATATGGACGGGGACGGCGAAAATGAATACTACATTTGTGCAACACTTGCACTGGATAATTCCGAAACGGCGTTTCTGCTTTATTATAAGGAAAGCGACGGCAGTATGGAGCTTATCTGCTGCGGTAAGCTCCCCAAGAACGCTGAGAAATGCGAAAGCATATTCGAACGTGATGCACAGATTTTCTATCGGTCGGGAGAAAAATATCTTTCCGCCGATATTAGCAATGACAATAGCCGTTACCTTGAATTGTACGTGAACAGATTTGAAAAGATCGATAAAGAGAACGAAAATGGTCAATAATACTAATTTCTAATTTAGAGTCTATAAGGAGAGCCGCCTAAAAGGCGGCAAGTCAAAACCGTCGGTTTTGACGGAAATAGTATAAGCAGAAAGGGGCATATATATGGAATACGCATACATATGCGAACAGGGCGGAAGAGCAGTTAACGAGGATTCCGTAATTGTCAGGACAGAAAACGGCAAGCTTGCGGCAGCTGTTGCGGACGGTCTGGGAAGCTGCGGCGGGGGAAAAAAAGCATCGGAAACGGTAGTAAAAACCATTTCCGATAATTTTGACAAGATGACGTCACTAAAAAGCGAACTGATAACCGAGGTGCTTGAGCAGGCTAACCGCAGCATTATATGCAATCAGACCAAAATGGTGAAAATGAAAAGCACGGTGGCTGTACTTGCCGCAGATGCCGATAAGCGAAAGTTTATCTGGGCATATATCGGCGATTCACGTTTGTACCATTTTGTTAACGGCAGGATAATATCACATACAAAGGATCACAGCGTATCACAGATAAAGGTTGAAATGGGTGAAATAACCGAAGCACAGATACGTTCGGACATTGACCGCAACAGGCTTGTCAGGGCACTTGGTGCTGCCGATGATAAAATCAAGCCCGCCATAAGCTCAATTTATACAGCCGAGCACAAGGACGATAGAAACGCATTTCTCCTGTGTTCCGACGGATTCTGGCAATACGTTCTGGAAAATGAAATGGAGGACACTCTGCGTTGCTCGCATTCTCCCGATGAATGGCTGGGTGCTATGCAGGAAATACTTTCTTCACGCTGCGGCAAGGGCTGCGATAATTATTCTGCTATCGTACTGATCGAATAAACCGCTGCGGTTAATTTCCTCTATTATACTAAACACCATTAGAATTATGGAGAAGAAATCGCCGTAAAAGCTTTGATATATGCGGTTTTGCGGCGAGAGATTCCCATAATTCAATGAGTGTTTAGTATTATACCGCAGCAGACGTCAATCAGTTTACCGTGGAGGCAAAAGAGAATATCTTTTCCGCTGTTAACCTGCCTGTTTCAAATGACCTTCTGATGTCATCTGCAGCACAGGACGCTTTTGCCTGTGACAGCTGCGATCTCCATAATGGCAAAAGTGTTGTTTCAACCGACGCTATACCCGAAAGAAGGCTGCTGTTCCTTGTCAACATGGTATCAATAAGCTGCCGATTATTTTCTGCCAATATAAGAGATATATTTATATCCCTGACCTGATGCTGCAAAAGCTGCCTTTCATTTTCAGATGATTCGGCGTCCGAGCAGATAAAGCTGCTTATTTTCTTTTCAAGTGTCAAGAGAATATCGCTCTCTTTCCTGAGTTTATCCGAAAGTGTTCTGAGCAGCTCATTTGTCTTGTAAAGCTCGGTCAAGGCTCCTTTAAGTTCAGCCTGAAAGCCGTTCAGACCTTCTTCTGTTTCGTCTATTCTTTCAAGCACACGGGCAAGGTAAATATACTTTTTTATTCCGCTGACATCGGGGATATTTTCCGTCCTGAGCGATGAGGCTGCAGCGGTCAGCGTATCGCATATTTTTTCGGTCGGGTCATTTTGCGAAAGCCCGAACAATATATTCGCCGCCGATGCTATTGCCTTTCTTGCTCTGTCCGACTCTGCAAGATAAGCTGTTGTTTCAGAGTGCTCTGTCAATTCGTGCATTTTTTTCTTCGCCTGCCTTCATAAGCGGGATAACTATGCTGTCATCTATTCCCATTATACGAAACATTTCCGCTCCGTCAGAGAAGAGGTTTTCGCCTGTTATCCCCATTTCATCGGGAGATGAAATGACCATATTTTTTTGGGATATATCGAAAATATTGCGGAACTGTCCGTCGCTTAATGCTATTCCGTAATTTGGATACCATTCGCTGCATTCAAAGGGAACAGATTCCATCACCCGAAAAACTATCCGTCTGACAAATTCTCTCGAACAGATAGGGTAAAAGCATTTTTTTGCATTCAGAAGTTCCTGAGGAGATTTCAGAGATATTTCAAAGACAAATATTTCATTTCTGATATATACGCCCATAAACACCTTGAAATTTACGCCTATACCTTCCGATTCAAGGAGCTTTACAAGGCTGAGAGAAAGCACTCCTCTGTTTAAAATGGCACTGTGTGTCGTCTGAGAAGGGCAGGCAAGATTAAAATAAACGGTGCAGAATTTCTTTTCCTTTGCACGTTCACGGCGATACATAGCCTTTGGACTGCCTGCCACAAATGCGGGAACATTGGGGTGTGAGCCTGCAACAGATCTCTCCATTCTGCGGGAATGCACCTTTACGGGAACGTATTTCTCAAGCTCCTTCTGCATTTTCAAGACCACATTATAATCGCCTTCATAGCCGCCCAGACAGTATTCAAGTGCCTTCTCAAAGGGCACGCCCGCAAAAAAACTATCCCCGATAATACTGTGCTGTTTTGCAAAAACTTTTTTGTTTACCTCAGGGTCTTCGGATAAATACATATAAAGCTCGCCCAAGCTTTTGAACGATACCTTATATATTTTCATAAATTTATATGGGATCATTTCCGTAACGGGATAACCGCTCATCGGCTGCCTCCGTTCTCGGCTATCTCCGATACACGCTTTTCAAACAGCTTGAAAATAGCAGAGCTTTCACGCGTTTCGGAATAGTATTCTTCCATCTGCTTTACGATAAACAGAAGGTAATCCGTGTCTTTTGTTTCGATAAATTCATAGTCAATGATAGCCGCTTCGTCAAAGCTTTTGTGGTCGAGATATTTTTTGATGGTCGCAGCGTCACGGGTGGTAAATATTCCCGGTGCGGAACAGTCATTTGCACGGCTCCATCTGTCGGTAGCATTCCTAAACTGCACCGCAAAATCAAACCACTGAGGATATTCGGAAAGTATCTGCTTTTCAAGACGGTTGTCATAATTTACATACATTGCAGTAAATCTCTGCTGGACAGATTCCTCGATTTTTTCACGGGTGCTGTAATTTCTGTCAGCACCGCTGCCGGCAGTATTTCCCGCAGCTATTATCCTGAAATTAGGGTGGCGAATTACTCTTTCGCCGTTGGGGAAACAATAGCTTGCATTTCTTCCGTCTGACATAAAGCTGTTGAGTTTTACCGCTGCCCTTGAATTGGAATTGTCAAATTCATCACAGAAAACTATCCCGCCGTATTTGTATGCTCTGTAAAATGCAGGATAACTATATCCGCCCGATGCAGTCTGAAATCCGAGAATGTCATATTCTTCATTTATGTAGCCAATATCAATAAATTCAATTCCAAGCAAGGCTGCTATCTGCTGAACAAGAAATGTTTTTCCGCAGCCCGATGGACCGATAAGATACGGATTGGAATTTTCTATGACCGCCGTGATAACATCATTAAATCTGTCGTGATAAAGAGTGCCGTTCTCGGCTATGTCTTTTTCCTTTATCCTGCTCAGCTCTTCAAACCTTTCGGTGAACGGGATACTTTCATTGAAAAAGAAATTCACCGTCATATCGGGAGGTGTTCTGTACACCTCACTTAATTCCGACGAAGCAGGCATTGACACCGCCGAAGCCGAAACAGGTACAGCTTGGACCTGTGGAGTATTCTCATCAAATTTCCTGCTGAATTCCTCAACATGGATTATCTTCTCAATAAGTCCGTCAGTCTGATTCAGTTCTTTGATGATGCTCTTTACCTCATCGCTTTGGAGCATTGCGGCAGCCCGCTCGACTGCCTTGTTTGCCTCGGTGTTTATTCGGTAAAGGTCGGCAGATGTGCTTTCCTTTATGCTCTCGGATACCATTCGCAGCTCTCTTATCTTACTGTCGGCAGAGAAAATGAGGTCCTGCATAAGCTTGTCCTTGTCAATATCAAGCCTTTTCTGCTCGGCAGAAAGCATTTCTTCATAGGCACGCTTCACATCAAGAATTGCTGAAGATGCTTCGCTGCGTATGCTTTGTGTTTCGGAAGCGGAAATGCTTCTGAGTGTCTGCTCGCAGCTTTCTGCCAAAGCCTTGTAGCTTGCGGAATGCTTTTCCGATGCGGCAAGCTTTTTTTCGGCAGCTTCAAGCATCATTTCTGCTTTTCTTGTATTAATGTCCGCAGCGTTGAGGGATTCCTCGCTGACATCATATATTCCCGCCGATCTTTCCACAAGAGAAACAAGGGACTTCATTGTTTCCGAGGTGTCCTGAGCAAGTGACAGCTTTTCCGCCGCATTTATGACCGACATGCCGAATGCCTGCTCATCTGTAAAATACTGACGCACTGCCACGGCATAACTTGTTATCATTTCCAAATTTTCTTTGATATTGTGGATATACATAAGCGAACTCATAACGTTTATGTATATTAGCTTATCCGAAAAAGAAACATACAGCGGTGCGGAAAAAATATCAAAAGCATATATTCCGTCCTTCTCAAATATTTTCAGAAAAACGGCTTTGAGAAACTCATAGTTTTCTGTGTTTTCTCCCAAAGGGATAACTGTGCTGTATATTTCCTCCGCATCATTAAGTGCTTCTCTGATGCTTCCGTATTTTTTCAGCACAAGAATTCTTTCTGCGATCTCTGCCAGCAGATCGATCGAGCCAAAAGGATTTTTTTCGGGATTTTTCTTTACGTCACTCAGTAATGAGCTTAATTCAATATATCTTCCATCCTTATTTACAAGTGATTTTATCTGCTCTGTCACAATATCAAATTTGCTTTTCTTAGCTGCCATTTTCATTTCCCCCTATATCATCGATGCAGCGATAAAAATATCTGTTTTCATATTTCTGCTTGTATATCCCTTTTGAAAAAGAACCCGTCGGAAGAAAATGCGTGCAGATATTCTTTTTTCCATCGGTATAGAATACTTCGTGAACGGCAGTCATACTGTCAGATACAATGTTCTTATCATTAGCCGTATATTCCCGTTCGGACTGATATAAAAATGCGGTCGTGTCATTTGCATTTTTCTGAAAAACTATCATTTCAGCTCTTTTTTCCGTGTCAATAAAGAATACCTTTCCCCATGGGAGATCCAGCATTTCAAACTTATGGTCGGAGCATATCAGCTTAATTTCTTTCGGAATATCACAGGGCGATGATTCAATAGGCTTGCTGCTGTTATAAACAATTTCGGCTTCGTCAAATATCCTGAGCGTTTCCGTTTTGCGGAGAATGTCAAAGGTATTTTCTGCCCGTATATGTTTTTTGCACATGACATCGGCAGTTACCGAGATCATTCCGAATGTGTATTTTACCGAAAGCTTTATATTATCGGACACTTCGAGAATATTTCCGAACACCATTTCCGAACAGCTTCCGCATTCCTTATATGAAAACGGAATGGTTTTTCGCTCATTGTTCAGCCTGAAATTCAGCGAATAATTCCTGCGGTAACCCTTTAGCTCAGCGGGAAAAACTGTCACGGCTCCCAGCCTTCCATATATCATTTCAAGATAATATTCTGTCATATGCAGGAAGGTGCTGACCTTATCCTTTTCAAACGGCAGATTTTTTTCATAAGCTCCGTGAATGTTCTCATATTCCCCGAATATGGGGGACAGAGCCGCAGCCGCTCTTGCGGCAAGTATCTCACGGGTAAAATCATCCGAAGCCGCATCGGCACAAGAGGAGTATGCCCGTAATGCCGCCTGCTCCAAGCTTTCAAAATACTTTTCTCCCGAAGAAAGGTTAAACACGCTGCTGCCGGCTATGACAAGCAATCCCATTACCCCGTCAGGCATATAATAATACTTTATAAGCTCTGCAGCGGAAATGTCTGCTATGGCAAGCTCTGTTTTGTCCATGTACCGATTCAAAATGTTCATTCCTTTGCGGTGATTTGTGTTTTCGTTTATTATACCATATAAAGCAAGCTTTTTCAAGTATATCCTTCAATCGGGAATTCAGTAAGCAAAAGTCCTCTGTCGAATAGTGGCAAAGGAGAGCCGTACAATACTAATTCCTGCATAAAAATATCCCACCCCTGTAAAATGCAGAGGTGGGATATGTACCATAAACAGGTCAGTTTGCATTGGAAAGTGTAATACCATTTTTGCCGAGAGGTATCTGATGGTCAAGTCCGACGAATTTGCCGTCCTGCTGCCAGAGAACTTCCTTGACGAAATTGTACTTTTCGGTATCCCAAGTAACGAAATCGTCCTTCACAAGTCCGCCTGTATCTCCCGAGTTGGCATTGAAGCACCAGAAGGTGTGATTGATGCGGTTTTCCTTGATAAGGCGGCGGAGATGGGTCATCCAGGTCAGATTAGGCTGGGTCATAAAGCCGCCCCATTCGCCGATAAGCAGGGGAGCGATGCCCTCCTTCTGAATGTAGAACCAGTTGTCATACCAGCAGTCCTTGTAAAGGCTGTCGAAATTGTAGCCGTCCTTGAACCACGGCTGCTTGTAAACCGACGGACCGTAATCGTGTGGAGAGTAGACCAGCTTGTTCTGATATTTTCCCAAATCAACGGGATAATCCTTGACGCCACGGAGATTTCCGCCCCACCAGTTGAAATAGTAATCGCCGTCATTGGTAGACGTAAAGTTGCCGTTTGACTTTATATCCTTTGGATATATTTCAATTCCCTCAACCATAACAAGCACGTTGGGATTATTGGACAGAACGGAATTTGCCGCTTTTTCCGCAATATATTTCCAGTTATTGGACGACTTGCTGTCGTTCCAGATAGCCTTTTCCGACTCGTAGGGCTTGCCGTGAGGCTCGTTTTCCAAATCGTAGGCGATGATGGTATCGTCATTTGCGTAACGCTTTGCTATCCAGCCGAGAGTGTTTATGTAATCCGCTTCGGTAATATTCCCCTCGTACCACATATTCTTCATATGTCCCATAGAATCGGTCTTTGCACAGTGAATGTCTATCATTATCTTAATGCCGTTTGCTCTGCATTGACCGATAACATAGTCGAATATTTCAAGGCTGTTCATTCCGACTAAATAGGAATTTGTCGCCTGATTGAAGTTTGCTGTGGGATATTCGCCGTTTGACCATTTCTTGATAAGCTCGGTGGAAATGGGAATTCTCAGCAGATTAAAGCCGTGGTCGGCAATGGCGGTGAGAGATGTGTTCAGGTCACACGCCCACAGACCGTCAAAGGTGTTGGTGCCCGTATTGTAGCCGAACCAGTTGCAGCCTGTCAGCCAGACCTCTTTTCCGCTGCTGTCAACGATCTTGTTGCCCTTGACAAACAGCCAGTCATCGGTGGTCGGAGGGGGAACGTCCTTTGCGGCGGCGATGGGTGCGTTGTTGTTGCCGACACCCTGATTATTGCCCGAATTTCCGTTGTCCGAAGCACCGTTCGTGCTCTGCTGAGATGCTCCTGCGGTAAAGGTCAGCTTTGCTTTGGAGGCGTCGGGAGTGCCTGCGTTTTTCAGGATAAATCCGCAGGTGCCGCTCTGCCCGGGTTCAATGTTTCGGTTGTGGTCAACGGGGGTGGCAGTCAGCTTTCCGCCCGAGATAGACAGCTCACAGTTCCAGTTCTGCTCGATCTGTGCCCCGTTCGCCACGGGAATGACCGCTGTCCAGCCGCTGACAGTTTTGTCGCTGCTGTTTACAACGGTTAGGTCTATCTGCGAAAACTTGTCCGAACCGCTTTCCCAGCCGTTTGAGTTGTTCAGTTCAAGGTAAACGTCACCGCTTGAGGTCTGCTGTTCGGCGGGTTTTTCCGCTGCTGCTGTTGTTTCGGCAGGCTTTTGTGTATCCTGCGGTTTTTCGGTCGCCGGTGCTGCGGTGGTGGTTTGGGGCTTTTCGGTTTCCGTTGAATGTTCTGTCACGTTTTCCGATACCTCCATTTCTTCGCCGTCCTTTGCGATGGTGTTCGCAGGCTTGGCGGAGGGCTTCACGGTGCCGTTTCCGTATGGGTCGTAGTCCTCGGCAAACGGGTCATAGTCCTCGCCGAAAACGTCGGGGAGGGAAGCGGTTGTTTCCGATTCCGTTTCGGTTGCGGCGGCAGCCGATGCAGAGGTTTCGGGCTTGCCGTCGGCTTCGGCTGAAGAATTGTCCCCCGAACAGCCGCACAGCGTACCCGCAGAAACGGTCACTGCCGCTAAAAATGCGATTAATCTCGCAGTAAGGATTTTCCTTTTTTTGTGCATTGAAATCACTTCCAATTTAGATGATAATTATATTGTAGCACATTATATCAGAAATTGCAATAATTTTATAAATGTTTTTATCCACCCACGGAATATGTTTTCAGGCAGATATTAACAAAATTTAAACATTCACAAATATCAAAAGTTTCATTTGACAAACGGGAATTTTTGTGGTATAATACTTAGCGTTGAGATCATATGGAGATGTATCGAAGTGGTCGTAACGAGCTTGACTCGAAATCAAGTTGCCGGCAACGGCACGTGGGTTCGAATCCCACCGTCTCCGCCAGAGAAAGCTGTCCTTTATAGGGCAGCTTTTTTGTGTCCGAAAAAAATTTTTAAATGAATGCGTTCATTTTTCCCGCCAAATCGTATTATAATTGACGGGCAAAAAAGGAGGCTTACCGAAATGCAGCCACAGCAGCTTGCCGATATATACGGCAGAAACATTGACACAGTTTACAGAGTTTGCAGCATCTATATGAAAAACAAGGCGGACACCGAGGACGCCGTTTCCGATACCTTTGTGCGGCTTATGAGGTCGGGAACGGTTTTTGAAAACGCCGAACACGAAAAGGCGTGGCTTATAGTTACGGCGAAAAATATCTGCCGTGACAGGCTGAAAAGTCCGAGATACCGCTTTGAGCCGCTCAGTGATGATATGCTTACGGGAAATATCGAGGTCGATGAAACGCTTATGCTGCTCAGGGGGCTTCCCGAGAAATACCGAACCGTCATTTATCTGCACTACTACGAGGGCTACACCTGCGAGGAGATAGCAAAAATGCTGAAAATTGCGAAATCCACCGCCGGCAGCCGTCTTGACAGGGGCAGAAAAAAGCTGAAAGAAATACTGGAGGATTGAGTCTGATGAAGCTTAAAAATGCATTGGCACAGATCTCGCCCGATGACAGGCAGAGAGAGAAAATGTTTGATGCCGTCAGAGAAAAGCTTGCGGCTGAATCGGACGGAAAGGACGCAAAAATGAAAAAATCAAAAATCGCCGCCATTGCTGCGGCTTCTGTGGGAGCATTTCTTGCGGTCAGCGGGACCGCATATGCCGTATCTCCCGAGGCTAGGGAGATCATTGACGATATTTTGGGGATAAACAGGGAATCGGTGAACGAATATTATGAGGTTTACGGAAATGACAGCACCGATGTTGACCTGCTGGGAACTGCCCTGCAAATCACCGAAGAGGACGGTCTGAAGCCCTTTGCGGACGGAATAAGTGCAAAGATAACCAGCGTTCTCAACTATGGAACGGGCGTTGAGCTGACTGTTGAATTTACCTTTGATGAACCCATAGCGGGACAAATCTATAACTGCGTAAATATCACCGTGGAAGGCGGAGAAGGTCTGAACGGCTACAGCTGGAGCCCTATGGACGTTCGGGAGGACGGAAAGGCGTTTATGCGAATAAATATGGACAAATTTGAAGAGGATCCCACAGAACAGCAGCTCACCGTTACGCTGACGGATATTGTTCCCATGGGCGATACAGGGCTGGAATATGACAGGATCATCAGCGGCGAATACATTGCCGAGTTCACCGTAGGCGAAGCTATTCAGACGAAAACCATAGAGCTTGAGCCTGCTCATATCAGCTGGACGACAGAGGAAATGTTCGGTGCTGTGGCTGAAATGGAGATCTCACGGATAACCATATCCCCGAAAACCGTGGGAATAGGCATAAGAATGTTAGAGGACTGCGTTGTTGACGGAGATAACGGCAGATGCTCCGCAAATTACACCAACGGTGCAAATATGTTTATTACAGGCGAGGGTCTTGCTTATATGTGGCTGCCCGAAGAGGACAAACCGCTGTGTGACAGTATCCCGCTGAAATTCAAGATGTCCGACGGAAGTATCGTTGACGCAAAATATACTAATGCAACGGTTTCCGAGCCTGCATATTCCAACAAGCAGGAGCAGATAACCATGGATTTCTCCACCGATAAAGTGAACGATGTTTACTTTGAATTCCCGGGAATTATGGATTATTCGGACGTTGAAGCCGTGATTTTCTGCGGATATGAGATACCTATCGGATAAACAGCTTTGATATTTGAATGTACCGTCCCTTCGGGCAATACGCTCGGAGGGACGGTTTTATTTCCTGATATTTCCTGCAATCGTTATTAAATGTTCATATTATATTGATGAAAACCTTTACACACCATGCTATAATTAATATAAAATATCCACAAAGCATATTCTTTTCGGTAAAAACCGAGAAAACCATTGGAAAGCCGATAAAATATAACGGTTTCTGCATATGCGAACGTTTACACAACAGTCTTATCGGCGATTTCTTCATAGCCCGTGTAAAAATATTTAAGGAGATGGTTTCGATGAAAAACTACAAAAAAGCAGCAGCCCTTTTGATGGCACTTACCATGACTTCGGCAGTTACAGCCTGCGGAGGCGGCAGCGGCGACTCTGCAAATGCAACAACTACTGCCGAGGAGACCACTACGACCGAGTCCCAGACCGAGTGGACAGGCGATAACATCGAGGTAGAAGGTCTTGACGATGAGGAAAAGGGTGACGTTGACATCAGCGGTCAGTCCATTACATATCTCGGAATTTCCGACATTAACCCCACCAACTCAAATCCCGAAAGAAGCGTTCCTCTGACACTTTTTGAGGACACTTACGGTGCAAAGGTCGATTTTGTGGCAACAACTTCAAGCACAAAGTTCGATGACCTTGCAAACCTTATCATTAGCGGCGATTCTCCCGATATTTTCCTTTACGAATGGATGGCGTTCCCTTACGGCGTTAACAAGGGTCAGTATCAGCCTATTGATGACCTTGTTGATTTCAGCCAGCCTATGTGGGAGGATATGAAGGGTGTTGCCGATGATTTCGTGAAGGACGGCAAGCACTATGTTGCACCTCTCGGCTATCGTTTCTACGATTCTCAGGTGCTTATGTATAATGCTTCTCTGTTTGAGTCTGAGGGTATTGACAATCCCATGGAGCTTTATGAGAATGACGCTTGGGATTGGGACGCATTTATGTCCATTATGAAGGATTTCGTTGACAACGACCCCGAAAACCGCTACGGTATCGCAGGCTGGTGGTCAAATGCATTCGTATTCACAGCAGGCGAAACTCTTGTTAAATATGACGGCACCACATTCACCAATAATATCAACAGTGCTGCTCTCGAAAAGGCTGAGTTCGTTCTTGAGGATATGACAAAGAACAAGCTTATTCTGAATGGCTGGATAAATCCTTCGGAAGCATTCACTTCCGACACCCTTGCATTCTACGGAATGGGCACTTGGGCATTCAATGACGCACAGAAGTCTATGGAGAATTTCGATATTCAGATCGCTCCGTTCCCCAAGGCTCCCGATTCCGATACTTACTATGTTTCCAACGCTCTTCACAGCTATATGTGGGTAAAGGGCTCGGATAAGGCTGACGCTGTTAAGGTTTGGTTTGAGTGCTGCAGAAGAGAGTATTACGACGATCAGTACAAGGAGATCACCAAGGCTAAGCTTCTCGAAAATAACCCATACTGGACTTCCGAAAAATATGATTTCATTATGGATCTGTACGATCCCGACAAGTTCACTCAGGTATTCGACTACGCTTACGGTATCAGCGATGTAATGAGCAACACCGATTCGGGCGGAGCTATCGTTCAGATCATTTACGAGGGTATCGCAAATGAAAACGAGTATTCCAACTGGACTCAGATCAAGAATGAGTACTCCACCATCATCGATCAGGAGCTTAAGGTCGTAAACGGCAACAGCTGATCTTGACCGAATATATACAAAATGACCCCCGTTCTTTTAAGAGCGGGGGTTTTGTTGTAATTACAGCCCCCTCAGGTCAAATTCGGGGGTATATTCCTCTTTGGCAGATGAACGCTCCTGCATATAGCCGTTAAATCCCAGCAAACGGGCGTGTTCACAGACGGAATTATATTCAAAGGTAGATATTCGGCGGTTTATTTCCTTATGCTCGGCACTTTTGTAAAAGGGCGTGTATTGGCTCATAAGGCTCAGATAAATTCGGTCGATGGGGAACGCCGCCGCAATTTCATCAAGCACCCGAAAGGAATCCTTACGATGCGTTGGCAGAACGAGATGCCGTATTATCAGACCCTTTTTTATCAGCCCGTTTTCCCCGAGGACTATCCCGCCTGTCTGACGGAACATTTCCTTTGCGGCGGGGAGTGCATACTCGAAATAATCCGCCGCCTTGGAATATTCACGGGAAATATCGGGGCTGAAATATTTTATGTCGGGAAGATAGACGTCAATAAGCCCCTCCAGCATTTTCAGGGTTTCCACACGTTCATATCCCCCCGAATTATAGATGAACGGGACCGACAGTTTGCCCTTTACCAGCTCCATTGCCGCTATGACCGACGGTAGGAAATGTGTGGGATTGACGAGATTTATATTGTCCGCACCCATATCCTCCAGCCGAAGAAAAACGTCCGCAAGCTGCCTAACGGTCAGCTCTTTTCCGAAATTTTCGGCGGATATTTTGTAATTCTGACAGAAGCAGCATTTCAGGGAACAGCCCGAGAAAAACACCGTCCCCGAGCCGTTTCCGCCGCTGATACAAGGCTCTTCCCACATATGCAGCGATGCCCTTGCCGCCTTGGGGACGGCACCGCTTTTGCAGAATCCGACGGTTTTGGTTCGGTCTGCACCGCATTGTCTGGGGCAAAGGCGGCAGTTAGTGTAGTCCATTGTGTCACTTCTCGGAATTGGATGAAAGCTCGTCCTTAATGCCTTTAAGGATAATATCTCTGCACTTCACCGCATCGTCCTTGCTCATCGGCTCAACATTTTCAAGAGGATAGTCGATACCGAGATTTTTGTACTTCACCTTGCCCATATCGTGGTAGGGAAGGACGTCCAGTGCCTTGATATTCTTGAAATGTGCCAGGAAATGTCCCAGCCTGTCAAGGTAAACGGGGTTGTCCGTAATGCCGGGGACAACAACGTGGCGTATCCACATATCAATGCCGTTATCCCTTAAATACTCAGCAAATTTCAGGATATTTGCATTCTTCTGCGAGGTCAGCTTGATATGCTCCTCGGGGTCGATATGCTTAATATCCAGCATAACAAGGTCGGTGTACTTGATAAGCTTGTCAAATTTTTCCGTGTGGGCGGGTGTGAAGGTAATTCCCGAGGTGTCAAGGCAGGTGTGAATGCCCTTTGCCTTTGCCTTTTCAAACAGCTCGGTGACGAAATCTATCTGCATGAGCGGTTCGCCGCCTGTGACGGTAAGACCGCCGTTTGTCAGAAATTCCTTGCACTTGTCGTACTCCTTGAGCACCTCGTCCACGGTCATTTCCGTGCCTGTGCCTATCTCCCATGTGTCGGGGTTGTGGCAGTAGAGGCATCTCATGGGGCAGCCCTGTGTAAATACGACAAATCTAACTCCGGGGCCGTCCACCGTGCCGAAGGATTCCAGAGAATGTATTCTTCCAATCATTTATATCAGCCTTTCTTAGGATATTTTTTTGATTGAGCAAATGCTCTAAATCATATTGTATCACTAAACCGCACATTAGTCAAGTCATCGGCAAAATACTCGGTGGAATACTCCTGTGCGTCAAGGCTGTCGATATTTGTGCTGCCGTTGTCAAGACGTTTGCCCGTTTTATCGTCCCATAATGCCGAGGAAAACGCTTCAATAGTGTGAACGCATTTTCGGAGAATAAAATACTGTCCCCTTGACATCATAAGATTGTAAAGCCGAATTCTTTCGGAGATAGCACCCTTTCTTGCGTTGTGTATCTCAACAGGCAGTCCCGCACGTTCAGCCGCATTTCTAAGACCCTTGATAAGCGTCTGCTCGGCACTGTCACAGTAAACGTCCGACAGACGGTAAACTGAACGGCATCGTCTTATAAAATCCACGAAATCATTTTCCAGAGCAACGGGGGATATGACCTCTTTGCGGTAATATTCCTCCAGAGTGACCGCCTTTTTGAAGCCCTTGGTAAATCCCGTCAGCACGAATGCGTGAGCGGAGCCGTTTCCGCCGAAATCAACGCCTGCCGATGCGAAAATTATCTCCGACGGGTCTATATCGTCAATGATGAATTTCTCGGGAGATTCGGCAAATTGATCGTAAACAGCACCCTCTGCCGCACACCATTCCCCGAGAATGAAACGCCTGTAAAACAGTCCCGTGTACTCCTTTTTCAGCTCCTCCACGTATTTTTTCGGGAGAAACGGGTTATCGTCAATAGTCAGCCTGCGGCGGTATATTTCGGGAGCGTTCTTGTCCGTTCTCGTGAGATAGTCCCGCATAAGCCAGTGGGACGGTGAGTCGGGGTTGGTGGTGGCAATGACCATTGCACCCTCCATCGAAAGCCTTGAAAGCAGCATCATAAAAAATTCCTCGGGAAACAGCGTCAGCTCGTCGCAATAGGCAGCGTAAAGGGTCATACCTCGTATTTTGCTTTCCGCCGATTCGTCATTTGCTCCCTCGAAGTATATTTTTCGTCCGAAAAGCCGTCCCTCCTTGGACTCGGCAGTGCCGCTGAAATTTTTCCGTCCCACCAACTCGCAAAGCGGTTCAAGGACGTTTCTTTTTAAGGTGGTCAGCGTTTTGCCCGACATAAGCATAGCCGCATTTTTCGGGCTTTTCAGGACTATCATACACCAAAGCACAAGGCTTATCCATGTCTTTCCCGAACGCACCGACCCTTCCAGCAGATTTATCCTGCGGAATTTGCCGCATCTCAGGTCGTTGATAAGTTCCATTTGTTTTTTTGAAATTTCCATAAAAATTCCCCCTCCCATTCTATTTTACATTGGGAAGGGGGATATGTGAATACTACAAAAATCAAAGCATTTTCTTTAATTCGCTGAGCCAGTTGGGGAGCTCGTCGCATTTTATAATTAGTGTACCGTTTTTATATTCTGCCGCTTCAACAAATCCGTTCTCATTATCGTAAAAATAAACCTCATTGCAATATGGGAGTATTGCCAGCAAATCATCGAAACGCTTTCCATATCTGCGGATAACGTCATCATTAGGTATGCTGTGACCGCCCTTTTCAACACGGTTTTTAATTCGCTTTATGCTTTCCTCAGCGGAATTTACGCCAATGTAATACAGCCTGATATAATAGTTGCGTTCAATTGCTTTTTTTATGGTTTTCAGCGTTCGGGAGCCTGACAGAGTGGTTTCCTGAGTGAAGTTAACGCCCATTTCCAAACTCTTGTTTATACGGTCAATAGCTGCTTTTCCGCCTTTGATTTTGTCGCCGCCAAGCTTTGCGGTTATTTTATCTGTGTCAATAATTGCACCAAGGTCATTGCTTTTTGCAGCTAAAACGCCTGTCAGACTGCTTTTGCCAACTCCGTTTACACCGCCGATAATTGTATATATTTTCATTTAAACATCACACATTTCATAATGAATTTCCGAGGAAGCTTTTTTATATTTTATATCAAAACGTAACGTTTGTCAATCCCCCATGATTTTTCCGAAAAAATCCTCCGACGAAATATAAGCGGGACGGTTATATCTGTTCAGCGAATAAAGACAGTCGGGGTCACGAGTGATATAGTTTGGCTTTTCAAAGCAGTTGAGCGTCACACGGAATCCCATGGATTTCAGCACGGGAACGCTTTCCTTTGAAATATATCCATAGGGATATGCAAAAAGCTTTGTTTCAATGCCGCATTTTTCCCGAAAAGTGTCGTTGAACAGGGAAATATCGGCGGTCAGTGCGGAGGAGTATTCGTTTGCGGATTCGCCCAATTTCTTCATACAGCCCTTTCGGGGGGAGGTATCGTGCATATCCCAGGTGTGGCAGCCTATCTCGATGCGTCCGCTGTCCTCAAGCTCGTTTATCTCGTCCCATGTGAGATAGGAATATGCGGGATTTATGTCGCCGCTGTCGGAGGATTTTCGGCAGTATTCGCCCACGGGAGAGATGACCGCCTTCATATCGTATTTTTCCAGCAGGGGCAGGGCATAGGTCATATTGTTGTAAAAGCCGTCATCGAAGGTTATCATCACGGGCTTTTCGGGAAGCTCGCCGCCGTTGTCGGTGTAGGCGATAAGGTCGTCGGTGAGGACAGCCGTCCAGCCGTTGTCGGAGAGCCATTTCAGGTCATTTTCAAGCTGTTCGGGAGATACCACATAGCTGCCCTGACGGGCAGGCTCTATCAGTATGCTGTGATACATTATGACGGGCATAAACACTCCGCTCGGTTCTGCATCGGTTTGGACAGACTTCGGGATATGTCCTATAAATGGGACAGCAAAAATAACTGCCGCCGCCGGCAGTGCGATCAGTCCCGCCGATTTTCTGAGATTTATGCAAATATACATTATATCAGCTCCGTTCAATAGCGTATATAAAAGTATATTTGTCCCATCAAAGAAAAATGCGTTCCCACCGAAAAACGATGAGAACGCAAACATCATTTATAGCTTTGTCAGCTTTGCAAAATTTGCCATAATTTTTTTCGTTCCAACATTGTCAAAGTTTACCTCAAGCATTGCATCATTGGACATTTTCTTGACAGATACGATAGTACCCTCGCCGAACACCTTGTGCTTGACTCTTTCGCCCTCGGAATAGTCTGCGGAAGCAGCGGCACTTTGCTTTGCGGCAGCGGTTTTTCTTTCCATAAGCTCGTTTTGCAGTGAGAACGGATTTCGTCCGCCGCTTGCAGCGATAATGCCTTCGTCCTTTTCAGCCTTTTTGTTTCTGACGGTCTTGTCTATCTTGCAGAGCAGGTCGCTGTCTATTTCCTTAACGAAACGGGAAACGAAATTGCGTGTGGTGCTGCCGAAGATCATTCGCTGGGCAGCATAAGTAAGGTAAAGGTTTTTCTTTGCACGGGTGATAGCCACATAAGCCAGCCTGCGTTCCTCTTCCATATCCTCCAAAGAGTCCATAGAGCGGGTTCCGGGGAATATGCCTTCTTCCATTCCCACAATAAACACTTCGGGGAACTCCAGTCCCTTTGCGGAATGCATAGTCATCAGACAGACGGCGTTGTCGTCCTCAGCAAGCCTGTCAACATCGGTATAAAGGGAAATCTCCTCCAGAAATTCCGACAGTGACGGTTCATCGGAGTTTTCGGTATATTCCTGCATAGTGGATTTCAGCTCGGCAATATTTTCAAGCCTGCCCTGACCCTCATCTCCCTGAGCGGCAAGAGCGGCGGCATATCCCGATTTATCCATAATAAGGTCAAGCAGCTCGGGAAGCTCCAGCTCCTCAGCCTTTTCGGCGAACATATCAAATGTTTTTGACAGAGAGGAAAGTGCGGCAGCCTTTTTCGACAGCAGCGGATAATTTTCCGCATCCCGCATAATTTCGATAGGTGAGCTGCCCAGATCGTTTGCTATCTGCTCAATCATAGAAACGGTAGCATCGCCGATACCTCTTTTAGGCTCGTTGATTATCCTCTTGAAGCGGAGCATATCTCTCGGATTGTTTATTACCGACAGATAAGCGATAACGTCCTTGATCTCCTTGCGGTCGTAGAATTTTACGCCGCCGATAACACGATAGGGGATACCCGAAGCGGTCATTGCACGTTCCAGAGAGTTGGACTGAGCATTCATTCTGTAAAGCACGGCGTGGTCTTTATAAGCCATACCGTTATGGACATTTTCAAGAATTTTGTTGGCAACGAACTTTGATTCCGCCGCCTCATCGGGGGCTTTGAACAGCACTACCTTGTCGCCGTCACCATTTTCCGTCCAGAGCTTCTTTTCCTTTCTGCCCGTGTTGTTGCCGATGACGTTGTTTGCGGCGGACAGGATATTCTGAGTTGAACGGTAATTCTGTTCAAGGCGGATAACAGCGGCATTCTCAAACTGTTCCTCGAAGCTGAGGATATTTTCGATGGTCGCCCCTCTGAATTTGTAGATGGACTGATCGTCATCGCCTACAACGCAAAGATTTTTATGTCCCGCCGAAAGCAGGCTGATAAGACGGTACTGTGCCTGATTGGTGTCCTGATACTCGTCCACCATAATGTACTTGAATTTTCTGCGGTATTTATCGAGAATATCGGGGAATTTCTCAAACAGCTCAACCGTCAGGCAGATAATATCATCGAAATCCAGAGCGTTTGCACTTCTGAGCCTTTCCTGATAGAGCTTGTATATTTTTGCAATAGTGTTCTTGCGGTAGTCATTCTGAGTATTCTCCAGAAAATCCTGCGGAGTGATAAGCTTATCCTTTGCAGATGAGATAACGCCCGCCATTGATTTGGGAGGAAACAGCTTTTCGGAAACGTCCAGCTCGGCAATGCACGCCTTCAGCAGACGCTGAGAATCATCGCTGTCATAGATAGCAAAGCTGCTGCTGTAACCCAGAGCCTCTATCTCACGTCTGAGTATCCTTACGCAGGCGGAATGGAACGTTGCGGCACAAATGTCCTGCCCCTCATCGCCCAGCTTTGCGGTTATTCTATCCCGAAGCTCTCCCGCCGCCTTGTTGGTGAAGGTGATAGCAAGGATATTCCAGGACTTTGGCGTATCACAGGCAACAATATCACGAAGCCGTGAAGCGTCGGTTTCCTTTCCCTCGGCAAAGCTGTTAAGGAACGCAAGATCGTCCTCGGAAACGCCTTCGGGCACATTTTCGCTCATATAAGCATTTCCGAAATAGATAAGGTTCACGCAGCGGTTAACGAGAACGGAGGTCTTTCCGCTGCCCGCACCGGCAAGCACGAGAACAGGCCCGCAAACAGTAAAAACAGCCTTTTTCTGTTCGGGATTCAAGTTATCGAAATACTTTTCCAAAGCTTTTTTCTTTGCTTCAATAAAAGCGTTAGTTTCAACCATATATCATAATTCTCCCCTTGGATATGCTGTGAATTCAAAATATAATGAGCAGCATCTGCCGCTAATAAAGATTATACCATATTTTCTTCTGCAATAAAAGTACCTTTTTCATATTTAACATTTTTATAACAGTTATTTTATAGTTTTCCATTATTGATATTTTATTTTCGGGATATTTTACTTCAGTGGGATAGGCAGCTTTGCGAAAGCGGCAGCCTTCTTTTGTGCCGCAGGTTTGTGAGTATGCCTGCCGCCGAACGGTTTTCATATTTCCCGTAAAAAAGCGTTCGGCTGACTGTATTTTCTGCATAAAACGGGGAACGCTACCGTAAATTCACTAAAATCGAAAGGACTGATTAAATGCAGGCAGAACGGGAAAGCTGGTCGGGAAAATTCGGCTTTATAATGGCGGCGGCAGGCTCGGCTATCGGGCTGGGAAATATATGGAAATTCCCCTATATGGCGGGGACGAGCGGCGGAGCGGTGTTTCTCATAGTATATGTGGTTTTTCTGTTTCTGCTGGGTGTTCCCGTAATGACGGCTGAGATCTCCGTGGGACGGTTTGCGGGAATGAATGCCGTTGATTCCTGCCGCCGAATTTCGGAAAAATGGGCGTTTGTGGGCTGGATAGGTCTTGCGGGGGCATTTTCCATATTGTCCTATTACAGCGTGGTAGGCGGCTGGGTGATAAAGTACGCAGTAAAATATCTGAAAGGCGGAGGCATTGGCGATACCGAGGCGTATTTTGACAGCTTTGTGGCAAAGACGGGAGAGCCTGTGCTGCTGCATATCATCTTCCTGATAATATGTGCAGTTATCGTACTGTTCGGCGTTTCCTCGGGTATTGAGCGGGTCAGCAAGATACTTCTGCCGCTGCTGTTTGTGCTGCTGGTAGTTATTGCAGCGTTCTCCCTTTCGCTGCCGAATGCTGTTGAGGGCGTCAGGTTTTTCCTTGTCCCGAAGCTGTCGGACGTGACCGAGTGGGGAAGTGTTTGCCTGAACGCAATGGGACAGGTCTTTTTCAGCCTGTCCTTGGGAATGGGAACGCTTATCACCTATGGAAGCTATCTGCCGAAGGACAGCAATATCCGTTCCTCCGCCTACACCATAATCGCCCTGGACAGTCTTGCGGCGGTGCTTTCCGGCTTTGCGGTGATGCCTGCTGTTTTTTCGGTGGGACTTCAGCCGCAGTCGGGACCGGGACTGCTGTTCCTTACACTTCCTGCCGTGTTCGACACTATCAGCTTTGGCAGATGGGCAGCGGCAGCATTCTTTCTGCTGGTGCTTCTGGCGGCGGTAACGTCGGCTATTTCGCTGATGGAAGTGCTTATCGCATTTTTCACGGGCAGGCTGGGAATGAAGCGTATTTCGGCAGTTATCCTGCTGACGGCTGTGCTTGGCGTAACGGGAGCTATTTCCTCCTTGTCAAACGGCATTTTGTCGGATATGCTTATCTTCGGAATGACCTTTTTTGAGTTTATGTCCTTTTTATCGGACAAGATAATTATGCCTGTCGGGGGACTGCTAATGTGTCTGCTTGTAGGCTATGTATGGGGCATTCCCGCCGCCGCAAACGAGATAACCAACGGCGGAAAGCTGAAATTCAGGGGAAAAAAGCTATACTCCTTCGTGATAAGATATGTATCTCCCGCACTGATAATCATCGTTTTTATAACTTCACTTATATGAAAAAAGCCGCACCTCCCGAATGGGAAGTGCGGCAAAATTATGTCGTTGTGTAATCCAACTGTCTGTCAAACTCAGCCCTGATCCTTCATAATGATAAGAGCGTAAATGCCCGAGGTGTCAACATCGAAGGTCGCATAACCGTTCTTGTCGATAACAGCCAGGTCTGTTCTGATGAGGTAGTTGTTCTGAGGATCGTATCTGAACAGCTTAGCGGTCTTGCCTGCATTTCTTGCTTTGAACTTAACAGTCATCTGACCTGTGAAGCCGAACTT
Source organism: uncultured Ruminococcus sp. (assembly GCA_964540575.1). Classification (GTDB taxonomy): domain Bacteria; phylum Bacillota; class Clostridia; order Oscillospirales; family Ruminococcaceae; genus UMGS1889. The sequence continues at coordinate 91,210 of CAZINI010000006.1, forward strand.
TGTGATGGTGGGATTGCCGATGGTGATCTCAGCATAGCTCTGAGCGAGAGCGTCGGCAGCCTTTTTCAGACCAACGGGAATATCTGTGGTGTTGTACTTAACGAAAATGTTGGTGTTGTCGGCGACTTTATCGGTGATCTCCTTGCCGTTGATCTTCCAAACGGAACCGTTGGACATTACAAGCTCAACATTCTTGTTTGTTCCCTTGAAGCTGTCGAGGAACTTCTTGGAAACGGTGTTTGTCTTGTTCATGTTGATCTTGGTGGTAGAACCTGTGGAGGCGTTCTTAACCTGATTGATAAGTGCACTCCAGCCCTTCACCTGGGATGAATTGTAGAGATATGGATCATCTGTGCTTACCTTTTCATTGAGGGAAGCATAGTATTCATCGCAGTTTTCGGCGTTGGTTTTAGGATAGTACCTTCCGTTATCGTCATCGCAGTCCTTGGTGAAATAGTAGTGACCGTTTACATAAACGATGCCGTTGTTGTAAACAACATAGCTTGTATAGTTGTGGCTATAACCCTTTGCGTCAGCCTTAGGAGAATATCTCTTTGAAACGGCATCGTAGGTGCAGTCGCTCTTGTTGTAGTATTTGCCGTTTACATAGACCATATAGTCATATTCTTTGTACTCGCCGTACTGAGCATCGTAATTGGGAGCACCCTTCTTGGGATAATATCTGCCGTGGTCGTATTCGCAGTCGGAGATCTTATAGTAGTGGTCATTTACGAATACTACATTCTTATCTATCAGCTTATAGCTGGAATAGTAGTTGTTATAGCCTGTTGCGGTGGTGTAGGGGACATATTTTCCGTCAGCCTTATAGCACTCTGTCAGGTCATAGTACAGGCCGTTGATGTATACCATATTGTCGTATACCTTGTAAGCGGCATAAGCGGCATCCACATTGGAAACGCCTGCCTTGGGGAAATATCTTCCGTTATCGTTCACGCAGTCGGACTTGGAATAGTAGTGTCCGTTTACATAAACGGTCTTGGTATCAACATCACGGTAGCTGGAGTAGTAGTTTGCATATCCGGTTGCATTATTATAGGGAACGTACCTCTTGGTGTTGGAGTCGTAATAGCAGTCGGACTTGTCATAATATTTGCCGTTGATGAAGTACATCTGATCCAGCTCTTTGTAATTTGCGTAAGCATAAGTATCGTCGTACTTGTTTATGTCCTTGGGATAATATCTTCCGTTATCGAGGATGCAGTCGCTGATAAGGTAATAGTGACCGTTTACATAAACAACGCCGTCGGTGTACTCCTTATAGCTGGAGTAGTAGTGGTTGTAATACTTTGCACCTTCTCTGGGGATATATCTGCCGTTCTTGTCCAGAACGCAGTCATTTTTGTCGTAATATCTGCCGTTATAGCGGATAACGCCGTTTACATATTCCAGATAATCGCTGCCGTCGGCGGTGGTTCCGTCAAGGCTGGAGGGATAGTATCTTCCGTTGTCGAAAACGCAGTCCTTTTTATCGTAGTAGTTTCCGTTTACATAAACCTGATCGCCGCAGTCCTTATAGGAAGAATAGTAGTGATTATACCATGTGGTGTACTGAGTGGGGACATATTTGCCGTTGATATAGTTACATTCCGCCTTAACGTAGTACTTGCCGTTGATGTAAACGGTGTACTCGTCATACTCCTTGTAGGAATTTTCTGTGTTAGCGTTTGTCTTAGGATAGTATCTGCCGTGGTCCTCAACGCAGTCCTTCTTGTCATAGGTCTTTCCGTTAACGGTAACAGTACCGTTGCCGTTATCCTTGTAGGAAGCGTAATAGTAGTTGTAACCGATAGCATCGGGGTAAGGCACATATCTGCTTGTCTTGGAATCATAATAGCAGTTGTTGATGTCGTAATATTTTCCATTGACGCAGACAACGCCGTTTTCGTATACCTTGTAGGTATCGTCATTGGAATTGGAAGCATTGTTGTTGTCACTGTCATAATAGGGAGTAGCGTTGGAATAGGGGATATATACTCCGTTTGCGGTCAGAACGCACTCGCTCTTGAGGAAGTATGCTCCTCTTGATGCGATATAGACATAGTTGGGGTCATTGGCGTATGAAACGGCAAATGCACCGATGCAGCCGAAGGTCTGAGCAGCAAGCATTACGGACATAGCAGCTGCTGCAATTTTTTTATTGAATTTCATAATTCAAATCTCCTTTTCTCTTTATTTGTTCGGTAAAATTAATTTCAGCAAGGCGGAAAGACATTGCTTTTCAAAAGCGTCGTAACGATTTTGAAAACTATCTCTTCTTGAAATACCGCAAATGCATTCGTATTACTGCTTTACGGTATATGCTTATTATATCATATTTTTCCTGTATTGCAATTAAAATTCGGCAAAATTTAGTTACAATTCAGTTACAAAGCCCCATAGTCAGTGCAAGGGTCCGGATCTACAGACCCGAACCCCTGTATGAGCGGATATTTATCCGAAAAAGCTTACTTGGAAATGGTGATGAAGTAAGTGCCTGTATTTACCAGGTCAAAGGAAGCTGTGCCGTTAGAGTTGATCTTTGCTTCATCAATGAGAATGAGAACATTTCTGCCGGAATCGTATCTGTATATCTTAGCAGTCTTGCCTGCATTCTTCTTGTTGAACTTGATGGAAAGAGTACCGTCAAAGCCGAAATAAGCACTGTCTGTTCCTACGGTAAGCTCACTGTAGCTGCCCTGATCCTTGCTTGCCTTCTGTCTAAGGATAGCGGGAACCTTGTTTGTATTGTACTTAACGCTTACATTTACGTCCCTTATGCTGTCCTTGTCAATATCTCTGCCGTTGAATGTCCAGGTAGCACCGTTTTTCATAACAAACTTGAGGTTGATATTAATACCTTCAACAGCCTTCAGGAACTTCTTTGAAATGACAGAAGTGTCATTCATATCGATAGTAACGTTCGCACCCTTCTTGGAAGAGTAAACGGTGTTGATGATAGCTGTCCAGCCCTTTTTCTTTTCGTTTCCGTAGATAAAGGGATCGGATTTGGAAACGGAAGTGGTTTTCGTTGTATAGTAGGAACCGTTCCAATAGTCAAATCCGATAGATTTGAGATAATCGGAATAGGAAGTATAGTATTTGTTTCCGTAGTAGTCGAAATAAACGCTCTCCTTGGGATAATATCTCTTTGTAGAGCTGTCATAGTAGCAATCGGACTTGTTGAAGCGATAACCGTTGATAACAACATAGTTTTCAAATTCCTCATAAGTACCTAAATCGTAGCCATAGTAATAAGGAATAGAAGAATAAGCTGTTGCACCGGTCTTGGGATAGTAATGACCGTTATTGAGATAGCATTCGGATTTGAGGTAAAATTTTCCGTTATAGTAAACGAAATCCCAATAGTTATAGTTGTTCTTTTTGTTGTAATCATAAATAGGATCAGCACTGGTTGCATAATAGCGGCCGCCGTAATATGTGCAGTCCTTCATGTAGTAGAGATAGCCGTCGATCATAACGGTTCCGTCTTCATATTCTCTGTATGTACTGCTGGAGCCTACGGTTCCCTTGAGATAATATTCGCCGTTTACAAGATAGCAGTCGGATTCTTTATGCCAGCCGCCGTTGACGAATACCAGCTTGTTTCCCTGATCATCATAAGTAGTGCCGGTATAGGCATCGGCAGTCAGAACGGCAGAGCCGCCTGCAGCGAGCACAGATGTAGCCATCAGAGCGGAAAGAGCAACAGCACCTGCAGTTTTAGCGGTTTTCTTGATTTTGAAGGTCATTGTTAAGCATCTCCTCTAAAATGAATTAATTTATATTCCGAAAGCTCAAACCCGCAAAACGGGTTCTTCCTCATGAACAGACGGAGCAAATGATATGCGAAAGCATATTCACATCTCTATTATAACATATTTTCTGAGATATGCAATAGATTTTTCGCCAAAAAAAATTACAATTTTATTACGATTTGGATATAAACGCTGTAAGAATTAGAAAAAAACTGCATTTATGCAATTTACGAAAGGAATAATTCCATATAAATTCAGCGTTTGGAAATACAGATATGTACATTTTAGATTATTTTGGGTAAATCAAAGGAAATATATTCTAAACCGAGGAAAAATGTCGAAGCAATTGTGATATTTGTATAATTATATTGCTGTTTATTGTGCAAAATCCCAAAAATTAGTTACAGAATGGTAAAAATGAAAATTTTCGGCTCGAAATGTTGTATTATAGACAGCAAGAGGAAATCGGTAAGCCGCTTGCTGCGAGGCATCGGTCGGAAAGTTTTTTGGGCAGCCGCTTTGTATCGGCGGGTAATACTAAACACTCATTGAATTATGGGAATCTCTCAGCACAAAACCACATATACGCAAGCTTTTGTGCCGATTTCTTCTCCATAATTCTAATGGTGTTTAGTATAAAGCCCTTTTTGAAAGGAGAAATTCTATATGAAATTCAAGAAGAGAAAGCTCATTGCTGCAATTGCAGCCTGTGCCCTTATGGCAGGGACGATACCTGCGTGCATCAATGTATACGGCAGCACTCCCGCTGCTATCAGTGCAGAAAGTGAGGACACCGAAATGAAAAGGCTTCTCACCCTTGTAAAAACCAGAGTGACTGTTCCCGAGGAGCTGAGCGAATTCAGCTTTTCCAAGGAGGGAAAGGGAGCGGCTATCTACTATTCCTTCCACTGGAACACCAAGAACGGCGTTACACCCGTACAGACCCTTGACATTTCCGCTTCGGGAGATTCGATCATCAGCTACAATTATTATTCGTCCGACCGCAAATACAGCAGTGAACCTTCCTTCGGTGCATTGACCGAGGCACAGCTGACGGAGAAAGCTAAGGCGTACATAAAAATGCTTGACCCCAACTTCGGTGACGCCTTCAAGCTGGACAATTTCAGAGCGACCCTCAGAGGACGCAGTGCATCATTTAACATAATAAGAACGGAGCAGGGCAGGGACGCATTTTTAAACAGCGGTTCTATCTCCCTTAACAAGGACACGGGCGAGCTGGAAAGCTTTGAAATGACTTGGTGGGACAAGGCTGCTTTCAGCGACATTTCAAAGGCAGTTTCCCTTGATACAATGAAGTCGAGCTTCAAGGCGGGGACTGATGCGGAGCTTGTTTATACCGTAAATTATAATGAGGATAAAAAAGCATATCTGCCTGCACTTGTTTACGTTATAGGCAGCGATAAATATTTCGACCTGCTGACGGGAAACGAGTCGGCGTATGCTGCCGACCTTAAGGCTCAGAATGACAAAAACAACGTTATTTACGAGCATTTCGGCTTTAAGGGCGTTATGAACGACGACTGTGTTTATGAAGAAACTGCTGCTGTGGCAGATGCAGGCGGAGGCGTTACCTTTACTCCCGAGGAGCTGAAAGCTATGGAGGAGGAAAACGGTCTTATCTCCAAGGCAAAGGCAGAGGAGATAGCAAGAGCGGACAAGTTTACGCCTATCGCAAGCGTTCCCGAGGGCGTTACAATGACTATGAGAAATGCTCGGCTCACCAAAAACGACGAGCGAAGCCTGAGAAGCGGATACACATGGGTACTGAGCTTCAACGGCAAATATTCCGACAAAAAGGAAATTTCCGTATTTGTAAATCTTGATGCAAAAACAGGCGAGATATTAAGCGTTTCCTCCTGGAACGACAATTTCAAGGCTGTTACCGACGTTAATGCTGCCGCTTCTGCTGCAGATGCAGCCCTCAAGCATTTTATGGGCGATAAGGCAGCCGAATACAAGCTTTATGAAACCAACGAGTACGGCGATAACAACAAGTACATCACCTACACCTATGCGAGATATGTAAACGGCGTAAGAGTTAACACCGATAACATTACAATAGGCGTTGACGGAAATGGAGTTATCGAATTTTCTTCCAATTACCACGATGTGAAATTCCCCTCCGCAGAAGCAGTCGGCACTGACAAGGCATACGAGGGAATTTTCGCCGCAAATGAGTTCAATACGGGCTTTATGGGCTTCCGCACAATGGACGGCACCGCTCACACCTATCCCGTTTTCTATCTGACGGGAACATATTACGTCAATGCAAAAACAGGTGTGCAGTCCCGCTATGACGGCAGTGCTGTTGACGTTAAGGAAGCGGGATATTCCGATATTTCCGGACATTGGTGCGAGAAATATGCCGAGAAGCTTCTTGAATACAACGTTTATATTGATTCTGCCGACGGAAAGCTTCTGCCCGATAATGCCATTTCCCGTGAGGACCTTGAAGTTCTTCTCGGAAAGGTTTTCGGCGGTGCGACACCTTACTTTGATTCGATGGAAACAGATCCCTCAGCAGCATCAAAATCACCCATTACCTATCGAGATGCTGTCAAAATGTATATCGAATACGCAGGCGGCGACAGCTTTGCGGAGTATAAGGGCATTTACAAATCGCCCTTCAAGGACGTTCCCGACACCGACCCCGATGTGGGATATTTCGCCCTTGCATACGGTGCAGGCTTTGCTTCTCCCAACAAGGTCGGCGGCATAACCCCCGATTCCCTCGTTTCCAGAGGAATGATTCTCTATATGCTGTATAATTCTCTGAAATAATTTCCCGCAAAAATTTATGCGGCTAAGTTATCACAATTGCGATAACTTAGCCGCTTTTTATTTTGAGATAATTGGCAGCTTCACGGTAAATCGGTTTATTCCGTCTATGCTTTCCGCTTTGATTTTTCCGTTATGCTCCCTGACGATATTTTCGGCAATAGACAGCCCCAGACCATAGCTGTGGTTCATACTCCTTGCCTTATCTGCACGGTAAAAACGCTTGAAGATATTATTCAAGTCCTCCTTGGAAAGCGTTTCGCCGTGATTTTCCACCGACAGAACGGCGTGCGTCCCATGCCGCTTTAGGAAAATTTTCACCGCTGTGTTCGGGTCGGAATATTTCATTGCATTATCCAAAAGAATGTTGACCGTCCGCAGAAGATAGTCAAAATCGCCCTTGACGAAAATGCCGTCCTCGGCTTCACATTGCAGCTCAAGTCCTTTCTCGAAATAAAGCGGTTCAAAGGGCAGCACGGCGTCTGTCACAAGACCGCTCAGGTCAACGGGCGAAAAGGTCATTTTCACCGAGCCGTTATCCACCCTTGCCAGCTCCAGAAGATTTTCCGTAAGCCCCCGCATCTGCTTTGACATTGCAAGTATGCTATCGGAAAACTGACGGCGTTTTTCCTCGCTGAATGTGTCGTCACGAAGCATTTCGGCGTTTGTCATAATGACGGTCAGGGGAGTTTTCAGCTCGTGGGAAGCGTCCGCAACGAACTGCCGCTGCTCGTTCCACGCCCTTTCTGCGGGCTTTACCACCCAATTTGACAGCAGCAGACTTATCACGAGAAACACCCCGAAGCTTACCCCGCCTATCAAGGCACAGTTTTTCAACAGGCTTTTCATGACCGACTTTTCATAGGAAATATCCGCAAAGGCTGTCAGCCGATAGTTTCTGGAATTTATCTGCAAAAACCGCAGCTCATAGCCTTCGAGAATGCCCGATTCTCTGCCCGAAACAGCATAGTTCAGTTCCGCAAGAAAAGCCTTATCCGTAATATCGTAGCGGCTGAATCCCTCGGCGGACAGTGTACCGTCCGCCGCCTCCGCCATCAAAAAGCAGGGCAGCCGCATATCCTCTCTAACGCCTTCGGGGGGCTTCGGACGGAGCACCATAGATGCCGCCGTGTGCATAGCCTGAGTACTTTGTTTTTCCAGCTCGGTTTTGGTAAATATCAGCACCGTCCCGAAAATCACGGCAAGCATAATTGTGACGATAAGCATATTCACAAACACAAACTTTATTTTCAGACGCTTTATCATCTCAATCGACCTCCAGATGATAGCCCAGCCGCCTGATAGCTTCAATGCGGACATTTGAACCTATCCCCGACAGCTTCTTCCGCAGAAATCCCACATAGACCTCAACGTGATTTTCCACGGCGTTTGAGTCGTAGCCCCAAACCTTTGTAAGCAGCGTTTCCTTGGAGATATTGTTCTCGCCCGACTGCATAAGAAACCGCATAACGTCAAATTCACGGGAGGACAGCCGCACGCTTTTTTCTCCGCAGATAAGCTTTCCCGACTCCAAGTCAAGGGAGGTGTTTCCGTAAACAAGCTCGTTCACCTGAGTTCCCTGACGGCGGAGAAGTGCGTTCACGCAGGCAAGCAGTTCCCTTGAATCAAAGGGCTTTGTGAGATAATAATCCGCACCCGAATTCAGCCCCTCTATCCTGTCCTCAATGGCAGAGCGGGCAGTAAGCATAAGGATAGGCGTTGAGCAGTGCTTTCCACGAATGGCTTTTGCAACCTCAAAGCCGTTTTTACCGGGCATCATAACGTCTAAGATGAGCAGGTCGTAAATGTTCAGCTCGGCGTATTCCTCGCCGCTTTCGCCGTCAAAAACGGTTTCTGCTTCAAAGCCTTTTGATTCCAGCAGGTCTTTTATGGAATTTGCAAGAAGTTTTTCGTCCTCGATAATAAGTATTTTCATAGCCATCGCCCCCACTATATTATAATACACTCATCTGCTGAAATCAAGCTGAAAATCGTATGCAGTGTTGAATGTTGAGAGTTAAGTGTTGAATTAAATGAGGAAAATTACGGACATCAAAATGAAAAATAGGTGAAAACTGAAAAAATACCGATCATTTTCAGTTTCAATTCAGCAGAGGATTGTATAATCTAAGTAAAATCAAAGTAAAAACCAAGTGCCTCAATGTCATTTGGTTTTTAAATAGATATGGAGGTAAGAAAATGAAATTCCGTCACGAATGGAAGCATGAGATAGATCTTTCGGATATGCTTGCACTTCGGCATCGGCTGAAAGCCACAGCCCGATGCGACCCCAATGCACCCGATGGGAAATATTTTATCCGAAGCCTGTACTTCGACACACCATCGGATAAGGCTCTGAGGGAAAAGGTAAACGGTGTGAATCGCCGTGAAAAATTCAGGATAAGGTATTACAACGGGGACACGTCCTTTATCCGCTTGGAGAAAAAATCCAAGCTGGACGGGCTTTGCAGCAAGGAGGGAGCGTCCCTGACAGCTGATGAGGTGCAGGCGATAATTGGCGGCGACCTTGATTTTATGCGGTTTTCCGAAAACGAGCTTGTCCGTGAGCTTTACGTTAAGATGAATTCACAGTTCCTTCGCCCGAAAACCATTGTGGATTATGACAGGGAAGCGTTTGTTTATCCCGCGGGAAATGTTCGTGTGACTTTGGACTATAATATCCGCACGGGACTGTATTCCACGGATTTTCTGGATATGGACTGCGTTACCGTCCCCGTGACAGGTGCGGTCATATTGGAAGTAAAGTGGGACGAGTTCCTTCCGTCGGCAATAAGGGACGCCGTTCAGCTGGAGGGAAGGCACACCTCGTCATTCTCAAAATATGCAGCCTGCCGAATTTTTTGTTAAAGGAGATTTTTATTATGACAACTTTCAACGATATTTTTAAATCAAGCTTTTTGGAAAATGTTACAAGTGTGACCCTTCTCGATATGGCGATAGCCCTTGTTCTCGCATTCGGAATAGGAATGTTCATTTTTATGGTTTACAAAAAGACCTTTTCGGGCGTTATGTACTCATCAAGCTTCGGCGTTACTTTGGTGGCCCTGACGATGATAACCACCGTCGTTATTCTGGCGGTTACGAGCAATGTGGTGCTTTCGCTTGGTATGGTCGGTGCGTTGTCTATCGTTCGTTTCCGCACGGCTATCAAGGAACCTCTGGATATTGCGTTTCTCTTTTGGTCCATAGGTGCGGGCATTGTCCTCGCTGCGGGACTGATACCGCTGGCGGTCATAGGAAGCGTTGTTATCGGCGTTATCCTGCTTATTTTCGTAAACAGAAAATCTCACAGCACACCCTACATTGCCGTTATCCGCTGCGAAAATCACGAGGCTGAAACCAAGGCGAAGGCTCATCTCGAAAAGAATTCCGAGCGGTGCATCGTCAAGAGCAAGACCGCTCAGAAGGGTGAGATAGAGCTTAATATGGAGCTTCGACTTCGTGAGGACAACACCGATTTCATCAATGAGATTTCCGATATGGACGGCGTAACAAGTGCAGTTCTCGTAAGCTATAACGGCGATTATATGGGATAGGAGGCTCACTATGTCAGCAAGTAAGCATATTGACAAAATATGTGCCGCCGTGACTGCTGTTGCCCTGCTTCTGACGATTATTTTTATGAACGGAAGCTCCCTCGGAATTGAAGCGGCTTCAAGGGTAATGGGATATGAAGCCCGCATTTTCGATACCTCACGGGTTCATACCATTGATATTGTTATGGACGGCTGGGAGGATTTTATCCAAACCTGTGAGAATGAGGAGTACGCCGACTGCACGGTCATCATAGACGGTGAAGCGTTCAGAAACACCGCTATCCGTGCAAAGGGCAATACATCTCTCAGAAATGTTTCGGAGATGGACAGCGACCGATACAGCTTCAAGCTGGAGTTCGACCATTACGACAGCACCCGCACATATTACGGTCTTGACAAGCTTTGTCTGAACAATATCATTCAGGACAACACCTATATGAAGGATTATCTCGTTTATCGTCTGATGGCAGAGCAGGGGGCTTCGGCACCGCTTTGCAGCTATGCGTATATCACCGTGAACGGCGATGATTTCGGGCTGTATCTTGCTGTTGAGGGCGTGGAGGAGTCTTTTCTTCAGAGAAATTTCGGCAGCGATTACGGCAATCTTTACAAGCCCGACAGCTCCGATATGGGCGGCGGCAGAGGCAACGGCAAGGATTTTAATATGGAAAATGTAATGCCGTCCGAAGATGAAATGTCCGATTTTAGGGACAGGACAAATGCTGCTCCTCCCGAACGTCCCGAGGGCGATCTTGCCGACCGTTCTCAGATGAAGCAGCAGTTTGGCGGAAAAGGCGGCGGAATGGGCAGCGACGACGTCAAGCTGAAATATATCGACGACGACCCCGAAAGCTATCCGAACATTTTTGACAGTGCAAAAACCGACATTGACGACGGGGACAAGGCAAGGCTTATTTCCTCCCTGAAATCACTTTCGGCGAACGAAAACATTGAGCAGGTCGTTGACATTGAAAAGGTCATTGACTATTTTGCAGTGCATAATTTCGTCTGCAACGGCGACAGTTACACAGGAAGTATTATCCATAATTATTACCTTTATGAGAAGGACGGCGTTCTGTCCATGATACCTTGGGATTACAATCTTGCCTTCGGAACATTTCAGGGCGGAAACGCTTCACAGCAGGTGAATTTCCCCATAGATTCGCCTGTTTCCTTGGGTGACACGTCCGACCGTCCCATGGTTTCGTGGATATTTGAAAGCGAGGAATACACTGAGCTTTATCACAGCAGTCTGTCCCGCTTGATAGGAAATATCGATATTTCGAATATGATAGAAACCACTGCCGCACTCATTGACAAATACGTTGAAAAGGACCCCACAAAATTCTGCACATACGAGGAATTCCAAAAGGGCGTGACGGCTATCTCCGAATTCTGCCGTCTGCGGACGGAAAGCGTCAAGGGTCAGCTGAACGGAACTATCCCGTCCACCTCGGAGGGGCAGTCTGCGGACAATTCCGCTCTTGTGGATTGTTCATCTCTCAATATGTCGGATATGGGAAATATGGGCAATGGCGGCGGAAAGGGCGGCTTCGGAAACGGCGGTCAGCGTCCCGACTTTGCGGGCGGAGATTTTCAGCGTACGAATGGTGGAAACATGCCCGAAAACGGCGGTTTCCAGCCGCCTAGCGGTGAGGATATGCCCGAAAACGGCGGTTTCCAGCCGCCTAGCGGTGAGGATATGCCCGAAAATGGAAATGTTCAGCTGCCAAGCGGTGAGAATATGCCCGAAGAAAACAGCAATTCCCGTCAGCCGACCCCCGAAAGCGGACAGCCCGCACAGGCACAGCCGCAAACGGACAGTACAGGCGGCATAATGCTTGCGGTTTCGGCAGCGGTGCTGCTTGCGGGAATTCTGTTTTCCGTAAAAATCAAGAGATAAAAATACCCCGTCTGCGGCTCAAAAATGAGTGCAGACGGGGTATGGCATTTATAAGCAGCATACCGTGATCTCATAATCCGTTTCATCAAATAATTGCTTTATTATCAACGACACTTCATTCCAATTAAGCTTGTCCAAACCACAGCCGATAAGAGGCATACCCAACCTTTTGATTTCGGGATAGTCGGTTTTAAGCTGCTGCTTCAAGTCAAGAAGGGCTTGCTTCATTGTTTCATAAGTCGGTTTGTTGAAGTATCGGCACTTTGTAACGAGATTTGCAACGATAAAGCCTGTGCCGTCTTGATTTTGAGCGGAAACTATCCGACAGCAGCCGTTTCCGGTCCAAATATATCGGCTGCCTTGTTTTATCAGCAGGTCTTTCACGTTATATTTGTCCCTGAAAATCTTTGCGATACCCGCACCGAGAGCATAATCGGCACTAATGCAGTGAACAAGCATAGTATCATTTGGAAGTGAGAAAAGATCTCCTTTAACTTCTTTGTAGAGCATTATATTCTCCTAATCTATCCCGAAATAATTCGGTAAATATCGCTTTTCTTAAAACCCGTACGCTTTGCCGCTTCCTTGCAGGCATCGGCGGGCTTCATTCCCTCGGAAATAAGGCTTCTTGCCAGCTCGGCAGCCGATTCTTCGGTAAATTCCTCGGAAATCTCGGGGGGAGTATATCCCTCAACTATCAGCACAAATTCCCCTCTGGGATTGACATCTTCGTAATATTTCACCGCTTCGGAAAGGGTCGTCCTGATGACTTCCTCGTGAATTTTCGTAAGCTCTCGGCAGATGGAAATTTTCCTGTCCCCGAAATATTTCAGCATATCCTCCAAGGTGGTTTTCAGCTTATGGGGAGCTTCGTAAAATATCAGGGTATGGGTGTCCTTCGCCACCGATTCAAGGTGGGCATAACGCTGCTTTTTCGCCACCGACAGAAATCCCTCAAAAGCAAATCTCGAAGTGGAAAGTCCGCTGACTGCCAGTGCGGAAGCCGCCGCCACGGGTCCGGGAACGACTGCCGTTTCAATGCCAAGCTCGGCACACATTTTCACCAAATCCTCGCCCGGGTCGGAAATACAGGGCATACCCGCATCGGTGACAACAGCACAGTTTTCGCCCTCGGAAATGCGTCTGACAATACTTTCGGAAACGTTCCTTGCCGAGTGCTCGTGATAGCTCACAAGGGGCTTTTTTATGCCCAGATGGTTCAGCAGCTTGACCGTAACTCTCGTGTCCTCGGCACAGATAAAATCCACTTCGGACAGTATTCTCGCCGCCCTCGCCGTAATATCCTCAAGATTTCCGATAGGCGTCCCTACAACGTAAAGCTTGCCGCTCATTGCTTCGCCTCCTGTCCGTAAATTCGCATTAACTCGTCCGAGAATCCGTTTTCTCCGTTAATATATAGCTGAGGAAGCACCTTCATAAACGGCTTTGAGCCTTTTTTTCCCTCAATAAGAAAAAGCCACGGAGCGGTTTCGGGGGTCTTGCTGACAAACCGCAGAGCTTTCGGTTCAATATGATTTGCTTTCATTGCGGAAACAACGTCCGCAAGCCGTTCGGGACGGTTGCACAGGCACAATTTCCCGCCGAATTTCAGAAGCCTGTCCGCCGCCTTGCACACGTCATCAATGCCGCACATTATCTCGTGACGGGCTATTTTCTGGGCGTCCATCTCGCTTTCGATACCGCAGCTTGACGCCTTGTAGGGGGGATTGCAGGTCACAGCGTCCAGCTGTCCCAAGGGTGCATCGTCCCAAAGCTTTTTCAGGTCTGCACAGATGGGGCGAAGCTTGGTCAGGTCGGCGGTGCAGTCGGGGTTTGCCGATGATTTTTCGATGGAAAGCTGAAGCTGTTCGATCGCCTGTTTCTGAATATCTACGCAAAATATTTCCTTGGGGGAAAATTTTATCTCCATAAGCATGGGGATAATTCCGCAGCCTGTGCCGAGGTCGCATACTCTGTCCTTATGCCGAAGATTTGAAAAATCCGCCAGCAAAAAGGCGTCCGTGCCGAAGCGGTGTTCCTTTGTAACGCACAGTTCTACGCCGTTTTTCAGCTTTTCATAGCTCATATCCGTCATATATTTTCTCCTAAAATAAACAGTTATTTTTATACAAACAGCTTTCCTTCGGGAATTACTTCGTTTTTGGGACGTTTATCCGCACCAAGGGTCAGGGAGATGGCAAACGAAACGGGTCCCACACGTCCGATAAACATAGTCAGGCAGAGTATAAGCCGTGAAAATGTGTCGGGGACGGCGGTATATCCCGCCGAAAGTCCGCAGGTAGAGAATGCCGAAGCAGCCTCAAAAACCGCATCAATTACCGAAATGTTGTGGTCATTTCCGATATGGACGAATATCAGTGAACTGATGACTGTAACGGTTGCCGAAAGCACGATAATAGACAGGGATTTGTAAACCAGATCCTTGTTTATCCGTCTGCCGAGGATAACCGTGTCGGGCTGATTGCGGACAACGCTTATTACCGTGGAAATAACGATAGCAACGGTGGTTATCTTGATACCGCCGCCCGTCGAACCGGGGGCAACGCCTATGAACATATAGCATATCGCCGCAAGCTTGGTCAGCGGTTCGGCTTTTCCTATATCAACGGTGGAAAAGCCCGCTGTTCGGAATGTGATGGACTGAAAAAGGGAGTGGACTATTTTCTGACCCGTGCCGCAGTTTCCGATGGTTTCGGGGTTGTTCCATTCCAGAACGGCAAATATCAAAGTACCGCTGACGATAAGGATCCCCGTCATTAGCAGGACTATTTTTGTCTGCATGACCAGCTTTTTTGTTTTGCTGTAATTCCGAATATCCGTCCAGACAACGAAGCCCATACCGCCCGCAACGATGAGTGCCATAATGGTGAACATTACCAGCGGATTTGACGAAACGGGTGCAAGACTGCCCCCGGGGACTTCTATTCCCATAAGGTCAAAGCCGCCGTTGGTAAATGCGGAAATTGCGTGGAAAAATGAGAAAAATATCCCTTTTGGACCGTATTTCGGGACATAGTATATCATAAGCAGGGCAGCACCGATGCTTTCGCATACCGCCGAAATTATCATGACCGCTTTGACAAGCTGTTTGACGTCGGAAAATCCCGTAGTATTCACCGATTCGGAAGCTGCCTGCATAGTCCGCAGACCCATTTTCTTTCCCGAAACGAAGGTGAAAAATGAGGTAAACGTAACCAATCCCAGACCGCCTATTTGCAGCATAAGCATAATGACCACCTGACCGAAGGTGTTCCAGTGGGAGTATGTATCGAAAACGCTCAGACCTGTAACGCATGTAGCCGAAGTTGCGGTAAACAGGGCGTCTAAGGGGTGAGTGAAGGTATGGTCACGGGAGCTTATTGGCAGTGTCAGCAGGACTGTTCCCGTGATTATCACGAGAAGAAAGCTGAGGACTATCAGCTTGGTAGGTTCTATTGTTTTTTTCTGTTTTATAACGGGCATGGCAATATCCTCTTTTTTGATAAATAATACTATACCATTATACCATATTTTTGTGGATTTACAAGGGATTTTAAGAAAAAATTATTTTTAACTTTTCACCTTTACATTAAACTCAACACTCAACACTTAACACTTAACACTCCACATTAAATTGTTGCATTTTCTCCCCGAATAGTCTATAATAGTATCTGTCAGCATCGTAAGAATTTTGTAAGCTTTATGTCAGCAGGGACGACAGAAAAGCATGTTAATATAATATTGCCGGCAAAGCAAGGAAAGGAAAATATAAATGGATAATACAAACGCAGCCATTCTTGTGGCGGACGACGACAGGGAAATAACGGGCGGCATTGCACGTCTGCTGGAGCTGGAGGGCTATCGTGTCATAAA
The DNA here is from genome assembly GCA_964540575.1 of uncultured Ruminococcus sp. Lineage (GTDB taxonomy): Bacteria > Bacillota > Clostridia > Oscillospirales > Ruminococcaceae > UMGS1889. The sequence continues at coordinate 107,097 of CAZINI010000006.1, forward strand.
AGCGTATGACGGCTTGCAGGCTCTCGAAGCCCTTTCGGAAAATAAGATACAGCTTATCATCATGGACGTTATGATGCCGAAAATGGACGGTCTGTCCGCTACTATGCGTATTCGTCAGGAGCAGAATATCCCCATAATGATACTGTCCGCCAAAACCGAGGACACGGACAAGGTGCTGGGGCTGTCCATGGGTGCGGACGATTACATTTCAAAGCCCTATTCTCCCGCAGAGCTTGTGGCGAGGGTGCGTTCTCAGCTTCGGCGTTATCTTCATCTGGGAGATGTGAATTCCTCTCAGGCGGCACAGAATTCCGTCACCGTTGGCGGACTTACGCTGAATATCGGAGAGAAGCAGCTGTATCTGGACGGCGAGCCTGTTCGTCTGACGGCGACCGAGTTTAAGATAATGCGTCTGCTGATGGAGAATGCAGGCAGGGTATATCCCGCTGAGGAAATTTACGAAAAGGTGTGGAACGAGGAGGCTTATGCGGTTGAAAACACGGTCATGGTACATATCAGGCGTATCCGTGAAAAGATAGAGATCAACCCAAAAGAGCCGAAATATTTAAAGGTGGTGTGGGGAATTGGATATAAAATCGAAAAGCTCTGAAAAGAGCAAAAACAGGCTGAACGGCTTTATGCGGCTGTTCTGGCTTGTGATAGCCTGTGCGGCTGTCTGCTATGCGTTTTTTACGGCGTATATTACATACGAGGGCGGATTTTATCCCGAAACGCTTATTGAAACGGATTATACCAAAAGCTCGGACTATGAGCACAGAACGGTGTCCGCATATTCACGGTCAATTGACGGGCTGGCTGATTTTATCCGAGATTTTGACAGCTATTGTACAAATGAATATTCGGACAATAGTATTCTGATACATTCGGACGATGAAGCCGGCGACATTTCAACCGTAAAGGAGATAGGCGACAACGGCGTAACTAAGCGTATCTATACAAAAAAATTACCCGAAGATACGTTGGATTTTTACTTTTACAGCTCGGTCACAAGCTGTGACGGAACGCTTACCTTTGTTTACTGCAATGCTCCCAAATCGCTGTTTGAAAACGGCAGTGACGATATGTGCGGTCGTATAGTGCGGGATAATGACACATTCAGCGACAGCGTGACAGGCAATATAGCCTCAAACTATTATCTGCTGGGCGAACCGACAACTCTTGTTTACGACTGCCTTCCCGACAGCGTAAGCTATACTATGAGCAAATTCGGTGCCGATTCCGACTGCTATTTTGCGGCTGCACCGAAGGCTAAGTTCGTTGGAAATGCACAGGCTGCGTGGACGGCGGAGCGGGAGCGGCTTATTCCCATAATCGTGACGATAGGCTGCTGCATTCTGGCGGCTGTTCTGTCACTTGTATGCTGCTGCGTTGTCAGCCTGAAAAAGCTGCCCGATGAAAACGGCGAGCTGTCCGTTCGGCTGTCGTTTTTCAGTCGTATACCGCTGGAGATAACTGCGGTCATAACGCTTTTCCTTGCTGCATTTCTGACAACAATGACCTATGATATGCGTTGGACAAGCAGGGTAAACGGCACGGAGGCTATCACCAGATTTTCAGTAAATTTCCACCGTGCGGCAATGGTGGGTACGGTGTTTGTGACCTTTGCGTTCTTCTTTTCACTGATAGTTCAGATATTGTCGCTGGCAGAAACCAAGGGCTTTGTTTCCAATTCATTTATCTGTCGGTTTACAGCGTGGGTAATACGGACGGTGAAAGGATTTGCAGCTAAGCTTAAAGAAGCAAGTCAGACGAAAAAGCAAAGCGGCGGGAAATTCCGTCCCATTGATTTTCTGAAAAGTGTTAAGCAGTCGTTCCTTGAAAAGCTATTCAGAAAGCGTATCCCCGTTGAGAAAAAAATGCTCAAGGCAACGCTTATTTGGCTGGGTGCGGAGGTCGTTTCCGGGATACTTTGTTTGCTGTACCTTTTTGACGGTGTAGAGGAAATAGCTGTTTTATTCTTCATAATCTGCTTTGTGTTTTTCGGAATGTATATGGCTTTCCTTTATCACACTTATCGGGATATAGGCAAGCTTGCCGCAAGGATAGAAGCTATTTCCAAGGGTGAAAAGCCCGAGGGGAACGAGATATATCCCAATTCGCCGCTGTATCATATCTATCTTGACCTTGACAATATCAACGAGGGAATGAAAACAAGCATTGAAGAGCAGGTCAAGTCGGAGCGTATGAAGATAGAGCTGGTGACGAACGTTTCCCACGACCTGAAAACGCCCCTGACCTCCATTATCAGCTATGTTGACCTGCTGTCGAAAACGGAGCTTTCCGACGAGGCGGCGGACTATGTGAAGATAATCTCCGTAAAGGCGGAACGGCTGAAAAATATCGTTTCCGACCTGTTCGACATTGCTAAGGCAAACAGCGGAAATACAAGCGTTGAGCTGGAAAATCTCGACCTTTGCAAGCTTATCGTTCAGACGCTGGCAGATATGGACGACAAGGTGAACGCTTCGGGAATGACCATAAAAACGAAGCTTCCCGCCGTGCCCGTCATTATCCGTTCGGACGGAAAGAAGCTTTATCGGGTGTTCCAGAATCTTATTGACAATGCATTGAAATATTCCCTGAAGGGTACGAGAATTTTCATCGAAGCGGAGCTTTCCGACGGTTTGGTGAAGGCTTCCGTCAAGAACACTTCGGCATATGAATTGGATTTCACCGCCGATGAGATAAAGGAGCGTTTCACAAGAGGGGACAAGTCCCGTTCCACCGAGGGAAGCGGGCTGGGACTGTCCATTGCGGAAAGCTTTACGGCGGTTTGCGGCGGCAGCTTTAACGTTGTCATTGACGGCGATCAGTTCAGAACAGAGGTTGTGTTCCCGACAGTTATCTGATAAAAATTCCCCCAAAAACGGCATTGCTTCGGCGGTGCCGTTTGTCAATTAATGTGACAATTTATCTCAAATTTCCAAAAAATTATTAATAGCTTATATTGACATTTGGACAATATTGTGATAAAATATTAATATAACCTTTTGACGGCATCTTCCATAGCTTTTGGGGGGATATGATTGATAACATTCTACTATTTACAGGTAAATATAATAGGTTTGATCATTATGGTCATTCTTATGACAAATAAAAATATTTCCACGGGAAAGACCAAGGTAAGGCGTGTTTTCCACCTGCTTGTCAAGCTGACCGCCGCCGAGCTTATTCTGGATTCCGCAATTTGGCTGATGAGAGGAGCGGAGTTCAAGGGGGCATATTATGTGGATAACGCCCTTTGCCTTGGCTATTATATAATTTACTGTATGATACCGTTTTTGTGGCTTTACTATACGGCGGTATATTTCCATGTGGAATATTTTCTGGACGGACGGCTGAAAATCCCCGTTGTGCTGCCTTATGTGGTTTCGGCGATCTGCACGGCGGCAAGCTTTAAGACACACTGGATATTCTATGTGGACGAAAGTGTGTACAATTACAGCGGTCCGCTGGCGTGGATAATGAATGTAGTGTCTATGATATATCTTGGGGCTGCGGCTATTGTTTCGCTGGCTATGATAAAGCGTTTTCACACTAAGGCTGAACGGCTTCAATGCGTTTCTATGCTTTCATTTCTCGTGCTGCCTATTGCGGCACTGATAATTCAGTATCTGTTCTACGGAACGTCTACTTTGTGGGTGAGCGTGGTGCTTTCGCTGCTGTTGGTGTTTGTGAATGTTCAGGACAATCAAATTTCCGCTGACAGTCTTACGGGGCTTAACAACAGATACCGTTTCGACAAATATCTGATGAAGCTTGCTTCGGAAAACAGTCCCTCCGACAGATATGCACTGCTGATGATCGACATTGACAAGTTCAAGTCCATAAATGACACCTACGGTCACGTCAAGGGCGACAGGGCACTGGTCTGCGTTTCGGATATTCTGAAAAAGTCCTGCCATAACACGGACGCTTTTGTTGCACGATACGGCGGAGATGAATTTGCCGTAATTTGCAGATATGAAAATGCATCGGTGATGATAGAACGGATAGAAAGCGGCGTTGAAAGCTTCAATGCGGCAAAGAGCGAGGTTTTCACACTGTCCCTCAGTATCGGCTTAACGGAATTCGGCGGCGGCGGTGAGGAAGCGGCGGAAAGCTTTATCCTCAGAGCCGACGAGGATATGTACAGCAAAAAGCAGGCGAAAAAGGCTGTCAGACAGGAGCAGGCAGCAATCTAAGGAATGATAAAGTGGGTTTCAAAATAAAGGAATGGCTTAAGAAGCCGAAAAATATTTTTGTACTTATCCAGACGGCGGCGATAATTGTTTTGGGAATAATTCTCGGCGTTGTAATGTCACGGCTCAGCAGTCTGGAGGAAAGGGCTGTGGCTGTCAGTGCACAGCTTCACGCTATGGAGGACAGCGTTATATCTCCCGAAAATGCCGTCACCTTTGATGACGGAGCAATGGGAGATGTGTGGCTTTCAAGGCTGACGGACGTTCCCGAAAATCCCTATAAAAGCGAGCTTTTCAAGCTGGAAAACGGAATAATGAGCTATAATGACGAGGAGCTTGGAATATCCTCCAGAGCGGGCATTGACGTGTCCTATTTTCAGGGGGATATTGACTGGGAAAAGGTCAAGGCCTCGGGGATAGAGTTCGTTATGCTGAGGATAGGCTACCGTGGCTATGAGTCGGGCAAGCTGAATGTTGACGAGCGTTTTGAGGAATATATCGAGGGTGCGGAGGCTGCCGGGCTGCACGTTGGCGTTTACTTTTTTTCACAGGCTATCCACCCCGAGGAGGCGTTGGAGGAGGCAAAGTTTGTTGCCGAAATGCTGAAAGGGCATAAGATAGCATATCCCGTTGTTTACGACTGGGAGATGATAGGCACAAGCGAAGCCCGCACCGATGAGGTATCTCCCGAGCTGCTAAATCAATGCTGTGTGGCGTTCTGCGACTATATCAGGCAGTCGGGCTACACGGCGATGATATACGCAAACCGTCGGACTGCTCTTATGAAAATGAATATGAGCCGCCTGAAAGAATACGATTTCTGGCTGGCGGAATACAGGGACGAGCCAAGCTATCCATACATATTTACAATGTGGCAGTATGCAAGTGACGGTAAAATTGACGGAATTGAAACAGATGTCGATATGAACATTTCTTTTATTGATTACGCAAAAGGCGGAATATGATTCTCAGCCTGTCCGACGAAAAATCGGGCAGGCTTTTTTTATTTCGGAAGATAGTTATAGAATATCGGCAAATAGCTATATATTTATGCCGAATAACGTGATATAATTATGATACCGCATAAGAAGGAGGGAGATGTATGGCGGAAGATTACCATTATGACACACCCAATATAAATGATGACGGTTCGGAAAAAATACATTACGATAACCTCGATTTTCAGGTGTTCTGCCGACGGAATTTTAACCCCGCAAACAGCTGCTTCCCCGGAATGACCATTCACTGGCACAGCGACCTTGAATTCATTTACGTTTACGAAGGGGAAACAAGCTATCAGCTCAACGGCAGACGTGTGCTTATGAAGGCAGGTGAGGGCATTTTCGTGAATTCAAATCAGCTCCATCTCATAGTTTCTGAAAATTCAGATTGTCGGCTTTACTGCGTCATTTTTCACCCGACAATACTTTGTTCATCAAAGCATATTGAGGAGAAATTTGTTGCACCGATAATTACGGACGAAAGCATACCTTATCTTATGCTCAGCGAAACCGTCGGCTGGCAGAATGAGATTTTGCAGAAGGTTCGGGAAATGTACGAGCTTTCGAAAAACGAAAACAGCGAAACGGAAATGATGCAAACGCTGTTTTCACTTTGGACGGTTTTGTTCAAAAATCTCGACCTGTCCGAACAGCGGGAACAGTATGACGGCAGCCTGAATGTGGTTCGGCAGATGCTTCGCTATATCCACGACAATTACAGGCAGAAGATAACGCTGAAAGACCTGTGCAGGACGGGCGGCGTTGGCAAGACCTGCTGCTCGGAATTGTTTCGGAAATATGTAAGCTCGTCCGCTATTGAATATGTCATCAACTACCGCATAACCAAAAGCGTTGAGCTGCTGTTGAACACCGATATGTCCGTGACCGAGATCGCCCTTGATTCGGGCTTTTCAAGCGGAAGCTTTTACGCTGAAACATTTCGGAAAAAGCTGGGAATATCCCCTCAGGAATTCAGGAGAGTGAAGAAAAAATGAGCTATTTATATGTGATAAAAACTCAGCTGATACGAAGCTTCACCTACCGATTTGACGTTTACGGGAATATCATTATGCAGACGATAATAATGGTGACAACAGCGTTTTTCTGGAGGGCACTGTTCGGCAGCGGAACAGCGGAAAACGGTATGACTGCCGACAGTATGCTTACCTACACCGTGATTTCCTCGGCAATGTCGGTGCTGTTTACCACAGGCGTTGAGCGGAGAATTCAGAAAAGCATCCAAAAAGGCAGCATTTCCATTGAGATGATACACCCCGTCAACGTGTTCGGCGTGTATTTTGCGGAGGATGTGGGGACGGTCTTGGCACTGATATTTCAAAATCTGCTGCCGATAATCATCATCGGCTGTCTGTTGATAAAGGTTCCGATGATAGCTTCGGCGGCAATGATACCGCTATTTGCCGCAAGCCTTTTGATGTCCATGGGGATAAACTGGCTGCTTGCCGCTATCTTCGGAATGTGGGCATTCACCGCCGTGGATATGGACGCACTCATTCAGGTGAAAAAGCATCTGCTTCGGCTGCTTTCGGGAAGTATGATTCCCATATGGTTTTTCCCCGACAGCATTCGGGCAGTGCTGGAGGCATTGCCGTTTGTGTACATATATCAGCTTCCGCTGGATATTTACGTTGGCAGTGCGTCTGCGGAGGATATTTTGCGAAGAATGGTCATTCAGCTGATATGGCTTGCGGTGCTGGGGACGCTTTTCTTTATGCTTCAAAGGCGTGTTCTCGGAAAAGTTATGGTGCAGGGAGGTTGAGTGATGAAGAAGCTTTTAGATACGTTATGGCATTATCTTGACGTTACCCTGTGCAATATAAAGCTTTCGCTGATGGTGATGATAGAATATCCCGCAAACATTGCTGGCTGGCTTATTTCAAATCCCATTCAGTTCATAGTTGGATTTTCGGCGATAAGGTTTGCGGTGGCACAGTTCGGGGAGATAAACGGCTGGGATTACGGACAGCTGGCGGTTTTATACGGGCTTTCGGTAATATCTCATGCGGTTTCCATGATGTTTTTCGTTCAGGGCTGGTTTATGGGATATTACGTTATCGAGGGGGAATTTGACCGCTTTCTGACACGGCCGCTTGGAGTTCTCTATCAGTTTTTCTTTACGAATTTCAACATTTTCGGGATAACCGACCTTATCCCGGGGATAGTGGTGTTTATCTACGGCTGCATAAAAACGGGATTTCGGTTTACTTTCGGAAATGTTATCGGAATACTCGTTATGATAATCGGTGCGGCACTTATCAGAGGGGGACTGTACATTATGCTTGGCTCGACCTCCTTCTGGACGAAAAGTGCCAACGATTTCGGGCAGTATACACAGGAAATATTCGACAAGGCGACAATGTATCCTATCTCAATGTATCCCAAATTGATGCAGTTTATCCTTACATATCTTATACCCATAGGCTGGGTGTCATTTTATCCCGTTTCGGGGCTGATGGGCGTTGAAACAGCCGTCGGGATCGGTTCGGGAAATGTGTGGATAACGCTTGCCGTTGGAATTGCCGCAATGCTTGCGGCGGGGCTGATTTTCAAGATCGGTCTGAAACGGTATGAGAGTGCGGGAAATTGAAAAATTGCTTTATGGGTGTTCCTCCGCCTAAATAATGTCTGCTCAACAACTGAAAAAGTGCGTAGAAGCTTTGCTTCGGAGTACTT
>CAZINI010000007.1:0-5965 GCA_964540575.1 uncultured Ruminococcus sp.
AAGTGCTCCGAAGCAAAGCTTCTACGCACTTTTTCAGTTGTTGAGCAGACATTAAAATAGTATTATTGTGTCAAAATATGCTTATGCGTGTTTATCGTCGTAGGATATTGGAAGAAACAGAACCATAAAGGAGAGTATGAATGGGAAATAAGAGAATTGCAAATCTGCTGCTTGCCGCTGTTATGGCAGCATCAACATTATCGGGCTGTGCCGCTCAGGAAAAGGTCGGTGAACAGACGGAAAATGACGGAAGGATCGACATAAGTATGTATATGTGGGACAGGTCTATGTTCAAAGAGCTGTCCCCATGGCTGGAGCAGAAATTCCCCGACATTGATTTTACCTTTGTTCAGAGCTACAACACTATGGAATATTACAAGGACCTGCTTGCACGAGGCGAGTCTATGCCCGATATTATCACCTGCCGCAGATTTTCACTGAATGATGCCGCACCTCTTGCGGAACATCTTATGGATCTCAGCAAGTCTGAGGTGGCAGGCACATTTTACAGCAGCTATCTTGAAGTGAACCGTGAGGACAGCGGTGCTATCCGCTGGCTGCCTATGTGTGCCGAGGTTGACTGTATTGTGGCAAATAAAGACCTTTTTGACGAGCATAATATCCCCCTGCCGACGAATTATTCCGAATTCGTGGCAACTATCGACACCTTCGAGGAAATGGGCATCAAGGGCTTTCAGTCCGACTGGTATTATGACTATACCTGTCTGGAAACAATTCAGGGCTGTGCTATTCCCGAGCTTATGAGCCTTGAGGGAACAAAGTGGCGTATGGCGTATGAAAGTGAAACTGAGGATAATCAGGTAGGTCTGGACAATACCGTATGGCCCAAGGTTTTTGAAAAGTACGAGCAGTTCTTAAAGGACGTACGCTTTGAAAAGGGCGACGAGGAGCTTCAGTTCAGCGAGGTCATGGAACCTTTCTTTAACGGACAGACCGCTATGATCCGTAACACAGCAAATATTTGTGACGGTATCAAGGCTGAGAGAGATATGAACTGCGTAATTCTTCCCTATTTCGGCGAAACCTCCGATGACAACTGGGTGCTTACTTATCCTATGTGTCAGCTTGCAGTCGGCAAATCGGTGGAAGAGGACGAAGCGAAAAAGGCAGCTGTAAACGAGATACTTATGGCAATTTTCAGCGATGAGGGTCAGAAGCACGTTGCCGCAGGCACCTCCGTACTGTCCTACAACAAGGAGGTAAAGATAAACCCATCTCCCGCACTTGATTATGTTCAGGACTGCATAGACAGCAATCACCTGTATATGCGTCTTGCTTCTACCGAGGTATTCGGCATTTCTCAGGACGTCGGACATAAGATGATGACAGGCGAATATGACGCAAAAAGTGCTTACGATGCTTTCAACGCTCAGATCACCGATTATAAAAATCCCGAAGCCGAAGAAGTGCTGTTCACTCAGGCTACGGCATATTCCAATGATTTCGGCGTTCACGGAAGTCAGGCGGCTTCTTCCCTGATGAATACTTTGAGAAGTAAAAGCAGCGACCAGATAGCTATCGGATATGCAAGCGTCGCAAGCTCCTCCATATATGAGGGAGATTACACCACTCAGCAGGTTAAATGGATAATGACCTTCCGAAACGCTATGTATCGGGGCGAGTATACGGGTGCGGAGATAAGACGTATAATGGACTGGCTGGTAAATGTCAAGGAGGACGGCTCCAATCCTATCCACCATCGAAATCAGATGCCCGTTACCAGCGGTATGGAATACACCGTTACCGAAACGGAACGTGGAAAATTCACTCTCGGCGATATTACCGTAAACGGACAGCCCCTTGATGACAATACAGTTTATACGGTTATGCTTGTGGGTGCAGATACATATCTTGAGCATTCCACTTTCTGCAACTGCCCTATGCCCGAGGACATCAAGACCAAGAGAGAAGATTACATTGTGAATGATTACACCAGTCAAGAGTACATTTGTGAGGCACTGTCCGAAACAAAGCAGTTCCTTGAGCCTACGGAGTATGTTACTATTGTGAAAGGGTATTAATACTAATAACCAATAAAAGTGTATATAAAAAATCTGCACAAAAACCATATACGCAAGTTTTTGCTTGATTTTTTATTCACTTTTTAATTGGTTCTTAGTATAATATTAAACACCCGGTTATGCAAGATTTTTACGCCGATTTCTTCTCAGTGATTTAAATGGTGTTTATAGCAGTACATAAAAATATCCTAACAGGTTTTGTAGGGGAAAAAGCATAGCTTTGGTTTCCCGTCCCGCAGTTACCGAAAGAACTGTTGAAATCTGCGGGCGGGGAAACCCCGCCCCTACATTAATGCTATTTTTGTGGATTGCTATAGTATAAAAAATTCTATGAAAGGAGGGCGGAGCATGAGGAAAAAGCTGATCGCAGTATTTCTTGCGGCGGTCACTGCCATTGGAGTAGGTTTGGCAGGCTTTGCCTATTGGGGATTTGTTTCCGAAACGATATACGAGGAAAGCACCGCCCACCTTGCGGAAATTTTTCATCAGGCAAATCAGACCCTTTACAATCTTGTTTCCGTTAACTGGAGCCGTATGCGAATGTGGGTACCGTATCTGGAAGCGGCGGACAGCGAAGCGGATATTGTTGAATATGTGGCTCATGCAAAGGAAGAAAGCAATTTCACCGATTTCTATTTTATCTCCCGTGACGGTGATTATACTACGCTGGATGGGCAGAAGGGCTACTTAGACCTGCGTAACAAGCTTGAGGAGCTTATCATAGAGCAGGAACCCATAGTTGTAAATTCCGTTGTTCCCGATAAGCCTGAGATAATGGTGTTTGCAGTTCCTGCCGCACCGAGCAGCTTCCGTGGCTTTGAATATGAGGCGATCGCCATTACTTATAATAATTCCGACCTGGTTGATGCACTGAAAATATTCGCTTTCGGCGGACAGGCAGGCACATTTGCAGTTCTGCCCGACGGACGTGTCGTTGTTGACAACGGCAGCGAGGAGCTTAGGAATATACACAATTTCTTTGCTCTGCTGGAAAATTCAAAAAATATTTCCGATGAGGATATCGCCGCCCTGCAGGAGGATTTTCTGTTGGGCAATTCCGGTGAAATGATATTTGATGTAAACGGCGAAAAATATTATCTTGTATACGAATCCGCCAATTTCCAGAATTGGATGGTTCTTGGTATAGTACCCGCCGATGTGGTCAACGCCAGCATGAACAAGCTTCAGACTACGACTATGTCCGTGGTCGGGGGGATTTCTGTTGCGTTGGCTGTGGTGCTTCTGCTGCTGGTCATTCAGCAAAATCGGCAGAAGCTCAGACAGAAGGACTCCGAACTGCTTGCCCGTGACGAGCTGTTTTCCAAGCTGTCCATAAATGTGGACGATGTGTTTATGATGCTTGATGCACAGGAGCTTCGTGTGGATTATGTCAGCCCCAATATCGAAAAGCTGCTGGGCATTTCGGAAGCACAGGTCCGTGAGGACGTCTATGTGCTGGAGCAGCTTATAAAGGAAAATGAAACCGCCCTCGTTCTGGATCAGATCTCGGGTATTCTCCCCGGAGAACAGATGGAGTGGGACAGAGAGTATATTCATCAGACAAACGGCGAGATGCGTTGGTTCCATGTGGTCGCATTTTGCAGCGATATTCAGGGTGCGAAAAAGTACATTCTGGATATGTCCGACCGAACGAATGACAAGAAGATAAATCAGGAACTGGAAGATGCTGTACATATCGCACAGAATGCCAGCCTTGCAAAAACTTCCTTCCTGAATAATATGTCCCACGATATTCGTACGCCGATGAATGCCATAATCGGATTTACCGGCATTGCCCTGAAACAGGATACAAATCCCGAAGTAAGAAACTGTCTGGAGAAGATAAGCAAAAGCTCCGAGCATCTGCTGACCCTCATCAATGATGTGCTTGACATAAGCCGCATCGAAAGCGGAAAGATAAAGTTCAATCCCGTTCCCACCGATATTACAGAGGTGGTGGATATGGTGCTGAGCATCGTTCACGGCTTCCTTTCCAATCGCAATATCACATTTGAACCAAAGATAGCAACGCCCGAAACGCCGTACATTCTTGCCGATTCCGTGCGGATAAGGGAAGTGCTGGTGAATATTCTCGGAAATGCGGTGAAATTTACCGATGACGGCGGCAGTATCACCTTTGAAACGGATTATCTCAAAGGCGATGACCCCGACCATATGACAGTTCGCTATCGCATAGCGGATACGGGCGTGGGAATGACCGAGGAGTTTTTGGAGCACATTTTTGACGAGTTCTCTCAGGAGGATAACGGTGCCAGAACGAATTATAAAGGCACGGGACTTGGAATGGCTATTTCCAAGCGTTATGTTGAGCTTATGGGCGGAACCATTTTGGTGGAGAGCGAAAAAGGCGTCGGCTCAGTCTTTACCGTGGAGCTTCCGCTTGAGATTACCGAAGCAAGCAAGGTTTTGGAGAAAAATCTGCCCGTTTCCAATGCCGATCTGAACGGCGTAAAAATTCTGTTGGCTGAGGATAACGACCTTAATGCCGAGATAGCAACCATACAGCTGGAGGAACTGGGAATACAGGTGACAAGAGCCGCTGACGGTGATGAGATAGTCAAGATATTTGCCAAAAATCCGCCCGATACCTTCGATATGATATTTATGGATATTATGATGCCGAAGATGAACGGCTATGAAGCGACCGCTGCTATCCGAGGTATGCGTGACCGTCCCGATGCCCGAATGATACCCATTATAGCTATGACTGCAAATGCTTTCGTTGAGGACGTTCAGACTTCTCTCGATGCGGGAATGAACGGCCATCTTGCAAAGCCCATTGTTATGGAAGAGGTAACGGGAACTATTTTAAGAAATCTGCATCGATAATCTGTCCGGACGGTGACTCCGCTGCCCGCTTTGTAAATAAAAATATTCCCCCGTCTTTAGAAAAATCTTTCATAAAGACGGGGGAAAAATTTTTTTGTACGGCAAATTCATCTGCCGATTTAGCTGTTCTTTTCTTGTACCCAAGGCGGCAAAGCAGCCTTTGAATTTATCTGACGAAGATAGTTTCCGAATTCCTGACGTGTCATTTTCTTTTCTTCAAAGGTCATATAATCAAGGCGTTTGGGCTTTGGATTTGGTGCTTCTGAATATTCATTTATCTTATCCATATCAAAGGACAGCACCTTCATTATCTTCACCATATCCTTGTATTTCGGGACATTGCTGTAATTTACAAGTATCAGATCGGCATCAAGCTTTTTTGCCGCAACATACAGCGAATAGAATTTTTTCCAGTTTTTCGGATAACGGGAAGGAGAACTTGTATGCGGCGTTACCCATTCACTGTCGCATTTTAAATATTCAAATACTATCCATTTGTTGTTGGCGTAATAAATGGAATCAATATCAAATCCGTGGGTATCCGCACCGTTCAGGGATTCGATAATAAATTCCTTGCATTCGTCGTCGCCTTTGCCGATAGGTTTGCTTTCGTTGTTCATTATAATACCCTCCTTACTGTATCTTTGCTGTATTCGGCAAATATCTGCTCAAAGTTTGCAGCAACGCTGTCGCTTGCCATAGAACTGTCCCGCATAACGAAATAGTACGGCTTTTTCTTTGCTATTTCGGTTATTATCTCCTCAGTGACAGCATCATCAAAGCAGGCTATAAGATAACCGTCGGAAACATCATAATAACTGTATGTGCGTTTTTCATTATGAATTATGCATTCTGCATTGTGAATTGAAATTTTGCTGCTAAGCAAGATGCCAAGGTCAAGCATGACCTGAAACAGCAGGTCCTCGGAGGTCCTGTCCTCTTTGATATTGTCGGCAAGGCTGTCAAGCATTGCAGGCTGAAAATCGGCAGGGGAATAGTAAACGTCCTTCATATTGGAACTGTCCAGCTTGAGGACACGGAAACCCACGTCTAATGCAGAATTCTTAATGCAT
>CAZINI010000007.1:6065-97866 GCA_964540575.1 uncultured Ruminococcus sp.
TTGTATGCTTCGCTTTTTTCGTCGGTTTCTTCGGGCAGCTGTACCATAATAAATTTGCGGTGTCCGCCGTCCTCAGCATTAAGCTGCATCACTGCATGTGCGGTGGTGGCAGAGCCGCTGAAAAAGTCCAGAACAATAGAATCTCTGTCGGCAGCCAGCTGAATGAGCTTTTTGACAAAGCCCACAGGCTTTGGATTGTCAAACAAAGTCTTTCCGTCAAAGAGCTTTTTCAAAAGCTGAGTACCGTTTGTGGTGGTTTCTACGTCGTCCCACCAAGTTTTTGCCACCTTGCCCCGTTCCATTGCTTCCCATAAAAAACGCTTTCGCTGCGGACCGCCATCGCCTGTTTTCCCGAAAACTATACGGTTATCGTCCAACAGCTCACGAAACTTTTTATGGTCGTTTTTCCAGCTGCACCCTGCGTTAGGCTTATAAACAACACCCGTATTCGGATTAACTATCTCATACTGCTGATTAGGCCGCCAGCCGCCGACCTGAAAAGGATCGGCTTTCCACGGACCTCTCGGGTCATTGTCGGGATTTGCAAACCCCTCTCCGTCATCGGGCAGCCTGAAAGCATATCTGTTCTCGGTAAAATAATTCATATTTTTAAAATAAACTAAATTATATGTGTGAGAAACAGAGAGCAGGGCAGTGTTTGTAACGGATTTGGTGGAATTCCAAAGTATATCTCCGCAATAATTAAAATCGCCGAATATCTCATCAGCCATCTTTTTTAAATTGTGGAATTCCGCATCGCTTATGCTCATGACCAGAACTCCGTCATCACTCAGCAGTTCCTTTGCCAGCTTTAGTCGGGGATATATCATATTGAGCCAGTCGGTATGGAAACGTCCGCTGCTGTCGGTATTCTGTGAAAGGCAGCCATTCTCCTCGTCCGAATATCGCATTATGTATTCCGATTTGGTCATCGAAAAATCATCTTTATATACAAAATCGTTTCCCGTGTTGTAGGGCGGGTCAATGTAAATCAGCTTGATTTTCCCGAGATAGGTTTCCCGCAAAAGCTTGAGAACATCAAGGTTATCGCCCTCGATATAGAGATTTTCCGTGCTGTCGAAATCAACGCTTTCCTCACGGCAGGGACGAAGCGTTTTCGACACAGGCGAATTTGCCAGCAGAACAGCCTTCTTCTTATCGGGCCAGCTGAACCGATAACGCTCCTCTTTGCCGTCAACTACCTCCGTGTTTATCTCCTGCATCAGCACGTCCTTATCGATCGCACGAATGATTTTGCCCGTTTCTGGGTCAACAGCTTCGGTCAATGCATTCGGGAAAAGCTCGGCTAGCTTTTGGTAGTTTTCGTCGGCTTTATTTCGGGTGTGCATTTTGAGTTTATCCATTTTTCCTCCAATAGGCAGCGGCATTTTGGGGTATCACAACAACCTTCCCAGCGTCGCCATCAGCTCGTTAACGTTGATGGGCTTGGCAATATGCCCGTTCATTCCTGCCCTGTATGCATTTTGCTTGTCCTCCTCAAAGGCATTTGCAGTCATAGCGATAACAGGAATGCTTGCTTTATCCTTGTCCGAGAACTGACGTATGGTTTGTGTAGCCTTGTAGCCGTCCATATTCGGCATCTGAATGTCCATCAGGACAAGGTCATAATAGTTAGGTTCTGCTTTTTCAAGCATATCTACGCAGATGATACCGTCCTCGGCATGTTCCACCGAAAATCCCGCTTCTTTGAGAATTGTGACAGCTATCTCTGCATTCAGTTCATTATCCTCTGCAAGCAGTATACGCTTTCCTTTGAATTTTTCGGTGTCAATATCCGAATTCTTATTGATATGCTGAATATTATCGCTGTTTGAGGCTATGCGATGAGGCAGCGTGACGGTAAATTTAGTGCCCTTGCCAATCTGACTTTCGACCTCGATAGTACCGTCCAGGAAATCGACCAGCTTCTTAACGATAGCCATACCAAGTCCCGTTCCGCTGACACGGCTCTCCGTGCTGGAACGTTCTCTAGTAAATTCGTCAAACATATGGGGAAGGAAATCCTCGGACATACCTATGCCCGTATCTTCGATCTCCGTCCGATACATTGCATATCCGGGGCGGTCGGACGGTATCTCTTTGAGCCGCATTGTGACCTTTCCGCCGGCAGGTGTGTATTTCAGTGCGTTGCTGAGAATATTCAGGAATATCTCACGAAGCTTTGTTGCATCGCATATTACTTCCGTATGCTCTACATCAATAGTCCTTGTAAACTCAATTCCCTTTTCAGCCATCTGAGAATCAAACAGCGAAAACAGAGTATCATTGAATGCCTTTGCATTCCAGTAGGTTTCGTCAAATGTGGTTTTTCCGCTTTCGATACGAGCCATTTCAAGAACGTTGTTGATAAGGGACAGCAGAAAATCATTTGATGACTGTATCTTCTTTATGTAGCTTCTTGCAAGCTCCTTATCGTCAAGATGCTTATCGAGAAGCTCCGTGAACCCGATGATCGCATTCATAGGCGTGCGAATATCGTGGGACATATTGAAGAGAAATGCAGATTTTGCGGCACTCGACGCATTTGCAATTTCAAGCTGAGCCTTTGTGTCCGCCTTATCGTGAGCTTCGGTAACGTCCCGGCCGAGAATGTTGATGATAGCTTCGCCGTTTTCACCATATCCCGCAAACACGTTTATCTCGTGCCATTCGGGCTTTTCGGTGTAATGCAAAAGAAATTCTTCCGTGCCGAGATGTCCCGTCTTGTCCTGCCTGCCCCGATAGCTGTCAAGGGACATAAGCTCCTCGCCCTTTTTCAGCTGTTCGGGTTCGACTGCATTCAGGAATATACGGTAAATGTCATCGTAATTGTCGGTAGCTTCCATTTTTGCAACGGTATCGTCCATTCCCGTACCTGTGATAAGGGTGTATTTTCCCGTATCGACATTGACCGTCATATTATAGCTGTAAAGCATTTTTGTAACGCCCGAAAGCAGCTGATCTCTTGCGGCGGAAGCACGAAGCTCACGTTCCTTTTTCTCCTGCTGCTCATGTGCTTCGGTAATATCACGTCCGAGGATATTGGCGATAGCATCGCCGTTTTCGTCCGTTCCGAGGAAGATATTTATTTCGTGCCACTCAATGCCCTTTTCGGTTTTTGCGGAATATTCCAGATTGCCGATATATCCCGTTTCGTTTTTGCGGTTTCGCAGTGCGGACAGGCTGCTGAAATTATCGAAGGCTTCAATGTAATCCTCCGTAACATATTGTATTTTCTGATTGTAAGCAATTTCGTAATCGTCGGTGGATTCAAATATCTTTACGAAATCCTTCATTCCCGTGCCGAGGATAAGGCTGTATTTTCCGCTGACAAGATTGAGCGTCAGGTTGTAGCTGTACAGCGTTTTTGTGATATTTGAAAGTATCTGATCCTTTGCCGCAACTGCTTTCAGCTCGTTTTCACGGCGTTCCTGTGCTTCATGGGTTTCGGTTATGTCACGTCCGAGAATATTTGCTGTGGGATTTCCGTCCTCATCAACGCCCATAAAAGCGTTGACCTCAAACCAGCCAAGACCGTCCTCGGTTATCGCCGCATATTCTTTCTGCCCGATATGTCCGCTGAGATTTTTCTGCTCCCTGAGTGCATTCAGCGAGAATTTGTCATACATATCCTCACGATATTCGGGCAGGACTTTTTCCAGCAAATATCCGCACGCCTCATCAAAATCGTCCGTCCGTGAGAAATGACGGATAAGCTCCTCCATGCCCGTGCCGACGATAAGGCTGTATTTTCCCGTGTTGAGATTTACCGTTGCATTGTAGCTGTAAAGGGTCTTTGTGATGTCCGAAAGTATCTGGTCCTTTGCGGCGGAAGCTTTCAGTTCACGTTCCTTTGCCTCCTGCTGTTCATGCATTTCGGTAATATCACGTCCGAGGATATTTGCGACCGCAGCACCGTCCTCATTTGTTCCGATAAACAGATTTACCTCGTGCCATTTATGACCGTCATCAACAATAAATCGATGAGATACCGATCCTACATAACCCGAACCGTTTGCTTTTTCCTTTAGTGCTTTTATACCGATAAGGCTGTCGACCTTTGCTTTGTCTTCCAAAGCAACATTTTTGGCAAGCTTTGCATAAAGCAGCACATAGTCGTCATTATGCTGCATAACGTCCAATATCTCGTCCATACCCGTGCCCGTGATAAGGGAATATTTCCATGTTTCAAGATTTACGGTCAGGTTGTAGCCGTAAAGCATTTTTGTAATGCCCGAAAGCAGCTGGTCACGTGCCATAGCAGCCTTCTGCTGATTTTCACGCTTTTCGTGACGCTTATGGGCGTCCGTAATATCTCTTCCGAGGATATTGGCAACAGGCTCGCCGTCCTCGTCCGTACTGATAAATACGTTTATCTCGTGCCATTCCTCGCCGTAATCGGTGATAGCACCGTATTCAAGATTTCCGATAAATCCGTTGGCATTTGTTCTTGCACGAAGGGAGTCAAGGCTTGCAAGGGCTTCAAACTGCGGTACATTTTCGGGGTCGAGATATTTAAGCTTTTTATTGTACGCCGTTTCGTAATCGTCGGTAGACTTGAATATTTCCATAAACTGAGTCATACCCGTACCGATTATCATACTGTACTTGCCTGTTCTCAGGTTGAGCGTAAGGTTATAGCTGTACAGCTTCTTTGTAAGCTCGGAGAGGATACGGTTTTTATCCGCAGCGGCACGAAGCTCATTTTCGTTCTTTTCCTGTGCTTTATGAGCTTCCGTAATATCTCGTCCGAGAATATTTGCAATTCTTCTGCCGTCCTCTTCCGTGTCAATGAACACATTTATCTCGTGCCATTCAAATTCATCATCGCCGGGATAGATAACTGGATATTCCAGCGTTCCTCTGAATCCATTTTCCGATGGATCGTTCTTTGCGGATTCAAAGTCTATCAGCTTATTGAATCGGCTCAAATAAGAGGGATGGAGAATGCTTTCCTGAAAATCGTGGATCTCCGCCTGATTGCTGTGCCGCTTATATTCGTCAACGGTACGTTCCATTCCCGTGCCTGTAATAAGCGAATAATCTCCCGTGGCAATATCAACGGTAAGGTTGTAGCTGTACATTATCCGAGTGATCTGTGACAGTACTCTATCCTTTTTTTCGGGAGCTTTTTTCAGCTCATTGTTGGTTTCCCAGGCATAATAGCTTTTTTCGATAAAGAAATGCAGCGTTTCTTTCAGAAGGTCATAAGCCCCTTGCATTTCCGTATCGGTTTTTCTGCAAACACGAGGAAGTACATTCTTTATTAATTCTTCATCTATTCCGCACTCCGATGTCCTTTGCGTGATCTCCTCTTCTTTTTGATTTACGGAAAGAGCCTGACCTGCAAGCACTTTTCCAAGCATCTGTCCGTTCGGGAGAATGATAGGAATAGAAAAATCCAAAAATCCGAAAGGACACTCATAGATGCCGTCCAGATCCGATTTCCACGTTTTCCTACAGCATTCCAGACCTTTTTCGCAGGACTGAACGGTTTTGCAGAACTCGGTGATCCCAAAATCTTCGGTTATCTGATTACCGTTTGTATCAATAATTACAGTAGCCATTCCACAGCTCTTGGACCAGTTGTTGAGGAGTTTGTATAACTGCTCCATATCGCAGAATTCCTGCAGACCCATGCCGAACGTTCC
This sequence comes from uncultured Ruminococcus sp., assembly GCA_964540575.1. Classification (GTDB taxonomy): domain Bacteria; phylum Bacillota; class Clostridia; order Oscillospirales; family Ruminococcaceae; genus UMGS1889. The sequence goes on from CAZINI010000007.1 coordinate 11,717, forward strand.
CACGAGTGCTGTTTCTTTTTCGCTTGTGAGTGTCATTGTCATTCTCCTTTACGGTAATATCTGAACAAAAATATGCGATAAAAATCCCCGACGATTTGCTATATTCTTCATTATTATACCACTTTTTTGTTATTTTGTCCATAATTCCTAATTATCTTATGTTTTTCGATATGTAAACAATATATGAACCAAATCGGAAATTGCGTTCAACAGGCGTACATTTCGCTGAATGCTGAAAATACCAAAAAAACCGCCCGAGCCGAAGCCCGAGCGGTCAAATTCATCTTTGAAATATAAGCGGGGGATTAGTATGCAACGCCCTGCCACTTCATAGCGTCAGCAACCTTCAGGAAGCCTGCGATGTTTGCACCCATAACCAGGTTGCCCTCTGCACCGTATTCCTTGGAAGCATTGTAAGCGTTATGGAAGATGTTGATCATGATGCCCTTGAGCTTAGCGTCAACCTCTTCAAATGTCCAGGACAGTCTTTCGGAGTTCTGGGACATTTCCAGACCGGATGTAGCAACGCCGCCTGCGTTAGCAGCCTTTGCAGGTCCAAAGAGAATGCCTGCATTCAGGAACTTCTCGATAGCCTCGGGAGTAGAGGGCATGTTAGCACCTTCTGCTACGCACATACAGCCGTTTGCAAGAAGCTTGTCAGCACCTTCGCCGTCCAGCTCGTTCTGTGTAGCACAGGGAAGAGCAATGTCGCACTTGATGCCCCAGATTCCTCTGCAGCCCTCTGTGTATGTTGCACCGGGAACTCTCTTAGCGTACTCGGAAATTCTTGCTCTCTCAACTTCCTTGATCTGCTTAACAACGTCAAGCTTGATTCCGTCGGGATCGTAAACATAACCGTTGGAGTCGGACAGAGCAACAACCTTTGCACCCAGCTCCTGAGCCTTTTCGGTAGCGTAGATAGCAACGTTTCCGGAACCGGAGATAACAACAGTCTTGCCTGCGAAGCTGTCGTTCTTCATGCAGGAGAGCATTTCCTGTGTGAAGTAGCACAGACCGTAACCGGTAGCTTCTGTTCTTGCGAGAGAACCGCCGTAGGACAGACCCTTACCTGTGAGAACGCCTGTGAACTCGTTTCTGATTCTCTTATACTGACCGAAGAGGTAACCGATCTCACGTCCGCCAACGCCGATGTCGCCTGCGGGAACGTCTGTATCAGCACCGATGTGCTTGCAAAGCTCTGTCATAAAGCTCTGGCAGAAACGCATGATCTCATTATCGGACTTGCCCTTGGGGTCGAAGTCGGAGCCGCCCTTACCGCCGCCCATAGGCAGAGTTGTCAGGCTGTTCTTGAATACCTGCTCAAAGCCCAGGAACTTGATAACGGAAGCACATACAGAGGGGTGAAGTCTAAGACCGCCCTTGTAAGGACCGATAGCGGAGTTGAACTGTACACGGTAGCCTCTGTTGACCTGAACCTTGCCGCTGTCGTCAACCCAAGAAACTCTGAACTGGATAAATCTCTCAGGCTCAACCATTCTCTCAACGATGCCGTTCTTCTCGATGGAAGGATCTCTTGCAACTACGGGTTCCAGAGATGTCAGAACCTCGCCTACTGCCTGAAGGAACTCAGGCTCATTTGAATTCATTTTCTGTACCTTGTCATAGACCTTCTGCAGATACTCACTTTTGAACTTAAACTCCATTGTTTAAAGCCCCCTGTAAACATTAAAATTTCTGTGAAACCATTCCCTTTGAACGGCTTTCATCACGATAATTCTATTATACACCATAACTTTCAATTTTGCAAGTGTTTTTTAGAAAAATTGCAGAATTTTTTTATTTTTGTCTAAAAAAGTGACTTTTTCGGCAAATTTTCTTTGAAATATGAAAAAAATAACGGGAGATGGACCGATTTTATAATTCATAATTTATAATTCATAATTCATAATTTGCAATTCGCAATACATTATAAATGAAAGCCGCCGCAGATATGGAGTGATCTGCGGCGGCTGATTTTGGAGTATCGTATCACACTGCGGCTGAAGCAGTCTTTCCCGTTTCAAGTGCCTTATTTCTGAAATACAGTACAATGTCCGCCGAAACTACCAGCAGATTGAGCAGGTAGAAGATAAGCACATAGTTAATGTTCCCCGACATTATCTTCCCGGCAATGCCGAAAATATATCCCGCAACGATTATCAGCAGGAAGGTCAGGCTTTTGCCGGCGGTGGATCTTGCCTTGTAAGACTTATAAACATTGATGGGCCAAGAGCAGCCGAAGCAGATGAGCATAAATACCTCAAACATTTTTCATTTCTCCTTTGTGGTTGATTTCTTTCCTTCTGTTTTTATTATAGCACAGTTTATCATAATTTCAAATATATAATTATTATCAAATATATAATACAGACATTATCAATTGCCGTGAACAGAAAGAAAAAGCTTGTCCGATAGTGGAAAATTAATAATTTTTTGCTATTTTCTATTGCAATCTTGTGCGAAATGTGTTAAAATAATAATCAGAAAAATTTTTTTGCAATGGTTACCAATAAAAAATACATTAAATATGACATTATATGCGGACACGCTCCGCTGTGTGGGGGATTTGAAGTGAAAAAATCAATAGATAAGGTGAAAACGGTCAAGCTTGTGATACTCAGTATTATTTTGATAATGCTGATAGTGCTCATTTCGTCAATGAACAAAAGCGGGCTTGAGGTTATACACGTTGGCAGCAAAGTGATACCGATACCGTCCCTGTCGGGAGTTATTACGGTATTTATGATGATAGTCAGCCTGCAGATGCTGAATGTGGACAATAAAAAGGGCTTTGCGGCGGCAATTATTATCAATCTGGTGCAGTTTGCTTCGGTCATAATCGCTGTTTTTGTCAAAAATAATATGCAGTCCATTGCGGGCATTGCGATGATGGCGGGCGGTATGGGCTTGCTGTATATGCAGCATCGGCATCTCAAAAAAATTGCACAGAATGAAGAGCGTCTGCGTCGGCTGTCCGTTACCGACCCGCTGACGGGGCTGAATAACAGGCGGAGCATTATGGATTTCGCTAATGAAAAGATAGCCGATAATGAGCCGTTCAGCCTGATTTTCTTCGATCTGGACAATTTTAAGAATATCAACGATACTATGGGACACGCCTGCGGAGATATTGTTCTCTGCGAGGCTGCAAGACGCTGGAACGAGCTTACCGATGACAGCGTTTATCTCGGCAGGATAGGCGGCGACGAATTTGCTATGATAGTCACCGACAAATCCGATGCAGAGCTGGAGGAGTTCGCAAACCGCTGCCTCAGCATTTTATCCGAGAAAATTTACACCGGAAAATGCGATTATTACGCCACGGGCAGTGCGGGCACAGCAAGCTTCCCCCGTGACGGCGGCGACTGCGAGAGCCTGTTCAGATTTGCCGATACAGCTATGTATAAGGCGAAAAGCAGGGGAAAAAATCAGGTCTGCTTCTTCGACAGCGAGATGCTGGGCGAGATAAAGAACGAAATGAGCCTTGAAAATGAAATAAGAAGTGCTCTGAAATACAACCGCTTTTATCTGGTTTTCCAGCCGCAGTTTGAAACGGAAACTAAGCAGCTGAGAGGCTTTGAAACGCTTCTTCGATTGAAGGACGGCGAGGGCAGACCCATTCCGCCTTCGGTGTTTATCCCCGTTGCGGAGAAAAGCGGGCTTATTCTGGATATTGACCGATGGGTGCTCAGGCACGCTATGCTGTCATTTGCGGAAAGCGTTGCGGCAGGTGCGGATTTTGTAGTATCTGTAAACGTTTCCGCTCGGCACGTCACCGAAGCGGGCTTTGCCGATGAGGTCCGTCAGATACTTGAGGAAACAGGCTTCCCGCCCCAAATGCTGGAGATAGAGGTCACCGAGTCCTGCTTTATCTCCTCGGTGGACGACGCAATTGCGGCTCTTTCGGAAATAAAGGCTCTCGGTGCAAAGATCGCCCTTGACGATTTCGGTACGGGATATGCTTCGCTCAGCTATCTGCAAAGACTGCCTATCGATCTGCTGAAAATCGACAAGAGCTTTATCGACGATATGACCGACAGAAACGACGGCGGCAACTTTGTCAAGGCTATCATTTCCATCGGGCATATGTTTAACTGCAAGGTCATTTCCGAGGGCGTTGAGCTGGAAAGTCAGCTGGATACCCTCAGAGAGTTGAAATGCGACTATATACAGGGCTATATCTGGGGAAAACCTCAGCCCCACAGCGATGCTGTTCAGCTGATAGTCAAGTGATTCAGAGCCTGTCATACCTTTTTTTAAGTTCGTCAAGAGCCTTTTTCTCAATTCGGGAAACGTAGGAGCGGGATATTCCCAGTTTCTCCGCAACTTCCCGCTGAGTTAAGGGCTTATGTCCGAAAAGCCCGTAGCGGTGGGTTATGACCGAAAGCTCCCGTTCGTCAAGACATTCGCCGATAAATCGGTAGAGCTGCTCGGATTTTATCAGCACGTCTATTTTTTCAACGATGCCGTCATCTTCGGCGATAAGGTCGGACATTGTTAGGGTGTTGCCGTCCTTGTCGGTTTCCAGGGGATCGTCCAGCGAAAACTCCATTCGTGTTTTTTTCAGGGAACGGAAATACATTAGTATCTCATTTTCGATGCATCTTGAAGCATAGGTGGCAAAGCGTATGCTTTTTTCGCTGTCAAAGGTGGACGCTGCCTTTATCAGTCCGATAGTTCCGATGGAGATAAGGTCGTCCTGGTCGGTGTTTGTGGAATAATATTTTTTGATTATGTGTGCCACCAGCCGAAGATTATGCTCAATGAGCTTGTTTTTTGCAGCAGTATCGCCCTCCCTCATACGGCGGAAGCAGTCCGCCTCCTCCTCGGGTGAAAGGGGCTTCGGGAACGCCGCCCCGCTGTCGATATGCAGAGCGAAAAAAAACACCTTTGACAACACGGCTGAGAGCAGGTCGATCAGCATAAGAGTATCCTCCTTTGCGTATTTTTGTATTTGGGAGGTCGTGCTGATATATTTTATGTTTTATATGATTTGTCCTATGACGGGGGATCTATACCCGGCAGCATTTCCTTATTTGGAGGTACATATATGAAAGCCAAGCACAGAAAAAGCCTTACCGGCGGAATTACAGCCATAGCAGTCGTTCCTACGGTCATTCTCGGGCTTATAATCTCCGTATATTCGGCGTTTAACAGCTATAACAGTGCATATAAGGAGATAAACCACGAGTTGGAAAGCGTTTCTGTTTCTATATACGAATTTCTTGACGAAGCATATCCCGGGGATTATACGGTTTCAGACGGCGTTCTGAAAAAAGGGGATATGCCGCTGGACGGTTTTGTTAAGACAATAGATGACATTAAGCATCAAACGGGTATTGACATTACCCTGTTTTACGGTTCCACAAGATATGTCACCACCGTTGAGAGAGCGGACGGAAGCAGGGTCAGCGGCACTAAAGCGTCTGCGGAGGTCGTTGAACGGGTGCTTGTGGGAGAAGGCGGAAGGTATTTTTCAGACAATGTTATCATTGACGGCATACCTTATTTTGGCAGTTATATCCCGATCGTCAATTCAGACGGGAAAAATGCGGGAATGATATTTGCGGGAAGAAGCCGAAGCGAAATTCTCAGATCGGTGCTCAATTACGGTATAAATTCGCTGATAATTGCGTGGATAGTCACCTCTATCGTGCTTTCGGTGAGCCTTGTGTTCTCATCGAGAATAATAAATTCCCTGGCAAAGGCTACCGAATTCCTCGGGAAGATAGCCTCGGGAAATACGGAATGTGCCGCCGATAAGCAGCTTACGGAACGTCCCGACGAGATAGGCGATATTGGCAGATCCGCCGAAAAGCTCCGAACGTCGCTCCGATACCTTATCTCCTGTGACCCGCTGACGGGCTTGCTGAACCGCCGCTCCTGTACTATCAGGCTGAAGGCTATGCATGCTGCCGCCGCCGAAAAAGGAGAGCCTATGACGGTCATCATCGGCGATATTGACTATTTCAAGACCTTTAACGACCGATTCGGTCACGCCTGCGGCGATAAGGTGCTGAAGGCTGTTTCCAATATTATGACGAAAACAGCAGGCGAGGACGGCGTTGCCGCAAGATGGGGCGGAGAGGAATTTCTGCTGGCATTCAGCGGCAGGGAATATGATGAGGTGCTGGAGCTTTTGCACCGCCTTTACGAGGAGATACGTACTTACAGCCTTGCTTTCGGAAATGATGTCCTGTCGGTCACTATGACCTTCGGAATTCAGGAACATAAGGCGGGAATGACCATTGATGATGTTATCAATCTTGCCGACCATAAGCTGTATTACGGAAAAAATCACGGCAGGGACTGTATTGTGGATAAGATACCTACGGAATTGACAACCTGATAATAAAAGCTGCCCTTTACCGGACGTACGGCAAAGGGCAGCTTTTCGCTGTATTTTTTATACTAAACACTTTATTTCTCACATTCCACACTTTTTCCCGTCCGTTCCGTCAAACCCTCAAAGTCCATAACTATCGCACGTTTAAGGCAGTCGTCGCCGTATCTGGAACGAAGCTTGTCCACAGCACCGTCCAGAGCCTCCAGACGCTGCCTTGCTTTATCCTCGGAAAAAAGGTCGGTCTGAACGGCGGAATCTTCGGGAACAAGCCCCGCCGCACCGACGGTTATGCTTCTGACGGTCCTGTTCCATTTATAGCATTCGGTGAATATGCCGTATGCGGCGGCAGCTATCTCGAATGTGCTTTTTACGGGCACGGGGAGCTTCCGCTGACGGGTGATGCGTTCAAATTTGCTGTCCTTAACGGTAACGCTGACTTCGGTGCAACGCATACCCTGCTTTCTGATACCCGAGGCAACGGTTTCCGACAGATAATAAATAAGCTCCTTTGCTTCGCCGTCCGAGGTCAGGTCACGGGGGACGGTCATTCCGCTGCTTATGGATTTGGCGGGGTGGCTTTCGCCCACAAGTGCAACGGGGGAGGTGTCCAGCCCGTTGGCATAGGCATATATCGCTTCGCCGCATTTGCCCAGCCGCCGTTTTATCAGCTCGGGACTTGCGTTTGCGAGGTCGCCGATAGTTTCTATATAGTATTTATGCAGCTGAGTATACATTGAACTGCCCACCCCCAGCATATCGGTAACAGGCAGCTTCCAGACCGTATCCCGAAAATTTTCACGGGAAATAACGGTCACAGCGTCGGGTTTTTTCATATCCGAACCCAGCTTTGCGAACACTTTATTAAAGCTTACCCCCACAGAAACGGTAACTCCCAGCTTCGACTTTATCCGTGAACGCAGCTCTTCGGCTATTTCGACACCGCTTTTGCGGCAGTTGGTAACGTCCAGCCAGCATTCGTCTATGCCGAAGCTTTCCACTCTGTCGGTATAGCTTTCGTAAATGGCTCTTGCGGCGGCGGAAAACTTTGCATATCTGTCGTAATGGGGAGGGACTATGACCAGATCGGGACATTTTTTCTGTGCCTGCCAGATAGCTTCGCCCGTTTTCACGCCCATAAGCTTTGCGGGCTGATTTTTCGCCAGCACTATGCCGTGACGCTGCTCCTTGCTGCCGCAGACTGCCACAGGCTTTTCCCAAAGAGTGGGGTCATATCGGCATTCCACTGAAGCAAAGAAGTTATTCAGGTCGGAATGGAGGATAACTCTGTCCATAATTTCACCTCTATTCTCAGAATTTATGTTTTAATGTATCATTATTATACACCCGAATTTATGTTTTGTCAACGGCATTTTTCACAAATTCGGAACAATAATTCTGTAGAGGTGAAACCCTATCTACATATAAAATTATACACCGCTTCGGACAGGTGGACGGGCGAAAGCTTATGCTTCACCGCAAGCTCCATAAACTCCTCTGCAGTGCTTTTTTGTGAGGATATGTCCTTTACATAAGAACATTCGTACTCGTTAGACGAATACTCGCAGCCTTCCCTGAATATTCGTATCCCGTAGACCGGAAGATCGCCTACGCCGTCGATATGGGCAGAGCTTTTTTCCAGTTTGCATACATATTTTACCCCAAGGTCATTGACAAAAGTTTTTCCCATATGTTCAACCTAGCCTTTCTATATGTTATCTTGACTTCATTATACAAAGCGTATACAAATGCAGACACCGTAAAATGGATATAAAAAGTTTTAAAAAAAGACATTAATGTTAAAATTATACCTAGATTTAATCATTTGTTAACACGAAAATTACGCTGTACTCATCAAAATATCGGTAAATATCTTTGAATTCATCTGTGAAATCTCGTACAAGTGCAATTCTAGGCTGTTTTTGGCAATTTGAATTATTATATCGATAAAGTGTTAATAAAGTCTTAAAATCTGCAATCTTAGCGGAAACTTAATCTATATAACAAGAGATTATATTTTTTAAAATGTACGGAAATGTTAAAATATAGGCAGTAAAATATACAATATCAACAAAAATCAAAAAACCTATTGACAAATGCGGAGCGTAGTTGTATAATTTGTTTAACAATTTAACAGATTAAATCCTGTGAGCAAAAGTAAGTAGCCGGTATGCAGCTGTTTCAGAGAGCGGGGCAATGGTGGAAGCCCTGTACAAACGGTATCGGTGAATGGATTTGTGAGGAGCGTGTTCAAAGCCGTATTTTCGGCAAGTATACATCGCCGAGTTTCCTGCGTTAGTGGATAGGGTATTAAAGCAAGTGCGGCGTACTTGAAATTTAGTTTGAAAACTATGCTGCAAATGTCTGCCGATACCCGATAGAGGCGGACTTTTTTATTGTCCGTAAATTAGGGTGGCACCACGAAACTTCGTCCCTTAACGGTTTTTCCGTTAAGGGACATTTTTATTTTCAGAAAGGATTGATAGTATGATTTTCCCAAGTGTTGAAACGGCAAAAGAATTGCTCAAGAGCTACAAGACAGTTCCCGTATTTTACGAGCTGCTTATTGACAGCTGCACTCCCGTCCGCATTTTCAGAGCAATGAAGCAGAGGTACGAAAACTGCTTTATCCTCGAAAGCGTTGACAATTCCGACAGATGGGGACGCTACTCCTTCATAGGTATCGATCCCAAGACGGAGATCCGCATCAAAAACGGCGAGGGCGAAATAATACGCAGCGGAAAAACCGAAAGCCTAAAGGTCGACGACCCCATCGCACTTCTTCAGGGTATTCTTGCGGAGAACACCGCTCCCAAGTTCCCCAACCGTCCCAAGCTGACAGGCGGTCTTATCGGATATTTCGCTTACGACTGCGTGAGATATTTCGAGAAAACCCTTAAAAATCCTCCCGAGGACGACCTGAATATGCCCGACGCAAACCTTTTCTTATATGATGAGATAGTTGCTTACGACCATCTTTCAAACAAGGCGGTCATTATCCTGAATATCCGTGCCGAGGAAACGGATATTGACGCAAAATACAGAGAGCTTGAAGCCAAGGCTTCGGAGATCGGCAGAGTTATCGCCGAATATGTTCCCGAGGAAAAAGCCCCGAAAGCCGATGCCGCCGAGCCTCAGTTCACCTCCAATGTTACCAAGGAGGAATTCATCGGAATGGTGGAAAAATGCAGAGAGCATATCGTTGACGGCGACATTAGTCAGGTGGTCATCTCTCAGCGGTTTGAAACGGAAAATCCCCCCGACCCCTTTGACGTTTACAGAATGCTCCGTTCCACAAATCCGTCCCCGTACCTTTATTATTTCGACCACAAGGATTACTGCATTGCAGGTGCATCTCCCGAAATGCTGGTAAATGTTACCGACAGGGCAGTTACCACCAAGCCCATTGCGGGAACAGTCCCCAGAGGTGCCACGGTCGCCGAGGACGAGGCACTGAAAAAGAAGCTTATCTCCGACGAAAAGGAGCGGGCAGAGCACACAATGCTTGTAGATCTCGGCAGAAACGACGTTGGCAGGGTATGCCGCTTCGGTACTGTTGAAGTGACCGACTTTATGCGTGTGGAAACCTATTCAAAGGTAACGCACCTTGTTTCCGACGTTCACGGCGAATTGGCGGAGGGCAAGACCGCCCTCGATGCACTTATGTCCGTGCTGCCTGCGGGAACGCTTTCGGGTGCTCCCAAGGTCAAGGCGATGGAGATAATCGACAGCCTTGAAAGCAAGCGGAGAGGTCTTTACGGCGGAACGGTCGGCTATCTTGCCTTTGACGGCGACATTGACGCTTGTATCGCTATCAGAACGGTGCTTTTCAGAAACGGCAAGGCATACGTTCAGGCAGGTGCGGGAATAGTTTACGACAGCGTTCCCGAAAAGGAATATGAGGAAACCAAAAACAAGGCTCTGGCGGTAATAAACGCCGTCAAAGAAGCCGCAAAGCTCTGATTGGGGGTCATTCAAATGATTTTGATGATAGATAATTACGACAGCTTCACATACAATCTCGTTCAGCTTATCGGTTCGCTTTATCCCGATATTAAGACGGTGAGAAATGACGAAATTACCTTAGATGAGATAGAAAAGCTTCTTTCGGACGGTGTTCTTGAAGCAATGGTTATCTCTCCCGGTCCGGGCTATCCCTCATCGGCGGGAATAAGCGTTGACGCAATACGAAAATTTTCGGGAAGAGTGCCTATTCTGGGCGTTTGTCTGGGTCATCAGGCAATTGCCGAGGCGTTCGGCGGGAAGATAATCAGGGCTAAGGCTCCCATGCACGGCAAATCCTCCGAAATTTCTGTAAATACCGACTGCAAGCTGTTTGCGGATATGCCCGATAAAATGCGGGTGGCAAGATACCATTCGCTGGTCATCGACCCCGTGACACTGCCCTCCTGCCTGTCGGTAACAGCTGCCGACCCCGATGGTCAGATAATGGCGATAAAGCACAAGACAGACCCCACCTACGGCGTTCAGTTCCACCCCGAGTCGGTGCTTGCTGAAAACGGCACGGCTATCCTGTCGGCGTTTATTTCGGAAGTTGCGGGAATAAAGGGCTCAAAGCTGACCGCTCCCTCCGTTGCAAGAGAAAGACGTACGGGACTGAAAAAGTTCATTGCCAAGGCTGCTGACGGCATTTCCCTTACCGAGGACGAGGCTTACGAGGCTATGAACATTATAATGTCCGACGCCGCTACCGATTCACAGATAGGCTCGTTCCTGACAGCACTTCGCTGCAAGGGCGAAACCATTGAGGAAATTACGGGCTTTGCAAGGGTAATGCGTCAGAAGGCGGCTATCGTTCCCCTCGGAAAATCTGCCGTTGACATTGTGGGCACGGGCGGCGACCTGGCGAACACCTTCAACATTTCCACAACGGCTTCCTTCGTTATTGCGGGAACGGGTATGAACGTTGCAAAGCACGGAAACAGAAGCGTTTCCAGCAAGAGCGGTGCGGCGGACGTGCTTGAAGCCCTCGGCGTTAAGATAGGTATGACACCTCAGAAGGCTGCCGCTTGTATCGCCGAAACGGGAATTGCGTTCCTGTTTGCACAAAGCTTCCATGCGGCAATGCGTTTCGTTGGTCCGTCAAGACGTGAGATGGGCATCAGAACGGTATTCAACATTTTGGGACCTCTTGCAAATCCCGCACTTTCCGATTATATCCTGCTTGGCGTATACGATGAAAAGCTGCTTGAAACCATGGCAAAGGTGCTTATGAACCTCGGCGTCAAGGGCGGAATGATAGTTTACGGCGGCGGTCTGGACGAAATTTCCGTATGCTCGAAAACCACCGTTTGCGAGATAAAGGGCAAAAAGCTTATCAAGTATGAGATAGACCCCACCGATTTCGGAATGAAGCTTTATCCCCGTTCGGAGATCGTCGGCGGCACGGCTATGGACAATGCAAGGATAACTCTTGACATTCTCTCGGGCAAGGAGCAGGGTGCAAAGCGTGACATTGTTCTGCTGAATGCGGGTGCGGCTATTTACTGCACGGGTGCTGCGGCTTCCATTCAGGAGGGCATCGAAATGGCGAGAAAGTCCATTGACAGCGGTGCGGCACTGAAGAAGCTTGAAGAGCTGAAGGCATTCACAAACGCCCCCGACATTTGCATTGCGTGAGGTTTTTATGATATTAGACGAAATTATAGAAAAGAGAAAAATTCAGCTTGAAAAGGAGCTTTCAGCCGTTTCGGAAATTGAGATGAAGCGGCTTGCGGAAACAGACAGCCGTCAGCCCATAGATTTCGGTGCGGCACTGAAAAAGGACGGTCTGTCCGTGATTGCGGAGGTGAAGAAGGCGTCCCCGTCAAAGGGGCTTATCTGCCGTGATTTTGAGCCTGCGGACATTGCCCGTGAATATGAGAAAAACGGTGCGTCGGCTATCTCCTGCCTGACGGAGGAATTCTATTTCAAGGGCAGTTCAAAGTATCTGAACGAAATAAGAAAGACAGTTTCGCTGCCTATTCTTCGCAAGGATTTTATAATCTGTCCCTATCAGATATATGAAGCAAAGGTCATCGGGGCGGACGCTGTGCTGCTTATTGCGGCAGTTCACCCCACCGAAAAGCTGAAAGAATTTTCGGATATTGCACATTCGCTGGGGCTTTCCGTTCTGGCGGAAACGCATAACGAGGAGGAGCTGGAAAGCGTTCTTGCGGCGGACTGCGATATTATCGGCGTGAATAATCGAAATCTTAAGACCTTTGAGGTTTCCCTTGAAAACACCCGCCGTTTGATGAAGCTTATCCCCGATGGAAAGGTAAAGGTTTCCGAAAGCGGCATAAAGACTGCCGGGGATATGCGGTTTGTCCGTGAATGCGGTGCGGACGCCGTACTTATCGGCGAACGTCTGGCGGCGGACGGTGCAAAGGGCGTTGCGGCGGCAATGGCTGCTCTTTCGGAGGGATTTTAGATATGGCAAAATTAAAGCTTTGCGGTATTAGACGGGTCGAGGACGTTGAATATCTGAACGAGTTCCCCCCCGATTATGCGGGCTTTATCTTCGCTCCCACACGGCGGTATGTATCCCCCGAAAACGCCAAAAAGCTTATCTCACGGCTTGACCCGAAAATCAAAACGGTGGGCGTTTTCGTGGATATGCCCATTTCGGAGATGAAAGCGTTCGCTCATATGCTGGACGTTTTTCAGCTGCACGGCGGGGAGAATGAGGAATACATTTCACAGCTTCGGAAAATTATCCCCGAAAAATGCGAGATATGGAAAGCTGTTCGGCTGAAAGCTGCCGAGGATATAGACAAAGCCGAAAGGCTGTCGGCAGACAGGCTGCTTATAGACGCTTACGACCCAAACGAATACGGCGGCACGGGAAAATCTGCGAGAATTGACCTTATCTTAAATCGGGAGATAGCAAAGCCGTTTTTCATTGCGGGGGGCATTTCGGCGGATAATATTTCGGAAGTCAGCAAACTGCTCTGCGGTCGGGCTTACGGCTTCGATGTCAGCAGCGGCATTGAAACGGACGGAGTTAAGGACAGGGAGAAAATTAAGCATTTAACGGAAATATTCAGGAAGGAATTGATATAAATGTCTAAGGGAAGATTTGGAGAATACGGCGGACAGTATGTCCCCGAAACGGTCATGAACGCCGTCAGCGAGCTTGAAGCGGCTTACGATAAATACAAGGACGACCCCGAGTTCAAGAGGGAGCTTGCGGAGCTTTACAGGGATTATGCGGGCAGACCGTCTATGCTTTATTATGCGGAAAAGCTTACAAAGGAGCTGGGCGGTGCGAAGATATACATAAAGCGTGAGGACCTGAACCACACGGGTTCACATAAGATAAACAACGTTCTCGGTCAGATATTGCTGGCTAAGAAAATGGGCAAAAAGAGAATTATCGCCGAAACGGGAGCGGGTCAGCACGGCGTTGCCACTGCTACCGCCTGTGCTCTTTTCGGTATGGAATGCTGTGTATATATGGGCGAGGTGGACGCCGAAAGACAGTCCCTGAACGTTTACAGAATGGAGCTTCTGGGTGCAAAGGTGGTCAAGGTAAAGAGCGGCACAAAGACCCTCAAGGACGCTATCAACGAGGCTATGAGGGACTGGGCTTCCAACATTGAAACCACCTTCTACTGCATCGGCTCGGTAATGGGTCCCCACCCCTATCCTCAGATGGTAAGGGATTTTCAGAAGATAATCTCCGAGGAGATACGTGCTCAGCTTAAAGAAAAAGAGGGCAGACTGCCCGACTGCGTTTTTGCCTGTGTTGGCGGCGGCTCAAATGCTATGGGTGCGTTCTATGACTTTATCGGGGAGAAGTCCGTTCGGCTGGTGGGTGCAGAAGCGGCAGGTCTTGGTGCGGACACCGACAAGCACGCCGCCACTCTTGCAAAGGGCACAACGGGAATTTTCCACGGAATGAAATCGGTATTCTTACAGGACGAATACGGTCAGATAGCCCCCGTTTACTCCATTTCGGCGGGACTTGACTATCCGGGAATCGGACCCGAACACGCAAATCTCCGTGCTACGGGACGTGCTGAGTATATTCCCATAACCGATGAGGAGGCTGTATGTGCGTTTGAACTGCTGTCGAGGACGGAGGGAATTATCCCCGCTATTGAGTCCGCACACGCTGTTGCGGCGGCTGTAAAGCTTGTTCCTCAGATGGGCAAGGACAAGATAGCTGTAATAAATCTGTCGGGCAGAGGGGACAAGGACGTTTATTCTATCGCAAGATACAGGGGCGTTTCCCTTAGCGAGGAATGAGGAGGAAATAACGATGAACAGAATAGAAAGTAAATTTGCGGAACTGAAAGCCGCAGGAAAAAAGGCACTGATAACCTTTCTAACCTCGGGCGACCCCGATATTGAAACCACCGAGAAAGCCGTTCTGGAAATGTTTGACAACGGTGCGGACATTATTGAGCTGGGCGTTCCCTTTTCCGACCCCGTTGCGGAGGGCCCCGTTATTCAGGAGGCAAGCCTTCGTTCCTTAAACGGCGGAACAAATCTTGACAAGATTTTCGGTGCGGTGGTCAATATCAGAAAAAAGACCGACAAGCCGCTTATTCTTATGATGTATATCAACACCGTTTTCCGCTACGGAACGGCAAAATTCTTTGAGAAATGCCGTCTGACGGGCATTGACGGCGTTATTATCCCCGATATGCCCTATGAGGAAAAGGACGAGGTTTCCGCCGAGGCAAAGGCGAACGGCGTTCTGTCCATAAGCCTTGTTACTCCCGTTTCGGGGGACAGGATAAAGATGATAGCCGAGGAAAGTGAGGGCTTTTTATACTGTGTTTCGTCTACGGGCGTTACGGGAATGCGGTCGGGATTTTCCACCGATTTCGGCGAATTTTTCGGAGAGATATACAAGTATGCAAAGGTGCCCTGCTGTGTGGGCTTCGGCATTTCGGGACCCGAGCAGGCGAAAAAGATGGCGTCCTACTGTGACGGAGTTATTATCGGAAGTGCAGTTGTAAAGCTGGCGGCGGAGCACGGCAGAGAGTTCCCGAAATATGCGGGAGAGTTTGCGGCGGCAGTAAGAAGTGCTTTGGATCAGTGTTGAGTGTTAAGTGTTGAGTGTTGAGTTTATTGTGGCGGACAAGTCTATTTTTTGGTGAAATAGATTTGTTCGTCGCTTTTTTCTGTTGAAAATTTTTCCCGCCTGTGGTATAATCAAAAGTAACCGTTATACTAATCTTCTATCAGCATATAGACTATTTTTGCAATCATATTTCTGTGGTGAGTATTGGGAAATTTGCATTTTTTGCTACACATTCTTTTCTCTCAACCCCTTTGTGACCTTTGTTCCTTTTGTGGCTCTCCCGCAAAGGGGGAAACTATATGGGCGGGGGACACAACAAACCCTAACGCAAAGCAGGGAGTTTCCCCCGCCCCTAACGTTTCCCCCTTTGCAATCCCCTTTCCTTTCACCCCACCCTCTTTACCCTGCTTTACATTTTAGTGGAATGAGAAAAATTGAATACCAATGGAAAATAGTTAATAATCTGTTAGAGTGGCTGTTGAATGAAGTTGGTGAAATTATGTAAATTATTTTGGCGTTTTGTCTACATATTGATGAAAGATTAGTATTAAGTGCAAAAAATCGGTATAAAAAATCGTTTTAATAAAAACAACACCCGAAAGGAAGTAAATCATCAATGAAAAAAACGGTTATTGCAATTCTTATTTGTTTAGGGCTGGCGGGCTGTTCGGCGGTGGAGGATAACGTCGTCCCGGCAGGCGGAGATATTGAAACTACCGCATCTGTTTCGACAGTTGACCCCGATACGGCGTTTTCCGTTTCCGAAAATATCACGGAAGCCGAAACAACAGCGGAAAGTATCATTTCCGAAAGTATCACGGAAAGCGAAACGACAGCGGAAAGCGTTATTTCCGAAAATATTACGGAAAGCGAAACAACAGCGGAAAGTATCATTTCCGAAAATATCACGGAATCCGAAACAACAGCGGAAATCTCCGAAAAGCTGCCCGAAAGCATTACGCTGAGTACATATTCCGTTGAGCTGACGGTCGGCGGCAAAAAAATGCCCATTGTGACTATGCTGCCCGAGGACTGCTCCGACAAATCGGAGATATGGGAGTCGGACGACACGTCGGTTGCGTCGGTGGACGGCTTGGGGAATATCACGGGAATTTCCGAGGGAAGCTGCACGGTGACGGTCAAAGCGGCGGCAAACACGCAAGTAACGGCAGAAGTAAAGGTGACGGTCACAGCCGCACCGCAGACACATGGTGAGCCGACCTACATAGACGGTATCCTTATCGCAAACAAGACCTACGCCCTGCCTGCGGACTATAACCCGGGCGTTCAGCCCGAAGCGGAGGCGGCTTTCAAGGAAATGCAGTCGGCGGCGTGGAGCGAGGGGCTGAACATTTGGATAGCGTCGGGATTTCGTTCATATGAATATCAAAGCGGTCTGTACGAACGATATGTAAAACGAAGCGGCAAGGCAGAAGCGGACAGATATTCCGCCCGTCCGGGACATTCCGAGCATCAGACGGGTCTGGCGTTCGACCTGAACTCCATTGACGACAGCTTTGCCGATACCGCCGAGGGAAAATGGGTCGCTGAGCATTGTCACGAGTACGGCTTTATTATACGTTATCCCAAGGGTGCGGAGAGCATCACGGGGTATATTTACGAGCCGTGGCATATTCGCTATTTAGGTAAGGAAACGGCTGAAAAGGTACATAACAGCGGGCTGACGTTGGAAGAATATTTGGGAATTACGTCCGTTTATGCGGAATAGGAGGATTTCTATGGACCTGAATAAAACTCTTGATAAGCTGGATAAGCTTTTTGCCGACCATCGTTCCGACTTGGTGGAGGATTTCCTGCAAAATGCCGTAAAAGAGGCTATGAGCGAGGGGGATAACGAAGCAATACTGTCCCTCGTCAGCGAGCTGGTGGGCTTTTATCGGGACAGCGGGCAGACGGACAAGGCTGCCGTTTATGCGGGAAGTATGATTCGGCTTTGCGAAAGCTTCGGCATTTCGGGGACTGTCCCCCACGGGACGGCTCTGCTTAATGCCGCAAATGCGTACAGAGCGGCGGGAATGTTCGAACAGTCCGCCGACTGCTTCGGGAAATGTTTCGGGATATATTCCGAAAATCTACCGAAAACCGATATGCGAATTTCGGGATATTACAACAATCTCAGCCTGCTTTATCAGGAAACGGGGGATTTTGCCCATTCTGCCGAGGCTTTGAAAACTGCACTTGCAATTGCGAAGGAAAATGACGCCGTTTACGAGATAGCCGCCGCCTGCTCAAATCTTTCGGCTTCGCTGATGAAGCTGGGGGATATTTCGGAAGCGGAGAAATACGCCGACCGTGCTCTGGAAATTTTCGAGCGTGACCCCGAGGAAAGCCGTGATTTTCATTACAGTGCGGCACTGGCGGCAAAGGCGGAGCTTTCGGACGTTAAGGGAGATATTCCCGCCGCAAAGGAGCTTTACGAGTATGCACTTGCGGAGCTTCATCTTAACACGGGGTATTCCTCGGGATATGTTCGTCTGCTGGAGCGGTATGCGGATTTTATGGAGAGATGCGGTCTGTCCGAGCAGCTTAAAGGTATGTATATTTCAAGGGAATATTTTAACGAATACGGCGGACAGATTCTCGGCGGTTTTGAGAAATATCTTGACAAAATAGCCGTCGGGCTTATGGGGGACGGCTCGGACGTTCTCGGGTATGATGATATTTCATCTCACGACCACGACTTCGGGGCGGGCTTCGGGCTGTATGTTTCCCGTGATACATATAATGAGATAGGCGGGGAGCTTCAGGCGGCGTATGACCGTCTGCCGAACTATTTCCACGGAATACCGAAAGCACCTAAAACGCTGAACGGCGTGCGAAGGGGCGTTATCGTCACCGAGGACTTTTTCCGAAGCCTGACGGGACTGTCCGCACCGCCGTCCGAGGAAAGCGATTGGCTTTTTGCAAACGAGTACGGTCTGGCGGCGATTTCAAAGGGCGAAATATTCCGTGATGACGGGGGAGATTTTACCAAGGCTGTCAAAGCGTTTCGGCGGTATTATCCCGAAAATATTCGTCGGAAAAAGCTTGCACAGGGGCTGACGTGTGCGGCACAGAGCGGACAGTATAACTATCTCCGTGCGGTAAACAGGGGAGATACGCTGACGGCGGAGCTTATGGCTGCGGATTTCGTCCGGAACGCACTTTACTGCATTTTCCCCATAACAGGACGGTTTGCACCTATCCCAAAATGGCGGCATAGGGCAGCGGAGGAGCTTGGCTTCGGAGAGTTTGCGTCCCTGCTTTCGGAGATAATGCAGTGTCATTCGCCCAATGAGCGGGCGGGGCTTATCTCAAAGGCTGCGGATATGCTTGTTTCCGTCATTTTCGAGAAATTTGGCATTAAAATTTCGGGGAATTATCTTGAAGATATTGGAAAGGAACTGATTAGATTGAACAGAAAAGCCGAGCTTGCGGAGGAAATAACACAGCTTGAATGGAAATTTTTCGACAAGGTGAAAAATATCGGCGGACGGGCTTCCTGTCAGGACGATTTTTCCACCTTTGAGATAATGCGGAAAAGTCAGTATCTGGCGTGGAGCGAGCCGCTTCTGGAATGCTGGAGAAACGATTTGCTGAAATATGCCGCCGAGAACGGCAATCCCATTACCTTGAAATATGCGTATATGATGGAACACGCGTCCCCCGAGGAGTTTGCGGAGATAGAAAAGCAGCTGCCGCCTATCCCCGAGGAAAGACGGCAGATAATCAATTCTATTGCGGCGGTGCAGGTGGGAATGATGAACGAGTTTGCCGAGCATTTCCCGAAGCTGGCGGCTAATGCACGTTCCGTTTCCGAGGCGACCGATGAGATAGACAATACCTCCTATGAAACCTATTTAAAGGGCGAGCTGGCGGCATATTCCCCCGAAACGCTCCTTGAATACGGCTATTTCATCTCCGAAAAGGCACAAAACGGAGAAAATCTCGTTTTCGATATTATGGAGAATACGGTGAAAATGTATGGGTATTCTTCGCTTGAAGCGGCGGAGGAAAAGCTTTAAATTAATGTGAAAAGTGGAAAGTGGAGAGTGGAATTAATTTCACTTTTCACTCTTCACATTCCACATTTTTTAAAATCCTCCGAAAACTATCTCGTCCCTGTCCTTAACGCCCTTGTAGCACATTTCCGTGTGCCAGTCAATGTCGTGACCGACTATCTTTTCGGGGGACAGCTTTATGTAGCTCATATCCGCTTCGGCAAGGATATTTCCGTCAATGTCGATGATCTCGCCGTGTCCTTTGACGAATTTGCGGTTTTCAAAGGTTACTATGCCCCGTCCGAGAAGCGGCTGACCGTAGGGGACGGGCTTGCGGTATTTGGTTTCCAGAGTGGTGGTGACGGAGAAAATATTCGGTTCGTGTACCCAGACCGCACGGAAACCCAGCTCGTCCAGCATTGCGGTGATAAGCCCGCCGTGGACTCTGCCCGGGTAGCTTTGGTGCTGTTCACGGTATTCGAAAAGGGTGAAAACGGAGTCGTCCTCCATATTGTAGAATTCCGATCTCAGACCGTATTCGTTGTCCAATCCGCAGATGATGCACATACGGCTGTTGTCCTGCTTTGATATTACTTTCATTTTAAGTCGTTCCTTTCTGTTTATTTAATGTCTGCCTTGCTGCCCGTTAGCGGCGGCAAAAGCAGACGTCAATCAGGTAGTACGGCATAAATCTTTGATTTATGAGTACGCACTATTTCAATAGTTCATTTCGGATATATCGGAAGGCTTCCTCCTCGCCCTCGTTCATAGCCTTGACAAGGAGCGTTTCCAGAAGCTCCGCCGTTTCGGGGTGGAATGGACAGCGTTCTCTCGATTTTACGAAATAATCGTAAGCGTCCGAGGGCTTGTAGTCCGCTCCGTGATATACACGGCAGGCTGCCAGCCTGTCGCAGAACATTTCCACGACGTATTTCACGGGCATTTTCCCGCCTGTGTAGCCGCCGCCGTCGGGACCGTAATCCATCCAGTATTCTGGGTGATGCTTGTTTCTGCCCTTGTGATGGAGCCATGCGGCACTGTATCCCTTGTCTTTCCGTTCACCGCTGTGTGGGCTGAGCTTGCCCGAGTAATATTTCACCCCGGGGAAAAATTCCGCAGGGGAGTATTTGGACAGGTCGTGGAGCAGTCCCTGACGGTAAAGTCCCGCACGGAAGCAGTACTGCCGCACAAGCCGCCTGTGCAGGGACACGGTTTTCAGATGACCCCAAAGCTTCATTTCAAAACCTCTTTTCGGTGATCTTTTTATACTATTATACCACTATTTCGGAGGATTTTCAAGAATGTGAAAAGACTTTTTTATCGTACATTGCAATCAACATTAGCCAATATGCAATTATTATATATTTTTATTGCTAAATATATCAGCTTTTTTTTGTTTATAACGCTAAATTTGAATAAAAATAAAAATTTTTTCGGCAAATTCTTGCAAATCGCCGAAAATCGTGCTATAATAATAACAATTACGGACGTTTTATGCATATATTGCAAACCGCTCCGTTAGATTCTAATGTAAAAGAGGGTACGGAAATGTTTGGTTATAAGGAAACGATGAAGCTCACACTTGCCGAATTTGCGGCTGTTACGGTGCTGGGTATTGTGCTTGCCGCCGTTTCGCATGCGAATGCGGCTGTTGCTGCAATTGCTCTTCTGCCGCTTATCGCTGCGGGTGTGGTTTTTCTGATCAATAAGAATGAGGACGTTGCAGAGCGGGTAATATTTATCCTGCTTATTGTCGGCGAATTTCTCAGCTGCGGCGGAGCACAGGCGTTGGCTATGCTTCCGTTTATTTACATGGGCGGCGGTGTGCTGGTATCAATGGTGGCTAAAAAACAGCTGAACATTGAATATTGGGCAGAGTCCTCGGTGGCTATCGTTGTTGCGATCATCATTAATTTTGGAAATCCCGGGCTGGCTTCCGAGATAGTTATGTTCTTCATCTATGAGGTATTTAACCTTACGCTCTTCCTGCTTACGGGCAGCAGCGAGAAGTACAGGAAAAATCTTGAGGAAAAGACAAACGAAGCTATTGAAGCAAACGAAAGTAAGTCTAACTTCCTTGCAAATATGTCCCACGAGATAAGAACGCCTATGAACGCTATCTGCGGTATGGCTGACCTTATGCTCCAGACGGATATTTCCGAAGAAACCGAAGAATATGTAATGACTATCAAGAATTCCTCGGAAAATCTGCTGAATATCATCAACGACATTCTCGACTTCTCCAAGGTTGAGTCGGGCAAGATGGAGATAATCCCCGCAGAATATCAGTTTACCTCTGTTATGTATGACGTTATGAACGTTATCCAGGTGCGTCTTAAGAGCAAGGTTGAGCTGGTAATGGACATTGACCCCGCTGTTCCTACGGGACTTGTGGGCGATGAAATGAGATTCCGTCAGCTGCTTATAAATATCCTGAATAATGCCGTTAAGTTTACCGAAAAGGGAACTATCACCCTGTCTGTAAGATGGGCACCTAAGGAAACCAACACAGGCGAGCTGCAGGTAGCTGTTTCCGATACGGGTATCGGCATCAAGCCCGAGGATATGGATAAGCTGTTCTCCGAATTCTCTCAGGCAGATACCAAGAGAAACAGAAATATCGAGGGCACGGGTCTTGGTCTTGCTATCTGCAAGCGTCTGCTTGACCTGATGAACGGTACCATCACATTCGACAGCGTTTACGGAAAGGGAAGCACATTCAGATTTACTCTGCCTCAGGGTATCTCCAACCCTGCTCCCAGCAACTTTGACAAGTCCGCAAATCTTCACGAAAGACTTCAGGTCAAGAGGGGCGTTCCCTTTACCGCACCCGAAGCGAAGATACTTATCGTTGACGACAATCAGGTAAATATCCGTGTTACCGAGGGTATGATGAAGCCCTACGGAATGAGCGTTGTTTCCGCAACAAGCGGTCAGCAGGCTATCGACCTTATCAAGGACGGCGAGAGATACGACATTATCTTTATGGACCATATGATGCCCCAGATGGACGGCGTTGAGGCTACTCAGATAATCAGAGGTATGGACATTGAGTACGCCAAGAAGGTGCCTATCGTTGCTCTTACAGCTAACGCTATCAAGGGCGTTGAGGAGCTTTTCTACGAGAACGGTATGAACGACTTCCTGTCGAAGCCCGTTGACCTTAAGAAGCTGGAAAAGGTGCTCAGAAAGTGGGTTCCCAGACACAAGCAGGTCAAGTCTGCCGCTGTGGAGGATCAGACTATCGAGCATACCGTCACAACTCAGGTTCCCTTTGTAAAGCTGCTTGACAGGCTGAAGGGTATCAACGTTGTTTCGGGTCTTGCAAACTGCATCGGAAACGAGGATGTTTACATTGACGTTCTGAGAATATTCGTAAATACGCAGAACATTGAAGCTATTCAGCAGGCATATGACGCCGAGGACTGGAAGAACTATACCGTTGAGGTGCACGGTGCAAAGAGTGCCGCACGAAATATCGGTGCAACAGAGCTTTCCGAGCTGGCATTCTCGCTGGAGGTCGCAGGCAAGAGCGGCGACATTACAGCTATCAAGGACCGAACAGCTGCTTTCCTCGACAACTATCGTTCCGTTCTGGATACCATCAAGACAGCATTCGAGGAAACACATCTTTCGCTGGACGTTGACTAAAGCTTTTGCGGAGATGCAAATTTGAAGTATTTACAGGGCAGTGCAGTCACGCAGACTGTGCTGCCTTGTTTTTTGGCAAAAAAATATTGAAAAAACTCTTGACTTTGACACGGTGTCATAGCTTATAATGAAAACTGAAAGGGGAGATTATAATGGAAAATCTCACAATAAGTCAGGTATCAAGGCTGTATGATGTCACCCCGAGAATGCTTCGGCATTATGAAAAGCTGGGGCTTATCGAAACTATCCGACGGGAGGACTATGCCTATCGGGTGTATGACGAGAATGCTGTACGCCGTCTTCAGCAGATAATCATACTTCGCAAGCTTCGTATCCCGCTAAAGCAAATTGCCGTTATATTGCAGGACAAGGAGCAGCGTGAGGCTCTGCAAATCATGCGGGACAACATTGCCGAGCTGGACGGAGAGATAGATTCCCTCAGCAAGATAAGGAGCATTCTGGCAGCCTTTACGGAGCGTCTTGATGAAAGCATACGCCGAAAAACTCATCTCGACCTGCTGGAAGATGCCGAGCTTAACGAGGTCGTCAGCACTCTCTGCCTTTCAAAAAATGCATTAAAGGAGAATGTGGCTATGAGCGAGTTGAACAAGGCAGACGAAATACTCAGCAGGAATATGAATGTTCGGATTTTGCAGCTTCCGCCCTACACGGTGGCATCCTATCAGTACATAGGCGAGGACCCCGAAGAGCACGTTGCTGTTGTTATCGAGAAATTTATCAGGGACAGCGGATTGTATGTGAAGAAGCCCGATTCACGGTTTTTCGGGTTCAATCACCCTAATCCCGGCGTTCGTGATGATGGTTTGTACGGCTATGAGGTCTGGGTGACCATTCCCGAGGATATGGAAATTCCCGAGCCGCTGACAAAGAAACGGTTTGACGGCGGACTGTATGCGGCATACGCCATTAAATTCGGGGAATTTCACAAGTGGCGTGACCTTGCCGAATGGGGCGAAAATAACGATGAGTATCGGGCGAATTACAGCGAGCTGGGCTTTGAGATAATGGGCGGCTGTCTGGAGGAGCATCTGAACTGGGTATATTCCGCACATATGGGCAAACCCAAAAACGGCATAGATAATCAGATAGACCTGCTTTTGCCCATTAAAAAGATAAACGGCTGATCAACAGCGAAAACAAGCTCTCCCTCTCTGCATTCGGCGGGGAGGGACAGTTTTTACGCAAAAAACCGCCCCGCACTTATGTACGGGGCGGCAGCTATTTACAGTTCTTACAAAGAGAAAATTAGCAGTTCTCAGCGAAGTACTTGATAGTTCTAACCATCTGAGAAGTGTAGGAGTTCTCGTTGTCGTACCAGGAAACAACCTGTACCTGATAGGTATCATCGTCGATCTTGGAAACCATTGTCTGAGTAGCATCAAACAGAGAACCGAACTTCATTCCAACGATGTCGGAAGAAACGATCTGCTCGTCGTTGTAGCCGAAGGACTCAGTAGCAGCAGCCTTCATAGCAGCGTTGATGCCTTCCTTAGTAATATCCTTGCCCTTAACAACAGCTGTGAGGATAGTTGTGGAGCCTGTAGGAGTAGGAACTCTCTGAGCGGAGCCGATGAGCTTGCCGTTCAGCTCGGGGATAACCAGACCGATAGCCTTAGCAGCACCTGTGGAGTTAGGAACGATGTTAGCAGCACCTGCTCTTGCTCTTCTCAGGTCGCCCTTTCTGTGAGGACCGTCGAGGATCATCTGGTCGCCGGTGTAAGCGTGGATAGTGCTCATGATACCGGAGGAGATGGGAGCATAGTCGTTCAGAGCCTTAGCCATAGGAGCGAGGCAGTTTGTTGTGCAGGAAGCAGCAGAGATGATGTTGTCTTCCTTAGTAAGAGTTGTGTGGTTTACGTTGTAAACGATAGTGGGCAGATCGTTGCCTGCGGGAGCAGAGATAACAACCTTCTTAGCACCTGCATCAATGTGAGCCTGGCTCTTAGCCTTGGATACATAGAAGCCTGTGCACTCGAGAACAACGTCAACGCCGATCTCGCCCCAAGGGAGCTCAGCAGCGTTAGCCATAGCATAGATCTTCAGGGTCTTGCCGTCAACTGTGATAGTACCTGCCTCGTCATCAGCGGTAACAGTGTGAAGGTTCTCGCCGATCTTTCCGCAGTAGCCGCCCTGAGCGGTATCGTACTTGAGAAGATGAGCAAGCATGGAAGGCTTAGTCAGGTCGTTGATAGCAACAACCTCGTAGCCCTCAGCACCGAACATCTGACGGAAAGCAAGACGGCCGATACGGCCAAAACCATTAATAGCAACTTTAACTGACATGGGATTTTACCTCCTAAAATTATTACTATCCTTATTTTACACCATTTCACAGAATTTATCAAGTGTTTTTGATAAAAAAATCACGAAGTTTGAGTAATTTTTTTCGACGGTGTTTTCTGTATGCTTTGCAAAGGGCGGTTTTTGGGGATATTTACGGTATCTGTCCCGATGGTCAATGTTTTGTTCAATAAAAATTTACATTAACAAAACATTTGCTTTCCCAAAAAAATCGGGAAATGAGCGTTTGACTGCATTTCCCGATATAGATTTTTTACTGCACTTCGTAATCCTTAGCGATAACAAACGCCTTATCCAGCAGGGCGATAGTGTCATTCCAGCGGGCTGCTGCATTTTCGCCGCCCATAACAACAGCGATTATCTGATGGTCATACCTCTCGGCAAGCTCAACAACGCAGTAGCCTGCTTCGTCGGTCATACCCGTTTTCATTCCCTTGGAATAGCAGTAGTAGAACTGGCTGTACGGGTTTATCATAACATTTGAATTTTTCCAGTAAATGACTTCGCCGCTTAAAAATGTCTGCTCCAGATCGACTTTCTGCACCGACTCGGCTATCATATCGCAGTCCTTTGCATAGAGAGCGATCTTCAGCATATCCATAGCGGTGGTGTAATGGTCATCATCGTGGAAGCCGTCGGGGTTGGCGAAATGGGTGTTCTCTGCACCGATACGCTTTGCCTTGCGGTTCATCATTGTGACAAATTCTTTGACTGCACCCTCGTCGGACATATTGGGGTTATCGGCGATAACTCGTCCGATATTTGCGGCGGTGACGTAAGCAGCGTCATTTCCCGAGGGGAGCATAAGTGCGTCTATCATCATTTCTGTGGACAGCTGACTGCCCTTGTTGAGATATGCAAGGCTGGAGCCGGGATTTACGAAATCCAGCTCATCTCCTGCCGTGAAAACGAAATTCTCGTCCGCATAATCCAACGCAAGGGCTGCTGTCAGCAGCTTGGTCGTGCTGGCGGGATAGCATTTCTCCTCGGCGTTCTTTGCATATAAGATGGTGTTTGTCGTCACGTCGTAAACAACGGCATATTTGGAGCTGATTACCATATCTATTGGATATGTATCTTCTTTTTCGGGGATAGCCGCTGTTGTTTCGGCGGGAACTGTTTCAAACACCGACTCGGGCTCGGGGTCCTGATAAATATCCTCCGCTGCGATAATATCGTTTGAAGCCGCCTCCGCTTCCATATTGCGGACAAGCCTTTTTGCACCGTTTATGCCCGCAACGGAAACCGTCACGAACACTGCTGCCATAACAGCGAGCTTCAGCCGTGCTCTGAGCATTTGCTTTCTTCGGTAAACGGCACTTCTTGCAATAGGCCGTGATTTATAGCTGTGATTATTATTTTTCATATCCGACTTTCTTTTGTTGACGGGAAATATCCCGATGGTTTGTATCTTTATTTTGTTTCTTTCGGTGTCCGTTTTGGGAAACACCGATAAGACTGCACTATATATTTTACCATACTATGCATATAAATTCAACTGTGATTTTACATAAAAAAATTCGCCGTATTCCGACAAACAACAAAACCCCCGTTCTCGGAAAAACTGTTCCGAAAACGGGGGAGAAATTCTGTGTTAAAGTATTACGATCTGTCGTTGAAAATGTTGAAAAGTTCAATTAAATCACTGTCATTGCCTGACTTCTTAGCATCCTTAACGCTCTCAAGCACCTTGGAGTTATCAACAGTGTCAACGATAGGCTTTGCTTCGTCCTCGAAGCCTGTGGCGATAACGGTGATATTGATCTCGTCGCTGAGATTTTCATCGAAGGAAGTACCAAAGATCATATCAACGCTGGGATGAGCAGCCTCGGAAATAAGCTTGGTAGCTGTATCCACATCGGAAGCGAGAACGTCCTCGGACATAACGATATTGACCAGCAGCCTTGTTGCACCCTTGATAGAGGTTTCCAGCAGGGGACTGGAGATAACGGCATTTGCAGCCTCCTGAGCCTTATCCTTGCCCGAGCCGTGACCGATAGCCATATGAGCATAGCCTGCGTTCTTCATAGTTGTTTCAACGTCTGCGAAGTCAAGGTTTATCATACCCTCAACGGTGATAAGCTCTGCAATGGACTTAACGCCTGTTTTCAGGATATTATCTGCAAGAGAGAAGGATTCCTTCATAGTAAGGGGCTTTTCGGAGCCGACCAGCAGCTTTTCGTTAGGGATAACAACGAGGGAGTCAACGTGCTTTTTAAGCTCCTCGATACCCTTTTCCGCCTGGACCATTTTAGCCTTCTGCTCAAAGTTAAAGGGCTTTGTAACGACAGCGACCGTAAGAATATCCATTTCCTGAGCTATCTCGGCAACGACGGGAGCTGCACCCGTACCTGTTCCGCCGCCCATACCGGCAGCGATAAAGACCATATTTGCACCCTTGAGAGCAGCAGCGATCTCATCTCTGTTTTCCTGTGCGGAATCCGAGCCGATGTTGGGCTTGTTGCCTGCACCTCTTCCTCTTGTCAGCTTAACGCCGATCTGCACCTTTGTGCTTGCCTTAGAGGAGCTGAGAGCCTTGGCATCAGTATTGACCGCTATGTAGTCAACGTCCTTGATGCCCGAAGTCACCATACAGTTAAGTGCGTTTCCTCCGCCTCCGCCGACACCAACAACCTTGATATTGACATCGGGGATAAAAGAAGTATCGTTATCCAGCATAAAGTCGCCCATTTGAAAATCCTCCTATATATAACATCTCTATAATACTCTAAATTTGTACCTGATAATACATACTATTATAATAACACATTTTTTCAATAATATCAAGTAAAAATTCAGTTTTTTTTCAATAAATTAAATATTATCGCATTTGTATAAATTGACTAAGCCAAAAGGCGGCGTTTTTGTGGAATTATTCCGCATTATCGCCGTTTTCGCTTTCCGTTTCGACGGGATCACCGTTTTCATCGGTCACTATCTCCGTTTCGGTAACGCCGTTCTTTCTGTCCTCAATGTTCTGATAATACTGTTCAATGCCGCTTTTTTCCATAAACGACGCCGAACCGTTGAACATAGTCAGAACGCCTTCTGTCTTTGAGCCGATCTTCTCCTTCAGAATTACCTCGGTGAATTTCAGCTTGTAGTCAAGCTCATTTACAGAGCCAAGACGCACCTCAACTCGGTTATCGAAGAGATATTTTATATTATATCTGTCGGTAACGTCAATGTAGGAAACCTTTTCGGTCTGACGGTTTTCCATAGCCTCGCATACGGCGAGCATTGCCTGAAGCTTGCCCGTGTCGTCCGCCGATTCAAACATCATTCCGGGCTCTAAATTGTAGACGGGTTCCGAACCCTTGATAAGGAACAGCCCCTCGGCGGGAGTATCCGACCTGTCGAATATTTTTCCCGTTCTGCTCATAATGAGATAGTCGGTTTCCGTTTCAAGACAGGCAAGGGGTTCGCATACCCGGACGGTTATCTCAATGCCCGTTGGCAGCTTTCTTTTGACCTCACAGGATTCCAGATAGACAACGTTATCCATTATCTGCTCAGCATGGTTTGACATTTTCGTGAGGAACATATTCTCGCCGATCTCCAGACCCGAAGCGGCGATTATCTCGTTTTCGTCAAACGCTCCGTTTCCCGTGACGGTCACCTTTTCGATATTGAAAAAGATAGTCAGGGAGAGTATCACCATTATCAGGAAAACAATGGTGAAAATTATCTGCATATATGCCCTGATAACTCTCTTTCGTCTTTGCCTTGCTTTATCGGAACGGGGATTCCGTCCGCTGTCCCGTTTTACAACATCATTCATAGAGTATCTCCCGCTGTATCCGTCAGCCGATGCGTCTGACATTTGCACCTGCCGCTGACAGAACGTCCTCAATATTTTCGTATCCTCTGTCGATATATTTTACACCGCCAAGCTCCGTTCTGCCCTCAGCGGACAGTGCCGCCACAGCCAGTGCAGCCCCGCCTCTCAGGTCGGACGCTTCCACTCCCGCACCGTAAAGCTTGGGAACGCCGTTTACCACAGCGACCTTGCCCTCGGCGATAATATCGGCACCCATTCGCCGAAGCTCGCCGACGTGCTTAAAGCGGTTCTCAAATATATTTTCGATAAAAACCGTGCTGCCCTCAGCCCGACAAACAGCTGCCATTACCACCGCCTGCATATCCGTCGGGAAACCGGGGTAGACCATCGTGCGGATAGTTTCGGGGGCTTTCAGCCGCTTATTTACACGAATGTAAATGCCGCTTTCACCCGTACTCAGAATGCAGCCCATTTCCTCGAAAACGCTCAGTGCCGAGTCCAGATGCTGCGGCAGAGCATTTTTCACATACAGCTCACCGCCCGCCGCCGCACAGGCAGAAAGCCATGTGGCAGCACATATCCTGTCGGGCATAACGGTGTATTCGCAGCCGTGGAGCGGTTTTCCGCCGTTTATGACGACAGTCCCGCCGCCGTCCCCCGAAATGTCCGCACCGCATTTGCGGAGAAATTCGGCAAGGTCGGAAATTTCAGGCTCTCTTGCACAGTTTTTGATGACCGTTTCGCCCCTTGCACAGACCGCTGCCAGCATAATGTTTTCCGTTGCACCCACCGACGGGAACGGCAGGGCTACAGACGCACCCGTCAGCCCGTTTTCCGCCGTGCAGCGGAGTCTGCCGTGTTCCTCGGTTATCACTGCACCCATTTTTTTCAGTGCGGAAATATGCATATCAATGGGACGAGGTCCCAGCTCGCAGCCCCCGGGATAGGAGAGAACGCATTTCCCCGTTTTGCCGAGGACGGCTCCCAGAAATATCACCGAGGAACGCATTTCCCTCATAAGCTGCTCGGATATTTCCGAAAGACCGCCGTCCCCGTCCACGGAAACGGTATTTCCCTCAGCTTTTACCCTGCACCCCAGAGAGGTCAGTATTCGCATTGCGGAGTATGTATCGGAAATGCGGGGGCAGTTTCGGATGACCGTCTGTCCCCTCGGAAGAAATGCGGCGGCAAGTATGGGCAGAGCGGAATTTTTTGCACCCTGCGTGATTATCTCGCCTGACAGCCGCCTTCCGCCGTCAATAACAAGCCTTTGCATAGAACACTCCTCCAATAATCAGTTGGTGTATTCTATGCCGAAAAGCTATTATTTGTCAATAAGCCCCGAGATGACCTTGTAAATTCTTTCGGGCGTATCGGAAATGGCAAGGGCAGCGGCATTTGCACTTAAAACCGCCAGCCTGTCGGGGTCATGATACAGCTCGTCAACGGTTTTTATAAGCAGCTCGGAGGTAAGGTCCTTCTGCTCGAAAACCACCGCCGCACCTGCATTTGCCAGCACCATTGCGTTGTGATACTGATGATTTCCCGCAACTATGGGCGATGGGATAAGTATGGAAGCCCGTCCCACCGATTCTATCTCACAAAGGGCATTTGCACCCGAACGGCTTATGATAAGGTCAGCCGCCGCCATACAAACGTCCATGTTGTCTATGTATTCCTTGACAATAAGGCGGGGATTATTTTCCAGAGATACGCCCTTTTCGGTCAGGGATCTTACAAATGTGTCCCTGCCCATCTGACCGTAGCTGTGAATGTGATTTATCTGCCTGCCGTTTTTCTGCGACCATGCGATAAGGTCGGCGACGGTTTCGTTTATCATTCCCGCACCGAGGCTGCCGCCTGTTGACAGAATGCATATGCCGTCATCAAGACCCAGCTGCCTTTTTGCCTGCTGTCTGCTTCGGTGGGTAAAGCCCTTTCGTACGGGCAGACCCGTGACGGTATATTTCACGGAAGCGTCGAAATATTCCTTTGCGGCTTCAACGGTAAGCATCACCTCGTCTACCTTTTTTGTCAGCAGACGGGTAGTGACGCCGGGGTAGGCGTTCTGCTCGTGAATGACGGTTGGAATGCCCATCTGAGCCGCTTTCATCACGACAGGACCGCTGACATAACCGCCCGTGCCTATGACAATATCGGGCTTGAAGCCGCTGATTATCTGCTTTGCACGGTGTCCCGCCGTGGTAAGATATGCCACAGACTTTATATTTCGGGCAATATTTTTCGGAGTAATTTTTCGCTGAAATCCGCTGACCTTAATGGGAGTGAATTCTATCCCCGCCTTGGGGACGAGCCTTGCTTCCATTCCGTTTGGAGTTCCTGCGTACAGAAATTCCGCATCGGGACGCTTTTCCTTGATTATCGAAGCGATAGCAAGGGCGGGGTTAATGTGTCCGGCAGTTCCTCCGCCGGCGAGAAGTACCTTTAGCAATCTGTATCAGTCCTTTATTCTGTGGATTGGCTTGGTTTCGGGGAATTATTCTGCGGCTGGGGCGATGAGAATATGCATTGCCTTGAAACATTCAGTATTACGCCCATCTGAGCCAGCTGCATACAAAGTGCCGTTCCGCCGTAGCTGAAAAAGGGAAGTGAAATTCCCGTGTTGGGGATAGCATTTGTAACAACGGCGAAATTGAACATTGCCTGAAGCCCTATCTGGAAGGTCAGACCCACCACAAGTATCATTCCGAACTTGTCGGGGGCTTTTGAAGCAATGTAAAAGCCTCTGAAAACGAACATCAGGAAAATGAGGATAACGAGCACTGCACCGCAGAAGCCCAGCTCCTCGCATACCACCGCAAAAACGAAGTCATTTTTCGATTCGGGGAGATAGAGGAACTTCTGACGGGAATTGCCCAGACCCATTCCGAAAAGTCCGCCCGAGCCGATAGCGATAAGGGAGTTCTGCGTCTGCCATTCCTTTGGGGAGGTGCCTGCGAAGGGGTCGAGCCATACGTTGATACGGTCGGTGAAATAGCCGATACCGTCAACGTTTATCTTATAGACAACGATTATTCCGACCAATCCCGCCGCAATGCCCGCCAGCAGCAGCAGATGACTTATCCTGACACCGCCCACAAACATCAGCACAAGCCCGATGCCGCAGATGATGATAGTTGCCGAAAGGTGCGTCTGCGTAAGGACAAGCACTGCGGGTATACCCAGCAGTATAAGAAAGGGCATAACACCGTAGGAAAATTTCCCCAGCTTTGAGTAATTCATGGAGATAAGATACGCAAAAATTATGATAATAGCGAACTTCGTTATCTCCGAGGGCTGAAACTCAAAGTTTGTGCCGGGTATGGCGAGCCAGCGTTTTGCTCCGTTATGATCCCGACCGAGCGGGGAAAATTTTACCAGCAGCAGAAGCAGCAGCTGAAAAGCATACAGTCCGTAAGCGATTATGGGATTTCGGAAATGATGATAATCGAAATAGGAAAGGAAATACATTGCCGTAAGTCCCAGAGCCGAGAAGATAAGCTGCTTTGAAACGTACGCCGTTCCGTCGCCGTTTTCCTCCTTGATAGCCCACGCATAGCCTGCGGAGAACATCATAATAAGTCCGAACACAAGCAGTATGAACACTATGGAAAAGAAAACCAGATCCATAGGTCCCTGCATTATCTTTTCCTGGTAGCCCCGTGATTTTTTCTTGTCCCATTTGATATTTCGGGCAGCCTCCGCCAATGCAACACGCCTCCTTGAATTTGTTTGTTTCTGTGTACTTTCCCCGCCGAAGACGGAGAAAGTACACTCATTGAAAAATTATATCATCATAACCGCATTTGCAATAACGCCCGCAGCCAGTCCCACAAGGGAGAATACGATAACTATCTTGTATTCCGACCAGCCGCAAAGCTCAAAATGGTGGTGTATAGGTGACATTTTGAAGATACGCTTTCCCGTTGTTTTGAAGCTTATTACCTGGATAACAACGGAAAGTGCTTCGCATATATACACAATTGCGATAAGGAAGAAGAGCAGATGCTGTCCCGTCATCATACCGAGAGCGGCTACCGCACCTCCGAGGTACATTGACCCCGTATCTCCCATAAATACCTTTGCGGGGTGAAGATTCCACACGAGAAATCCCACACAGCCGCCTGCAACAGCCACGCCGAATATAGTGCAGTCCCACAGTCCCGAAAGGGAAAGCATCATCACCAGCGAAAGGGAGGAAACCACCGTTACCGTCGAGCAAAGACCGTCCACGCCATCGGTGAGATTTACCGCATTTACGATATAGATAAGGGCAAGCAGCATCAGCGGATAGTAGAATATCCCGAAGTCAACATCGCCGAAAACGGGGAAAAGTATTTTTGTATCGTCCCCGAGAAGCTTCAGTACCCAAAGGAAAGCGGCGGTCAGGACAAGCTGCATCACCATTTTCTGCTTGGGGTTCAGACCCTTGTTCTGCTTTTTTATCGCCTTTATGTAGTCGTCAATAAAGCCGATACCGCTGTTTAAAAGGGCAAAGCCCATGCAGGTGAGCATGCGGAGCAAGGGCAGGTCTTTTCCCATAGGTACGCTGTTTTCGGAGGTCATACGCCAGAGCATAAAGCCCACCGACGCAGCCACCAGCGAGCCGACAATGAACATAAATCCGCCCATCATAGGCGTTCCCTGCTTTTTCTTCTGACTTTCCAGAGCTGCTCCTACGAACTTTTCAATAGTTTGCCCGAAATGCAGCTTTTTAAGCAGGGGAATGAGAAAAATTCCCGCCGCTGCCGAAATTCCGAACGCCAGTGCGGCGGTCACAACATTAATCCATAAAGCCATCTTATTCTACTCAACCTTTCCGAAGCTCGCTGATGATATTTTCAAGCTTCATTCCTCTGCTGCCCTTGAAAAGCACCGTATCTCCGTCGGCGATTTTCGATCTCAGCCATTCGGCAAGCATAGCGGGGTCATCGGTGCTGCCCGAATGAAGTCCCGTTTCATCGGCGGCAGCGGCGATATATTTTGCCATTTTGCCGTAGCAGGCAATGTAATCCAGCTTTTTTTCGGCGGCATATCTGCCTATTTCGGCGTGAAGCTCGGGGGAACGTTCGCCCAGCTCCAGCATATCCGCAAGCACGGCACCCCGTCTGCCGACGCATTTCATATCGCAAAGGGCGTCAATAGCCGCCTTCATTGAGGTGGGGGAGGCGTTGTAGCAGTCGATAACAGCGGTAAATCCGCCTATTTTTTCGATTTTCTGCCGCATTCCCGCAGGAACATAGCTTGCCAGAGCCGCCGCAGCCTTTTCGGGAGATGCACCCAATTCCGCCGCCGCAGCCACTGCCGCCAACGCATCGAGAGCATAATGCTTTCCGATACAAGGCAGCTCACAGGTGATAGATTTCCCGTCCATAACAATGTCAAAACGGAGTTTTTCTTTCTCCTGAACGATATTTTCGGCAACATAATCGCAGTTTTTATTTTCAATTCCGAAGCTGATGACCTTTCGGTCGGTAACGGAGCGGGTCAGTGGGAAAAGCCGTTCATCATCGCCGTTTACGATAAGAGGAGCGTTTGGCTTTGCACCGGTCAGTATCTCCAGCTTTGCCTTTAAAATGTTGTCCTGACTGCCCAGCTGCTCCAGATGACACAGTCCGATATTGGTTATCAGGCAGACATCGGGGCTTGCGGCTTTGGACAGCCGCTCTATCTCCCCGAAGCCCGACATTCCCATCTCGATAACAGCTGCTTTATAGCTTCTGTCAAGACGGAAAAGTGTGGTGGGGAGTCCTATTTCGTTGTTGAGATTTCCCTCGGTTTTCAGGGTCGAAAATGCCGATGATACCGCCAGTGCGGTCAGTTCCTTGGTGGTGGTCTTGCCGACACTTCCCGTAATGCCTATGACCTTAACGGGCAGAGTTCGCCTGTAATATCCCGAAAGGTCAAGCAGAGCCTTTCTTGTGCTTTCGCAGACTATGGACGGAATGCCGTCAAGCTCTTTTTCGCAGAGGACGGCAGCCGCACCCTGTTGGACAGCGGAAGCGGCGAAATCGTGTCCGTCAAAGCGTTCGCCCTTTATTGCCACAAAAAGGCAGCTCGCTTCTATCTTCCTTGTATCGGAGGAAACGGCGTTTATTTCCGTTTCGGGGGATATTCCGCTAAGCCTTCCGCTGACGGCTTTGCATATTTCATCGACAGTTATTTTTTCCATAAAAGTTCCTCATTTAAGTTAATTGTGCAAGTGCCTCGGCAGCTATCTCACGTTCATCGAAATGGATATGCTTGCCGCCCGCAAGTATCTGATAATCCTCGTGACCCTTTCCCGCCAGCAGCACCAAGTCGCCCTTTTCGGCAATTTTCACTGCATGGAAAATAGCTTCCTTTCGGTCGGTGATACGGTCGCAGGGCTTTTTGCCTGTCAGTCCCGTGAAAATGTCGTCAATTATCGCATCGGGGTCCTCGTTTCGGGGATTATCCGAGGTAACAATAAGATAGTCGGCGTATTTTTCCGCCGCCGCACCCATTTTGGGACGCTTTGTTTTGTCCCTGTCGCCGCCGCAGCCGAAAAGGCAGATAAGCCGTCCCGTGACCTGCTCTTTCAGTGCAGGCAGGACGTTTTCCAGAGCGTCGGGGGAATGGGCATAGTCGCAGATAAGCATAAAATCCCGTCCTGTGGGGATAATTTCGCACCGTCCACGAACGCCCTTGCTTTCTTCAAGGGACTTTTCAATGGTATCCGCCGAAACGCCCATTTTCAGGGCGATCTTAACGGCAGCCGCCGTATTTGCGGCATTGAACCGTCCCATCATGCCGACTGATATGGGATATTCCGTCCCGCAGTCGCTGAGGATAAAGTGTATTTTATCGCCCTTTGCGGCAATGTCCCGAGCGTTTACATCGGCATCGGGGTGCAGACCGTAGGAGCATTTATTGCAGGAAATTTCGGAAAACAGGCGTTTTCCGTATTCATCGTCCGTATTCACAACGGCAAATCCGCAGCGGTAGAAAAGCAGCCGCTTTGCACGGTAATAGCTTTCCATATCTCCGTGATAGTCAAGATGGTCCTGGGTGAGATTTGTGAAAACAGCGTAATCGAAAAATGCGGGACCTATGCGGTTCTGGTCCAGGGCGAAGGAGGTGACCTCCATAACAACAGCCGTGCAGCCGTCACCGCACATTCTGTCGAAGATTCGGTAAAGCTC
This sequence comes from uncultured Ruminococcus sp., assembly GCA_964540575.1. Taxonomy (GTDB): domain Bacteria; phylum Bacillota; class Clostridia; order Oscillospirales; family Ruminococcaceae; genus UMGS1889. The sequence continues at coordinate 48,015 of CAZINI010000007.1, forward strand.
GCCCACCTTGGGGGTTGTGGGGGTGGATTCGTCCCTTTCAATGGGAGAATTTCCCGAAAATACGCCCGTGGTGCCGATAAGACCGACCTTTCTGCCGTCCCTTGCGAGAATGTCACGGATAAGGGTAGTCATGGTGGTCTTGCCGTTTGTACCCGTAACGCCCACAAGGGTCAGCTTTTTTTCGGGGTGACCGTGCCATGCCGCTGTCAGATAGCCGTAAAAACAGCGGGGGTTTTCGGTAATTATCTGCCTCGGAAGCCCAAGGTCATGGTCGCATACGACAGCTGCCGCACCCTTTTCAAGCATATCGGCGGCGGCGGAGTGACCGTCAAACCGTCCGCCCTTAACGCACACGAAGATGAAGCCCTCGGCAATATCTCCCGTAAAATCGGAAACGCCGCTTATTTCGGGATTTTCCGTTATAAGTTCAGTGTCAGCCCTGTATTCTGCGTATTTTCCTGCGTCCTCGAGAAGCTGTGCGAGTTTCATATAAAAGATTCCTTTCGATCGGAGTTTTACGGGATATTATTTCCAAAGCCTGAAAATTTATCCATCGGATTTTACCACAAATACTACTTCCACGATAGTTCCCTTGGGCACGGACGCACCGGGGGTATAGTTCTGGAGTGTCGCCAACGCACCCTCACGCTGTGCCGCACCGCCGCTGACTTTAAGGTTCAGGTCATAGGCTGCAAGCGTTTCATTTGCCTGGGACAGCGTCATTCCCGTAAGGTCGGGGACTTCAACTGTCTTTTCCTCATATTCTTCATCGGTATAGAGAATGACCTTACCGTTTCGGCGGACGGAGCTTCCTCGTGCAGGTACCTGACCTGTGACTTCTTCGCCATTGCCGATAACAACGGGGTTCAGACCGAGTGCCGTAAGTGTGTCGGAGGCTGTTGTGACGGACTGCTCCACCACATCGGGGAGAGTAATATCCATCTGTGCCAGTTCTTCTTCGGTATATTCGGGATAATATCCCAGATAGGGAAGTGCTTCTTTAAGAACGTCTGCAACTGCGGGGGCAGCCACGACGCTTCCGTAGTAATCCTTGCCCGTAGGCCAGTCTACCATAATAAGAATGATTATCTCGGGGTCATCGGCGGGAGCGAACGCACAGTATGACGAAACGTAAATATCCTCTCTGTTCAGACGGTTGTTTTCCTCCTGATTCTGAGATGTACCGGATTTTCCGCCGATCTTATAGCCCTGTATGTAAGCGTTTGAACCGTTTTTCGTATTTACAACGTCCTCCAAAACCTGACGCATCTGAGCGGAGGTTTCCTCGGATATTACCTGACGTCTGATATTCGGCTCGGCTTTTTTCACAACATTTCCGTTTGCATCGACTATCTTATCCACAACATATGGTGTAACCAGCTGACCGCCGTTAATGACCGCCGCATATGCGGTAATCATCTGAATGGGGGTGAGGGTCGTGGTCTGACCGAAGGAGCAGGAACCAAGCTCAACGGGACCCATTCTGCTGTATGGGACGTAAAGGCTTGTTGCTTCCGAGGGCAGGTCGATGCCTGTCGGTTCGGTAAGACCGTAGGCTGCAAAATATTTGCAGAAATTTTCCGCTCCAAGTGCCTGTCCTATCTGGACGAAGGCAGGGTTGCAGGAGTTTGTCATAGCTGTGGTGAAATCCTGAGTGCCGTGGGAATAGTTAGCCCAGCAGTTGAAGGGAGTGCCTGCGACGTTGATGGTCATGCCGCAGTTAAAGGTCGAGTTCAGGGAGATGACCTTTTCCTCCAGAGCCGATGAACCGGTAATTACCTTGAATACCGAACCGGGGTAATATCTCTCGGAAATTGCCTTGTTTTTCCACTGCTTCTCTCTTAGGGCGGCGTAAAGCTCGTCATATTCCTCTTCATCGGTGACTTCGGCAAGCTTTGCCCTGTCAAGCTCGCTGTAAATAGTTGTGCGGTCGTTCAGGTTAAAGCCGGGGACGCTTGCCATAGCCTTGACAGCTCCCGTTTTTGCTTCCATAATGATGCCGCATGTTCTGTTCTGCGGGTTAAAGTCGGAAACAGTGCTTTCGAGAGCCTTTTCCAGATAATGCTGCAGGGTCATATCCAGCGTAAGGTAGAGGGAGTTGCCGTTCTGTGCCTCGTACATTTTATCGTTTTTATAGGGCATTTCCTTGCCGTTTGCGTCGGTGGCGGAGATTATTTTTCCGTCAACGCCTGCCAGATAGTCGTTATATTGCAGCTCAATGCCGTACTGACCGTCGCCCTCGGCGTTGGTAAAGCCGATAACGGCAGCGGCAAGCTCGTTCTGAGGATAATACCGCTTGGTGTCATTCTGAGCAAACACCAGCATAGAGTCTATCTCCTGCTCGGTGAGATATGCGTTTATGTCGTCCCAGACCTGCTTTTCCACCTTAGTGGCGATATTCTCCTGCTGACGGTGGGTTTTCTCATACTTATCGAGGATGATCTGCCTGTCAACGCCCAGCTTTTCCGTAAGGCAGTCGGCGATGACCTTCTTCTGACGCTCCTTTTCAACGGGGTCCTTTATGTCGTCAATGCGAGCGGGGTCTATGGCAATGGTGTAAACGGTGGCAGACTGTGCAAGTATTTTACCGTTGCAGTCGTAGATGCTGCCACGGTTGGCGTTCACGGTAATGCTGCGGAACTGCTTGTCGTTTGCCATAGCCTGATACTTGGCACTGTCCTGCACGGACACGGTAAACAGGTGGAAAACCACATAGCCGATAAATACCAGCATAACGGGCACAACGCAAAATCTGAGTCTGTTGACCATTTTTGAGGTCGGCTTCAGCGACATTATGATATTCCTCCCTTTAATCAAACACGGGCTGCAAGAAATTATGCAGCCCCGTTATAATCTTATTAGAAAAAATGCGGTTCAATACCTGTCCGCCGAGAAAAAATTCCCGTATATCAGCCGCTGATATATTCCCATATCTCCACAGCCTTATTTCTCAGGGAGGTAAAGAAGTCCTCCTTGACCTCGGGTATCTCCACGACGCTGTCCGATTCGACCTTGATATATTCTATCTGAGATTTATTCAGCTTTTCCAGACCGAGGACATTTTCGGCATAATTCTCCACATTTTTCAGAGAGCTTCTGCCGTCTATCTCCGACCTCATACGGTTATTTTCGTCCTGCAGCTGAGAGATGGACTGATTTTGTATCCTTATTTCTCTGTAAAGCTGGGCATTTTCCACCTTTGAGATAACTATCGTGCTGATAGCCAATCCTATCATGGCGATAGTAACGATAGCTTTCGGAGCGGAGCCGGCGTTGACCATACCTCTTTTCTGAGTGAGCCTTATTTTAACTTTTTCTTCGGGCACTCTTTCTTCAAATCTTGAAAGGTCATAGGCTAAATTATTTCTGTCAGCCATAACACCGACCCCTTTCCTCGTATATTTAACTTCATTCTACACTATAATTTTTCTATGATCCTGAGCTTTGCACTTCTTGCTCGGACGTTTCTTTCAAGCTCCTCCTCGGACGCTTCGGCGGGCTTTCTCAGCACAAGCCGTCCTCTCGGGGTGTTTCCGCATATGCATACGGGAAAATCCGGCGGGCAGGTACAGCCCCTGCAAAATTCCGCAAAATGCTGCTTAACTATTCTGTCCTCCAAGGAATGGAATGTGATAACGCATAATCTCCCGCCCCGGTTAAGCATATCGAATGCGTCGTTCAGGGCACGTTCAAGATGAGCAAACTCGTCATTAACGGCAATTCTTATTGCCTGAAAGGTCTTTTTGCAGGGATTTTTGTCCCGTCTTTTGGCAGCGGGGACGGACGCTCTGATAATATCCGCAAGCTGCAAAGTTGTTTCGATTGGGGCTTTTTCCCGCTCTTTGACGATATTTGCGGCAATACGTCCCGCAAATTTTTCCTCGCCGTAGCGGAAGATAATGTCCGAAAGCTCCTTTTGGGAGAAGCCGTTGACAATATCCTTTGCGGAAATGCCCTCCTGTGACATTCGCATATCCAGCGGGGCGTCATTGTGATAGGAAAATCCTCTTTCCGCCTCGTCCAGCTGATGGGAGGAAACTCCCAGATCCATCAATATGCCGTCAGCCCCCGAAATATCCAGCCGACTGCATATTTCTTTTATCTCGTCATAATTTCCTCTGACCACTTGGGCGTTATATCCCGAAAGGCGTTCTGTGGCGGTGGCAACGGCGTCGGGGTCACGGTCGATACCTACAAGCATTCCCGTTGTGAGCCGCTTTGCTATTTCGGAGGAATGTCCTGCACCGCCCACTGTACCGTCGATATAAATGCCGTCGGGCTTTATACTAAGTCCCTCGATGACTTCATCGAGAAGCACGGGGATATGTTTGAATTCCATAAATCAGCCTTTCATCAGAAGCCAAGCTCGTCCATCGCCTCGGTGAGCATATCCTCGGAGAAGGAATCGTTCAGCTTGTTCCATCTTTCCTTATCCCAAATCTCGGCACGGTTTACTGCACCGATGACCATAACGTCCTTTTCAAGCCCCGCATATTCACGGAGGTGGGCGGGGATAAGTATTCTGCCCTGCTTGTCAGCTTCGATCTCGGCGGCGTTGGAGAAGAAAAATCTCTGAACGTTTTTGCCCTTTGAAAGGGGCATACTGCTTATCTTTTCTTCCATGACCGCCCATTCCTCACGGGAGTAGACGAAAAGGCAGCCGTCCAGACCTCTTGTGATAATGAAGCTGTCGCCCAGCGATTCACGGAGCTTGGTAGGGAAGTTCATTCTGCCCTTAGCGTCGATATTATGGCTGTAAGTACCCATTAATGAGCTGCCTGCCATTGCTTCCCCCTCCTTCCGTAAAGCCGCCGAAAGCCGCTCCCTTCATCATTTAAGGGAACGGACCTCATTATCCGAATATTTTGCGGTTAGTTTCACCACTTTTGACCACTTTTAACCACTGAATATATTATACAACAGTTTCCGCTAAATTGCAACCGTCCGCAAAGAAATAAATCAGTAAAATAAAAAGAATTTTTTCGCCGATTTTAATGCAATTTACACAAAAATAATTCTCAATTCTCAATGCGTAGTTAATTATGAATTATGAATTATTCATTAAACAAAAAAATCTCCCGTACAATGCCGCTCATACGGCAGCATACGGAAGATTTCTCAATTATACTATTATATTATTATATTATTGCTCGGGGGAGAATACCTCAAGCCATTTGCTTCTGATAGTTCCTATCATCGAAGCGGCGGCGTAGCCCATAACTGCTGCAATGTTTGCAGCGACTTCGATAAGCCCGCAGTATTTGTCCACAAGGATAATGACCACCGTTTCACGATAACGTGGCAGGGCAATATTCAGCGGGAACATATGCTTAACGATTATGTCCTTCTCCAGCTCGGTTATCTGGAAATTCTCCATAACGTTGTCAAGTGCACATTTTGCGTGGGTGAAGCCGTGAAGCCGCTCGCCCTTGGCAGGCTTGTAGGTGTGCCAGTCATACAAAAACAGGTCGTGGAGCAGCCCCGCTCTGGCGGCAGCCCTTGTATTCCACGAAAACAGGCGGCAGATACGGTAATTATAATAGGACACATTCAGGCAGTGCTGAAAGCAGGTAGTGCTGCCGTGATGTGTGAATTCTTTCATTTTCATGACCAGCTCGTTGTCGAGAAGGTCGGAAACAAGGTTGTAATAGTCAAGCTTGTCGCAGCTTGTCAGGTCAATTCTCGAGCCTATTGCTCTGAGTTCGCTCAATGGTATCCCTCCTTTGTCCTTTTCCATTATAAAACGTTTTCATAGATTTTTCAAGAGGATATTATTAATAAAATAATTTTATTTTCGGAAAAGTTTTTATGGACATTGACGAAACCGAAAATTGCTCAATTGTTGAAAATTTTCCTTGACTTGCTATTGAAGTATGGGAAAATGTGTGGTATAATAATATTTATGTAAATAAAAACAAGGAGGTCGTTCGGTATGGCTGAATTTGAAACCCATCTCGGAAAAATAACTCTTACCGATAAATATCTCAAAAAGCTTGTGGGTCACACTGCGGGTGCATGCTTCGGCGTTGCGGATATGAATCCCTGCGGCTTTCGGCAGGATTTCGCAAGGCGGATAAAGCATAAGCCCTCTCCCGAGGACGGCGTTTCGGTCAGGTGCCGGGACGGAAAGCTTGAGATAGAGCTGCATATTTCCGTGCTGCTGGGCACAAATATATCCGCAGCCACCGACAGCCTTGCACATAAGATAAAATACACTGTTGAGGAGGATACGGGACTGACCGTTTCAAGAGTCAGCGTGTTCGTGGAGGACGTGTGCTCCTGATTCTCCCAAGAAAGGAATGTTTGAATTGATAGACGGAAAAACCCTGAAATATGCCTATATTTCAGCTGCTGTTACCATCTCCAATATGAAAAAAGAGGTGGACGAGCTGAATGTTTATCCCGTACCCGACGGCGACACGGGAACCAACATGTCAATGACTATGTCCAACGCCTTAAAGGAGCTTATGGCAGCAAGCGATGACCTTTCGGCGGGGGATATTGCCAAGACAGCCGCTTCCGCTATGCTGAGAGGTGCACGGGGAAACTCGGGCGTTATACTTTCGCTGCTTTTCCGAGGCTTCTCAAAGGGTCTGGCAGGCAAGTCGGAGATAGACTGTGAGGACATATGCATTGCCCTTGAAAATGGCGTAAAGGCGGCTTACAAGGCGGTCATGAACCCCACCGAGGGCACTATTCTGACAGTAGCAAGAGTGGCTTCGGAAAAGGCTGCCGAGTCGGCACATCTGGTAAACGACCCCGCCGTTCTTTGGGGGGACGTCTGCAAGGCGGCTGAGGAAGCCCTTGCACAGACTCCCGAACAGCTTCCCGTGCTGAAAAAAGCGGGAGTTGTTGACGCAGGCGGCAAGGGTCTGACACTTATCTGGAATGCTATGAGGGACGTTTTCAACGGCGGAGAGGCTGTTGTTCCCGTGGAGGTAGGTTCGGCGTCCGTCAGCATTTCTGCTGCTGCGGCGGCGGGGGACGAGGAGATAACCTTCACCTACTGCACCGAATTTATCGTGAACAAGTCCCCCGACAGCAAGGACGCTTCTGCACTGAGGGCGTATCTTGAAACTATCGGCGACTGCGTTGTTGTAGTCGATGACGAGGATATTATAAAGGTACACGTTCATACCGACCACCCGGGCAAGGCTATTGAGGAGGGCTTGAAATTCGGTGCTCTCACCAATATGAAGATAGACAATATGCGTATGCAGCACGAAAGCAAGGCGGCTGCGGCGAAAAATGAGGGCATTGTTCCCGTGGAGGCGGAGAAGCCTTTCGGATTTGTTGCTGTTGCGGCGGGCAAGGGCATTGAGGAGCTGTTCCGAAATCTGGGTGCGGACTGCGTTGTACGGGGCGGTCAGACCATGAATCCGTCCACAGAGGATATTCTCAGAGCAGTTTACAGCACGCCTGCGGAAACGGTTTTCGTTATGCCGAACAATAAAAACATAATCATGGCGGCTGAGCAGGCTGCAAAGCTGTCCGAACGCCGTGTCTGCGTTATTCCCACAAGGACTATCCCACAGGGAATAACGGCGATGATGTCCTACGACCCCGAGGCAAGCTTCTCCGACAATCGCATGGAGATGACCAAGGCGATAGAAAGAGTTTCTACGGGTCAGGTCACATTTGCCGCAAGAGATTCTCTTTACGAGGGCAAAAATATCAAGAAGGGCGATATTCTGGCTTTGGAAAACAGCAAGCTGGCATTCCTTGAAAGGGACGTTTCCAAGGCTGCATACAAGCTGACAAAGCGTATGATAAAGGGCGATTCTGCGTATGTTACCCTGATTTACGGCTCGGACGTTTCCGACGAGAGAGCCGAGGAACTGGCTGAAATTATGAAAACCAAGTTCGGTCATGTTGAGATAATGCTTATAAACGGCGGTCAGCCCGTTTACTACTATATTATTTCGGTTGAATAAATGGAGGGGAATATGATGAACAATAAAGCAAAAGCATTTGCAGCTGCACTTATGATGATATTTTCCGTGTCCGCTTCGGGCTGCGGGGCGTCCGAAAAGCCGTCGGAGGCTTCCGAAACTGTCGGTGAGGATACGGTATCGGCTGATGCCGACACTGCCGTTTCAACCGGTTCGGGAAATGTGAAAATTTCCATTGACGGGACAAAGTTCGTCGTTGACGGCAAGGAGATATGGATAAACGGCGTAAACACCCCTTGGAATAACTGGAACGATTTCGGCGGAAATTTTGACGAAGCATTCTGGGACGAGCATTTTGCTATGCTCCATGAAACAGGCGTAAATGCGTCCAGAGTATGGATAAATTGTGCAGGTCAGACGGTGCTGCGTATGAAGTCCACGGGCGAGGTGAAAAACGTCAACGAAAAGCATTGGGAGGACCTTGACAAGCTGTTTGACATTGCCGAGAAGCATAAGATATACCTTATGCCCACATTTATGTCCTTCGACCATTTCAAGGACGGAAATGCAGGTGCAGAGCAGTTCCGTATGATGGTGCAGGACGATGCGTTTATTCAAAGCTACATAGATCTGTATGTTGACCCGTTTATGGACAGATACAAGGACGAACCCTATCTTTGGGCTATCGACCTGATGAATGAGCCCGATTGGGTGGTCGAGAATGATGAATGCGGCAAGATAGGCTGGGAGCATATGTCCAACTTCTTCGCAAAATGTGCCGCTGCTATCCACGAAAAGGACGAGGACGCTCTTGTTACCGTGGGACTTGGCATGATAAAGTACAATTCCGACAAGCAGAGCGGCAACTATGTTTCCGATGATTTCCTGAAAAGTCTTGGCGGCGACAAGGCATATCTGGACTTCTATTCAACTCACTATTATTTCTGGCAGAATCAATATATGGGCTATCCCTTTGAAACAACTCCCGTTGATTTCGGTCTGGACGGAACAAAGCCCTGCGTTATCGGCGAATGTGCGGTCGTGAGCGAAAGCGGCAGGACGATAGTTCAGGAGTATGAAAACGCCTATAACAACGGCTGGAACGGTCTTATGGCATGGACGTCCAACGGTGTTGACAACTGCGGAAGTATGACCGAGCTGAAGCCTGCTATTGAGCGAATTGTTGAGCTGGCAGAGGATAAGGTTTTCCCGCTGGGAAGATAACGGAGGGTGCTATGAAATACGTTACATTCAGCTATGACGACGGCGTTACTCAGGACAGACGGCTTGTGGAGATATTCAACAAGTACGGTATGAAATGCACCTTTAACCTCAATTCGGGCATAATGAGCGAGGACAGCTGCTGGGACAACAACGGCGTTCACATAAGACGAATGACCGCCGAGGAAATAGGTGATCTCTACGACGGTCACGAGATAGCCTGCCATTTCCTGACCCACCCGCTCCCCTTTGAGCTGGACGACAAGACTCTTGACTATGAGATAGGCAAGGACATTGAAAATCTCTCGGAAATGTTCGGCTGTGAGATAGTCGGCTGTGCATATCCGTACGGTCAGTATGATGACAGGGTAGTGGCTGCCCTGTCAAAGCACGGCATAAAATATGCCCGTACCTGCGGGACTACGGGAAATTTTGCCCCGCAGACCGATCTGCTTCGGTTTATGTCCACCTGTCACCACAAGGACGAGAAGCTTTTTGAGCTTGCCGAACGGTTTATTGCCGAGCAGTCGGACGAAAAGATGGTCTTTTACGTTTGGGGACACAGCTATGAGTTCGATGTCGATAACAACTGGGACAGGATAGAAAAGCTCTGCAAAATGCTTTCGGAGCATAAGGATATTATTCCTGTGACTAATTCGGAGGCACTTTTGTAAAACGAAAAAACGCCCGACGGCACTTCAAACCGTCGGGCAATATTTTTGCAAATTTCAGACTGAGCTTATAATAAACACCATTTAAATCACGGAGAAGAAATCGGAGTAAAAAGCGTAAACTGTTGAAAAGAATTTTGCGTATAAGGGTTTTTACGCCGAGAGATTCCCGTGATTAATGGGTGTTTAGTATTACATTCTGCTCTTCTTGACCTCACGCAGCTTCTTCCAATAGCTTGCGTCGCCTCTCTCGTTGAACTTGAAGGCAATATCCTCTGCACTGTCGTAGTCGGAATTGTCGCAGAAAACGTCGAAAAGCTGGATTATGTAGTGGTCGTCGCCCTCGTCGCTGAGCTGCTCGGCAATAGCCTTTGCACGCTCAAATTCCTCACTGTCGCACAGGTGGGTGAACAGCTTGTACATATATCTGCTCTCGCTCTTGTGGATAAACAGGAAGGAAATTCCCGAAGCCTCATCGTACATTTCCTCGTCGATAAGCAGCTCGAACAGGCTTGTGAAGCTCTTTGCCCCATCGTAATCGAAAAGCAGCAGGGCGATCTCCATAGCGTCGCCGTATTCGCCGTTTTCCTTATACTCCTCGAAAAGCTTTTCAAGGTGCTTGGTCTTGATATTTACGGGGATAACAGCACTTGCGTCGTTTTCGCTGCCTGCGAACAGTGCACATATTTTATCGGCAATGGCACCGATTGCGAATTTTGCATCTTCCATAGATAAAAACTCCTTTACACGGGATTGTCCGTTCGGTCGGACATCATCTATTAAATAGTATACACTATCCGCAAACAAATTTCAACTATTTCTGAAACATTTTATTAAATGAATGAATTATAAAAGTTAAATTTGTGCAGTTTTAACAAAAATCTGATTTTTTGTGGATTTCCGTCAGCTCTAATATTTATGCAAATATCCGCTTGCAAATCGGTGTAAACTATGGTATAATAATATTATGAGGAATAATACTAATTCCTAATCTCCTTATAGACAGAGTCTATAAGGAGAGCCGCCTAAAAGGCGGCAAGTCAAAACCGTCGGTTTTGACGGAATTAGTATTGTACGGCTTTCCTTTGCGGCTTCGCCGCACCCACCGCAAAGCGGTGGGAATCAACCTATAGACCTTGTCTATAGGTTGATTAGGAAATAGTATAAGTCACTAGGAGGTGAAATGTATGGGACAAACAGACAGTCAGTTCAAGGCATTTATCCGTTTTGTGATTGACGCACTGAAAGAAGTTATAGAGGAAAAGGACGAAGAAAAGCGAAACAAAAAAATGGCAAAAATCATTGAAAATCTTCAAAAGACATTGGAAGACTAATTTTATGTTTCCATCAAAAAGGCACAGGTCTGTTTCCTAGGCAGACCTGCGTTTTTTATTTCCGTATTCCTAAAAAATCTGCATAATTTTTTTGTCAAAAGGTATTCCATTTTGGTGAAAAATATGATATAATTAGTTTTATGATGAAATCACTAAAAAATTGAAAGGAACTTTATTGATTATGAAAAAGCTTATGCTTGGAAATGAAGCCTTTGCAAGAGGTCTTTATGAGGCGGGTGTTACCGTTTGCTCCAGCTATCCCGGTACACCGTCCACCGAGATCACCGAGGCTGCTGCCAAATATAACGAGATCTACTGCGAATGGGCTCCCAATGAAAAGGTCGCTCTTGAAGTCGCTGCGGGTGCTTCTATTGCGGGGGCAAGGTCGTTTTGTGCTATGAAGCATGTCGGGCTGAACGTTGCAGCCGATCCGCTGTACACATTCTCGTACACGGGAGTGAACGGCGGTGCTGTTATCGGTGTTGCAGATGACCCGGGAATGCATTCATCTCAGAACGAGCAGGATTCCCGTCATCACGCAATTGCGTCAAAGGTGCCTATGGTAGAGCCTGCGGATTCCTCCGAGGCTAAGGAGTTCACGAAGCTTGCTTATGAGCTGTCGGAGAAGTTTGACACGCCCTTTATCGTCAGAATGACAACGAGGATTTCCCATTCTCAGTCGGTGGTGGAGCTTTGCGAACGTGAGGAACGTCCCCTGAAAGAATATGTGAAGGACGCTTCAAAGTATGTCACCCTTCCCGCACATGCAAGAAAGCTTCATGTCAAGGTTGAAGAGAGAACGGAAGCTCTCCGTGAATATGCGGAAAACTGTCCTCTCAACCGTGTTGAATACAACGATAAGAAGATAGGCATCATTACTTCGGGTGCACCATATCAGTATTCCAAGGAGGTATTCGGAAAGAACGCTTCCTATCTTAAGCTGGGAATGGTAAATCCTCTGCCCGTTAAGCTGATAAAGGATTTTGCCGCTCAGTGTGAAACGGTCTATGTTATCGAAGAGCTGGACGATATTATCGAAAGCCACTGCAAAAAGATAGGCGTTGCCGTTAAGGGCAAGGAAATATTTGGATTTACAGGCGAGCTTTCTCAGGCTATTATTGCAGATAAGCTGCTGGGCGAAAAGAAAGAGTTTTCCGAATTTTCCGAGAATGTTCCCGTTCGTCCTCCCGTTATGTGTGCGGGATGTCCTCACAGGGGCGTTTTCTATGTGCTGAACAAGCTCAAATGCGTTGTTTCGGGAGATATTGGCTGCTACACTCTGGGAGCGTCCGCACCGCTTTCGGCTATGGACACTACCATTTGTATGGGTGCTTCCGTCAGCGGTCTGCACGGTATGAACAAGGCAAGGGGAGCGGAGTTTGAGAAGAAAGCCGTTGCCGTTATCGGAGATTCTACCTTTATCCACAGCGGTATCACGGGGCTTGTGAACATTGCGTACAATGCCACAAATTCTACCGTTATTATTCTCGACAATTCCATCACGGGTATGACGGGTCATCAGCAGAACCCCACCACGGGCTACAATATCAAGGGCGACCCCGCCGCTAAGATAGATTTGGAAGCACTCTGCCGTTCCTGCGGCATCAACCGTGTAAGAGTGGTTGACCCGTATAAGATGAGCGAGGTGGAAGCTGCTGTCAAGGAAGAACTGGCTGCGGAGGAACCGTCCGTTATCATCTCAAGGCGTCCCTGTGCGTTGCTGAAATATGTCAAGCACAAGCCCGCTCTTAAGGTGGACAGTGCAAAGTGCGTCGGATGCAAAATGTGCCTGAAAATTGGCTGTCCCGCTATTTCCATTCACGACGGTAAATGCGTTATCGACCATACACAGTGCGTAGGCTGCGGCATTTGCAGGGAAATGTGCAAGCCCGGGGCTATCTGCGAATAAGGAGGATCTTCTGATGAATACAAAATCTATTATGATAGTAGGCGTAGGCGGACAGGGTTCGCTGCTTGCTTCGAGAATTCTCGGAAACGTCCTGCTGGCACAGAATTATGACGTTAAGGTGTCCGAGGTGCACGGAATGAGTCAGCGTGGCGGCTCGGTTGTTACATATGTAAAATACGGCGATGAGGTTTGCTCTCCCATTATCGAAAAGGGCGAGGCTGACGTTATCATTTCCTTTGAACAGCTGGAAGCGGCAAGGTGGCTGCCTTATCTGAAAAAGGGCGGACATTTGGTGGTTTCCGAGCAGAAGATGGACCCTATGCCTGTAATCACCGGTGCGGCGAAATATCCCGAGGACATTCTCGGCAAGCTTTCCGCTCTCGGTGCGGACGTTACCTCGGTGGATGCTCTCGGTCTTGCTGAGGAAGCGGGCAGTCCGAAGGCTTCAAATGTTGTGCTGATGGGCGTTGTGTCCACGAAAATGGAGCTTCCCGAGGATGCTTGGCAGAAGGCTTTGGAGGAATGTGTTCCCCCGAAATTCCTGGAGCTGAATAAAAAGGCGTTTGAATTGGGAAGAAAAGCGGGCGGTAAATAAAGCATATTGGGGTGAAGCTTGGTACTATGGATTTTATCTGGATAGCAGCTGCATTGCTGTGTGCATTTTTTGGAACTGCCGCTCTTATAAATGTCAGGCGATTTAATGATCAAATATGGAGCATTGAAAAACACAGCATTCAGGTTTACGGAACAGTAAAAAGCTGCGAACTTGAAACAAAAGGAACCGACTTCGTCAGACGCCCCGTTATTGAATATGAGTTGAACGGTACAGTCAGAATTATTGACGATTTTACCGTTGATAAAAACAAAAAACTATCTGAGGGTCAGATAGTTACGGTTATTCTTAATTCAAATGACGAAAGCGAATATCTCATAAAAGAAACCATAGACAGCAAGGAGTATTTGAATGTTGAAGGCGGTATGGGCGGACGCAGCGGAGTATCGTCGGCGGTTATCGGTTACCTTTCGGCAGTCGGTATAATTCTTATGCTTATACTGAAAAACAAAGTATTTTAAGCACAGACGCTGAATATTCGGCTTCTGACGCTAAAAAATAAATGGAGGTCAAAAAAGTGGAAAACTATTGGAACAAAGAAATCGAATGTATGCCCTATGACGAAATGAAAAAGCTTCAGAGCGAGCGTCTGGTTGCTCAGGTGAAGCACGTTTACGACAATGTGCCTTATTACAAGAAGCTGATGGACGAAAAGGGAGTTACCCCCGATGACATCAAGTCGGTGGACGATCTTCACAAGCTGCCTTTCCTTACAAAGGCCGATCTTCGTGATGCATATCCCTACGGTCTGCTGGCAAAGCCCCTGTCTGACTGCGTAAGAATTCAGTCCACCAGCGGAACTACGGGCAGACGTGTGGTTGCATTCTACACTCAGCACGATATTGACCTTTGGGAGGACTGCTGTGCAAGAGCTATCGTTGCGGCAGGCGGAACAAAGGACGACGTTTGTCAGGTATGCTACGGCTATGGTCTGTTCACGGGAGGTCCCGGTCTGAACGGCGGTTCTCATAAGGTAGGCTGTCTGACCCTGCCTATGTCCTCGGGAAATACCGAAAGACAGATCCAATTTATGCAGGACCTTGGTTCTACTATCATCTGCTGCACTCCTTCTTATGCTGCATATATCGGCGAAACCATCAAGGAAATGGGCATTTCCCCCGATGACATAAAGCTGAAAGCAGGTATTTTCGGTGCAGAGCCTTGGACAGAGGAAATGCGTCGTGAGATAGAGAAGTCCCTTGGCATCAAGGCTTACGACATTTACGGTCTGACCGAAACAAGCGGTCCGGGCGTTGCTTTTGAATGCTGTGAGCAGCACGGCATGCACATTAACGAGGATAACTTTATCCCCGAGATAATCGACCCCGACACTGGCGAGGTGCTTCCCGAGGGCAGCAAGGGCGAGCTGGTATTCACAAGCATTACCAAGGAAGCATTCCCTCTGCTCAGATACAGAACAAGAGATATTTGCGTGCTGACAAGAGAAAAGTGCTCCTGCGGCAGAACGCTTATCAGAATGTCCAAGCCTATGGGCAGAAGCGACGATATGATGATAATCAGGGGCGTAAATGTGTTCCCGTCCCAGATCGAAACCGTACTTATCAAGCAGGGCTATGCTCCCAACTATCAGATCGAGGTAGACAGAGTGAACAACACCGATACTCTGGACGTTTACGTTGAAATGTCCCAGGAACAGTTCTCCGATCAGGTCAAGGACATTCAGGATAAGGAGAAGGAGCTTGTTGCTGCTATCACTCAGATGCTGGGTATCCGTCCCAAGGTACATCTTGTATCTCCCAAGACCATCGCTCGTTCCGAGGGCAAGGCTGTAAGAGTTATCGACAAGCGTAAGCTGCATGACTGATATGCATCATTATTTTACATAAAGGAGGAAAATCTTATGTCCATAAAGCAGATCTCAATTTTCGTAGAAAACAAGCCCGGAAAGCTGTCCGCCGTTACCGCACTTCTCAGGGACAACGACATTGACATCAGGGCACTTTGCATCGCTGACACTAAGGATTTCGGCATTCTCAGACTTATCGTAAATAACCCCGACAAGGCATGTGAGGTGCTGAAGGAGGCTGAATGCACAGTTTCCATCACCAATGTTATCGCTATCGGCATCTCCGACAAGCCGGGCGGACTTGCCGCTGCTGTGGAGGTTCTGTACGCCGCCAATATCAGCGTTGAGTATATGTACGCATTTATTTCCAAGAGCGACAGCGAGGCTTACGTTATCCTCAGAGTTCAGAATAACGAAACAGCTTCCGCCGCTTTGGAGGAAAACGGCTTCAAGGTACTTTCTCCCGAGGACGTTTACGATATGTGATTTTTTCCCGGAAATTGGAGCGGGGCATTGCTTTTAAAGCAGTGTCCCGTTTTTTTATTATTATAGTATATACTATATATAATGCAAAAAAATCTCAAAGGAAACTTCCAAACCAAAACAAATCGGCAAAAGCAAAAGTTTGTTTATTCTGCATATAGATGCGAATTGCATTATAGCGTATTTTAATAAATATGCCCACAAATCAAAGATTTTTGCAAATTATTTTACCGAAAAAGTGGGAGAATGTTCTCAAAAATGACAGTTTCTGACAGGCGAAAAAGCGTGTTGGGTAACAGTTTTTTGGGTTTTGTTTGATTTGCATAAGTGAATGTTAATTTTCTGTGGAAGTTCAACGAAAACAAGGTTAAAAACAAGGGTTATCTGTCGAGGGGACAAGTATCTTTTGTGCAATTCCAACAATTCGACCCTCGGTTTTTCGTTTGACAAACAGCCTTAATTTAGCTATAATAACGAAAGACTACAAAACGGTTACGAAAACAGCGGCCGCTGTAATTATTTTGTAACTAACCGAACGCCGTTCTGCACGGCTAGCTTTGTATTTGAAAGGAACTACCGATTTATGAGCAGATTTACACGAATTAACGATTCGGCTGAAACAGAATCCGCACAGAAAAAGGCTGTTTTAAAAATAGCAGGCTCTGCATTCACCGCTCTGGCACTTGCCGCAGTTATCGGCGGCATTGCAGGCGACGCACAGGACGCCGCAGACCCCTCTGCAATTGAGGAGCGGCTTTCCGCATACTATTACACAGAGCCTGAGGAAATACCAGAGCCGCAGTTCTTTGAGGTTACACTCACTGCGGACGGCAAGGATCACAAGCTTTCCTACGAGGAGGGTTCGGGTGCAACGGTTGCTGACGTTCTCAAGGGTGCAGGCGTTACCGTTGACGATGATGACCTTATCAACGTGGGACTTAATGAAAAGATAAATAAAAACACGGAAATTATCATCAACCGTGTGGAAAAGCAGTATGAGGTTTCCGTGGAAACCATCGACTACAAGACAAATTACAAGAATGACCCCAACTATGCTGTTGGTCACTCGGAAGTCGTTGTTGAGGGCGAGGAAGGTTCTGTTGAGATAACAGAGCTTGTGACCTACATAGACGGCAAGGAATCCAAATCCGAGGTCGTAAGCAAGGAAGTTACCGAGCCTGTGGATAAGGTCGTTGTGAAGGGCACCTGTCCCGCTGCTCCCATTTCTCAGCTGACCGCTCCCGACAGCCTTGTTTTTGACGAGAACGGTGCTCCCGTTTCATACAGCCGTGTTATTACGGGAAAATCCTGTGCATATTCCGCAAAGCCCGGTGCTAAGACCGCCAGCGGCAGAACTGCAATGGTCGGCTATGTTGCCGTTGACCCTGCAATCATCCCTTACGGCACTGAGCTGTACATTGCAACCACCGACAATTCCGCTGTTTACGGCTATGCTATTGCCGCAGACACAGGCACGGCACTTCTTGACGGCCGCATCGTGGTTGACCTGTTTATGGAGAGCTATGACGCTTCCTGCGACTGGGGTGCACGTCAGGTTAATATTTATGTGCTGAATTGATCTGAATATTTTTATATGAAAATACCCTGCCTGCATCTCACGAAATGTGAGCTTGCGGCAGGGTATTTTGCTGAGTTTTACGGTAAAGAATAGTGTTTTTTGAATTCATTTACCACGCTTTTTATGGTATGGTCTATTCTGCTGTTGCAGAATTTTACGATTTGGGCGGGTATATTATGATAAAACGCTTCGGCTATTGCACCTGAAATACAAGCCATTGTATCGGCATCGCCGCCAAGTGAAACTGCATTGCGGACGGCACTTTCATAATCCTCCGAATCCAGAAAAGCGATTATTGCTTGAGGTACACTGCGGTCTGCTCTGCTATTAAAAGCATATTCGGTGCGAATTTCATCGACAGATCTGTCAAGGTCATATTTGAATTTGCGGCATACATATTCACGAATATCTGATTTGCTTGCTCCGTTATTAGCAAGAAAAACTGCTGATGCAACAGCCTGTGCACCCTTTATCGCTTCTTTGTGATCATGGGTATATACTGCACTTGCTTTCGCCTGCAATAAAACCTGATCAATATCATCAAAGGCATATCCTATCGGTGCTGCACGCATAGCTGCCCCATTGCCATAGCTGTGCTGTTTACTGAAATCAGAGTGGTCAGCTGCCCATTTGGAAAACATCTGCCCATATCCTGCATTCGGATAAAAAGAATAATACTGTTTATACCTGACAGCATATTCAAAAGCACGATTATTAAGTTCCATGCTTTTAATTGGAAGCGGGTTGTCAAGTATTGCTTTGCATACGGCTGCTGTCAGTACGGTATCGTCTGTGAAGGTACTGTCACGATGAAATTCGAAGTCTACATTTTTTGTACAGTGTACTTCATAGTATGAACCGATAATATCGCCATATATTGCCCCGTACATATTAACACTCCCTCGCTTTGAGTCGGAAACATACATTGAACGGTATTCCCAAAGTAATTAAAAAAATATGCCAAGTTTTCCATCACAAAGAGATTTGTTCTGTAAAGTAAAATCTCCCCATCATTAGGTAGGTACCGACAAAGAAGTTTTACCGATACCGAGCGACAAACCTTTATCATTTCGCTAATTAACAAACGAAATGATAAAGGTGTCGCCCCTTTTGACGGGGAGGCTATTTATATTTGCTCGCTAAATTATCTTTCCAGCTGCTGAGCTCTGTCGGGGCCTACGCCTATCATACCGATATGACATTCGCAAAGCTCTTCAAGACGTTCGATATACTTCTTGCAGACCTCGGGAAGCTCGTCAAAGGTCTTGCAGCCCGAAATATCCTCGTTGAAGCCTTCGTGCTCCTCGTAAACGGGCTCGCATTCTGCAAGCTCCTCAAGAGCGGCTGGGTAATCCTTGATGATAGTTCCGTCGGGCTTCTTATATGCAACGCAAATCTTCAGCTTGTCAAGGCCGCTGAGAGTATCCAGCTTGTTGATAACAAGGCAGTCCAGACCGTTTACACGAACAGCGTGACGAACGATAACTGTATCGAACCAGCCTGTTCTTCTGGGACGGCCTGTAACCGTTCCGAACTCGTGACCCTGATTTCTGATGAAATCTCCCGTTTCGTCGTTAAGCTCGGTGGGGAAGGGACCCTTTCCAACTCGTGTGGTGTAAGCCTTGGCAACGCCGTATATCTTGTCGATAACACGAGGACCTACTCCCGTACCTACGCATACGCCTGCCGCCAGAGGGTGGGAGCTGGTAACGTAGGGATATGTTCCGAAATCTATATCCAGCAGAGTAGCCTGTGCACCCTCAAAGAGGATAGTTTTCCCTGCCTTATGTGCTTCGTATGCCATAACGGAAACGTCCGCCAGATAGCCTGCCAGCCGCTTTCCGTACTCGGTATATTCCTTGATAGTCGCTTCAATATCCACAGGCTCGCCGCCGTATACCTCGGTGATGATCTTGTTTTTCAGCTTGCCTGTGCTTCTTGCCTTTTCGGCGAATATCTCGGGGTGAACAAGGTCATAGAAGCGGATTCCGCACCGCTCGTACTTGTCCATATATGTAGGACCGATGCCCCTGCCTGTTGTTCCTATATCGGAGCCGCCTCTAAACTTTTCGGAAAGACCGTCCAGCTTGATATGCCAAGGCATAATGATATGTGCTCTGGGGTCGATCTTCAGATTGTCAAATGAGATACCTCTTGCACTCATTCCGTCTATCTCGCCCAAAAGATCCTTAGGGTCGAGAACTACACCTGCACCGATAAGGCAGAGGGTATCTTTATAGAGAATACCCGATGGTATAAGATGAAGCTTGTAGACCTCACCGTTGCTTTCAACGGTATGTCCTGCGTTGTTTCCGCCCTGCGAACGGATTACAACATCCGCTCTGGAAGCAAGAATGTCAATGACCTTACCCTTGCCTTCATCTCCCCACTGAGTACCGATAACAATATTTGCGGGCATTTTATTTCCTCATTTCATTTTATTTTTGCGGACAAATTATCCGAAACGGATATTTATTCCGTAAAACGGATCATTTATCCGTTGAAACGGATCATTTATCCGTTTTTAACCTATTGAATTATACCATACTTATACGGAATTGTCAATAATCTTCGTGATTTTAACGAAAAAAATCCGCCGTCATTTACGGCGGCGGATCTCCCGTATATCACGGGTTAATATCATTATTAACATCATTATTGGGATAATAGCAGCCCATAGGCATAGCTGAACTCATACTCTGCATGACCTCATCGGGAGTTAACCTGATAACATCGGCGTCGTTGATAGGTCTGTCACTCCATACGGCATATGTGCAGCCGATTCCTGCACTGTCCACCTTAAAGCCGAAATATCCGTCAAATGCGTTTCCGAGATATTTGTGAACATCGCAGTCGTCGTTTCCGCCGCCGCTGTGGGCTATGCCGTCGGCAGCACCCGTATATATCGAATCGGGAGCGTATATTCCGCCTTGTGCATTGAGGTTCGTCAGTGCCAGCTGCACGCCTTCGTAAACGTGCCTTGCCTGTGCCTGATATTTGGAAACTCTCGCTTCCTTGACCATTCCAAAGAATAAAGGCGTAAGAATGGCAGCCAGTGATGCAACTATGGCAATTACCACTATAAGCTCAATAAGCGTAAAGCCTTTTAGTTTCTTTCCTTTCATAACCGATACCCCCTAATGTATAATTATTGCAGTGTACTAACAATAATTATCATAATTTTATGATACACTATTTTATGCGTTATGTCAAGCAGTTTGTGAATAACAGGGCGTTTTTTGGCAATAGAAATATTATTAATATAATCTGATATTTGCGTACAAATTGCACAAAGGTTTGCACCGAAAGCAATGCAACCGTATACAATGTGAATTATAGGTAAAGAGAGTGTTTTATTTCGGTATATTTTCGGATGACTGAAACGGTTTCATGCTCGCCCGATTTTTGGATTCAGGTATATAATACTAATCTTCAATCAACCTATGGACAAATCCGACAGCTATAACCCAGCCACTCGGCGTCAAGCTCCCTTGCCGGGCGACAGCCCGCCTGCGGTCGCTTTCCTTGATTGGCTGTGTTCTACCTGCCGTCTTTGTCTACAGAACGATTGAAGATTAGTATAAAATTCCAAAAATTATTCTTGACAATCAATAATAATTATGTTACAATATGAATATAATAGAGTGTGATATATCACACTTTGGCTTGGTCTTTTGATCTGGGCCACCGCAGACGGGGACACTTCCCCGTCATTTTTTTGTGCGAGGAACGATAATGAAAGAATTGAGTATATTTGTTGACGAATCGGGTGATTTCGGTAAGGTTGATAATAACTCGCCGTATTATCTTGTCACTATGGTATTTCACAATCAAAACGATGATATAAGTGAGCAGATTTCAAAGCTTGAAAGGGAATTATCTGAGAGCGGAAGTACGGAATATATACATACAGGTCCGATAATCCGAAGAGAATTTCCCTATCATAATATGACCATAGATGAACGAAGAAGGCTTCTCTATAAAATTAGAATGTTCTTTCTCCATCTCCCTGTTATGCATACTACAATCAAAATCAATAGGAAAGAAGCCGCAGATAAATTTGCACTTACGGCACAGATCTCAAAAAGGCTGAAAAATTTTATTAATGATCACTTGGATTATTTCTCATCGTTCGATAAGGTCATAGTTTACTATGATAATGGTCAGCAGGAACTAAATCTTGTTTTAAATTCAATACTCAATTTGCTTTTGAGTAATGTTGAATTCAGAAAAGCATCGCCCGCAGAGTACAGATTACTTCAGATAGCCGATTATGTTTGCAGTGTGGAGCTGCTTTCGATAAAATATGAAGAAAAACGGCTCAGCAGGTCGGAGCAAGCTTTTTTCTATAAATCTCAGGAATTGAAAAAAACATTTATAAAGTCTGTTTATTCAAAAAAGTTAGAGTAAAAACGGAAGCAGTACGTCTATACAAGTGCTGCTTCCGTTTTGCGGATAATCCCGGCTATTGCGGGTTGCCCGATTTTGTATTTTGTTGACAAAATCGTCCGAATATGCTAAAATAAAGAATACAGTAATATGTCGTCCGATGCCCGAAAGGAAGTTATAAAAATGTCAATAAAAATCGAATTCTCCGCAAAGCTCAGAAATAAATCAAAGCTTATCCCCGAACTGAAACGCTTATCCGCAAAATACGGCTGCCGTATGGGAATGAGAGAGCAGAATATTATGCTTATTTTCTGCAACAGCGGCATTATGAAAATGACCGTGAATGACACAAGGATAAGCGGCTCTGCCCAAACAAATATCGCAGGTGCAGGCTTTCACGCCGCTGCTGTTGACCTCCTCTGTGAGCTGGAGGATAACACGGGTATGGACATACGGATAACCGACCCCACAGGCTACTGCCTGCACAAAAATTTCAACAGGCTGAAAAAGGAGCATATGAACGTATGGCTTGCAAATATCCTGCGGATACCCATAGAGCGTCCCGCTTCGCCCTATCAGTATTGTATGGGATATGATGCAAACAGCTATATGCCCGAGAATATCGGCGGGACTATCGTTACGCCCGTTGGCAGATTTTCTATTGCGGGACTGAAAAAGCGTATTGCCGAAAAGGGGATAGAGGATTTCGCAAGGGACTTTTTCATCTGGAGCAATCGTGAAAAAGACGCCCTTTACAGCCGAAACAATGCTCTTTACTTGATGGCTTCCGTCTGCTGTTTCAAGCCCTCCGAACGTTCCGAGTCAGACCGCAACGCTAACGGTGCCGCACTGACCCATCTGGAAAAGGCACTGTCCCTGGACAGAACTCTGCCGTTCCCCAAAAAGGAATATCTGGAGCTTTGTGCTTTGGCAGGACAGGAACCGCAGAATATAGATGACGTTCCCGAAATGGAAACGGAATATCCCATAGGCTACCGAAAAAGCGACGTTGTTTACAGAATGGGCAACCTGAATGTTACACTGCCGGGCAATTTCCTGACGGCGGCAGACCCCGAGGACGAATGTCAGCTGTTCACCAACGGCGAAAAGACAGACCGCATTACCGTAAGAATGAAGGCTGTCCGCACAACTACTCCTCCCGAGCTGGATTCCGAGATATTCAAGGACTGCACGGGTCCTGCCGTGGATTTCGACTGCGGTGCGGGCAGATGCAGAATGGGCAGTATGCGTCGTCACGATGAGCAGATGAAGAGGGAATTCTTTACCACCTGTGCCGTTGTTGTCTGCGATATGCAGGCTTCCATTGTCAGCATAAGCTATGAAAATGAGAAGGACAGGACGTGGGCTGAAAGAACTATCAGGCGAATGAGTGCAGTAAGTACGCCTAAGGCAGAATAATGTGCCGATCAATACTTTTAAACGAATACTTTTGCATTGAAACAAAAAGGCGGCTGATACAAAAAATCAGCCGCCTTTAACTGCATCACAGCATAATATAGGCAAGTGCCAGCAGAAGCTTCGGGTCTGCCTTTTCTCTGTATAGAATGTACATAAGTGCCAGAAGCAGCATATTTTCCCTAGAGGAAAATATTTCCGACAGCGGGTCTGAATAGCGGGGACAAACCGCCGTGCTTTGGGGCGGCGGAGCGGTCTGCGGTTTTTCCTCGGGCTTTTTGGGAATATTATTATGTTCGGGATTTCGGCTTTCAAATCGGGGGGGCGGCTGCGGACGGGTCTTTGCCGTTCTTGCGGGATAGGTCATATTCCCTCCCGAGTATCTGCGATTTTCGGGCATTGTCCCACCTCCCATCACAGCGAAAGATCCTCTAAAAGCCCCTGCTCCTTAAGTGCGGTAAATATGGCAAACGCCTTTAGAAGCTTTATGGCTTTATCGGCTTTTTTCTGCTTTTTTTCGCTCAGATAGGGCTTTAAGGCGGCGATAAGGGCAGTGTTTTTGTCATCTGTTCCCGCTCCCGAAACGGCGGACATAAGCTGCATCATCTTGGAAATGTCCATATCCCCCGCAGACGGACTGCCGCCGTTCCCGCCGCCTGTAAGCCCCGAAAACAGGGCGGAAAGGTCGGGGGCGGAGTTATCGGAAGAATTGTCCATGCCCGAAGAAAGCATATCCGCCAGCTCGGAAAGCTGCTTCATACTTTCCTCATCGGAAAGGATACTGCGTATCTTTTCGCTCATATCCTCCATTTTCTCGCCCCCTTATGTTTGCTGACTATGGAAACGCTGATATACTCACAAATTCAGCTTGCATGCTTACGATAAATTGCTTGTTCCTGCGGTGCAAAACTCAACTTGTAAGCTTGCGATAGATAGCTTGAGCCTGCGGAGCGGACATTATCTGCTCTGCCAGCTTCGGGTTTTTAAGTATCTGATTGAATTTTGCGGCGGCATCGGGCTTCATGCTTTTCAGGGCACTGTCAAATTTCCCCTCGGAAAGCTCCTTTTCAAGCTGCTCGGGAGGAATGCCCAGTTTTCCGCTGAGAATGTTCAGAAGTTCTCCGATTTTTTTGGGATCGGCATTGGCAATGTTGTTGTTCATAAACAAAATCTCCCCATTATTAATAAATAATTTACAGCATAATATATAATATGTTCTAAGAAAATTTCAAAATATGTGGTAACATAATATATTATGGCGGTAAATGTCAAATAAAGTACCGTTTCCGAAAGGGGCGGCCCCTTTGTCATTTCGTATGTTAATTTGCAAAATGAACAAAGTTTGTCGCTCGGCACCGATAAAACTTCTTTAACGGTACCTTCCTAAAGGTCGGAGCGGTTTTCTTATAAATATAATATGCAGGGACAGCAAAATTGTTCACGGAGGGAAATCTTTTTATGAAAATAATTGTTTTTTCCGATTCGCACGGAAGCTATGCGGCAGTTCAGAGCATTATGGATAAAAATCCCGATGCGGATATGTACATTTTTCTCGGGGACGGTGAGAGCGAGGTCGAAAAGATGCTGGCGGATTATCCCGACAGAGATATTCGCTACGTCTGCGGAAACTGCGACCACGGCTCCTTTGCACCGCCTTCGCTGGTTATCGAAACGGAATGCGGGGTAAATATCCTCGCCGTCCACGGGCATCGCCACGGCGTTAAGCTGGGGACGGATTTCCTTTGCGATATGGCAATGGATAATGACTGTCAGATAGCTCTTTACGGTCACACTCATGCACGGTACAATAATTATGAGAACGGCATTTACGTTATGTCCCCGGGAAGCTGTGCACTGCCGAGAGATGGCTTGAAGCCGTCCTTCGGGCTTATAGATATATCTCCTGCGGGGATAATCACAAACGTTGCCGACCTGTGACGGGGGATATTTCAATGAAAAAATCTATCCTTAAAATGCTTGCGATAGCCTTATCTGCCGCAATAATGACTGCTTGCGGAAGCAACGCACCCGCCGAGGAAACCACGATTTTGTCCGAAACCGCCGCCGCCGTTTCCGAAACAGCCGAAGCCGAGAAGGATACGCACACTCAGATGGTGGAGCGTTCCCTTGTGAGTATGGGAAACAGCAGCCGTGTCAAGGCAAAGCTTTCACAGATGAAATCGGGCGTGGAAACCACAGTTGCGTATATCGGCGGCTCTATCACTCAGGGCATGAATGCGGGCAGCGAGGGCTGTTATGCAAAGCTCAGTTATAACTATTTGGCGGAAAATTACGGCACGGGCGATAATGTCAAGTATGTAAATGCAGGTCTTGCGGGAACGCCCTCGGTGCTTGGAAATCTCAGGCTGCAAAGGGACGTGCTGTCCCATAAGCCCGACATTGTGTTCATCGAATTTGCCGTGAATGACGGTCAGGACCTTATCCATAAGGAGTCTTACGAAAGTATGGTGAAAACTGTCCTTTCGCAGGATAATGAGCCTGCGGTGATACTGCTGTTTACCATTCTCGAAAACGGCTACACCTGTCAGGAATATATGCAGGCGATAGGGGAACGTTACAGTCTGCCGATGATAAGCGTGGGCGATGCACTGACGCCCGAGTTTGACGAGGGGCGTATGGTCTGGGACGATTATTCCAATGACGGCTCTCATCCCCACATTGAAGGGCATAAGCTGGTGACGGAGTTTATCGTGAACTATTTCGAGAAGCTGGCAGCGGACGAAACCGTCCCCGACAGCTATGAGATACCGCCAATGTTTCTGAACGGTTGGAGCTACGAAAACGCATCTCTTGCCGAGTCGGGAAATATTGCGGATTTGGACGGTATAGAACTGCTGGAAACGGGAGGATTTTCCGCCGAGGACGGCACTTCCGCCGCAGGCTTTACAAACGGCTGGAGATACACGGGTGAGGGCGGTTCAATGAAGCTGAAGATTACCGCAAACGCCGTGTTTATCGTGTACAAGCAGGCAAACAGCGATGAAATGGGCAGCTTGGAGGTTTACCGTGACGGAAACAAGGCGTACACCATCAATGCCAACGACCCCGACGGCTGGAACAATCCCTGTGCAGTTCAGGTCATAAAGCGTTCTGTCGTTCCCGAAATGGAAATTGAACTGAAAATGGCTGAGGGTTCCGAGGGTAAGCAGTTTGAGATATTGGCTATTGGATATTCGCAGAATGAGCCTTTTACATTTTGATAAAAAAGCGGACGGTCACTTTGAACCGTCCGCTTTCTGTTATTCTATCATAAAATCCGCAAAGGAAGCGTCCGAGGGCATTCTCCAATCGCCACGGGGCGAAAGGGTCACGCTGCCCACCTTGGGAGCGTCGGGCATACAGGAACGCTTGAACTGCTGTGTGAAGAACCGTCTGATAAAGGTTTTCAGCCACTTTTCGATGACCTCATCAGAGTAATCTCCCTTAAACGCCAGCTTCGCCAGACGAAGTATCTTCTCAGGCTCAAAGCCCAGACGAACGGTGTAATAAAGGAAGAAATCGTGCAGCTCGTAGGGACCCACCAGATCTTCCGTTTTCTGTGAAATTTCGCCGTTTTCGGGGGGAAGCAGCTCGGGGCTGACGGGTGTATCGAGAATGTCGAGAAGTGTTGATCTCAGTGTTCCCTCCGAACGATCCGCCTGATATGCGGTCAGATGGCGAACCAGCGTTTTCGGGATAGATGCGTTCACGGCGTACATGGACATATGGTCGCCGTTATAGGTCGCCCAGCCCAGAGCCAGCTCGGAAAGGTCGCCCGTGCCGATAACTATGCCGTTTGTCTGATTGGCAATATCCATCAGCAGCTGTGTTCTTTCTCTTGCCTGTGAATTTTCGTAAACAACGCTGTGGTCGTCCTCGCTGTGTCCAATATCCGCAAAATGCTGTCTTACGGCAGCCGAAATATTTATATCCCGAAATGTTACGCCGTACGCCTCCGCAAGGCAGCAGGCGTTGCTTTTTGTCCGCTTTGTAGTGCCGAAGCAGGGCATAGTTACGGCGGTGATGCCCGTCCTGTCAAGCCCCAGCATATCAAACGCCCTGACGGTAACGATAAGGGCAAGGGTGGAGTCCAGACCGCCCGAAAGCCCGATAACAGCCGATTTGCAGCCGATATGCTTCAGCCGCACCGCAAGGCCCGTTGCCTGCATGGAGAGAATATCCTCACAGCGTTCGGCAAGGCGTTCCTTGTCCCCGGGGACGAAGGGTGTCTTGCTGAAAGTTCTTGTAAGGGTCAGTTCCCCGCCTGCAATGGCGAAGGCTATCCGTCTGACGGAAGCGTCCTCGTTCATAGAGCCGCTGAAAGTGCCCATTCTTCGGCGTTCGGCGGCAATTCGCTTAACGTCTATCTCGGAGAATATCATTCCCGTGGTGAAACGCTTGCTTTCGGCGAGAACAGTTCCGTTTTCGGCGATAATATTATGTCCCGAGAAAACCAAGTCCTGACTTGATTCGCCGAAGCCCGCATCTGCATAGACATATCCGCAGATACAGGACGCCGACTGAGAGGTCACCAGCTGCCGCCTGTAATCCGACTTGCCGACCACCTCATCGGAGGCGGAGGGATTGCAGATGACAGTTGCCCCGCTGACCGAAAGCTGAGCGGAGGGCGGGCAGGGAACCCACAGATCCTCGCAGACCTCGGCTGAGATGACCAGCTCGGGGATATTTTCGCAGCAGAACATAAGCCGTCCCAGCGGAATGGGGTCAACGGCTCTGCCTGCAAGCCGTGTTATATTCCCGCAGATATTCCGTCCCGAAGCAAAATGCCTTGCTTCGTAAAACTCGGAATAGTTGGGGATATTTTCCTTCGGCACAAAGCCCATCACCTTTCCCATATGGAGAAAAGCGGCACAGTTAAGAAGCTTGCTGCCGTAACGAAGGGGCAGTCCCACAACAGCCACAAGGTTCATATCTTCGGTGGCTCCCGCTATCTTCATCAGGCAGTTTTCCGCCGTATCGAGAAGCCGCTGAGATGAGAACAGGTCGCCGCAGGTATAGCCTGTAATGCACAGCTCGGGGAACACGGCAAGGGAGCATTTTTCCGCCTCCGCCTGCCTGATAAGCTCAATTATTCTTTCGGTATTTGCCGAACAATCCGCCGCTCTGACCTCGGGGGTACAGGCGGCACATCTGATAAAGCCGTCTTTCATTTTGGTACGTCCTTTCGGGTAAATTGCCAAGGGGAATTTTAAATTGCTACGGGAAATTTTACGTCTCCTTCGCAATATTTGTAATCTTCAAGCCGAACGCTGTCGGGAGTGAAATCATAGAAATCCGTCACCGCTTCGTCAAGGGAAAATCTCGGTGCGGGATAGCTTTCACGTTCAGCCAGCTCTTTTATTATGTCCACATGACGGTCATAAATGTGTGCGTCCGCAATAACGTGAACAAGCTCGCCCGCTTTCAGTCCGCTGACCTGTGCTATCATATGCAGGAGGACGGCGTACTGCACCACATTCCAGTTATTGGCAGCCAGCATGTCCTGTGAACGCTGATTGAGAATAGCATTCAGCCTGTCCCCCGTAACGTTGAAGGTCATACTGTATGCACAGGGGTAAAGGTGCATTTCCGAAAGGTCGTGATGATTGTAGATATTGGTGATAATGCGGCGGCTGGCGGGGTTGTGCTTCAAATCATACAGCACCCTGTCCACCTGATCGAAATCGCCCTCGGGATAGTGATGCTTGACCCCCAGCTGATAGCCGTAAGCCTTGCCGATGGAGCCGTTTTCGTCCGCCCAGCTGTCCCAGATATGGGCGTCCAGGTCGTTTATGTTGTTGGATTTTTTCTGCCATATCCACAGAAGCTCCTTGACGGCGGTTTTCAAAAATGTCCGTCTGACGGTGATAATAGGGAACTCCTTGGAAAGGTCATAGCGGTTTACCAGCCCGAACAGCTTGATGGTATGAGCGGGCGTACCGTCCTCCCATTTGGGACGCACGTCCATGCCTGTGTCCCAGCTGCCGTTTGTCAGAATATCACGGACATTTTGTCTGAATATTTCGTCGGCAATACTCATTCTGTTCACTCCTTTAAAAAACAGCGGGCTGCGGAAAATTTCAGATGCTCCGCAGTCCGCTAAGATCAGTTACTTATTTTTGAGATATTTCCTTATGATAAGGATAGTTCCGATCACGGAATTTATGCCCGCTAAGGAAATAGCCACAATATTCAGTGCAATTCCCGCATTGGCATCGTATCTTCGTGCCTTAGCCTTAACGCTTGAAACAAGCCCGGGAATGGAGCATGCAAAGGTGACCACGGGCAGGATAAATGCAAATATTGTCCCGATAATGCCCAGCGTCAGCCCCGGAGTGTAAACCGTTTTCCTTTTGCGGATAGGAAGCCTGTGCTTCTTTCCGTACTTTCGGATAAAATCTTCTGCCATTTCCTTGGTGAAAGGCTTATTGGAATCAGTCACCAAACTTCACCCCCAGATGCTTTGCGGTCAGCACCAGCTGATCGTCGGGAGAAACGAACTTTGTCTTTCCTGCAATATCCTCCAGCTTGTTTTCGGTGATCTCGCCCTTTACCAAAGCAACGGTGTAGCCGTATTTTTCCTCTGCAATGAGGTTAGCGGCTCTTACGCCGAACTTTGTTGCAAGAACACGGTCATAAGCGGAGGGGCTGCCGCCTCTGAGCATATGTCCGGGAACGCATACTCTTGATTCAAGACCCGTGTTTGCCTGTACCTGTGCGGCAATTCGGGAGGTAGCGGTGAGAATGCCCGCTTCTGCTCTCTTCTTTGCACGTTCCTTCTTTTTCAGCTTGGCTTCTTCAATGTCAAATGCACCCTCTGCAACGGCAACTATGGAGAACATTTTGCCCATCTTGGAACGCTTTTCCACTGCCTCGCACACCTTGTCGATGTCGTAGGGAATTTCGGGGATAATGACAATATCCGCACCGCCCGCAACGCCCGAATAAAGGGTGAGCCAGCCCGCCTTATTTCCCATTATTTCCACCATAAGGATACGGCTGTGGGAAGCGGCGGTGGTGTGCAGTCTGTCGATAACGTCGGTAGCGGTGTCAACGGCGGTGTGGAAGCCGAAGGTAACGTCCGTGCCGTAAATATCGTTGTCGATGGTCTTAGGCAGACCGATTATGTTAAGTCCCTCGTTGGAGAGGAGGTTTGCGGTCTTGTGAGTGCCGTTTCCGCCGAGGGTCAGCAGGCAGTCAAGCTTTAGGTTTTTGTAGGTTTCCTTCATATTCTTGACCTTGTCAACGTTGTCCTCGCCGATAACGGTCATCATCTTGAACGGCTGCCTTTTTGAGCCGAGAATAGTTCCGCCCTGAGTAAGGATGCCCGAAAAATCGGAGGGCTGCATTACTTTGTAGATATTGTTGATAAGTCCGTAATATCCGTTTTGTATTCCGATGATCTCAACGTTTTCTGTGCCCATTCTGTCGAAGCACGCTTTTGCGACGCCTCTGATAGTAGCGTTAAGACCGGGGCAGTCGCCACCGCTTGTGAGTATGCCTATTCTTTTTTTTGCAGCCATATTTATTCAATCCTTTCAACGGCTTTCGCCGATATTAATAATGTTATACAACTATCTTCTGTCTGTTTTTAACGAAGCTTTCAAATTCATCGCCGGGCATAGGCTTTCCGAAGAAATAGCCCTGTGCGTGGTCGCAGCCTGATTTTTTCAGAATTTCCGCCTGACCGATGGTTTCAATTCCCTCGGCGATGGTTTCTATTTTCTTGGATTTTGCTATTCTGATAACGGCAGAAACTATCTCACGGGAGATCTCGTCCTCTTCAAGGTACATTATAAAGGAACGGTCCAGCTTCAACAGTGTTATAGGCAGCACCTGAATGTAGCTCAGTGAGGAATATCCCGTGCCGAAGTCGTCCATTGACAGCTTAACGCCAATGTCCTTCAGCTCCTTCATCTGATGGATAGCCTGATCTATGTCCTTGAGAGCAAGGCTTTCGGTCAGCTCGACTTCAAGGTATTCGGGGGCAAGTCCCGTGCTTGCGAGAGCCTTCTGTATGGACTCCTTAACGTCCGTCTGATAGAAGTCAACGGAGGTAAGGTTTATGGAAACGGTAATGGGAGGAAGTCCCATATCCTGCCATTTCTTGTTCTGCCTGCAAGCTTCGTAAAGCACGAAATCGCTTATCTTTGTAATGAGCAATGAATTTTCCGCAACGGGTATGAATGCACTTGGAGGAATAAGGCTGCCATCGGGCTTTCTCCATCTGATAAGGGCTTCAACGCCGATTATCTCGCCGTCGGACAGATTGATCTTAGGCTGATAGTAAAGCACCAGCTCCTTGTTTTCGATAGCGGCGGCAAGCTCGTTTTCGAGGGTGTTGCCCGCAAGTATTTTTTCGTGGATATTGTTGTCGTAGCGGATAATATTTCCTCTTGTTCCGTCACTTAGGCTGAGTGAGAACTCGGCATGTTCGAGAACGGTGGCAAAATCCCGTCCGCCGTCGGACATTTTGCAGTAGCCCGCCGAACAGGTTATAGTTTGTGTTGAGAAAACGTCAATATTCAGGTTGGCGATACGGTTCTGGATACGCTTGATAACGTCCAGAGGATAGTTGTCGTCGCCCGTTTCACGCATTAGCAGGGCAAAGTTATCGCCGCCAATTCTCGCACCGAAGCCACCGCTGGACAGGTTTGACAGAATAGCCGAAGCCACCTCCGCCAGCAGCTTGTTTCCGTTGTTATAGCCGCAGGTATCGTTGATGATATGGAACTTGTCAATATCCAGAACGATGACCCAATAGGACATACTTCCCGCAGGAGCGTCCTTTGTGCAGTCGAATGCTTCCTGACCTATCATCATAAACTTGTTTCTGTTGTATATCTGAGTGACCTCGTCGATATACGCCATACGTTCGATAAGGGAGTCCTTTTCCTTATCCTTGGTAATATCCATAATAGCTCCGCCGACGCCTGCGGGCTTGCCGTCAGCCGTTGCGGGCATCATCTTATATCGGAACATATACCAATGGTAGGAATCGTCCGAGGACATAAGCCGAAGCTCGGTGCTGTGGGTCTTGTTCAGCTCGCTTTCGGTAGGGTGATGTCCCGCTGCACCGTTTGCAAAGCTTTCAAACAGAACTCTGTCCTTGGGGTGAACGATAGCTTCCAGGTCTGTGCTTTTAACATACTGCTCCTCCATGCCCAGCATAACGAGAAGCTGGTCGGAGAGATAGAAAACGTCCCTGTCGGGCTCCTTTAGTATCAGACCGATCTCGGAAAGCTCCATGGAAAGGGCATACTTGTTTTCCGTTTCCGCAAGGCTTCGTGAATACTGGAGCAGATCGTCCTTCAAACGGAGAGTTTCCGTCAGGTCCATACCGATGGACATCATCTGATAGCTTATCTTGGAGGTGCCCTTTTCGACGTTCATAAGGGAAGTGTTCCAGATAGCGGTGACCTTTCTGCCGTCCTTGCAGGAGATATGGAACTCCTCGTCACGGGAATTGATGACCGCCTGGAAGTTTTCCTTGTTGAATGCGTCCTCGGGGAGGAGCTTTCGGCGTACGGCTTCGCTGGACATAAGGTCCTCGGCTGTATAACCCGTGACTCTTGTAAGCTCGTCATTAACGTGGATATACTCGAAATCCGTGTCCCAGATAATTACCATAGCGTTGATATTTTCAGCCATTTTTTCAAGAGAAGCCTTCTGCTTTGCGGCACTTTCTCTGTTAATGTAAATATTTGACACGGCAATGCCGCCCACTCCCACAGCAAGAGTTGTGAAGTAAACGGTAACAAGTATTGCCTGTTTTTCGGGGTATGTGCCGATCAGCTTCGCCATGATCAATGTAAATACGGCGAATATGATCGTTGCAATTATCAGCTTGGATTTTTTCATTAACATGATCCCCTCAATCTATATGTTGCTGTTAAATCGTTTTCAAATTCGAATAAAATGCAATATTATCCAAAAGTAATTATATACCAATATTTTCAATCTGTCAATAATGAACAATAAAAATTATCAATTCAGCGTTGTTTTTTCACATAAATATCACATTTTAATGGTAAAATGATTTTGGAAGAATATTTTCCGAGAAAGAGGTGTTTGTTATGTCCAAAATATTAATTGTCGACGATGAAGAAATGATTAGAAATGTAGTAAGGGAATATGCCGAATTTGAGGGCTATGAAACAGATGAGGCTGAGGACGGTATGCAGGCGGTGGAGAAATGCCGCAAAAACGATTACGACCTTATCGTTATGGATATTATGATGCCGAAGCTGGACGGCTATACCGCTTGCCGTGAGATACGCAAAACCAAGCAGATACCCGTTATAATGCTGTCTGCAAGGGGCGAGGAGTACGACAAGCTTTTCGGCTTCGAGCTGGGAATTGACGATTACGTTGTGAAGCCGTTTTCGCCCAAGGAACTGACCGCAAGGATAAGGGCGGTGCTGAAAAGGGCGTCTGCCGCCGAATCGGAGAAAAAGCCCGATGTTATGCAGTTTGAGGGGCTGGAGATAAATATGCCCGGCAGAGAGGTCATTGTGGACGGCGTGCCTGCCGCACTGACGCCCAAGGAGTATGACCTGCTTTTCTATCTCGTCCGCAACAAGGGGCTGGCTTTATCGAGAGATAAGCTTCTGGAAGAGGTATGGGGCTACGATTTTTACGGAGATGACAGAACCGTTGACACACACATAAAAATGCTCCGAAATTCAATAGGTCCTTACCGTAAATTCATCGTGACTCTGAGGGGTATGGGTTACAAGTTTGATGCATCTGCACAGGAAGGCTGAAATGAAGCACACGGTCAAAAGAAGCCTTAGATATACCGTCTGGGTATATTTTATGCTGTTTATCAGTGCAATACTCATACTTTTGTGGCTTTCCTTCGTTGTTTCGCTGGAATCCAACTATCAGGTGATGAAAACTGCGGATATTACCACCGTGGCAAATCATATCATCATTCATTACAATGACGATAATTTTTCCGACGACCTTGACAAGCTTGCCTATGACAACAATATGTGCATAAGCATCACCGACCTGCGGGGCGTTACGCTTTATTCATATGACGGAATGGGCGGAAACTGTCTTATCCACGACGACCACAGCTCAAATCTTTTCTATTACCGAAACAAGGTGCTGGAAAGTGAGGACGGTTTTATCTACTATCAGGCGACAAATCCGAAATTCAAGAACAAGACCCTGCTTTTCGTTATGCTGCTGAAAAACGAGGGAGTCCCTGTGGGCTTTGTCTATCTGAATACCTCCCTTGAACCTATTGAGTCCACGTCTATCATTATCAAAAAGCAGATACTTCAGATAACTATCGTGCTTTTTGTGCTGGGACTGGTCATCTCGTTCTTCCTTGCAAAGCTTATCGCAACGCCTATTATCAGGATAACAAAATCGGCGGATAAGCTTGCTAAGGGCGATTACAGCACCAAATTCGACGGCTACGGCTATGACGAAACGGAAGCTTTGGCGGCGACGCTGAACTATGCGTCCAACGAAATTTCCAAGGTGGACAGTCTTCGCCGTGACCTTATCGCAAATATCTCCCACGACCTGCGTACGCCCCTTACCATGATAAAGGCATATGCTGAAATGATACGTGACCTTTCGGGAGATAATCCCGTGAAAAGGGAACAGCACGTTGGCGTTATAATCGAGGAAAGCGACCGTTTAGCGTCTTTGGTAAATGACATTCTGGACTTATCCAAGCTGGAAAACGGCACAAAGCCCGAGAAACGGCGGTTTGACATTTCCGAAAAGCTTATGGACGTTATGAAGCGATATGACGTGCTGACTGAGCAAAAGGGCTACCGCTTCTTCCTGTCCATCGACGCTTCGCATATTATCGAGGCGGACGTGCAGAGGATAGAGCAGGTGCTTTACAATCTTATCAACAATGCAGTGAATTACACGGGCGAGAACAAGACGGTGTATATCACTCAGCTTATGCGGGGAAAGAACGTCCGCATTGAGATAACCGACACGGGTGACGGCATTGACGAGGAGCTTCTGCCGCTCATATTCGACCGATATTACCGTGCGGAAAAGCATAAGCGTGAGGTTGTCGGTACGGGTCTGGGACTTTCCATTGTCAAGCAGATACTTGTTGCTCACGGGTTCCCGTACGGCGTTCAGTCACGGAAGGGAGTGGGCAGCACATTCTGGTTTGAGGCTCCTGTCTGCGATGAGGAGGAGCAGCCGACAGAACAGCCGTCAAATTCAATTTCGCTGGGACGAAAAAAACAGAAAAATAATGATTAACGGAGGAATGTACAATGAAGCTGCTTGCCGTTGACGGAAACAGCATTATGAACAGAGCATTTTACGGAATAAAAATGCTGTCCAACAAGCAGGGAATGTTCACGAACGCTCTGACGGGGTTTATGAATATTTATATGAAATCCATTGCCGAGGTGAAGCCCGACTGCGTTGCTGTGGCGTTCGACCTGAAAGCACCTACTTTCCGTCACAAGGCGGACGCTTCCTACAAGGCAAACCGCAAGGGAATGCCCGAGGAGCTGCGTATGCAGATGCCCGTTATTAAGGATATTCTCCGTGCAATGGGCGTTTGTGTGCTGGAATGCGAGGGCTTTGAAGCGGACGATATTCTGGGAACGCTGTCCCGCATATTCTGCGAAAAGGGCGGTCAGTGCTTCATCTCCACGGGGGACAGGGACAGTTTGCAGCTTATAAACGACTGCGTTACCGTCCGCCTTGCAACCACAAAGGAAACTATCATCTACGATAAGGCACGTTTTGAAGCGGACTACGGTTTCCCGCCTATCAACCTTATCGACCTGAAAGCCCTTATGGGGGACAGCTCGGATAATATCAGCGGCGTCCCCGGGGTGGGCGAAAAGACGGCGTCCGCACTTATCGGGAAATATCTCACTATTGAAAATATTTACGGGAATTTGGATAGCGTTGAATGCACAAAATCCGTCCGTACAAAGCTGGAAAACGGAAAGGCGGCTGCGGAAAATTCCAAGTTTCTGGCAACTATCGTGAAAAATGCTCCCATTTCCGAAAATCCCGAGGATTACAAAATAAAGGAAACCAACGGCGAGGAGCTTTCCCGTATCCTCACGGAAATGGAAATGTTCAAGCTGCTGGAAAAGCTGGGTTTGAAGCCCTCGGCGGCATTGCCGAAAAAAGCTGAGGAAGCACCCGAGGAAACGGTTTCCTATAAGACCGTTCAGCTGACGGTCGATGAGCTTGTTTCGGCAGAATTTTCGTTTATATTTGACGGCGAAAAGCTGTCCCTTTCGGCTGCTTCGGGAGATAAGCTTTGCAGTTTCACGGAAAAAGACGATATTTTGAAAATCCTCACAAGTGACATTCCAAAAAACACCTTTAAGGCAAAGCCCGCATACCGTTTTTGCTTTGAAAACGGCTGTCAGATGAAAAATCTTGTCCGTGACGGGGATATTATGGGCTATCTGCTGAATGCGTCCTCGTCGGAATATACCATTGAGAAGCTTTGTGCGGAGTACGGCGTTCACTATTATTCGGAAATGGGCGAAAATGCGGATATTGCGTCACTTCCCGCACTGAACAGACGGCTTTCAAAGGAAATTTCCGACCTCGGAATGGAAAAGCTGCTGACCGAAATTGAGCAGCCCTTGACGGAAGTTCTTGCGGATATGGAATATTACGGCGTTAAGATAGACGCCGAGGGCATAAAAAGCTTCGGCGAGATGCTTTCAAAGGACATTGAGGGTATCGAAAGCCAAATTTACTTTATGGCGGGCAAAAAGTTCAATATTTTATCCCCGAAGCAGTTAGGCGTTATCCTTTTTGAGGAGATGGGACTGCCCGCAAAGAAAAAGACTAAAACAGGCTATTCCACTAATGTTGAGGTGTTGGAAGAACTTGCAGACAAGCACCCCATTGTGGAACTTATATTGCAGTACCGACAGCTTTCAAAGCTTAGGTCAACTTATGTATTCGGTTTGACAAATGCGGTCGCTCCCGATGGTCGAGTGCATTCGGTGTTCAAGCAGACGGAAACTCGTACGGGGCGTATCTCCTCCACCGAGCCGAATGTGCAGAATATTCCCGTTCGGACGGAGCTGGGCAGAAATATGCGGAAATTCTTTATTGCCGAGGACGGAATGTCGCTGCTGGACGCCGATTACAGTCAAATCGAGCTGAGAATACTTGCGTCCGTATGCGGGGACAAAAATATGCAGGATGCGTTCCTCAGCGGCAAGGACATTCACACCTCAACGGCGGCTTCCGTTTTCGGTCTGCCCGAGGATATGATAACCCCCGAGATGCGTCGGACGGCAAAGGCGGTAAACTTCGGCATTATTTACGGTATCGGGGCATTTTCGCTGGGCAAGGACATCGGCGTGTCCACCAAGGAAGCTGATATGTATATCAAGAATTATCTAAACAATTTCCCGAAGGTTGCAAAATATATGGACGACACCGTGGAATTTGCCAAGAAAAACGGCTATGTGA
The DNA here is from genome assembly GCA_964540575.1 of uncultured Ruminococcus sp. GTDB lineage: Bacteria > Bacillota > Clostridia > Oscillospirales > Ruminococcaceae > UMGS1889. Next base: position 85,783 of record CAZINI010000007.1, read on the forward strand.
AAACCGAGTTCGGACGGAGAAGATATATCCCCGAGCTGTCGGCGGCGAACAAGAACGTTCAGGCGTTCGGAAAGCGTGCGGCGATGAACGCTCCCATTCAGGGAACGGCTGCCGATGTTATCAAGATTGCAATGGTAAAGGTGTACAAACGGCTTAAAAAGGAGCTTCCCGAGGCTCGGCTGATTTTGCAGGTACACGATGAGCTTATCATCGAGGCATACAAAAATGACGAGGAAGCGGCGGCGAAGATACTTCGTGAGGAGATGGAAAATGCTGTGAATTTTGCCGTTCCCATGTCTGCCGAGGTTGGAATTGGAAGAAGCTGGTATGATGCAAAGGGTTGAGTTTCGGCTTGTCCGCCCCGATGAAACGGCAGTTATCCGTGAGATAGCGGAGCTGGACAGGCTTTCCGTCGGGGCTGATGCGTGGAGCGAGGAAAGCCTTGCCGAGGAGTGCGGACGGGACGGGGGATTTGTCCTTGCCTGTCTGACGGAAACGGGGGAGCTTTGCGGATTTGCCGTGTTTTCCGCCGTTCTGGACGAGGGCTGTTTAAACAGCATTGCCGTCGGGGAACGGTTTCGGCGACAGCATATGGGCGAAAGGCTTATCTTGGAAATGACGGAAATTCTCCGTGAAAATGGCGTAAAAATGCTCTCTCTGGAGGTCAGGGAGAGCAACTTAGCCGCACGGGGACTGTATGAGAAGTCGGGTTTTTCCTGCCGGGGCATTCGGAAGAATTTTTACCGTGAGCCGAGGGAGAATGCGGCGATTTATTTAATGGAGATATAAAAACGGCTGATTTCTTTTTACGGAAATCAGCCGATATTTTCATATGTGGAAAATTTATCCTCTGTTTTGTGCTGCAACAACGCTTTCACCGCAGTAGATCTTGCGAAGCTTGGGCTTTTCTATCTTTCCTGTGGGATTTCTGGGAATATCCGCAAAGATTATCTTGTGGGGACGCTTGTATCTCGGCAGATTGTTGCAGAAGGTGTTTATTTCCTCCTCGGTGCAGCTGTGGTCGGGCTTCAGCTCGATTATTGCCGCCGCAATTTCGCCAAGACGCTTATCGGGCAGACCGATAACGGCAACGTCCTTGATAGCGTCGTGACTTCTGAGGAAGTCCTCTATCTGTACGGGATAGAGATTTTCACCGCCCGAGATGATAACGTCCTTTTTGCGGTCAACAAGGAAGATGAAACCGTCCTCGTCCTCCTGTGCCATATCTCCCGTGAACAGCCAGCCGTCCTTCAGCACTTCGTCGGTCGCCTTGGGGTCGTTGTAGTAGCAGGTCATAACGCCGGGGCCCTTAACAGCCAGCTCGCCCACCTCGCCACGCTTAACGGTGTTTCCGTTCTCGTCAACTATCTTGGTTTCCCAGCCGTAGCCCGCCTTGCCGATAGCACCTACCTTGTGGATATTTTCCACGCCGAGATGCACACAGCCGGGACCGATGGACTCGCTGAGCCCGTAGTTTGTATCATACTGATGGTTGGGGAAATATTTCTTCCAACGTGCGATAAGGCTTGGGGGAACGGGCTGTGCACCGATATGCATAAGCCGCCACTGATCCAGCTTGTAGTCCTCAAGCTTTATATCGCCCCTGTCAACAGCGTCCAGAATATCCTGTGCCCAGGGCACCAGCAGCCACACGATGGTACATTTTTCCGAGGACACCGCTTCAAGGATAGTTTTTGGCTTAACACCTCTCAGCAGCACCGATTTGCCGCCCACAAGGAATGAGCCGAACCAGTGCATTTTTGCACCCGTATGGTAAAGGGGCGGTATGCAGAGGAAAACGTCGTCCTTGGTTTGACCGTGATGGGCTTGCTCGACCTTTGCGGCATGGAGCAGGCTCATATGCTTATGTAAAATAGCCTTGGGGAAGCCTGTTGTTCCCGAGGAAAAGTAAATTGCACCGTAGTCGTCATCGGTTATCTTAATGTCGGGGGAGGTGCTGGGACAGTTTGCCGTAAGACGGTCATAATCCTCGGCAAAGGTGGGACAGTTCCCGCCCACATAGAAAAGCAGGCGATGCTTGCTTATATCCTCGGCTATTTCCTCCACACGTCCGATAAATTCGGGACCGAACACCAGCACGTCCGCTTCTGCCAGGTCAAGGCAGTACTTTATCTCATCGGAGGTATAGCGGAAATTCAGCGGTACAGCCAATGCACCCGTTTTCAGTATTCCGAAATAAATGGGCAGCCATTCAAGGCAGTTCATCAGCAGGATAGCGACCTTATCACCCTTTTTCACGCCACGGCTCAGCAGCAGATTTGCAAAGCGGTTAGCCTTTTCGTTGAACACGTTCCATGTTATCTCACGGCGGTAGTGGCTGAGAGTGTTTGGCTCGATAAGCTCATATTCCTTCCATGTAACACGGCGGTTCTCCTGAATATCGGGGTTCAGCTCCACCAGTGCAATATCGTTGCCGAATTTTCGGCAGTTTTCTTCAAGTATTTCTGTAATAGGCATATTTTTATCATATCCCGAGGGATATGCTCCTTTCGCAAAAAATGTCATATAGTATAATTATATCGGTTTAAAGGGTAAAAGTCAATAGCAATAGGGTAAAATATTTCCGAGATATATTGTATAATTTGACTATTCTCCCGCATTCAGGTCGATATTCAGCCAATATTGATAATCACAGTATTCCTCGTCGGTGTAGATGCTGCCGTATTCGCTGTCGCAGAAGCTGCCGTTTTCCACCTTTATGCTGCTCATAGAAAGGGAAATATACTTGCCGCCGAATATTTCGCCAACTTCATTTTCATCGGATATGTCATTGTTCTCCATAACTATCCTTTTAAGCTCGTCCGAAACGGGAACGCCGGCAACGCCGCAGTAGCAGTCCCGTTTTCCGTCACGGAAAAAGAGATTGCCGTGTCCGAAAAAGCCCGAATGGTCGTTGAAAAGCATAGTTCCGCCCGTGGAATCAAAGCTGAGCCCGCAGCCCTCGGTTTCAAGCTTAGGCTTGCCGTCCTTGAAGCTGTAAATGACAAAGTATGATGTTCCCGCTGTGTGACCGCTTGTAAATGCGGTGTGGATAACTCCGTCGGAATAGCGAAGCAGGGCGGGTCTATAAAGTGTCTGCTGTGCCGCTGCTTCAAGCAGAGTCGCATCGCCCTTTGCGTTCACATAAACGGGGATAAAAAACTTGGTGGTGCCGCTCCATTCCAGAAAATCGTAGTGCAGGGGAATGGCATAGATGAAAATATACTCGGTATTTTCTCCGTCAAATTTGGCGTTTCGGGTCATAACAAGCCTTGGTTCGATCTGATAATCTTCGCCCAGATATTCAATGTATGTATCGGTAAGGAAGCTTTCTTCTTCTGCGATATAGCTGTATACGCCGTCCTTGTAATCAAACATTTTCTTGGCTTCTTCGGTAACTATCCTTATGTATTCCGAGGACAAAACGGCGTCCAGAGCAGCCTTTTCGGCAGACTGCGGGACTTCATATTCATAGCTGTACAGGGAATCGTAAACCGAGTATTGCAGCGGTTCGGCATCGTCAAATTCGCCGGCATAGTCCGCTAAACTGAGCATTTCGGGAATGGGTTCATCGTTTTCCACGGGAATTTCTTCGGTTTCGGACACGGTGGTTTCAGCTGTTGTGGTCTGAACGGCAGTTTCGGCGGCTGTGGTCTGTTCGGTGGCTTCTGTTTCGGCTGTTTCCGATGGCATAGTCTGAGAAGCCGACACTTCGGCAGTGGTTTCAACCGAAGCTGTATTTTCCGTATTTTGGCAGGCTGTCAGCAAAAGTGCAAGTGACAGTGCCGCCGCAAGCTGTTTTCTCATAAAATTCTCCTTTTGAATAAACAACTTTCTCCCCACCGAAGGCAGGGAGAAATTATTTCGGGATTATTCTTCATCGGGTCTGACGACGGCTTCTTCCTTTGCTTCTGCCTTTTTCTGCTCGTCCTGCTGTTTCTTTTCCTCACGTTCAACGGCGAGGATACGCTCCTTTTCTGCCATATGCTCCTCGTCGGGCTTATGGAGGGCGTCATATTTCTGAACGAACTCTATCATTTCGTCCTCACCCAGCGGTTTGGACATAAGGAAGCCCTGGATATAGTCACACTTCATATCTTTCAAGGCATTGAACTGTCCCACCGTTTCAACGCCCTCGGCAACGGTCTTAATGTTCAGATTATGCACAAGGTCGATGATGGAATCGGTGATAGCATAGTCCTTGCGGTTGGTGTATATCTCGTCAACGAAGGATTTATCCACTTTAAGGCATTTGATGGGGAAGTTTTTCAGATAGTTCAGCGACGAATATCCCGTGCCGAAATCGTCAAGGGCAAGGGAGATGCCAAGGTCGCATATCTGATTGAAAATGTCACTGCTGTTGTTGGTGAAATCTATCAGAGTGCTTTCGGTTATCTCAATCTGAATGAACTTCGGGTTTATTTTGGTTATTTCGAGAACACGCTTAACATGGTCGAGATAGTTTGATTTTTTCAGTTGCACGGGAGATGCGTTGATGGAGATCATCAGATCCTTATGGCATTTGTCGTAAAGCTTTTTCTGGAAGCGGCAGGCGGACTCAAATATCCATGTGCCGATGGGAATGATAGCTCCCGTTTCCTCGGCGATGCTAATAAACTCGTCGGGAGGAACAAATCCCAGCTCCTCGGAATTCCACCTGATAAGCACCTCAAAGCCGTAAATATCGCCTGTTTTGGTGGAGATGATAGGCTGATAGTTAAGGAACAGCTCGCCCTTGTCCAGAGCAGAGTTAAGCTGCTGGGAAATGGCGGATTTGCTGACGATCTTCTTGTGAAGCTTGTTGTTGAAGTAGGCAACCCTGCCCTTGCCCCGCTCCTTTGCCTTCTGAACGGCAATATCGGCGTCACGGATAAGCATATCGGCGGTAATGTCGTCCTCGGGGAATACGGAAATTCCTATGGAATACTTGATATAGATAGGGTCGCCCAGCACGGTGATGGGGTTGTCGAACTGAGCCTTCAGCTTGGAAACGGCTTCGGTTATGCCGTCATTATTCTCGCCTATTTTCAGCAGGACGACAAATTCATCTCCGCTGAAACGGGCAGTCTTTACACCCTCGCCCAGGGAAATGGACAGCCTTTCCGCAAAGGTAATAAGCACCTGATCGCCGTAGCTGTGACCGAGTGTATCATTTATCCACTTGAAATTGTCAATATCAAGGAAAAGTATGGCAAACCTGCTCTTTTCCTCGGCACATGTAACGATGCTGTCTGCAACTATCTCGAAGAATTTCTGACGGTTGATAAGCCCCGTCAGCTGGTCGAGGTTGGAATATTTTTCGATAAGACCTGCCTTGGTGTGAAGGTCCTCGGCAAGGTCGTCAATATCGTTGGCAATAATTCCCAGCTCGTTTTTGGATGACGACTTTATTCTTGCGGAATATGTACCGCTCTTTATGACGGTAAGCCCTGTGCTGACTTCACCTATGGGCTTTGATTCGCTCTTGATGACATTTGCCGTAGCAATGAACATAATGATGAACAGGCAGGTGAGTATAGCGACCTCCTGCATAAACAGTCTGTTCATATTTCCGTTCATAACATTACCGTCAAGGAGAATGACTGTGTTCCAGTCGGTAACGCTGCTTCGGTCGAAGTTGACATAATGGGTAACGCCGCCGATGGTCAGCGGTTCTGCTCCCGATGAAGTGGACGCTCTGGATATGACCGACTTCACCTCGGGCTTATCTATCCCGAAAACCTTGTTAAATTCGGCACTTGACGGGGCATAGATGATGCTGTTGTTGGACGAGATAAGCATGGGATAGCTTCCGTTTATTGCCGAATATGAGTCAAGATTGGTGAAAAGAGCCTTGCTGTCTATCTCAATTCCCGCATATCCGATAATATTCTTGTTTGCGGTCACTGCACGAACGACCGTTACGACTGCATCGGCGGCGATTATCCCCTGAGAGTCGTTGGAAAACCAATAGTATGAATCCGACTGATTTGAGATAAGGGGGGTGTACCAGCTTTTTGAGGTCAGCCCGAACTCCTTTGCGTTCATATAAACGCCGTCGTTTCCAAGCATATTTCCGCTTTTATCGCTGACCACCCATGCACCCTTAATGTCGCTGTCGTATTCGTTTACACTGTCCAGCAGTGCGTAAACAACGTCTGCTTTTGCAAGGGGGCGGTCGGAGCTTTCCTTATCCGACGAGAGATACTCCTGCACCGATTTATTTGAGCTGAGCATACTCAGCGGCGACACCTTTGAGGTCATATATTCGTCCACGGCGGCAGAAACCGAGCCGCTGGCGTTTCTGAGATTTTTCTCTGTATCGGAGATTATGTAAATATTTGCCAATGCGTATGTAATAAGCCCGAAGCAGAGCAGCAGAATGAGATAGATAAGGACGAATTTAGCCACTATTCGGCGTACAAAGCTTGTGTTAAGGTATTCCCTGAGATGATTTATCATTAAATGTTCCTCCCGGAAACGTTAATATTCCGTAACTCTGTTAATTTTTCAAATCAACAGTTTCTTATGAATATTATACCATAAAAAACACAAATTTCAAACATTTTTATAAATACGGTTTTAATTTCGTCACTTCATATAAATTTTACATATTTATATTGTGTAGATTGTTGCTTATGTCTGCGAAATATATTTTTTGTCGGGAGATGGAAAATATTGTCCGACGAAAGTTGAAAAAATCTTCGGAATTTCCATTGACTTAAATGGCAAAATGTTATATAATAAGTATGTAGAAAATTATTGGTATATTAGGCGGTATCGAATGAATTATTTGTTTGGTATTTCACGGAAAAATTATAGAAAATATGTTATGTGCGGAGCGGCTTTTTCGGCGGCTCTTTGCTTGCTGTGCGGCTGTAAGCCTGTTGACAGTCAGTCGGGGGAGATAACCTCCTTTGCGGTCGCTTCCGAGCTTGTGACTGTTTCGGAAACGTCCGGGAATACGGCTTCTGCTGTGATTTCGGAGGATACGGCGGTATTGTCTTCCGAGGAAACGAAAAGTTCATCTTCCGAAGCAACTGCCGAACAGATTGCATCGGCTGAACCTACTGTCGTGCAAACTGCGGCAGCAGACGAAACCACCGCCGAGCAGACGGCGGCGACAGCCGAAACCACCACCGAACAGACCACAACAACGTCCGAAACAACAACCGAGCAGACCACGACAACCGCTGAAACAACAACCGAGCAGACCACAACAACGGCGGAAACCACCACCGAGCAAACCACCACAACGTCCGAAACCACAACCGAACAGACCACCACAACAACGGTCGAAACCACAACGGTCACAACGACTGCCGAAACCACCGCTGCTGCCGAAGTCCCCATGTATTTTCAGGCAAACCGATACAATGCTCTGAATTTTTCCGAGCAGAAGGGCTTCTGGATAAGCTATCTGGAATTCGACCATATGCTGAAAAACAAGACCGAAGCGGAATTTACCGCTGAGATAAACCGCTGCTTTGACAATGTAAAGTCGTTGGGCTTTAACACGGTGTACACCCACGTCAGGGCATTCGGGGACGCTTACTATAACTCCACGCTTTTCCCTGCAACTAACCGTTTCAACGGCAGCTACGGCGTTTCGGGGGGCTTTGACCCGCTGAAAATCATGGTTCAGGCAGCCCACGACAGGGGACTTTCCATTCACGCTTGGATAAACCCAATGCGGCTTATGTCCGACAGCGATATTGGCAGTATTTCGGGAAAATATAAGATAGGCGAGTGGTATGCTTCGGATATGCTTCGGGGCAAATATATCGTCAAGGTAAACGGAGTATGGTATCTTAACCCCGGCTACAAGGAAACTGTTCAGCTGATAGCGGACGGCGTTTCCGAGATAGTTTCAAACTACAATGTTGACGGTGTTCAGATAGATGACTATTTCTATCCCACAACGGAAGCTTATTTCGACAGTGCCGCATATGCCGCTTCGGGTACGAGCAAAAGCCTTTCCGAATGGCGGATAGGCATCATCAACAATATGGTCAGACAGCTTTATTCGGCGGTGAAATCCGCAAATTCTACGGCTGTTTTCGGCATATCTCCGCAGGGGAGCATCGACAACAATTATAACGGACTTTACGCCGATGTCAGAACATGGTGTTCGTCCGACGGTTATGTTGATTACATTCTCCCGCAGATATATTATGGCTTTAACAACTCCACTCTGCCTTTTAAAGACACCTGCCTTGCTTGGAGCAGGCTGGTAACAAACCCGTCGGTTAAGCTGGTCATCGGGCTGGCTCCTTATAAGATAGGCATTGCCGATAACTGGGCGGGCGACGGCAAATACGAATGGGCAAATTCCACCGATATGCTTGCCCGTCAGATGAGTTATGCACAAACGCTGTCCAATTACGGCGGTGTGGCTATGTACAGATATGATTCGCTGTTCCTGCCGTCAAATGACGTTTCGGCGGCGGTCAGTGCGGAGCTTGCAAATATTCCGAGATAATATTCGGGGGCTGCGGAAATGCCCGCAGCCGTTCCCGATACTATATTAATAGAGGTATCGTCCGACATAAAAAAATAAGGGCGAACCGATAATGTGTTGAACAAAATCTGAGAAAGGAATGAGCAAATTGAAATCAAAGAGAAAACTGCCGATTTTTTTTGCGAGGATATTGTCGGTTTTTCTGTGTGCGAGTCTTTTTGTGCCGTTTTTCGGCGAAACCTCTGCCGCTGTTATCACGGCGAGGGCTGAACAGGCGGCAAATTACGAGGAGGTCCCGCTGCCCGAGGAAAACCGTGACGAGGACTTGGAAAGCTTCGTTGAACCCGAATATGTCCCCGCATTTTCTATGCCCGATAATATGAGGGGCGTTTGCGTGACCCCCGGCGTTGATTACGGTATTCCCAATGAGGACGGTTCGGCAAGATCTCCCGAAGAGCTTGCGGCAAGTGCCGAAGCACTTATGGACAGAGTATCCGCAAATCAGCTGAACACCGTTATCATCAGAACCGACGACGGCGAAAACGCCTTTTACAGCTCGGACATTAACCAAACCGTGGAAACTCCCATTATCGAATATGCTATCGAAGCTGCAAAGGACAGGGGATTTTACGTTTTCCTGTTTTATGACATTAACTTTGCTTTGGGCAGACTTTCCGATATGGAATTGCAGGACAGGATAGATTCGCTGGCTATCAGTGCACATACCTTTACGGTGAAATATCCCGTGGACGGCATTATTCTGGACGGATATTATTCCTCCAAATCGGGAATGAGCTATGACGATTATATGAAAAACGGCTCCTCTATCGGCTTTGACAACTGGCTGATGGATAACGGTGCTTACGTTTTCAGCCTTGTTTCCGATGCTATGAGAAAGACCAATAACCGTGTTCCCGTGGGTATTTCCATAAGAGATGTTTGGGCAAATTATACCACCGAGGAGAACGGTTCTCTTACCGCCGAGGGCTTTCAGGCTCTCACCGACGGCTATGCGGACACTCTCGGATATATCAGAAACGGCTGTGCGGACTTTATCTTCCTTCGGGAAAAGGGTTCGCTGTCCGACTCGTCCGTTCCCTTTGAGGAGATACTCAGATGGTGGTCACAGCCTGCCGAGGAAGCGGGTATTCCCATCTACGTCAACCATATCAACGAAAAAATATGCACCGATTACGAGGGCTGGGCATCTCCCGATGAGCTGGTAAAGCAGGTCATCAAGACGGACGATTATCCCGCCTGCAAGGGAAATGTTTTCAACTCACTTCCTTCCCTTGAAGCAAATCTCGGTTCGTCTACCACCGTGCTTGTGAAGCATTTCAACGATCAGGTCGATGTTGAGGGACTGAATTCCGAACTGGAAATGACACTTCCGAAATCCACTACCTTTACCACCGAAGAACCAACCGTTACATTCGCAGGCTCGTTTGACCCGAACTTCCCCATATTCTTCCAGGACAGCCCTGTTGTACTGAATGAAGCGGGACGTTTCTATTACGTTCTCGACCTTGATATTGGCGTGAATACCTTTAAATGGCAGAGCAAGGCGAAGGTAATTACATATAAGATAACAAGAACAGTTCAGGTCTTAAAGGACATTGAGCCCTCTGATGCAACTATGTACATTGAGGAGCAGTCCACCATAAATCTCAGTGCCGTTGCATATAAAGGCTCGACCGTTACAGCGTCCGTAAACGGCAAAAGCATTACCCTAAAGCCCCAGGACGTGCTTTCGGGCGACCTGGACCCCAACTCAAACTACATTAAATATGTGGGGACATATACCGCCCCCAAGGGTCAGGTCGGAAAAGACATTGACTTGGGGAATGTTACCATATACGCTTCCTATCCCACGAAAACTCAGACATTTACCGAGTCAAGAACGGGAAGCCGCATTATCGTGAACGCTCTCCCCGAGATACAGAACGATTACGAGGGCAGCCTGCTTCAGGTGAAGAACAACAACACCATGGTTTACCCCTACAAGACCACCAACAGCGAGGCGGCTCCCAGCATGTCAAGACTTCCTGCGGGCACACTTGACTATCTGGTAAAGTCCGTCACCTACGGCGGTACGGAGTATTATCTCACCAATTCGGGAAAACGTCTGAAAAAATCCGATGTTTACGTTCTTGCCAATGAACCGCTGGGTTCCAACAGGCTGAGCGTTGCTTCAATTGCCAAGGACGGCACGGACACGGTCATCAAGTTCGACCTGGCAAAGAAGATACCGTTCAATGTCAGCTACACGAACATTGCCTATACTTCGGGCGGAAACGGGGATTATTACGTTAATTCCTTTAATGTGCCGTCCATCTCCATTACCTTCGATTACATAACCTCTCTCGGAACGGGAGATATTACATTCCCCGAAACCTCTATGTTCACAAAAGGCATTTGGGACAGCTTTGAATCGGGAAATATGACCAAGTACCGACTTAATCTCCAGCTTCGTCAAAAGGGAATTTATGCAGGCTTGAAGGCTAGCTATAACGATGCGGGACAGCTTGTGTTACGTTTCAACGGCTATGAAACGGGCATAAAGGGCACTACTATCGTTATCGACCCCGGTCACGGAAATACGGGACGGGGAGCGTTCGACCCGGGTGCTGTCGGTCACGTTGTTGAGCAGGAGATAAATCTTGCACTGGCAAAGCTGGTGGAGAAAAAGCTTACCGCTGAGGGTGCGAATGTTATCAGATACCGCACCGAAACGGAAACCTATCCCACCGAGGAACGTTCAGCTACCGCAAGGCAGTATAAGCCCGACCTGTTCATTTCTATCCACTGCAACAAGGCGGGCGAGTCGGCATACGGTACGGAGGCTTACTATTTCACGCCGTTCAGTCAGCCGCTGGCGGACTGTGTTTCCAAGTCAGTGGGAAATTATCTCACTAATAAGGTTAACGGCAAGGATTCCAACCGAGGTGCTAAGTACAATGTATTCTGGGTAACTCTACAGCAGGAGTTCCCGTCAATACTTATCGAAACAGCATTCGTTTCCAATTACGCCGAGGCTATGGCTATGGCAAACGCCACCCATCAAGACGGCATTGCAACGGCAATTGTGAACGGAATCAAGAACTATTTCGCACTCAACGGCTATAATCCTTACGGTTCGGGAACAGGTTCTGCGGACGGAAATACTCTGCCCGATGTATCTCCCGAGGATATAGTGACCACCGAGCCTACAAAGCCCGAGGATGAGGAGGACTCCGAGTCCACCGATACTTCCGATGAACCTTCCGAAACACAAGAACCCCCCGAGGACGACACGGACACCGAAACCACATCGCCCGAGGAAACGACCTCGCCGTTTGACGATACTACCGTTGACCCGGAAAACTTTTTAGATGAATTCTGGGCAACAGAGTTCGGTTGATAAAAAAAAAGGACGCCTTTCCCCGTGATCTCAGGGAAAGGCGTTTTTCTTAAGAATTGCTCTTATACTAATCTTCTATCAGCATATAGACTATTTTTGCAAGCATATTTCTGTGGTGAGTATTGGGTAATTATACTACATCATTTCTTTTCCCCACACTACTCTACTGACCTCTGTCAGCTTGTGGTGCCCCCGCAAAGGAGACACCTTATAGGGGCGGGGGACAGAACAAACCCTAACGCAA
>CAZINI010000008.1:0-67522 GCA_964540575.1 uncultured Ruminococcus sp.
GATTTTCAGCCAATAACTGCCCGGTGGGCAGTTATTGAGTACGCACTATTTTATAATGACCTTGTGGAATATCTTCTTGCCCTTCTTAACGACAGCTTCACCGTCAATGGAAAGCTGAGCATTGGGGTCGGCGATCTTTTCATCATTTACCGAAATGCCGCCCTGCTGAACAAGACGTCTTGCCTCACTTCTGGAGGGAGCAAGCTTGGTCTTGACAAGCACATCAAGAATACCTATCTTTCCGTCCGTCAGATCGTCAGCGGTCAGCTCGGTAGACGGCATATCCGCAGCATTACCGGAACCTCCGAAAATGCTCTTTGCCGCTTCCAGACACTTGTCAGCCTCTTCCTTTCCGTGGATAAGCTGAGTAAGTTCATAAGCAAGTATCTCCTTTGCCTTGTTAAGTCCGGCACCCTCAAGAGTGCGTTCCATCTCCTCGATCTGCTCGATAGGCAGGAATGTCAGCAGCTTCAGGCACTTGATAACGTCCGCATCTCCAACATTTCTCCAGTACTGGAAGAAATCGTAGGGAGTGGTCTTTGCGGGATCAAGCCAAACAGCACCCTTTTCCGTTTTGCCCATCTTCTTGCCCTCGGAATTGGTAAGAAGTGTAATGGTCATTGCGTGAGCGTCCTTGCCGAGCTTCTTTCTGATAAGCTCCGTGCCGCCCAGCATATTTGCCCACTGGTCATCGCCGCCAAACTGCATATTGCAGCCGTACTTTTGGAAAAGCATGTAGAAATCGTAGCTCTGCATTATCATATAGTTAAATTCCAGGAATGTCAGACCACGTTCCATTCTCTGCTTGTAGCACTCAAATGTCAGCATCTTGTTTACCGAGAAGCAGGCACCTACTTCACGGAGAACGTCCACATAGTTAAGATTTAACAGCCAGTCTGCATTGTTTACAAGAATAGCCTTATCATCGGAAAAATCAATGAAACGGCTCATCTGCTTCTTGAAACAGTCAACATTATGCTGAATGGTTTCGGGGGTCATCATCTTTCTCATATCGGTCTTGCCCGAAGGGTCGCCGATCATTGCAGTACCGCCGCCGATAAGCACGATAGGCTTGTTGCCCGCCATTTGCAGACGCTTCATAAGGCAGAGTGCCATAAAGTGTCCGACATGCAGACTGTCCGCCGTTGGGTCAAAGCCAATGTAAAAGGTAGCCTTGCCGTTGTTTATCATCTCGCTGATTTCCTTTTCATCGGTGACTTGAGCGATAAGTCCTCGTCTGGTAAGTTCTTCGTATAAAGTCATTTTTATTCTCCTCTATTTTAAAATTTTTTCAGCAATTATTATCTTCATATACGATGAAATCAAAACTTGATTTCACGGATACCACCGCCTTTCAATGATAGTTTTTATATTTTTTCAAGTATAGTTATCGCACAATAATGCAAAATCTCAAACCGTTCGGGAGCGATCTCCGAGAGCATATGCATATGCTCCTTTTCAAAATCCAATATCTCCGATTCGGACAGCGAAGCACCTATTCCCCTGCATGCCTTGATGCGTCCGTTCCAGCTTTCACGGGTGAACGGTATCTTCACATCAAATATCTCCGAATGTACCTTTCGGAAATATTTTTCGTAAATCTCGGGAACAAATATCTCCCGCCGCATATCTCCCTTGCCCGTCCACTTGGGATTGTATTTCAGCACCAGATTCTCGCTTGAACCTGCAATGTTATCCTCAAAAGGCAGCCAGCCCATATAAAGCAGTGCAAGCCGTCCGCCGTCATTAAGCAAATCTGCAAGCAGCGGGGCTGTTATCTCGTGGTCAAAATAGAAAAAGCATTGACAGGCGGTTACAGCGTCAAAGGTCGCCTTGGTAAAATCAAGCTTTTCGGTGGGACAGCATAAAAATTCAATGTCCATACCGTTCTCCGCCGCCAGCATTTTCGCCGCTTCTATCTGATTTTCGGAAATATCCGTCCCCGTAAACTTAGCACCGAAGGGGTACATATTTCTCGGAATTACCCCAGTACCCGTGCCAATATCAAGCACCCTCTGCCCCGCTGTGCAAATTCCCAGCGAGTGTATCTTTTCGTAAAATTCTTCGGGATAAATATCACGGTAACGGGCATAATCGGAGGAAGTCCTGCCCCAATCGAAGGCTTTTCCGTTATCAATATGACTGTTGACCATAATCCACCCCCAAAACAAAAGCCCCCCGCAAGCCAAAGCTTACGGAGGACGGAATTACCGTGGTACCACCTCGTGTTCACTGCACAAAACGCAGCCTCAAAGCCGCTGTAACGTGCGGCAGACGCATTTCCCTACTAGCAATACTAATTTCTAATCAAAGTACAGACAAAAAATCTGCACAAAACCCATATACGCAAGCTTTTGCTTGATTTTTTGTGTACTTTAAGATAGGAAATTAGTATAAACGTTCGGGAAACAAGCTCAGGAATGTATTCATATACCCGCCGTTATCCCCTTTCACCACCCGGGGACTCTCTGAAACGCAGTCGATATACTACTTCTTTCCGTCACAGCATTTACTTTTGATTTATGATAACATATTAATTCGAATTTGTCAAGCATTTTTGCAAATTTGCCGTCAGACCGGAACGCATCCGTAAATTTTTCCCCAAAATACTTCTACTGATTAAGCTTAAAATGCACGGGAATACCGTTTCTGTACTCAATAACAGGCTCACCCTGAATAAGCGGCAGGAAATAGTTTAGAGCGTCTACCGTAACATTGTTGCCGTGCTCGTTTATCCATTCTTTCGGGAATTTCCGCTCCTGATTTGCTATTTTTGCTATCTCAGCAGTCTGAATATCCACACGGTAAGGGTCGTTGCTGATACGCTTGAATATCATCATCACGCCGCTTTTGCCCGACATAGCCGCCGCTACCGCTTCACGTCCTATCTTTTCTGCTTCGGTTATATCCGTCAGAGATGCAATATGAGAACCGCATCGCTGCATAACATTCAGCTCAATGGAACGCACCTTGCAGCCTATATTGGCAGCGGTGATATGCTCAAGAAATTTTCCTATTCCCGAAAGATATTTGTGACCGAAAGCATCGGTCAGTTCTGAGGAAAATCCGCCGTTTTTATACTTCTCATCGTCACACTTGATACCCTCCGAAACGGCAACGATAACAGCCTTGTACCGCTTCTGTGCCTCACGAACGTCGCAGAGAAACCTGTCAACGGTAAAATCCGACTCGGGCAGATATATCATATGGGGAGCAGGTTCTCCGTTTGCCCTGAGAACGCAGGACGAAGCCGCCAGCCAGCCCGCTTCCCGTCCCATTATCTCAACGATGGTAACCGACGGAATGGAGTAAACACGGCTGTCCCTGATTATCTCCTGCAACGAGGTCGCCACATATTTCGCTGCCGAGCCGAAGCCGGGAGTATGGTCGGTTTCGGTAACGTCATTGTCAATGGTCTTGGGAACGCCCACAACCTTTATATCAATGCCCGCAGACTTGAAATAAGCGTCCAGCTTCATGACCGTGTCCATGGAATCATTTCCGCCAATATAGAAAAACATTTTTATATTGTGCCGCTTGAATGTTCCACATATCTTTTCATAGCTTTCAATATCCTCAGCGGGACTTTTCAGCTTATATCTGCAAGAACCGAGAATGGTGGAGGGCGTTTTCATCAGCAGCTCCTTGTCATGCTCGGTAATAAGCACCTTACGCAGGTCGATAAGCTCGTCCTTTAGAATTCCCTCGATACCGTTAAAGGAACCGTAAATCTCCCCAACCTCGGGACAAAGCTCCGCACCGCTGAAAACGCCCGCAAGCGAAGCATTTATAGCGGCAGTAGGTCCGCCCGACTGTGCCACGGCAACATTAAACATAGAAATATCCTCTTTCCTTTTCAATTTCGGGTTTATATGCATTATGAATTATACCACACTTTTCCCCGAAAATCAAATAATGTAAACGTGAACAAATTAAGCATTTGAAAATATTTGGTTAATATTCGGTTCTATACAAAGTTTAAAACAGCTTTTTGAAATTAAGCTGTGTTTTCCCGCCCTCGTAACCGCAGCGGCGATAGAATTCGTGTGCCCCCGTCCTTGACGAGCCCGATACAAGCCTGATGCCCTCAGCACCGCTCTCCCTTGCCCATTCTTCTGCTTTTGAGATAAGTGCCCTGCCGACGCCTTTTCTTTTATATTCAGCCGAAACAGCTATCCCCATAACATTCTTGAAATGCGGTGCATACAACGTGTCATAATCATTGACGTGAATATATCCGATTACTTTACCGCCGTCAACGGCAACAAATATCTTGTCGCTGCTGCTTTGAAGCAAACGCAGAAGCTTTTCCTTTGTCTTATCAAGCGGATAATCGTAACCCATCTCATCACGGTTAAGCTCATACAGACTTTGATAATCATCGGAAATAGCTTCTCTTATTTCAATAATACTCAAACAGTTCTCCTCCCTCAGAACAATATAAAGAAAAGGGTCATTCACAAAGAATGACCCTTACTGGAGGCGCCACCCGGATTTGAACCGGGGATCAAGGTGTTGCAGACCTACGCCTTACCACTTGGCTATAGCGCCCTACTGGAGCGGATTACGGGGCTCGAACCCGCTACCTCCACCTTGGCAAGGTGGCGCTCTACCAGATGAGCTAAATCCGCATATTCTATTGTATGCCGCATTTCCGAAAAGTTGCAAACTAAAAGGAAAATTGGCGACCTGGATGGGACTCGAACCCACGACCTCCGCCGTGACAGGGCGGCGTTCTAACCAGCTGAACTACCAGGCCATATTGAACGTCCGAGAACGTTCAATTGGTGGAAACTATAGGGCTCGAACCTATGACCCTCTGCTTGTAAGGCAGATGCTCTCCCAGCTGAGCTAAGCTTCCATATTCGCCGCATCGTTTGTATCTCTCAGCGACGATATTAATTATATCACAACAAATCAGATTTGTCAAGCCTTTTTTGAAAAAAATTTCAAATTATTTCTGACGGGCAAGCTCAAACAGCTCATCTCTCGTAAAATAGTACTTTTTATCGCAGAAATGGCAGCAAACCTCAGCAGTTTCCTGCTCATTGGCAAGGCCTATAAGTTCATCTCTGCCCATTCCAATGAGAGCCTTTGAAACTCGCTCACGGCTGCAATCGCACTTGTAGGACACATTGATGCTGTCGAGAATATTCGGTTCAAGACCTTCCAGCACCTTCATAGCAATATCGCTGCCTGTCATTCCCGAAGTAAGCATATTTGTAACAGACGGCAGACTGTTGATATTTTTCTCCAGCACGTCAATGCAGGCTTCGTCCGCAAAGGGCAGCAGCTGGATAAGATAGCCCCCCGCCGCCTTAACTGTCAAATCGGGATTAACCAAAACACCCAGACCGCATACCGTCGGTATCTGCTCGCTGACGGCAAAATAGCTTGCAATATCCTCGGCTATCTCGCCCGAAACCAGCGGAACCTGTCCCGAATAAGGCTCCTTCATTCCAATATCCTTAATAACGGACAGCGTTCCGTTTCTGCCCACCGCACCCGCAACATCAAGCTTTCCGTACTGATTAAGCGGAATTTCCACAATGGGATTTGAAACGTAAGATTTAACATTTCCCCAACTGTCCGCAACGGCAATAAGCGTTCCCGCAGGACCGTCGCCTTTGATCCTAAGGGTAACCGAGTCCTCCTCTCCCTTAAGACCATTTCCGATAAGTGAAGCAGCAACCGAAAGCCTGCCGAGTGCCGCCGTTACAACTGCACTGGGCTTGTGTATGCGTTCTATCTCAGCCACAATATCGGTGGCGTCAATTGCCGAAGCCACAACAGAAGCATCCTTTGAAATGCTTCGATAAATAATGCTCATAAAATCAATCCTTTTTTGCTACAAAAACGAGTTTTTCGCTTTCTTCATGAGGAGGGTTTTCCGTATCGTAATCATAACAGCCCACAACAGTCATTCCGTTACGGCGAAGCATTGCTTCTATCTCGGCTCTGTCGGGAGCAATTTCGGAAAAATCCTCGCTGTATCGCCTGTAAATGCCGTCCTCATTCTCGAAAAAATCAAGGGAAATGTCCACTCTGCTCTCTTTACCGCCCGCATAGCTGTTCTGCCAGACACAGTAGACCTGTTCGGTGTCATAAACAAAGGTGTTGTCCCCAAGAATTTTTTCGTGCTTATAAGGCGTGTTCACATCGAAGATGAACAGCCCGTTCGGCTCACAGAACAGCGAAACTCTTGAGATAGTCCGCTCAATATCCTCAAAGCTTTGAAGATGATTGAGGCTATCCAACGCACAGATGGTAACATCGATCGTGCCAAACATATCTATCTCCGTCATATCCTGACAAAGATACTGAATGTTCAGCCCGCTCTCGATTTTCTTGTCCATAGCCTCGGAAAGCATTTCGGGAGAATTGTCCACGCCGATAACATCATATCCCAAGCGGCTCATTTCCTCGGAAAGCGAACCTGTTCCGCAGGCAAGGTCAAGCAGCAGATTTTTCTTCCCGCCGTGCTTTTTTATCAGCCTGTCGAAATAAGCCGCCCTGTCCTTATATGAGATATTTTCCGTAAGGGCATCGTAAAAGTATGCGAATGCAGAATATCCCTTACTCATTTTCGGATTTATTCTCCGCCTTTTCTTTTTCCTTCATTCTGCCGAAAACAAGTGCATATCCGTCGCAGCCATAGTTAATGGAACGGTTTACCCTGCTGATGGTAGCAGTGCTGGCACCTGTTTCCGCAACAATATCGCTGTAAACGTGCTTTTCGGTCAGCATCTTGGCAACCTGAAGCCGCTGTGAAAGCGATTTCAGTTCAAGAACAGTGCAAAGGTCCTCAAAAAAATCATAGCATTCCTCAACCGTTTCCAGACAGAGGATAGCATTGTAAAGGTCATTTAAATTCTTATCATCTCTGAGTTTGTTATTCATAACAATTCCTCCTGTACCTACCCGATGTTATCAAGGTAATGTTTATACATATATATTAACACATTAAAATACAAAAGTAAAGACCCTTCGCCAATTTTTATCCATAATATTCAAAAAAATCCTGCTAAAATATGCTTCTTCCCGTCAAAGGCGAGAAGAAGCACAATTGTGATCTTTTAAAAATCAGAGATCGTTTCTGATAATATCGTCAAGGCTTTCTCTCTTAACGACCAGCTTGTGCTTGCCGTGATGTACCATAACCACTGCAGGACGGGGAATTCTGTTGTAGTTGGACGCCATAGAATAGTTATACGCACCTGTCGCAAGAACAGCCAGCGTATCGCCCACTTCAAGCGGCTGAACAGGCATACCCTCGCCGATAAGGTCGCCGCTTTCACAGCATTTTCCCGCAACGGTAACGGTTTCCGTCTTAGGCTCGCCCGCCTTGTTAGCACATACAATGTCATATTTGGACTTGTAAAGAGCATATCTCGGATTATCTCCCATACCGCCGTCAATAGACACATAGGTGCGGATATTGGGAATGTTCTTCACGCCGCCGACGGTGTAGAGCGTAATTCCCGCCGGAGCTGCAATGGAGCGGCCCGGTTCGATAAGTATAAAGGGCAGCTCAATGTCATTCTCCTTGCACTTTGCCTTAACAGCCTCGGACACCTTTTCCATATATTTGTCATAGGCAACAGGTGTATCATCCTCGGTATACTTGATACCAAAGCCGCCGCCAAGATTAAGCTCCTTTATCTCATAGCCAAGCTCAGCCTTGATTTTTGCAATGAAATCAAGCATTACCTCTGCCGCCAGCACAAAGGGGTCAATGTCGAATATCTGGCTTCCGATATGACAGTGCAGTCCCGAAAGGTTAACGTTTTCGAGAGCAACAGCCTCCTTGACAGCCTCCATAGCTTCGCCTGTTTCAAGAGCAAAGCCGAACTTGCTGTCTATCTGACCCGTTTTAACGAAATCATGAGTATGAGCGTCGATGCCGGGCTTAATTCTGAACATAATATTAGGCTTTTTATGGAGCTTCTGAGCAAGCTCATCAAGACGGTGAAGCTCGAAAATGTTGTCAACGATTATCCTGCCGACGCCGTGAGCAAGAGCAAGCGTAAGCTCATCATCTGTCTTGTTGTTTCCGTGGAAACAGATATTAGCCGTAGGAAATCCCGAATTGATAGCGGTATACAGCTCACCCTGAGAAACTACGTCAAGACCTATACCCTCTTCGTTCATTATCCTGCACATATGCTTGCAGCAAAATGCCTTGCTTGCATAGCAGACAAGTCCTCGTCCGTTGTAATATTTGTCCATAGATTCCTTGAAGCTTCTGCAATGCTGACGGATAAGACCCTCGTCCATAACGTAAAGCGGGGTTTTGTAGGTTTTGGCAAGCTCGGTAGTATCTACACCGCCGATAGTAAGATTTCCTTTTTCATTTACTGCAAGATTTTCTGATACAAACATGATATATTCCCCTTTTCTATTGATCATTTTCCGCAAGCTCGGAAATAATGCTTCTTATCTCGTCCGCTCCCTCGCCTGTTTCAGCCGAAAAGACGATGGAAGTAATGTCCTCAAATGACGGTATCTCTTGGGCGAACCCCGCAAGACGTTCCTCCCTCTGCCGCTTAGAAAGCTTGTCCGCCTTTGTAAAAACTATCACAAAGGGACATTCCGTTTCAATGAGATATGTGAGCATCATCAGGTCGTCCTTTGACGGCGGGTGACGCATATCTATCAGCTGAAACACCAGCATAAGCTGTCTGTCGGAATTGAGATAGCCCTCAATAAGCCCCGACCATCTGTCCTTGTCGGATTTTGCAACCTTTGCATAACCATACCCGGGCAAATCAACCATAAAGCAGCCGTCCAGCGAATAGAAGTTGATGGTGGCGGTTTTTCCCGGCACTGAGGACACCTTTGCCAGCGATTTTCTGTTAAATATTTTATTTATCAGCGAAGATTTCCCCACGTTGGACCTCCCCGAAAATGCAAATTCGGGAAGCTCCGAGGGCGGAAGCTGACTGAATGTCCCGTAAGACCTGTAAAATTCCGCTTTATTGAAATTCATTTTAATACCAAACTTTCTGTGACATCATACGGTTGCCCGTCTGCGGCTGCGATTTGTTTTAGGAATGTATGAAGTACCCACCGGCTTCTCTCTTTCAAGGGCATTGTCCAATACGTCCGAGATCTTTTCGGCGAAAATGAAGTTCAGACTTTCCTTTACAACGTCCTCGACCTCATCAAGATCGGGCTTGTTGGCAGCAGGAACGATGACCGTTTTCAGCCCTGCCTTGTACGCCGCCATAGTTTTTTCACGAAGTCCGCCAATGGGAAGCACCCTGCCGTGAAGTGTTATCTCGCCTGTCATTGCCACATCTCCTCTAACGGGAATACCCGAAAGAGCGGAAACCAACGCCGTTGTCATCGTAACACCCGCCGAAGGTCCGTCCTTGGGCGTAGCACCCTCGGGAGCATGTATATGCAGATCCTTTTCCTTGTAAAATTCCTTGTTTATGCCGTATTTATCCGCAACGGAACGCACATAGCTGACAGCTATCTTTGCACTTTCCTTCATAACATCGCCCAGTGAACCGGTGGTTTCGATAGTACCCTTTCCGTCCATAACAAGCACCTCAAGAGGCATAACAACGCCGCCCACCGAGGTCCACGCAAGACCGTTCACAAGACCTATCTCACTTTTGCCGCTAACATCATCGTCAATATATTTCCGTGCACCAAGATATTTCTCTGCAATCTCGGGCTTGACGGTGACTCTCTTAACGCCGTCCTCCACAATATCCTTAGCCGCCTTGCGGCAGATGGAAGCGATAACTCTCTCCAGGTTTCGGACACCTGCTTCCTTTGTGTAGCTGTCTATCAGCAGATAAAGAGCAGCATCGGTAAATCTGAGCATTGAAGCCTTTAAGCCGTTCTTTTTCAGCTGCTTCGGCACAAGATGCTCCTTGGCGATATGGAACTTTTCCTCTCTTGTGTAGCTCGTCAGCTCAATGACCTCCATACGGTCAAGTAGCGGCGGAGCAATTGTCTGAGTAGTGTTTGCCGTAGTGACAAACAGAACGTCACTCAAATCGAAAGGAACTTCTATATAATGATCCCTGAATTCGGTGTTCTGCTCGCTGTCCAGAACCTCAAGCATTGCCGAAGACGGATCACCCCTGAAATCGTTGGACATTTTGTCTATCTCATCAAGAAGAATGAGCGAATTTTTCGTTCCCGCATTTTTCATTGCAGCGATTATTCTTCCGGGCATTGAACCTATGTAGGTCTTTCTGTGTCCTCTTATGTCGGATTCGTCCTTAATACCGCCCAGCGAAACTCTTGCATATTTTCTGCCGAGAGCCTTTGCGATAGATTTTCCGATAGACGTTTTTCCGATACCCGGAGGGCCTACCAGACAGATTATCTGTCCCTTTATATCCTTAGACAAAGCTCTTACGGCGATAGTTTCAAGAATACGTTCCTTGACCTTGTTCAGCCCGTAATGCTCCTTATCGAGAATATCCCTTGCTTTTTTAATGTCGGTCTTGTCCTTCGTGACCTTATTCCACGGAAGTTCAAGACAGGTGTCCAGATAGTTCCGAATAACAAAAGCCTCCTGAGATGACCCGGGGACCTTCATAAGACGCTCGGCTTCTCTGATGAGATGCTCTGCCGTTTTTTCGGGCAGTCCCAACGCTTCGATCGCATCAATATAATCATAGCCTTCGTCCTGAGTGTCATCGGTTTCGCCCAGCTGATCGGAGATGACCTTCATCTGCTCCCTGAGATAGTAATCCCGCTGACCCTTATCAATCTGAGCCTTGACCTGTTCCTGAATGTGACGTTCCAGGTCAATGACCTCCAGCTCCCTTGAAAGGAGTGCAGTCAGCATACTGAGCCTTTCGATGATACCCGATGCCTCCAGCAGCACCTGTTTGTCCTCGGTAGACATAGGAATATTGAAAGCGATAGCATCAAAGATCACGGACGGGTCGGTTTCGTTCATAACCACATTCAGCAGATCCGAAGGAACCTTTGGCATCTTACTGCAATATTCGTTGAACGATTCCTTAACAGAACGAACAAGAGCCGTCATTTCAACGCTGTCGGGACGATTTCTTGTACTGAACGGAAATCTCTTTATTTCCGCGGCAATAAACGGTTCGGTTTGAACGAAATTGCGTATTTTTCCGCGATACAGTCCGCTAACAAGCACCCGCATAGTATCCTCGGGCAAACGAAGCACCTGCTTAACCTCGGCAACAACGCCCACCTTGTAAAGATTTTCGACATCGGCAGTATCTGCACCGTCCCTGACGGCAGTAAGGAAAATCCGCTTTTTATCTGCAAAAGCAGCCTCCACAGTGTCTATGGAAATCTTTTTTGATATATCGAAATGCAGCGTAACATTTGGGAAAAGCACAAGACCGTTCATAGGGAGAACGGGCATTAATATTCCTGACGCTGTTTTAGTTTCACTCATTGAAATCACCCTTTCCGTCCGAAGCCGAAAAGCTATTTATCGGAACAAGCAGTTTTAAGTCGGCAGATATTCTTTCAATAACGCCGAACAGTGTTATAACATTATTATAAGACAAAACTGCGGATTTTGCAAGTAGTAAATATTAATATCTAAATTTCATAAAGGGAGAAATTATATTGCCAAAAAATATTGATAATAATATTATTTAAGGCGTATCCGAAAGAATTTCAGCCGAATTCTCGGATACGCCGTGAATATTTTCAGCGTTTCTTTCCGTGAACTACGGTGGGCTTTTCCTTGCCCAAAACGCAGTCCACATTGACTACAACCTTTGTTACACCCTTTTCGGAGGGTATATTGAACATAGACTCCATAAGGAGATTTTCAACGATTGAACGAAGCCCTCTTGCACCTGTCTTTCGCTCGATAGCCAGCTTAGCTATCTCACGCTTGGCGTCCTCCTCGATGACGAGTTCAACGCCGTCCATGGCAAACAGCTTTGTGTACTGCTTAACAAGGGCATTCTTAGGCTCGGAGAGAATTCTCACAAGAGCATCCTCGTTAAGGGACTCCAATGCCGTGATAACAGGCAGACGTCCCACCAGCTCGGGAACAAGTCCGAACTTCACCAGATCATCGGGCTCAACGTTATCGAAGATATTTACATCGTCCTCAGACTTGACCTTAAGCTGTGCACCGAAGCCGAGAGAAGAAGAATCGGTTCTCTTTTTAATGACCTTTTCAAGACCGTCAAAAGCACCGCCGCATATAAACAGGATATTTTTCGTATCGATATGGATAAATTCCTGATTGGGATGCTTTCTGCCGCCCTGAGGAGGAACATTGGAAACCGTTCCTTCGATAATTTTCAGAAGTGCCTGCTGAACGCCCTCACCGCTGACATCACGGGTAATAGACGTGTTTTCGGACTTTCTTCCGATCTTATCTATCTCATCAATGTAGATTATGCCCTTTTCGGCAGCCTCAACATCGAAGTTTGCCGCCTGAATAAGCCTTACAAGCACGTTCTCAACGTCATCGCCCACATAACCCGCCTCAGTGAGAGTGGTAGCATCTGCGATGGCAAAGGGAACGTCCAATATCTTAGCAAGGGTCTGAGCAAGCAGAGTCTTTCCAACACCTGTGGGTCCCAGCAAAAGCACGTTACTTTTCTGAAGCTCAACATCATCGGCGTTATTACCGGTATTACCGTTGCTGCCTGCGTTTTTTTCCTGTGTCAGGATACGCTTATAATGGTTATAAACCGCAACGCTGAGAGAAACCTTTGCATCGTCCTGACCGATGATATATTCGTCCAGGATTTTCTTGATCTCAGCAGGCTTGATAAGCTTAAGGCTTTTGTCGGCAGGCTTCTTTATATCCTTGACCTTTTCGGGATTATAGCCCAGTGCTTCGTTGGTCATAAGCATTTCGTAGCAGCAAACAACACATTCCTCGCAAATGCAAACGTCTGCCGCTGAGAACATATTATGGACCTTATTTTCGGGCTTACCGCAAAAACTGCATTTTTTCATATATATCTCATTTCCTGAAAAATATTGATTTCGTTATCTCTTGTAAATGACCTTGTCGATAAGACCGTATTCCTTGGCCTCCTCGGCAGTCATATAGTTATCTCTTTCGGTGTCCCTGATAATTTCTTCGAGGGGTCTGCCGGTGTTTTCCGAAAGGATCCTGTTCATCTTATCTCTTGTAGCGACCATATGATCGGAGTGTATCTTAATATCGGTGCACTGACCCGAGATTCCGCCGCCGGAAATAAGAGGCTGATGAATGAGAATTTCAGAATTTGGCAGTGCCATTCTTTTTCCCTTGGTGCCTGCTGCAAGCAGAAAAGCACCCATCGAAGCCGCCATACCCATACAAATAGTGGAAACATCGCACTTAATATACTGAATAGTATCGTAGATAGCCATACCTGC
The DNA here is from genome assembly GCA_964540575.1 of uncultured Ruminococcus sp. GTDB lineage: Bacteria > Bacillota > Clostridia > Oscillospirales > Ruminococcaceae > UMGS1889. Next base: position 13,351 of record CAZINI010000008.1, read on the forward strand.
TGTGATAACACCGCCGGGGCTGTTGATATACAGGCTTATATCCTTTTCGCTGTCCTGTCCCTCAAGATAGAGCAGCTGAGCCACAACAAGGCTTGCTGTGGTGTTGTTCACTTCCTCGGAAAGCATAATGATCCTGTCGTTGAGCAATCTTGAAAAAATATCGTAGGAACGCTCTCCTCTGCTGGTCTGTTCAACTACATAAGGTACTAAACTCATCTGAAACCTCGTTTCTCCGCAGAATAGCTGTGTTTCCGAAACGCCGTCTGCGGACCGCATTTCGGATACGTTTATAAAATTGATCGAAACAGGTCGAAAAACGCAAATAAACCGCAAGAGGCTGAAATCCCTCTCAGCCTCTTGTTTGTTCAGCTCAGAAAGCTGTTGATTAAGCGATCTTAGCGTTATCCTTAACGAATTCGGAAGCCTTTCTGATCTTGATATCCTCAGCGAGCATATCAACGGAAATAGCAGCCTTTATGTCCTCAGCAGACATCTTGTAGGATTCTGCCATCTTATTGACCTCAGCATCGATGTCCTCATCGGTAGCTGTGATATTCTCCAGCTCAGCGATCTTCTCAAGAGCCAGTCTGAGCTTAACATTCTTTTCAGCCTGCTCCTTGAAGGATTCTCTGAACTTAGCCATATCGCTGCCTGTGTACTGCAGATACATATCAAGGTTCAGACCCTGATAGGAAAGACGCTGCTCAAAATCTGCAACGAAATCATCTACCTTGCTGTCGAACATAACCTGGGGGATCTCAGCCTCAAGCTTTGCAACAACTGCATCAAATACAGCGTTCTCAACCTCTGCATCAGCAGCCTTCTCGGCACGCTCGGTGAGCTTAGCCTTAATGTCAGCCTTATATTCGTCAACAGTTTCAAACTCGGAAACGTCCTTAACGAACTCATCATCGACCTCGGGAAGCTCAACAGCCTTGATCTCGTGGATAAGGCACTTGAACACTGCAGGCTGACCTGCCAGCTCAGGCATTGTATAATCCTCGGGGAATGTAACATTTACCTCGAAAGGCTCGTCAACATTCTTGCCAACTACCTGATCCTCAAAGCCGGGGATAAACTGACCCGAACCAAGCTTAAGCTCGAAGCTGTCAGCCTTGCCGCCGTCGAAAGGAATACCGTCCTTGAAGCCCTCGAAATCAAATACGACTGTATCGCCGTTCTGAGCAGCTCTGCCCTCAACGGTAATAGTTCTGCCGTTTCTCTCTCTAACAGCATTCAGCTGATTGTCAACGTCCTCGTCGGTAACAGCCTTGACATTTCTTACAGCCTCTATTCCCTTATAATCGGAAACGGAAACCTCAGGCTTGGTAATGCATGTAACCTTGAAAACAACGCCGTCGTTCTTATCAACGGAAACAACATCAATTTCGGGTCTTGCAACAAGCTTAAGAGCTGCTTCCTCGATAGCTGCGGGAACTGCCTCGGGAACGAGAGCATTTACAGCATCCTCATAGAATACAGCCTCGCCGTACATCTTCTCAACCATTTTTCTGGGAGCCTTGCCGGGTCTGAAGCCCTGAAGTCTTATGTTCTTGCGGTTTTTGAGGTAAGCTTTCTCAACAGCAGCTTCAAAAGCGGCAGCGTCAACAGCGACCTCCAGCTCATACTTGTTAGTCTCGATTTTATTATTTGACTTTAAACTCATTGATAACGTCCTCCAATATAAAACATATCCGTATTATTATAGCATAAGTTATTTATTTTTGCTAGTATTAACGGAATTAATTTACAATTTATACAAATTATATAATAAAATAGGGCTCAAATTTCAAAAAATCGCTTGAAATCAGATGATAATTTATACCATCTCTCTCCCCTTGAACGGCATATTCGCAGCTTCTTCCGTGAATATGACCGTAATAGCATTCATTTATGTTATGCCTGAAAAGCACATCAAGAATGTCATAGTTGCAGTCCCCGGCAAAAACAGGCGGATAGTGCAGGAATACGATCGGCGTCAGCCCCTCATTTTTCGCTGAACAGATAGAAGCCTCCAGACGCATAGCCTCACGGGCAAGCACCTTTGCATCGGCAGGAGCGGTGTTGTCATTTATCCAACCTCTCGTGCCGCAAATGCCAAAGCTTTCATACCGATAGTGATTGTTGTTGATTATGGAAATACTGTCGAAGCCGTTATCCTGCAAAAACCTGTTCATCTTTGCCATTGTTGTCCACCAGTAATCGTGATTTCCCTTCAAGATGATCTTTCTGCCGTTCAGCTCGTGAATGAACCTGAAATCGGCAGTTGCCTCATCAAGCCTTGTAGCCCAGGAAATATCCCCGGGAATTACAACTGTATCCTCGGGAGATACTCTGCTCTGCCAATTGTCACGAAGCTTGTCAACATAGCCCTCCCAGCCGCCGAAAATATCCATCGGCTTATCGCAGGACAGCGAAAGGTGCAGATCTCCGATCACAAACAGGGACATAAAATCAGCCTTTCTCCGCAGATATACGGCATAAGAACGTGTTATCTGCGGAAAACAACGTCGATCAAAGTGAAAGCGATCTGAGAACGAAGTTCTTCATATCAGCACTTTCAATGGATTCCTTAAATCTAATTTCCTTATTTTTCAGAGCGGAAAGTGACTCGGGTATCTCATACTTGGAGAGCTCGCAAAGCCTGTCGACCATAGCAAACTCGTCCATATCGGGCTTGCTGCCGTCAATAGCCTCAAGAACGCTTGCACTGAACTTATAAGGGCTTGCGGTAGAAGCAATAACAGTCTTGGTGTTATCACCCGTAGCGGCACGGTAATCGTTGTAAACCTTGACCGCAACAGCTGTGTGAGTATCGCAGGTATAGGAATACTTGTCAAATGTAGCCTTGATGGTCTTTTCGGTATCCTCATCGGAGCAGCAGCCTGCATAGAATTCAGCCTTAAGAGCCGCCTTAACAGCATCTGTTACCTCATATCTTCCTGTCTTTGCAAGAGAACCGAACCACTCACAGATCTGAGCATCGTCCTCGCCGCAGAGCATATACAGCAGTCTTTCAAGGTTGCTGGAAATGAGAATGTCCATAGAGGGAGAAATAGTTGTGTAGAACTTTCTGTTTCTGTCATAAACGCCTGTATTTATGAAATCTGTGAGGACATTGTTGGAGTTGGACGCACAGATCAGCTTGTTAATGGGCAGACCCATCTTCTTAGCAAAATATGCAGCAAGGATATTTCCGAAATTTCCTGTCGGAACAACAACATTTATCTTGTCGCCGAGAGTGATCTCCTCGTCCTTTACCAGAGAAGCATAAGCGGAAATATAGTAAACGATCTGAGGTGCAAGACGACCCCAGTTGATGGAGTTTGCACTGGAGAACATCATCGAAGCGGAAGCCAGCTTTTCCTTTATCTCCTCATTGGTGAAAATAGCCTTAACACCGTTCTGAGCATCGTCAAAGTTGCCGTTGATAGCACATACGGAAACGTTGGAACCGTCCTGAGTGGTCATCTGACGCTTCTGCATGGGGCTTACGCCTTCCTCGGGATAGAACACCATAATTGAAGTTCCCTCAACGTCCTTGAAGCCTTCGAGAGCAGCCTTTCCGGTATCACCGGAGGTCGCAACGAGGATAACTATCTTCTTGTTGAGCTGGATTTTCTTGGCGGAAGTAGTCAGCAGATAAGGAAGTATCTGCAAAGCCATATCCTTGAACGCACAGGTAGGACCATGCCACAGTTCAAGAATGTAAGTACCCTCAAACAGATGAGAAAGTTCCGCAATATTTGCGGTTGCAAACTTCTTGTCATTATAAGCGTTTTCGCAGCAATATTTGATCTCCTCATCGGTAAAATCGGTAAGATATTTTGCAAATACCTTTGCTGCACGCTCAGCGTAGGACATTTCCCCCATTTCAACTATTTCATCAAGAGAAAGGGAAGGTATCTCGGAGGGGATAAAAAGTCCGCCGTCCTCGGAAATACCCTGAGCAATTGCCTCGGCAGCGGTCTTCTTAACGCTGCTGTTGCGAGTGCTTTTGTAATACATACGATCATTCCTTCAAAAAATTATATTGGTGCCGCTTGCGTCAAACGCATCGGTTATATAGTTAAAGCCGACAACCCTTTTACCGTCCAGAACGATAGAAACCACGTCAAAACGGGGCTGCTTATCGCTTCCGCAGCGGTAGAAATATTCGGCGGCCGCCTTAATTATAAGCTTTTGCTTGGTTTTTGTCACTGCCTCAAAGCCGTCTGAAATAAAGTCTGCACTTCTGGTCTTTACCTCAACAAATGAGATAATTTCGTCATTTTCAGCAATTATGTCGATTTCTCCGCCCTTGACCCTGTAATTTCGGCGAAGAATGCGATAGCCGTTTTTTTCCAGATACATTGCGGCGATCTTCTCACCTGCACTGCCGATTTCAGCCGAGGTCATATCATTTTTCTCCCGTAAGCTTTTTCAGGAACGTTCTGCGATGGATCTCGGAAATACCATACTTTTCAAGCATTTCATAATGAAGCTTGGTGCCGTATCCCTTATGCTTTTCAAACTGATACTGAGGATATTCCTCCGCAAGCTTTTTCATATATCTGTCACGGCTGACCTTGGCAAGGATAGACGCTGCAGCGATGGAAGCAGAGGTTCCGTCGCCCTTTACGACGGTAGTTACTTCATCACCGCCGAAAGGCTTTCGGTTGCCGTCCACAAGAACGGCTTTTGCAGTGATTCCAAGACCGTCATACGCCCTTTTCATCGCAAGAAAGGTCGCTTGAAGAATGTTAATGCTGTCTATCTCCGAAACGGAAGCCGACGCAACGCAGTAAGCCTCAGCTTTTGCGATTATCTCGTCATAGAGCTGTTCACGCTTTTTTTCGGAAAGCTTTTTGCTGTCGTTCAGCCCTTCAATATAGGTATCGGGCTTAAGAATTACCGCAGCCGCATAAACATCTCCCGCAAGAGGACCTCTGCCCGCTTCATCGATACCGCATATGCTGCCGCCGATACTTTCACGAACGGCATTGTCATATTCAAAAAGTGTCATATCAAACCTCGATATCTGAGGGAAGCTCCAAGGTTATCCTTCCAAGCTTGCCGCTTCTGAATTCGTCCAGAACGGTTATTGCTGCACGTTCGGTGTTTATCTCTCCGCCCGAGATCAGCATTCCCCTGTTTTTGCCGACAGCGTTCAGCAGCTCCCAGCCCTCGGAGTAGTTTTCGCATTTAAGCTTATATCTCTCCTCCAGCTTCTGCGGATAAATACTTGCCAGAAGCATAAGCAGCCGTGAAGCCAAAGCCTCAATATCCACAACATCGTCCTTAACTGCTCCCGTAAACGCCAGCTTTTCGCCCACGGACATATCCTCGAATTTCGGCCAGAGCACACCGGGCATATCCAGAAGCTCAACATCGCTTTCCAGCTTCACCCACTGCTTTTCACGGGTAACACCGGGTCTGTCCTCCACCTTGGCTTTGTTCTTGCCTGCCATTTTGTTGATAAACGAGGATTTGCCCACATTCGGGACACCAACGACCATAAGGTGCAGAACTCTGCCCTTCATTCCCTTTGCCTCAAACTTCTTTATCTGATCCGCAAGGAGAATTTTCACCTCGGGGATAACAGACTTAAGCCCCTTGCCCGAACGGCAGTCGGCAGCGATAGCCCTGACCCCCGCCTTTCGGTAATATTCAAGCCATTTTGCGGTAGCATCGGGGTCGGCAGCATCGGCTTTGTTAAGAATAACAAGCCTTGGCTTTCCCGCAATTATCCTGGAAAGGTCGGGATTTTTGCTTGAATAGGGAATTCTTGCGTCAGTTATTTCAACAACAGCGTCCACCAGCGGCAGACATTTTTCTATTACCCGTCGGGTCTTGGTCATATGACCGGGAAACCACTGGATAGATGGAATATCCGACATAATACACTCCTTAGAGATCAGCCGTTCTGAGCTGCTCCCGCATCTTCGGGCAGAGCACCCATTTTATTGAAAGGCCATATTCTGACGATAGCCTTGCCCATAATATCCGACTTATTTACGAAGCCAACGGATTCCGCACGGCTGTCGGTAGACCTGTTTCTGTTATCTCCCATAACGAAAACGCAGTCGGAAGGAACAGTTACGGGATAATTATGGTATCCGAAATCGGTAAGGGTCAGCTCGTTGATATAGGGCTCATCGAGAAGCTGTCCGTCAACATAAACCTTACCGTTGGAATAATCGATGTTGACCTCCTGATTTTCGGTAGCGATAACTCTCTTGACAATTACCTTGTCAAGACCCTTGCTGTTTACGATAACAACATCGCCGACCGCAGGCTCATAGAAAAGATGGGATACTATCAGCTTATCCTTATCCTCCAGCGTGGGGAACATAGACTCGCCGTCAACAATAGCAATTCTGAACAGGAAAGTGAAAACCAGAACAATAACGAAGAAAACAGTGATAAGCATTTCCAGCCAATCAAGCATTTCTTCAACAGAATCGGATTTTTTCTGCTGCTCCTCCTCATCGAGTGCCTCATAATTAAGTTCATACTTTGCCATAACCGTCATTCCTTTCTTAAAACCAAAGCATTGCCTTGGAAAATTACCCCGTCCGTATCATAAAATCGGAAAAATAGCAAAAAAGGGACAATAATGTCCCTCCTTCCGCCGCTGAAAATAAACAGCTTGAACTTTTTAGTTGATAGATTCCTTGACCTTAGCAGCCTTACCGACTCTGTTACGGAGATAGTAGAGCTTGCTGCGGCGAACCTTACCGGTTCTTACAACCTCAACCTTGTCAACAATAGGTGAGTGAATGGGGAATACTCTCTCAATACCGCAGCCGTGAGCTACACGTCTTACAGTAAAGGTTTCGTTGATCCCGCCGTGCTTCTTAGCGATAACAGTACCCTCGAATACCTGGATTCTGTACTTCTCGCCTTCCTTGATCTTTACATGAACCTTGACCGTGTCACCGATTCTGAAAGAAGGGACTTCGGTCTTCATGCTGCTTTCGCTGATAAGCTTTAAAGCATCCATTTTCTATTCCTCCTAAATATTAGGACATTCTTACTTCCGCCGAAATCAAAGCGGAACAGAGGACTGCCCGTTAATGTCAGCTCCAAAGAGCGGCATTAATCTCGTCACACAGACACAAATATCCCGTGACGGATTATCAAATGCTATATAAGCATACCATATTTTCCGATAAATTGCAAGTGTTTTCGCAACTTTTTTTATTTTTAGCTATTCAAACGAAATCCTCACCATTCTCAGCGGAAATTTTTGTGCGTTTAATACAAACAGCATCCACCAATATCCCCGTCTTATCCATAAAAGCATCCAGAACGGTATTTACGTTAAGATTAAACGAATTTCCCGCTGGCAGCTTAAAATGCATAAACACTAAACCGTCCTCTGCCGAGAGCTCCGAAACCATAACATGAGGCTTTATGTCAACTATGACCTCACCTTTTTTCTTGGAGCGTTTGCGAATTTCGAGAGTATCCGCCGAAAGAAAGCTGCGAAACCCCTCAACAATAGCTTCGGGCGTCACGCTGTCCGAGGATAGCTTCACATCATATTCCGCCGAAGCCACATCGGTGTTTTTCATTATCTGCGGCTTAACACTGATTATCCTGAGCCCCGGCGGCATAGCATTGTCCAGCCTGTCCCGCAGCTCGGAAAGGTCACATTCCTCCACCACCGAAAAATCCATCGGCTCAACATAGCTTTCCGTGCCGAGAGGAAGTGCCACGGGAAAATTCAGGTAAATATGCGGATTAAAGCCCTCTGTATACCATATAGGAATGCCCGAACGCTTTATTGCCCGCTGCATTGTCCGCATAAGGTCAAGATGGGAAAAATATATGGCGTTTCCATATTTGGCATAGACCGCCCTCAGATTAATTTTGTCCAACGCAGCTGCCCCCTATCCTCTGAATTATGCCGCAGGCAGAGCATTTCCGGCGGCAGTTGGGTGTTGTCAGACCCTCGTGTGCCCGCTTATTTTCTCTGATAAGGAACTCCTTTGTTATCATATAATCAAGGTGATCCCAAGGCATAAGCTCGTCGAAGCTTCTTGTGCGGTTATCGTAAAACTGAGGATCAATGCCGCATTTTTCAAAGGCAGCCACCCAGTTTTCATATTTATAGCACTCGTCCCAGCTGTCGAATTTGCAGCCCGATTTCCACGCCTCGTATATCACAGCCGAAAGCCGCCTGTCCCCTCTTGCCAGTGCCGCTTCAAGGATACTTATCCTGTAATTATGCCAGCTGACGCTGACTATCTTGCGGTTTGTGCTGTCAAGAAGCAGCTTCTGTTTTCTCGTTATTTCGGGAATACTTGCCTGAGGTTCAAACTCAAACGGCGTAAACGGCTTAGGCACGAAGGTCGCACAGCTGACGGAGATACTCAGCTTCGGCGAACGCTTTCCCGCATTCACTGTACGGTAAAGGTCGATTATCCTGTCGGTAAGCTCTCCGATACCGATAATGTCCTCATCTGTTTCCGTAGGCAGTCCCAGCATAAAATACAGCTTAACGGAGGACGCTCCGCCCTCGAAAGCCATTCGGCAGGTGTTCATAATTTCTTCGTCGGAAACGTTTTTGTTGATAACGTCCCTCAAACGCTGAGTGCCCGCCTCTGGTGCAAAGGTAAGACCTGTTTTTCTGATCTTCCGAATTTTCTCCATAAGCTCCTCGCTGAAATTATCCACACGCAGGGACGGCAGCGACAGGCTTATTTTCTCCTTGTCGGTATACTCGGAAAGGTCGCCCAAAAGCTTTTCTATCTCGGTAAAATCGCTTGTACTCAATGAGGACAGCGAAACCTCCTCATATCCCGTAGCTTCGCAAAGTGCCCTTGTCTGGCGGCAGACGGTGTCTGAACTTTTTTCTCTGAACGGACGATATATAAATCCCGCCTGACAGAATCTGCACCCTCTGATACACCCTCTCAGCACCTCTACCACAGCCCTGTCGTGAACTATCTCGGTAAACGGCACCACAAACGAATCGGGATAAAACACCTTGTCCATATCCCGAATAATACGCTTTGTCACCTTCGGCTTTGCTTCGGGACAGTTTGGTGTAATGCTCTGAACCGTCCCATCGGGATTATAGGAAACATCATAAAACGACGGAACATAAATGCCCTCTATCTTAGCAGCCTCGTGCAGGAAATCCGACTTGGACGCACCCTCTTTTTTCATCTTAGCATACAAGTCCATCAGTTCAAGATTTACCTCTTCACCCTCACCGAGAATGAACAGGTCAAAGAAATCCGCCAGCGGCTCGGGATTACACACGCATGGACCTCCGCCGACTACAATAGGCGTTCCTTCTCCCCTGTCCTTTGCATACACGGGAAGTCCCGCCAGATCAAGCATATTAAGCACATTTGTATAGCTAAGCTCATACTGCAAGGTAAACCCGATAAAATCAAACTCAGCTATGGGGTCAAGGCTTTCCAGCCCGTAAAGGGGAATGTCATTCTCCCGCATGACCTGCTCGTAGTCCTCCCACGGTGCAAAAACACGTTCGCACCAAAAGTCCTCCCGCAGATTTTTCAAGCCGTACAGTATCTTCATTCCCAAATGTGACATTCCCACGTCATATGAATCGGGAAAACAAAACGCAAACCTGACGTTAACCTTGCTTTTATCCTTAACAACGCTCCCCAGCTCACCGCCGATATATCTCGATGGACGCTGAACCTTTAAAAGCACCTTTTCAATTTTATCCTTTAACATATACAACTCCATTTTATTTAAATCATCAGCTCGGCGATCATAAAATATATTACCGTGATATACAGCGACGGATTGCCGAAGCCCCTTGCCGCAGCTATTGCCAAAAGTACCGCAAGAGCAGCAGTGTTCACGGCAGCAAGGGCAGTTTTTGTTTCCCATAATCCCGAGGACGAGGCAAACCGTTCGGCAGCAAGAGCGACCATTCGCCCTCCGTCAAAGCCTTTCAGCGGCAGCAGATTGAACAGACCCGTCACAAGGCTGACAGCTCCAAAAATCGCCGCCCGTCCCCCTATAAGCAAATACGCCGCCGCAAACACAATGATATTTGCCAAAGGTCCCGCCGCCAGCACCGCAAGCTCTTTTCCATAACCGGTCAGCCTGCTTTTTTTCGGAACTATCTTCACTCCCGCCCCGTAAAAGCATATTTCGGACAGCGGAACTTTCAGCCAAAGCATAGCCGCAAGATGCCCCATTTCGTGAAGCAAACAAGCGTAAAATCCAAGCAGCAGACAGCCCCCGCCGTCCAGCAGAAGCATAAGCGAGATAACCGCAAAAAAGCTGAAATGGAAGCTTATCCTTATCTTCCCAAGCCTTATCGAAAACATTATTTCACCTCGGTAAATTCTATTTCCGAGATGAAGTAAATAGACTTACTTTTTCATTCTGATGACCGAATTGGGCGGATACACCTTTTCACAGGGTATCTTTATCTTCATAGTTGCATGACAGGCACTTTCAACGCTTTCGCCGTTTTCGTTGAAAATTTCCTTTATGACCATTGTATCAAAGGGCATATTGGGCGAAAGTATCTCCGCTTCGTCACCAACGCTGAACTTGTTCCGCTGGGACGCATATATGAATCCGTCCTCACACTTTTCGATAACGGCAGCAACGTCATATTCACGGATATATCCGCTGTTTTCGTAATACTGACAGTCGTTGGGGTGTCCGAAGAAAAATCCCGTGCAGTATTTTCGGTGACTGACCTTGAACACCTCGTCCTTTATATAGGAAGGCAGCGTATCATAATCATCGGGGTGTTCCATCAGATAATCGACAGCCATTCTGTAAGCGTTTGTAACCACCGAAACATAGTAGGACGACTTTGCCCGTCCCTCGATCTTCAGGCTTGTAACACCCGCCTTTACCACCTTGTCCAGATGGTCTATCATGCAAAGATCCTTTGCATTCAGGATATAAGTTCCCTTTTCGTCCTCAAATATGGGGAAAAACTGATCGGTACGCTTTTCCTCCATAAGATGATAACCCCAGCGGCAGGGCTGTGCACACTGTCCCCGATTGGCGTCACGGTTCACAAGATACTGTGACAGCAGACATCTCCCCGAAAAGGAAACGCACATTGCCCCGTGAACGAACGCTTCAATATCAAGCTCCTTAGGCGTTTTTGCCCGTATTTCCGCAATTTCCTCCAAAGAAAGCTCCCTTGCAAGAACTATCCTCTTTGCACCCATATTATAAAGCTCGTTTGCGGTGACATAGTTTACTATCCCCGTCTGAGTGGACATATGGATTTCCATATCGGGAGCATATTTTTTCACCAGCGAAAGCAGTCCCAGATCGGCAACAATTACCGCATCGACTTCACACTGTTTAGCCTCCTCCATAAACTGCTCAAAATGGGGTATCTCGTCATTTCTCGGGAGAGTGTTGCAGGTAAGATAAACCTTAACTCCCCTTGAATGGCACATTTTCACCGCCTCGGCAAGCTGCTCACAGGAAAAATTCTGCGGTGCAGACCTCATGCCAAAGCTTTTTCCTCCGAGATAGACTGCATCTGCACCGTAATCAACAGCAGCAGCCAGCCTTTCCATATCGCCTGCGGGTGCCAGCACCTCGGGCTTTACAATACTCATTTAATAACCGCCTTTCGGGAAATATCACTGCTATGCCAATCCTGCAAGCTTCAGATTTTCCTCGTGTTCCTCAAGAGTTTTCGCATAATAGAATTCGCCTGTTTCAAGATTTGAACAGAAATAATAGTAATCGGTATCTGCCGGATAAAGAACCGCATTTATAGCGTCAAGACCGGGATTGCAGATAGGTCCGGGGGGCAGACCCGCTCCCTTGTAGGTATCATACGCCGTTTTCATATTTTCGGAAACATATTCGCCGCTTGCACAAATAACTTCTCTAACGTACTTGGACGTCGGGTCGGACTGCAGCAGCGGGAACTCGTCCTTGTTTTTCAGACGATTGTGGAAAACAGACGCAACACGCTTCATATTGGCAGTGTCCCCCGCCTCCGCCTGAACAATGGAAGCAAAGGTCAGAGTTTCCTCAAGGGTCATTCCCATATCCTCCATACGTCCGAGATAATCCCTTGTCAGCTTCGCATCGAAATTCTTGTAAATTTTCTTCGATACTATGAGCGGGTCCTCTTCCAGATAGAACCTGTATGTATCGGGGAAAAGATAGCCCTCCATTTTATAATACTTCAGAGAACTGTCACGCACCTGTTCTTCAAAATCAAATCCAAAGGATGCCGAATTGAACGTGTCAATGAAATCAGCCGCAGAGCAAACGCCCTTTTCCTCAAGACGGGCAGCAGCGTCCACAAGAGTGATGCCCTCGGGGAATGTGACATCGGCGACCTCACGCATATTTATAGCATCGCTTTGCAGCTCGTCGATAATGTCGCCATAGGACATACTGGGGCTAAGCTTGTGGCTTCCCGCAATAAAGAAGCTGTCAGCACCCTTCATTTTTGAATATACTCTGAAAAGCATGGGCTGGTCAATTATGCCCTCCGATTCCAGAAGCTCTGCTATTTTTTCCGTACCCGAATCATTGGGTATCTCAACGATTATCTCAGTATTCGGCTTATCAAATCCGATTATCTCCTTGGCTGTCTGCAAAATGAATACCGCCAGAAGTATGGAAACAACAATAACCATAGTTGTCAGAAGAAGTCCAACAACAAGCTTTGTGGAAAACCGTCTTTTCCGCTTTTTCGGGGTTCTTTTGGGCTGAGGCTCGTCCTCCTCTTCCTCATAATCGGAATACTCCTCCTCGGAAATGTCCGCTTCCTCGGCGGGTTCGGTTTCCTCAGCAGGCTCTTCCTCCGCTTCGGGGACAGTTTGCTCCTCTCCCGCGGGAACAGGTTCCTCGGTGGGTTCGGCGGGAATATCCCCGGCAGGCTCATTATCCGCAGGCGTTGTCGGCTCTGCCGCTTCTTCGGAAACTGCTTCCGCCCTTTTCTTTTCGTCGTGCTCCTCGAGAATATCGTCTATCAAGGAATCAAGATTATCATTAGCTGCCATTCTCAAGCTCCTTTGTTTATTTTTCGCATATATTTTTCCGTTATCAGCATATTTACGGGAACATCAAATCTGCCGTGTTCCAGACGGTTTACCGTGCAGCCGCAGTAGCATATCCCGATATTGTAAAGCTCGCCGTGTGCCGAAAGAAATCGGTCGTAGTAACCCTTTCCGTATCCAAGACGATAGCCGCAAAGGTCGAAAGCAAGTCCCGGCACGATGCACACCGCATTCTCGAAATAGGTTATCTCCCTGCATTTTTCGGGGATAGGCTCCAGCACTCCGAAGGCACATACTTCCAAATCATCAAGAGAGTGTATCTCATAGAATTTCATCTCCCTTGTACCGTCCACGCACTTGGGAACGATAACGGCTTTTCCGTCCTTCAAAGCGGTGTTGATAAGCCCCTTTGTATCGACCTCGATAGCAGTGGAAACATAAGTAAGCAGCATTTTGCAGCGTCGGTATACCTCGGTAGATATGATCTTTGCCAGAACAGCGTTATCCTTTGCAGCCTTTTCGGAGACAGACATATTTTTTCTGAACTCCTTGTATTTCGTTCTGAGGGCTTTTTTGTATTCTCGAATATCCGTAAATCTGCCGTTCATATTAAATATCCCATAAGATCTGGTCTGCGATCCTGTCGGCTTCTTCCTTGGACTTCAAAGCCGAAATAAGCTCGTAGCCGAACTCCAGCGAAGCACCCGCTCCCCTTCCGGTGATGAATTTTCCATCGGTAACAGCGGGAACATTTACATACTCCGCACCCTTAAGCTCGTCCTCAAAGCCCTTGTAACAGGTTGCTTTTTTCCCCGAAAGCATACCGAGATGTCCGGGAACGGTAGGTGCCGCACATATAGCCGCAATGTATTTTCCGTTTTTCTCCGCAAATTCAAGAGCACCCCGAACTATCTCCGAAGCCTCAAGATTATGTGTGCCCTTTAGACCTCCGGGAAGAACCACCGCTTCCAGCTCATCGGACAGCTTTATCTCGGTATCGGAAATATCGGCTTCCATTGTTATTCCATGGGAACTTACAACGCTCTTTTTACCCACCCCGACAGTTATCGTTTCGATCTTTGCACGTCTGAGCAGGTCAATAGGGGTAACTGCCTCAGTTTCCTCAAATCCGTCTGCAAGAAATACATATACCATAACAAAAACTCCTTTACATAATTTCTATTGTGTTTCTTTTTATTTGAAATGCAGGATAATAGGACATCTTCGACTTGCGAAGCCCCTCTATCCCCAGATCCTCTTCTCTGTTGATATAGGCAAAATCTCTGCCGCACAGCTTGGCAAACTCATTGTTCACAGCGGCATATGCACCCTGTACATTGTGGTATGCCTTTTCTATATGCACTCCGAGAGTATCGGAATTTATCCTCTCGCCGATGGTAAAGCCCACAAGCTTCCCCGATACAAACAGGACACCGCCTTTCAGCCCCAGCTCATCAAAATGGTTGAAAAACGTGTTTATGGCAAACTGTTCCGACACGCTGGACTTATTGTCATAGCCGTTGCTTTCGTTGTAGCTGTTCACGGAAAATTCAATGCACTCGTCAAAATATTTTTCCGTCAGCGGGTGAAATTCCCAGTCATTCTTATAAAAATTATTGAGATGATTACGCTTCTGATGATACTTCTTGCCCTTCAGCTCAATAAGGTCGGCGGCGTTGTAAATATAATCGAAATTCCCCGGGTCGGAGGATATTTTAATTCCGGCTCCGTATAACTCGGAAAACAGCGGTATCATTTCGTCCGATACCGAAGCGACCCTGAACGGCAAACCGTTTGCCGCCGCATATTCCTTCATCTCAGACAGCACATCGGCATATTCTCCGCCGCCTGCGGGAAATGTAAAGTAAAAATCCTCACCGCTTCCCGAAGCGGAAATATAAAAATCCTTGTATCTTGTAATTTTAGTATCATTGAGTCTTCGCCACGCCAGATTATTTGCGAAGCAGTAATCACAGCCCCTGAAATCGGAAATGGCAAGCAGCTTATCTACCCAAGGCTTGTCCGAAAGCCGCAGCTCTCTGAATTCAAGCATATAAATACCTACCTTTAACTTAAAAGAGTTCTTATGACCTCAGCGGATATAACTTCAGCGGGAAGCGGCTCGCCGTCCTTTGAACAGGATATGACCTGCCAGCCCAGCCTGTCTGCCGCAAACACAGCAGCCTGTCTGCATCTGCGAAGATATTCAATATCCGCTTCGTGAATGTCTTTTTTGGATTCATCGCCGTTATATCGTCCGCTCAGAAGCTTCTGGGAAACTTCTGTGGGCATATCAAGGAAAATGACCTTGTCCGCCCGAGGGATACCCAGCTTGTCATACTCATAATCGCATATCCAGCGAAGGAAGCCCTCCCACTCGGATTCGGGGAGCTTCGTCATCTGATGGATAGCGTTGGAGGAAACATATCTTGCGGAGATGATCGTTTTTCCCGAAAGATAGTCCTTCTCCCAAAAGGTCTTGTAGCTGATATACCTGTCCACCGCATAAAAGCTTGAAGCGGCATAGGCATTGACCTCCTCCGCTTTTGGTGCGATTTTCCCCTCAAGATACATTCTCACAGGTGCGGATGAATCGCTTTTATAGTCGGGAAAGCTCACCGTGATGAAATCCCGTCCCGCTTCGGAGAGCCATTTTTCGGCAAGAGCAAGCTGAGTAGACTTTCCGCAGCCGTCAAGACCGTCTATTACAAATATTTTACCTTTATCTGACATTTTTGATCTTCCTCACTGAAATGCTTATATTATGCCATATTACAATCTATTTTATCATTTTTTCCCGCATTAGTCAACATATAAATAATTACTAAAATAAAACCATTAATTTTTACTATGAAAAAGCAGGCACGGCAGCATAAAAAGTACGCCGCCGCACCCGCCTGAGTTTAGTCCTCTTCTTCTGTGTCGCAGCAGCAGGTAACCGATTGTGAACAGCCGCATGTATCGCAGCCGTCCTTGCTGCAGTCGGGGAAAAATTCTTCCATAGGAAAGCTCATTCTCTCGAATATCTCGCAGGGTGACTCGGTATTGCCGCTGCAGGAGCATTCCTTATGAGGAATACAAAGGTCCAAAGACGGTACAACGATCGCAACGGGTCTTGAAAGCTGAACGATGGAGAATATCCCCAATGTAACTACAAGCGTAGGCACACGGGAACCCATATCCGTGCAGGCAACAGCACATTCGCTTTCCGACGAATATACAGCCGAGGACGATACAGTTCCCGAAGCACAGCCGCAGCCGCTCCGTGAACGCATACACTTTACCTTCGCATCAAGGCATATGGGGTCAACTACCCTTACAGTAGCCTTGGGCAGATCGGAAGCATTGTTATGACCGGATTCCGCAGCGGAACAGCAGTCCATACCGCTTTCAAATACCTTTGTGCTGCCCTCGCAGCCGAACAGTATGCACTTCTTGCTCCATACAGCAGTGCCGTTTATCTCGCCCGATTTGGTGCAGCTGTCCATAAAGGTCTCAAAGGTCAGGTCGAAGGTGTAAACAATATCCACCGAGAAATATCCCTTTGAAAAAGGCACTTCACGGACAGTAATGCAGACACTGTCGATTTTTGCACACTTGCATTTTACTATCATTCCGTCACAAACCGTCCCGCATCTGAGAGTTACGGGAAGATCGACTATGCAGTCCCTGTCTGAGCAGGAATCGAAAATCCTCTGAGCTTCAATGCATACAGCATCCTTGAAGCTGCCGTTATCCTGTTTGCTCATTGACGAACCTCCTGAAAATTTTATTAAAGTACGCCCTATGTACTTCCCTATATATTATTCAAATCGGCTAAAAGTGTTACTTTTTCGTCTGCCTAAAAAGAAAATTGCGTATAAAGTGTAAAAGTTAAAAAAAACCTTTGCAATTTGAATTTTTTGTGTTATAATATGTATGAATGCGGATTATCCGCTGAATATAATTAATGAGGTGACTGTTTATGAACGAAATGGAGCTTTATTCCCTCTGGTGCGAAAAAGCGGTTGACGACCCCGACCTGAAAACTGAGCTTGACTCAATCAAAGACGATCCCGATGCTATCAAGGACAGATTTTACCGTGACCTTGAATTTGGTACAGGCGGTCTGAGAGGCGTTATCGGTGCAGGAAGCTACCGTATGAATATTTACACCGTAAGACGTGCTACACAGGGTCTTGCGGATTACGTTAAGGAGGCTTTTGACAAGCCCTCCGTGGCTATCGCTTACGACAGCCGTATCAAGTCCGACGTATTTGCAAAGCAGGCAGCAGCTGTTCTTGCCGCAAACGGCATCAAGGTGTATATCTACCCCGAGCTTATGCCTACACCTATGCTTTCCTTTGCTGTAAGAGAGCTTGAATGCAGTGCAGGTATCGTTATTACCGCCAGCCATAATCCCGCTAAGTACAACGGATATAAGGTTTACGGTCCCGACGGCTGCCAGCTTACTCTTGAAGCTGCTGAGATAGTTCTCGGCAAGATAGAAGCCGTTGATATGTTCGGCGGTGCAAAGGTAATTTCCTTTGACGAGGGACTTGGCAGCGGAATGATCGAATTCATCTCCGAGGCAGTTATCGAAAAGTATCTCAACAAGGTTTCCGAGCAGGGAATCCACACCGACCTGTGTGCTTCCAGCGGACTTAAAGTCGTATACACACCTCTTAACGGCACAGGAAACAAGCCCGTAAGAGCTATCCTCAAAAAGATTGGAATCACCGATGTTACCGTTGTTCCCGAACAGGAATATCCCAACGGAAACTTCACCACCTGCCCCTTCCCCAACCCCGAGATAAAGGAAGCTCTGGAGCTTGGTCTTAAGCTTTGCGAGGAAGTTAAGCCCGACCTGCTGCTGGCTACCGACCCCGACGCTGACCGTGTAGGTATCGCTGTTCCCTCCGATAACGGCTATGTTCTGTTTACAGGAAATGAAGTCGGTGCACTGCTCCTCGAATATATCTGTGCAGAAAGAACAAAGCTCGGCACAATGCCTCAGGACCCCATTGCAGTCAAGACTATCGTTACTACCGATATTACCAAGGCTATTGCCAAGGATTACGGCGTTAAGATAGTTGAAGTCCTCACAGGCTTCAAGTTTATCGGCGAACAGATCGGCTTCCTTGAGGCAAAGGGCGAGGAAAACCGCTATATCTTCGGCTTTGAGGAGAGCTACGGCTATCTGGCAGGCTCTTATGTAAGAGATAAAGATGCCGTTGTTGCTTCTATGCTCATCTGTGAAATGGCTGCTTATTACAGAACAAAGGGCATATCCCTGCTTCAGGCAAGAGAGAATATGTACAAAAAGTACGGCGTTTACACCCACACTCAGAAGAGCTTCACCTGCGAGGGCGTTACAGGTATGCAGCGTATGAAAGAGCTTATGAAGATGCTTCGTGAGGAAACTCCCAAGGAGATCGGCGGATTTAAGGTCACCGAGTTCTCCGATTACATTGCAAGCGTTACCGTAAATACCGTTTCGGGTGAAAAGACTGCTATTACCCTGCCTAAGTCGGACGTTCTGGGATTTGTTCTGGAAAACGGTGCGACCGTTATCATTCGTCCCTCGGGCACAGAGCCTAAGATCAAGGCTTACTACACTACAACAGGCACAACCAAGGCAGAGGCAGATGCTCTCGAAGCTAAGATCTCCGACAGCTTCCGTCAGATACTTGGTTTCTGATTTAATCAATAAGTTAAATAAAACAAAATCCTTGTCGGGCGTAATGCTCGGCAAGGATTTTTTATGCAAATAGTCAGCTTTCGGCTTCGCTGTAATCATCACCCGAATACTCAAAAACGTCATCGGTAATATACATTTCTCCCGAATCGGACAGAAGCTCCGTTCCCCTGTTGGGGTCAAGAAGCATTTTTATAGCATGGTGATTTACCGTAATGGAAACGTCCGTGTGATCTCCACCGAACTCACCGTCCAGCGTCCACGGCACTGCCTCCTCCGAAACAAATCGGGCATTTTTCGTCTTAAAGCAGTAGAAACAGGGTGCACTCAGCTCCCTGCGTATCAGATAGTTTATGGTATGCTGAAGTTCAAGCAGGGTCTGCGGCATACGAATGAGAAATCCCTCGTAAATGCCATCGTCCATAAGCACATCATCAACACTGAGCCGCTTCAATCCGCCGACCGATTTGGAGTTGGAGATCATACCAAAAATAAATGTGTCCTCTATCTCCATATCATCGGTTGTTATCTTCATTTTATAGCCCTTTATCTCCCCAAGACGCTTTGCACCCTCCATTATATAGGCAAGCGTTCCGAAAATATTTTTCAGCTGCTGGGAAGTCATATATGCAACGTCCGTAAATGCACCGAATGCCGCTATATAGGTGAAATACTGGTCATTGAAGCCGCCAATGTCCAGCTGCTTCGGCTCTCCGTTTACGATACATTTTACCGCTGCGGGCATATACTTCGGTATCCGCAGGCTGGACGCAAAGTCATTCACCGTTCCAGCGGGAATGTATCCCATCAACGGACGGTTTTCCTCGGGTATGGACAAAAGTCCCTTGATAGTTTCATTAAGCGTACCGTCACCGCCGCTGCATACCACAATATCGCTGTTTGCAGCCTCTCTCATAACAACGCCGTTAGCGTCCAGCTTTGCCTGAGTGGGGTGAGCCAGAACATCACAGCCCATTGCGGTAAATGTGTCGATTATTTCCGCAAGATGATGCTTTATCAGCCCTTTTCCCGAATGAGGATTATAAACAAAAAGCATTTTTTTCATATCAGATCATACCTCCCGCAGGAAGCATATCCTCCTTTCAACAGCGTGATTTATCAGGTAAAATCCACATCAACGGTTATTACGCACTGACAGCGGCTGTCGGCAGCTTTTACCGCCTCCGAAACGTGAGCTGCCGCCTTATCCTTCTCCTGCTGAGTGAATTTTCCCTTGAGCACCAGGTCGAATATCAGGTTAATATTGCTCTCTCCGTCCGTCACTCTGAAATCGTGAATGGAATATTCGGGGTCGTAATCCTTTACTATCCCCTGCACCATTGATTTCAGCTCGTTTGTCCGTTCACAGTTTACGCAAACAGGGTCCATATGAATGACCATAAGCACGCCCGTTTCGGCAAATATATTCTTTTCCACCCTGTCGATGGTTTCATGAGCCGCCACAATATCGGAATTATCAGGCACCTCTGCATGAGCGGAAGCGAACACTCGTCCCGGACCGTAATCGTGCACCATCAGGTCGTGAACGCCTGTTATCTCGTCCCCCGACATAATAAGTTCACGCAGTTTTTCCACCAGCTCGGGCGACGGCGGACCTCCCAGCAGCAGATCGATAGTTTCCTTAGCCATACCAAATCCGCCGTAGATGATAAATCCCGCAACCAGCACGCCTATGATGCCATCTATATCGAACGGCAGGAAGTGTCCGATAACAGTCGCTGCAATGACTGCACTTGTGGATATAACATCATTCAGGCTATCCCTTGCAGTTGCCTTCATCACCGAGGAGGATATGGTTTTGGCTATGTAGCTGTAATAGGAAAACATCCACAGCTTCACCAGAACGGAAGCTGCCAGAATACACATAAGCGGTACACTGAACGCCATTTCTTCGGGGTGAACTATCTTATCCGCCGAGGTTTTCAGCAGTTCAAAGCCAACAAGCATTATAATGAACGAAACTATCAGCGAGGATATGTACTCAAATCTTCCGTGACCGTAAGGGTGTTCTCTGTCGGGGACGAGATTTGAAAGCCTTGCACCGACTATCGCCACGAAACAGCTGCCCATATCCGAGAGATTATTGAAAGCGTCCGACATAATAGCAACGCTTTTCATCGTCAGCCCGATAATGAGCTTTAATCCGAACAAAAACAGATTGCAGATTATCCCCAGCACACCGCCAAGAATGCCATATCTTTCACGAACAACTTTATCCTCGGTATTTTCGTAATCCTTTATAAAAATTCTGGCAAGATGCCTGATCATAAAGTCACCTCATCATCTATGCGAAGTACGACACTTAAGAATTTTTTGATAAATATATAATATCGGAACAGAACGAAAAATATACATTGTCCGAACATTATTATATATCTAAATCCGCTGTATGTCAAGATTTTCCTACAGAAATACGAATAATTCTCATCAAAAAAAATCAATAAGATCAGTGTCTGCACTTTAATCATATATCCAACAGACCTGTTATTATCTTCCGAAAAGCCAACGCATTCTTTTCATTGATTTTAGCTATATTTTCACAACTAATGAACGCTGGTGAAAAATGCTGCTCAAAGGTTCTTACCTCGGATAATAAGCCGCTGTCCAAATATTTACATTCCAGATTATATACCGACCATGACATAGATAAAAGTGAATCATCGGACAAGCTTTTTTCGGCATAGGAATCGTATGAAAGCAATTCTTCATCGGTTTCATCAGAGAGAAGTCTGTTATATGAAGTTTCTATCAACTGAAGCTGTCTATTGTTATCAAAAGTATAGCTTGAATAGTCCATCGTATAGCCTGAAAATTTTCGAAATGTACAGCATATATATGCTGTTGGAGTATTTGAAGAATAAGTCGTTATCTGCACTTCATATAAAAAATGCTGATGATCGAAACTCAAAACTGCAATTCTATCTTCATCATATATTATAACTTCAATATGACTCGGGCAGGAGTTTTCAAATGCAATGCTTAATATCAGCTTATTGCTTTCATCATAATAATGTTCCATATAATTACCGCTGCCGGGTTTTCTTGAAAATTTTGAAAAGACTTTGAATTTTTTGTGAGCAAGTACATCGCATAAGTTAAATTTGATCGGATAAGAATTAACTTTAGAAATTACCTTCATTTTAACCTTGCTTTCGCAGTTTTCGATCAAGGCGTCATATTCATTATGATATTTCAAATAATACTTACGAAAAAGCTCTTTTCCGTTTTTAAGACAATTTATGTCTATCATAAATCATTCGCCGTCCTTATAACATACGCATCAAGAATAAAAGACCCGGAACACACCCCGAGCCTTTGAAACACATTCTGTAATTTCACGAAAAACAAAACCCCACGGCGTGATAATACAGAAAAAACCCGAGAACAACTCTCAGGCTTATCTTATAAATGTGGGGTGGGAGATGGGTTTCGAACCCACGACCTTCGGGACCACAATCCGACGCTCTAACCAGCTGAGCTACACCCACCATATTGGCGCGCCATGCTGGATTCGAACCAGCGGCTTACTGCTTAGAAGGCAGTTACTCTATCCAGCTGAGTTAATGGCGCACATTGGAGCGGGTGATGGGAATCGAACCCACGCGGCCAGCTTGGAAGGCTGGAATTCTACCATTGAACTACACCCGCAATACTTCTGCTGAAAGAAAACTCTGCAAGCTTTTCTGCTTGAATTTGTTTATCTCTCTCAGCGACTTTATTATTATATCACACCCGAATTATTTTGTCAAGCATTTTTTTGAAATTTATTTTAATTAACCTGAGAGTTACATTTTGTTAAAAATCGGGCAACCGATACAACTGCGGCTGCCCGATTTCTATTATTTGAAACCAAATTACTGCTTAACTTTGACCTTTATCTCATTGTTTTCAGCGGAAACCTCAATAGCGGCAATGCCATTATCCGAATCGATGATAAGCTCGGCGGTCTTATCCTCCACCTCTGTGCGGATAACACGTCTGATGTCCCTTGCACCGAACTTTCCGCCGTAGGATTTCTCCGCAATAGCCTCCAGAGCGGCTTTGTCATAGCTGAATGTGATGCCCTTCTCCTCAAGCGGTTCCTTCATCTCGTCCAGCATAAGAGCGGCAACATCACAATAATTCTCCTTAGTAAGAGGATCGAACACAACAACCTCATCAATACGGCTGAGAAACTCGGGACGAAGGAAGTCGGACAGTGCCTTCATCGCCTTTTCCTTTGAGATCTCTCCTGCTGTCTTGTTGAAGCCGACACCCGTGCTCTTGTCGGTGGAACCTGCATTGGAGGTCATAGCAATGATGGTGTTCTCAAAGCTTACGGAGCGTCCCTGTGCATCGTTTACCTTGCCTTCGTCAAGTATCTGAAGGAGAATGTTCAGCACATCGGGATGTGCCTTTTCAATTTCATCGAAAAGCACTACCGAATAGGGCTTTCTTCTCACCTTTTCGGTCAGCTGACCTGCCTCATCATAGCCAACATATCCCGGAGGTGAACCGATAAGTCTGGAAACCGAATGCTTCTCCATATACTCGGTCATATCAAGCCTGATAAGCGGCTCGTTTCCGTCAAAAAGCTCCTGTGCAAGCACCTTAACAAGCTCGGTTTTTCCGACACCCGTCGGTCCCACAAAAATGAACGAAGCGGGACGGCGGCGTTTTGAAAGCTGAACTCTCGTCCGCTTTATAGCCTTGCTCACCAGCTCAACAGCCTTATCCTGACCGATAATATGCTTTTTGAGTTCATCTTCAAGAGATGCTATCTTCTTATACTCCGACTCGGCGACCTTTGCAGCGGGGATGCCCGTCCAAAGCTCTATGACCTTAGAAAGGTCGGTTTCCGTAACATACAGCTCGGAAATAGCCTTTTCAAGCTCTGCAAGCTTTTCCTCTTCCCTGCTGATCTCACCCTTTATCTCCGCAAGCTTTGCATAATCGGGCTCGGAGGAATCCTCATAGTCCTTCTGCTCATTGCGAAGCTTTTCGAGATTTTCCGATGTGCTGTCATAATCGGACA
The DNA here is from genome assembly GCA_964540575.1 of uncultured Ruminococcus sp. Taxonomy (GTDB): domain Bacteria; phylum Bacillota; class Clostridia; order Oscillospirales; family Ruminococcaceae; genus UMGS1889. Next base: position 37,040 of record CAZINI010000008.1, read on the forward strand.
GTTCGTCGCTTCTGATGCATCTGTATGCACACGCCTCGTCAAGCAGGTCAATAGCCTTATCGGGCAAAAATCTGTCGTTGATATATCTCTCGGATAAAACCGCACAGCGTTTCAGAAGCTCATCACTGATCTTTACCCGATGATGCTTCTCGTAATATTCCCTAATACCCAGCAGAACACTGTAAGTATTCTCAACGGTAGGCTCGGGAACGGTAACAGGCTGAAAACGTCTTTCTAGTGCACTGTCCTTTTCGATATACTTGCGGTATTCATTGAAGGTAGTCGCACCGATCACCTGCACCTCGCCCCTTGAAAGAGCGGGCTTCAGAATATTTGCAGCGTTCATAGAGCCTTCGCTGTCGCCGGCACCCACAAGACTGTGTACCTCATCGATAAACAGTATTATGTTGCCCTCAGCCTTTACTTCTTCAATAAGACCCTTTACACGGCTCTCAAACTGTCCCCTGAACTGAGTTCCCGCAACCAGAGCGGTCAGATCCAGCAGACAAAGCTGCTTGTTTTTCAGTCTGAACGGAACATCTCCCGCCGCTATCTTCTGAGCAATACCCTCAACAATAGCAGTTTTACCCACACCCGGTTCACCTATCAGACAGGGATTGTTCTTCTGTCTGCGGCTGAGTATCTGAATAGTGCGGGCTATCTCCTTTTCTCTGCCGATTATCCTGTCCAGCTCGCCGTCCGCCGCCTGCTGAGTAAGATTGGTGCAGTAGGTATCCAGGAACTTGCCCTTGCTTTTTTTGCTGCCCTGAGATTTATGCTTGCCGTCAGATTTGGGTTCTGCGGGTTCTACGCCATCGCTGTCACCTTCATCATGCCTGCGGCTTGCGGAAAATGCACTGCCAAGCTGTCCCAGACTGCTCTGAATACCGCCCAGCATATTCTGGATAAACGGCGGGATAGCACCCGTTCCGCCTCTTTCAAAGGAATCTCCGTCACCCGCATCAAAGTCGTCCGAGAAATCGGTCATTTCGTCTGCAAACTGCTCGATCTCGTCATCGGAAATACCCATTTGATCCATATATTCCTTTACCTGCGGAATATTAAGCTCTCTTGCACAGACAAGGCATAAGCCCTCATTTTTCTTTTCTTCGCCCTGAATAGCGGTGATAAACACGACCGCCATTCGCTTCTTACATCTTGTACAAAGCATATGATCCTCCAAATCCCGCTTTCAAGTATCACGAAAGCGAAAAGTAATATATATACCTATAAAAAACAGTATTATCAATAGTATCGGTGTTGACAAACGGCAGAGCATTTCCGCTCAGCCCAATGATTATCCGAAGAAGTGCAGTGATAAGTGCCAGATAAACAGCGGCTTCCGCAAGTCCGGCAGCACCGCCAAGCACTGTATTTGCCGTACCCACCAAAGGCACCTTGCTGACAGCAGAGCTTGCTCTCGAAAGCCTGCGGACAGCAGTCATGGCAGCTCCGAATATGACGAAAAACAAAAGCGAACGGAGAAGATATATCGCTTCATATCTGATAAAATTCTCCTCGATATAAGCTGCCGCCTCAGCGGGGTCGCCCAGTATCGTCCGCAGTATATCATCTTCACTGTCCCTATCTGAGAACGGAAGAATTCTCGGGATAATTGAATTTGTCAACTCTTTTAGTTTAGCATTAATTTCCTCTTTCGTCAATCCCGTTTCGGAATTTTCGGGAATATACTTTAAAATTTCATCGGCAATGCCGTTGTTTTCGTTATTGTTTACCTTATCTATAAAATCGTCTATTTCCGAATTTTCGGCATTATAGCCGTATTCCGCAAGAATAGCTTTGATTTTTTCTTTGATACTGACGCTTGCCTCGGTTATCTCCTTTTCAATAGCGGACGTTATCGGCTCTTTCAGATAGCTGTCATACAGCTTGGGAGCAGCCGCACGGCTGATGAACAAAGCCGCCGCAAAGCAGATAATATATCCGAAGAACATAACCATCATTTTGACAAAGCCCTTTTTTGCCCCCGCCGCCGTAAGTATCACTATCATCAGTGCCGCCACAGCATCGTAGACAAGTGCAGGACGAAGCTCCAAAGCAGTCCCTCCTTACAGATCAGCCGTTGAAATCAATGCGGTTGATCTCATCATAGCCGAGAAGATATATGTAACCGTCCAGCTTGACAAAGCCGTCGTATTCGTCGTCCAGCGAAACGCTTGCACCCTCCGTGCCGTCGGCGTTATAAGAGGATATTCCCGAGGACGTGAGTATATAAACGCTGCTGCCCTCAACGGTAATATCCTTTGCAAGCCCGCTGATGCTAAGCTCGGAAACGGTATTGTCGGCGTTATTTATAAGCATCAGGACGGTTTTTCTTCGCTCCTGATTTTCAAATATGAGAGCAGTCAGTTCCTTTGAGCTGTCAAAGTCGATAAGTGTGTTTTTGTAGCCCACAGAGGTCTTATATCTGCCGCTTTCATCGAAATATGCACACATATTGTCGCCGAACATCAGCTCGCCGCCGTCAACAGACTTGGTGGACATTGCCATTGTGCTGATGGTGTCCGATACCCAGACAGCATCTCTTTCACCATAGCGATAACGGGTCATCTGAGAAACAAGCTCTCCACCCGAAGCACCCAGCGTTGTGACAACAATGCCGTCATTATTATCGGTAAAGGAAACGTCGATAATACGCCTGTCATTTGCCGTCAGGCTGAATATCAGCTCGCCGTTGGGGTCAAATACCGACAGCTGTGACAAAGCCTTTTCGGGACGGGTCACGACCGCTGTGTTGTCGCTGCTGCTGAGCCGTGCAAAAAGTATGCTTTCCTCGGTATTTTTCTCGAATATGGTCTTGTGACGGTTCACGACCCGAAGCTTTTTCCCGCCAAGGTCGTAAATAAGCACACGTCTGCCGTTTGCCGCCATTACAGGGTTGGCATACTCGTGCTGAACGTCCGAATTAAGCTCTCCGTTTATATCGTATATCCGCAAATGAGATTCATCAAGCAGCGAAAAATAGCCATTCATGGGCAGCAGCTGATACCCCGAGCCGCCTGTTATGGAAATGGGAAAATTACCCTCCGCAAGCTCGCCGCTGTTTTGGGCGGTGAATGCAGGTATCTTCTTCATAATGCCGTCCAGCTTCGGATACCAGAGATTTTTTGTCAGCACAACAGCCGCTGCCGCCGCAATAAGCAGCACAGCGGGGATCAGCTTCCTTGCAAAGCTTTTGGCTTTTTTATTCCGCTTAAATCTATTCATCTCTCTGACGTCGGTGTTTATTGCCATATAATACCTTCCTTATCAGTAAAAAACCTTGTTAAGATACAGCCCATGCGGAGGTGCTGTTTTCCCCGCCTGAGTTCTGTCAAGAGCCTCGATTATCTTAGGAATACCATCGGGCGGTATTTTTCCTTCGTTTATGTAAATAAGAGTGCCGACCATTATCCTAATCATATTATACAAAAAACCGTTGCCTTTTACAAGCAGTTTCACCAAATTTTCATCTTTCTCGACCTTGAAATATTCAATTGTCCTGACATTATCCTCTTTTAAGCCGGCAGTTCCACAGAATGAGGTAAAATCGTGCGTCCCCACAAAGTCAAGAGCGGAACGGGCAATAAGCTCCGTGTCAAGCCCATAAGGATAATGCAGTGCCAGGTCGGACATAAACGGATTTTTGCTTTCCGATACGCATATCTTGTAAACATATTCCTTTGCCACACAGGAAAATCTTGCGTGAAAATCCTCGGGAGCTTCCTCGCAGGATAAAATAGCAATATCCTCGGGAAGCATGGAATTCAGTCCCCTGACGAAATTTTTGCAGGGAATGGTGCTGTTCGTCATAAAGGAAAAGCAGAACTCGTTTGCATGAACACCCGTGTCCGTCCTTGAACAGCCGTTTACGGTGACCTGCTCATTCAGCAGCTTTCCCATCATTCTTTCGAGAACGTTCTGAATTCCCACGGCATTGTCCTGCCGCTGAAATCCGTGGTATCTCGTCCCACGATAGGACATATAGACCTTCAGATTTCTCAAGAACACCATTCCTTTCCAAATTTTACGAAGTCACTGTACCCAGAAAAATTACCAGCGACAAAAACAGCGTCGAAACCGCCAGAGCCGCATAATCCTTGCCGCCCGATTTAAGAGTTTTCAGACGTGTCCGTCCCTCGCCGCCCTGATAGCAGCGGCATTCCATAGCCAGAGCCAGCTCCTCCGCACGTCTGAACGCCGACACGAAAAGCGGTATAAGAATAGGGATAAGTGCCTTTGCCCGCTGAATAAGACCGCCGCTTTCCAGGTCGGCACCTCTTGCCTTTTGTGCGGACATTATCTTGTCCGTTTCCTCAATAAGCGTCGGGATAAACCGCAGAGCGATAGTCATCATCATAGCCAGCTCGTGAACGGGCAGACCTATCTTCTTAAACGGCGACAGCAGCTGCTCGATAGCATCTGTCAGCGTAATGGGCGAAGTGGTATAGGTCAGCAGCGACGAACCGCAGATAAGCAGGATTATCCGAACTACCATGACCGCCGTAGTGCGAAGTCCCACATCGGTTATCTTTATTTTCCAAATGGAAAATACCGCCACACCGTCAATGAAGAACAGGTTCAGAACGGAGGTGAAAATTATTATGGGGATAATGGGCTTCAAGCTTTTCAGCATAAGCTTCAGCGGTATTTTTGAAAGAATAAATTCTATTAGCAGAAATATGAACCCCGTAAGCAGTCCCGCAAAGCCCTCGGTGCAGAAAAGCATTACTATGAAAATTCCCGTAATGATTATCTTAAATCTCGGGTCAAGACGGTGCATAAAGGAATTTCCCGGGAAATACTGTCCTATCGTAATATCCTTAAGCATTGGCGTTACCGTCCTTTCCCATATATTTCAGAACGGCAGCCTTTGCCTGTTCAACAGTGTAAACATCACGGGGCAGGTCGTAGCCCATAGCCCTCAGCCTGTCGAAAACACGGGTTATCTGAGGCACGGCAAGTCCCATTTCGGCTATCTCGGAAGAACGTCTGAAAACTGCCGCCGTATCATCATAACAGAAAAGCTTTCCCTTGTTCATCACAAGTATCTTTGACGCAAACTTAGCCACGTCCTCCATACTGTGGGAAACCAGCAAAACGGTTGTGTTTTTCTCCCGCTGATACCTTGCGATAAGCTCCAGCACCTTGTCCCTGCCCTTTGGGTCAAGTCCGGCGGTGGGTTCGTCAAGGATAAGCACCTTTGGCTCCATTGCCATAACTCCCGCAATTGCCACACGCCTTTTCTGTCCGCCCGAAAGCTCAAAGGGCGAACGTTCCAGCATATCCGAGGGGATTTCCAGCATTTCGGCGGTTTCCTTTACACGCTTGTCCGTTTCTTCGTCCGTAAGTCCCATATTTTTAGGTCCGAAGGAAATGTCCTTATAAACTGTTTCCTCAAATATCTGATATTCGGGATATTGGAAAACCAGCCCAACCTTGAAGCGTATATCACGGATATTCACCGATTTATCCCAAATATCCTGTCCGTCAATGTAAATTTTACCCGAGGTGGGACGGATAAGACCGTTGAAATGCTGGATAAGCGTGGATTTTCCCGAGCCTGTATGACCGATAATTCCGATAAGCTCTCCTCCCTCAATTTCCAGCTGAACGTTGTCCACCGCTGTTTTTTCAAATGGAGTTCCCTGACTGTATGTGTAAGTCAGATTTTCCGTTTTGATGATTGCCATTAAAAGACCTTTCCTTTCAAATGAAATACATTTCCCTTAACAAAAGTACCAATAATTAAGTTTTTACGGTACCGAGCGGCGAACCTTATTCATTTCACTTTCTATAATACGAAATGACAAAGGGGTCGCCCCTTGGGATAACGTTTTCTAAATTAGAAACGGCTCAGCGAGCTGTCTTTCTGATATTTCCGAGAACAAAAATGTTTACAATCGGAATAAGTGAGCCTATTATGTAAAGGATAGTTTTGCCAATTGTAATGCTGCCCGATTTTTTCATTCTGACAGACGCACATATGCCTATAACTGCCGCAGCCGTAAATAGAAGCCCACAGAAGAAGCCGCAAAGCATCAATCCTGTAAATTGCTGCAAGCAAGAAACAACGAAGAAAAACGCTGTTCCCGCATAAATATATAAAATCAAAGGGAAAGCTAAAATACACGCAAACGGGATAATTAACCCCATAACAAATAACCACAAGGAAACGCCACCAACCACAGCAAAGACCTCAGAAAAAGAAATAGCTGCCTTAATTATTTCCACAAAATTCACAATGAAGCCTATACCAAAAATAAGTGATATAACTTCAAAAATAATTCCCCACAATGATATTGAACGTGCACAATCCTTATGATATTCAGCATCAAGCGAACCCGGTACACCGAAAGTAAACTGTGAAGGTTCCTCCGAAAGAGGAGATTTGAGTACTTTTACCATTCCCACAGCAACAAAAACCGCTCCAATAATGCCAATCACTATGGGAATTACCAAATCAACATTGACGGATATTTTGCTTAACATTTCTTCTGCCGTTTCAAATTCCTCGGATAATAAATTAACATACTTTTTCCCAAGAAGATATGCCTGCAAAAACGCCAGCACGGCAAGGATCGGAAATCCCATCATAAACACCGTTCTGACCACTGAAGGCATAGTTTTGCTTTCTTTTCTTGGAAAAATTACAACCAACAGAATATAAAAAGCCGCAAACACAATTGACAAAACCATATTTATACCCCCATCAAATCATTTTTTCGGTGAACCCAGCATTTTCACAAGAGCGTCCGTGCACTCGTCCTCGGTGATGATATGCGTGTCTGCCAATTCGGGAGATACACCATCAAGCCGAAGCTCATACATTAGATCGGTGACCTGCGGAACGTCCAGCCCAACGGCTTTCATCTCCGCCGTATGGGAAAACACCTCCGACGGAACATCGTTGAGGATTATCTTTCCGCCGTCCATGACCACTATTCTGTCCGCCCGGGCTGCCTCGTCCATATAATGAGTGATAAGGACGATAGTTACACCCTGCTCCTTGTTCAGCCGCTTTATGGTGGACATTACCTCCCGCCTGCCCTTTGGGTCGAGCATTGCGGTAGGCTCGTCAAGGACGATACATTCGGGACACATAGCGATTATTCCCGCAATAGCGACCCTCTGCTTCTGTCCGCCCGAAAGCTGTGACGGCGAATGATCCTTATACTCGTACATTCCCACAGCTTTCAGTGCATCATCTACCCTTTTCCGCATTTCCTCGGGCGGAACGCCTGTGTTTTCAAGGGCAAATGCCACGTCCTCCTCAACGATAGTCGCAACTATCTGATTATCGGGATTTTGAAAAACCATTCCCACCCGCTGGCGAATATCATAAAGCCTTGCGGAATTTGCCGTGTTTATCCCGTCAACGGAAACACTTCCCTCATCGGGCAGCAAAATTGCATTAAAATGCTTTGCAATGGTGGATTTTCCCGAACCGTTATGCCCGAGAACAGCGAGAAATTCGCCCTTTTTAACGTCAAGGCTGACGCCGTCCAGAACATATGCGGCAGGCTTTTTTTCGGCATTTTCCGAGCCGTCATTTTCAGATGCATATGTGAAACGCACACCCTCGGCGGAAATTATAGTTTCGGACATTTTATCATTCCTCTCATACTCAAATATTGAGATCATTCAGTTTATTGGACAGCCAAACGGCAGTCGAGCCGCAGGGCAGAACAAATCCGCTTTCCTCAACGGGCAGACCTATCTCATCTGCAGTGACACGTCCGCCGAATTTTCCGCCGACTGCCGTGCCGAGAATATACGCCATGACCGACGGCGAAAGTCCCGTAGTATAGCTGTTTAAAAGAAAGAACAGCGGGTCATCGGAAAGCACGCCCGAGCAAAGCTCCACTAAGTCGTAGATGCAGTCCTCCAGCTTCCAGACCTCCTGATTTGGACCTCTTCCGTAGGATGGCGGGTCCATGATGACAGCATCGTACCGTCTGCCCCGCTTTATCTCTCTTCGAACGAACTTCTCACAATCGTCAACTATCCACCGAACGGGACGGTCGGACAGCCCCGACGAAGCGGCGTTGTCCCTTGCCCACTGCACCATTCCCTTGGAAGCGTCAACGTGACAAACGGAAGCACCCGCCTCGGCACATGCAAGAGTAGCACCGCCCGTATAGGCAAAAAGGTTCAGCACATTCACCTCTCTGCCCGCATTTCGGATAATGCCGCTCATCAAGTCCCAGTTGACCGCCTGCTCGGGGAACAGTCCCGTGTGCTTGAACCCCGTAGGACGGATATTGAACACCAGCTTGTCATAGCTTATCTGCCACGCCTCGGGTATCTTTCGGCGGTAATCCCACGCTCCGCCGCCGCTTGACGAGCGTATGTACCGTGCATGAGCGGTTTTCCACAGCGGCGATCTTTCGGGAGTTTTCCATATTATCTGTGGGTCGGGACGGATAAGGGAAATATCCCCCCAGACCTCCAGCTTTTCCGAGCAGGTACAGTCCACAAGCCTGTAATCCTGCCATCTGTCGGCAATTCTCATTTAAAGCATCCTTTTCAGTTTATTTTTTATTAATCCGCAGGACAGCATTCCTTTATCTTATCGGCTATCTTCACGGCAATATCATTGATAAGGTCAAAACGCTTGCCCTCGACCATAACTCTTACAAGAGGCTCTGTGCCGCTTTCTCTTACAAGGATACGTCCCGTTGAACCAAGCTTTTTCTGATACAGGTCGATTATCTGCTCTATCTCGTCAACGTTTTTCCAGTTTTCCTTCCACTTTGAAGCTATCTTGACGTTTATCATCACCTGAGGATAACGCTCCATAATTCCCGCCAGCGAGGACATTGAGGTTTCGGAAAGCTTGAGTATATTCATCAGCTGAACTGCAGTAAGCTGACCGTCACCTGTTTTTGCAAATTCACGGAAAATAATATGTCCCGACTGCTCACCGCCGAGGGAATAATCATTGAGAAGCATCTGCTCCAAAATGTACCTGTCGCCCACCTTGGTAGTGAGCATATTTATGCCGTTAGCCTTGGCGAAATTTGTGAAACCGAGATTTGTCATTACCGTAACAACGGCAGTGTTGCGGTTCAGCTTGCCGTTGTCCCGCATATGCTTTGCGAAGATAGCGATAAGCTTGTCGCCGTCGATGACCTCGCCGTTTTCGTCAACGGCAAGACATCTGTCCGCATCTCCGTCGAATGCAACGCCCAAATGACATTTATTTGAACGGACAAAATCCGAAATAGCCGCAAGATATGTAGAACCGCATTTCTCGTTAATGTTAGTTCCGTCGGGTTCTGCATGAATTAGCATAACATTTGCACCCAGCCCCTTGAAAATACGCTCGGCAGTGACCGAAGCAGAGCCGTTTGCACAGTCGATAGCAACCTTTATTCCCGAAAGATCGCCGTCTATGGTCTTTATGATATGGCGGATATAGTCCCAAGCAGCGTCCTTTGCATAAGAGATACGTCCGACATCACAGCCGCTTGCAAGGGTGATTGCTTCGGGACGGTCGAGGATAAGTGCTTCTATCTCCTCCTCCACCTCGTCCGAAAGCTTATATCCCGTTCTGTCAAAAAGCTTGATGCCGTTGAACTCAACGCTGTTATGTGAAGCGGAGATCATAACGCCCGCATCGGCTTCGTATTTTTCAACAAGAAATGCCACCGCAGGTGTTGGAACAACGCCCAGAATTACAGCGTCCGCACCGATCGAGCAGATACCTGCCACAAGTGCCGCTTCGAGAATATCCGAAGAAACTCTGGTGTCCTTTCCTATGATTATCTTCGGCTTATGCTTAGTTTTTTTGGTCAATACCAAAGCAGCCGCCCTGCCTATCTGCATTGCTGTTTCGCAGGTAAGTTCTGTTACAGCAACTCCTCTTGCACCGTCTGTTCCGAATAATCTGCCCATTCTGTAATTACTCCTTTATATATGTTAATGTTTTTATTTGAGGAATGACATCTGCCCGTCATCGCCGCTGCCGCCCTTGTACTCATATCCGAGATGAGCGTAAGCAAGTGCCGTTGCACAGCGTCCACGGGGTGTCCTTGCAATAAATCCCAGCTGCATAAGATACGGCTCGCAGACGTCCTCGAGTGTGACCGACTCCTCGCCGATAGCGGAAGCCAGCGTTTCAAGTCCCACGGGACCTCCGCCGTAGCCCTTTATCATCATTTCCAGCATTCTCTTGTCAAGGCTGTCAAGTCCCAGACTGTCTATTTCCAGACGGTCAAGAGCGATGGAGGCAATATCCTCAGTGACCTTGCCGTTGCCCATTACCTCGGCAAAATCCCTTACACGGCGAAGCAGCCTGTTGGCGATACGGGGCGTACCTCTCGAACGCTTTGCAAGCTCCATAGCACCGCCCTTATCGCAGGCAATTCCGAGAATTACCGCCGAACGCATTATAATGTCGCACAGCTGCTCATGAGTGTAAAGCTCCAGCCTTTGGATAACACCGAAACGATCTCTCAGCGGTGCGGTAAGCTGACCCGCTCTTGTAGTCGCCCCGATAAGTGTAAACTTCGGAATATCTATCCGCAGCGAACGTGCAGACGGACCTTTTCCCACAATAATATCCAGCACATAATCCTCCATTGCGGGATAAAGCACCTCCTCAATGGAACGGGACAGTCTGTGTATCTCGTCAATAAAAAGCACATCATTTTCCGAAAGATTAGTCAGCAGTGCCGCCAGATCTCCGGGCTTTTCGATAGCAGGACCGGACGTTACCCTGATATTTACGCCCATTTCGTGAGCGATAATTGCAGAAAGCGTTGTCTTTCCAAGCCCGGGAGGGCCGTAAAGCAGAACGTGATCCAGCGGTTCTCCCCTGCCCTTTGCCGCCTTGATGAAGATGGACATATTCTCCTTGACCTTATCCTGACCGATATACTCGGCAAGGGTCTTGGGACGGAGAGAAAAATCCAGATCATTTTCCTCGGGGGCAGCCTGCGGCGACACCATTCTGCCGACCGCTTCTTCAAATTCTATTTCATTTGTTTCCAGCATCGGTATCAATCCTTATTATATCAAATGTTTCCGTACATCATCTCAAGATAGCTTTCCTGTGCCGCCGTAGCTTCGGTGATTTCCGTAGGTACGATTATCAGCGGAACGGTCATCTCATCATCGGTAAGACCTGCATGAGAAGCAAGGTGTTTGGGCTTCGGCTTTGAATTGAGCGTTCTGTACCTAATGACCTTTTTGCCGATAGCACAGGCAACGAAATCTCCCAAGAAATCGTAAGTTTTACGGTGGGTTCGTCCGCCGCCCAGCAGCTGCTTGTCAAGAAGCTCACCCGATTCCATCAGCTTGAAATCCTTGCCCAAAGCCTTGTTGAACTGCCAGCGGAATTCATCGTGAAGCTCGTTCTTTACAAAGAACGCCGCTGCCCTGCCCTCAATGGACGGAGGCATTGACAGGCAGCTGTCCAGCTCGGGAATGGCATTGATGAAAACCTCCTCCTCAATGTCGATCATTCCGTGGTCGGCGGTGATGATAAGCAGCGTGTCTGTCAGGGACTCTGCCAGCTGCTGCAAGCCGGAATTGAACTCCAGCATTGCCGCCTTTGTTTCGGCGGAGGTGCAGCCCGTTTTATGCATGATCTCATCGGGATTATTCCAATAAGCAAGGGTCAGTGTGTTCTGCTCGGTGGCACATATCTTTTTGATAAGACCGCACATTCCCTTAAAGCTGTCGGTCTGCTTGCGGATAACTCCCGTTTCGGGGATATTAACGCCCGCAGGCATTACGGCAAACGGCTGAACTGCTATCTTCTGTGACACGGCAATATCCTTGAAAATGGTTTCATACGGCATAACGAAGCTGCCGATATTCGGCTGAGTCATAGGCTGCTTGGTGAAGCTGTCGTTATTTGTCAGCACATCGATAGAACGGCAGAATTCCTTGAAAAACAGCGACCAGCCCAGCCAGCCATGCTCGTTGGGAGATACTCCCGTGTATATGGAGGTCATAGCCGCAGCGGTAGTGCTGGGATATACAGTTGTTATCTTCTGGGAAATATTCTTCCGCAGAAAATCCCCTCTGCCGAGATTTTTCTCCACAACATCAACGCCCATTCCGTCCATAACAACAAGAACTATGTTCTTATATCCCCGTTCAAGCTCCTTGTCAAGGACGGGCAGCGTCTTGTATTCGATAGGCGTGCGGTAGTATCGTCTTATGGAGGAAACGACGTTAAGCAAACACTTATCATAATTTGGATAGACCAGCATAACGCTCCTCCTCTCAAAGCCTCATTCCGATTTTTTTCAGGGACTGCTTGATAAGCTCCTCGGTGGACAGCGAAGCGTCCAAACCCGACACAACGGTTGCCGCCTCCGCCTGAGTATATCCGAGGACAACGAGAGCGGCAATAGCTTCTCCCGTGTTAGTGCTCGCCACCGCTTCGGTAACAGCGGAAAAATCCACTGAGGCAGGCGTTGAAAGCTGTTCCTTTGCGATTTTGTCCTTCAGCTCCAGAACAATTCTCTGTGCTGTTTTCGTGCCGATGCCCTTCGATTTGGTAATGGTCTTGAAATCTCCCGTAGCGACAGTCAATGCAAACTTTTCGGGAGATATGTCCGATAAAATGGACAATGCCGCTTTCGGTCCCACACCCGATACCGACAGAAGCATCTGAAAGCATCTCAGCTCCTGCTGCTCGTAAAAGCCGAACAGGTCGATGCCGTCCTGAGTGACATTCAGGTATGTATAAAGCTTTGCTTCGGAGCCTATGCCCTTTAGCTTTGACAATGTTGTGAATGTTGTTCGGCAGGCATATCCCACACCGCCGCATTCAATTACCGCAAGATTCGGCTCGGTGTGAACGACCTCGCCCTTTACACTGTATATCATTTTAACCACTCCACTATAACTTGAGAATAAAATATCCAAAATACAATTGTCCCGAATATTATCCCTATGACAAATAATATCGCAAAACAAATTCCGACAAACTTTAATCCGCCGGGTGTCGGGCGAACCGGTTTTACATATGTTACATTTCCAAAATCATCTAATTCATATGTAACGGGGCAGCAGCCGTAATTTTGGAATTGGCATATGATCTCCGGATCAATTGTTATGAACTCTCCTGTTTTCCGAGAACCATTTTCACTTTCGGTAAACTCAACCTCGATAAACGCCTCGACACCATGCTTTATTTCAATAGATGTCGAATATGCAATGACCTCATTTTTTCTTCCGAGCTTCCCAATATTTCCAAATGTCTGCCCCAATGCCGCAAATAATCTGCCAAAAAGCATCAGCAACAGATAAACAAATGCCATCGGACAGTATATTAATGCAAATGTATTAAGACATTTACCGTACTGTTCAGACGAGATAACAGGACCAACGAAAAATGCTAAACCGAAAGAAATCACCAATCCCAATGCGGTTAATCCTAAGAAAATAATCGTTGCGATCCTCCGCACCTTTGAAAAAAGATCGTCCATTTACACACATCCTTATTGGATACCGTATTTTACGCTGGCCGCCGAATGTCCGTGACAGATAGCGATAGCCAACGCATCGGCGGTATCATCGGGCTTCGGAACGGAAGCAAGACCAAGTATCTGTCTTGTCATCTCCATTACCTGAGGCTTTTCCGCCCGTCCGTATCCCACCACCGACTGCTTCACCTGAAGCGGTGTATACTCGAAAACGGGGATCCCTCTCTGTGCCGCCGCAAGCACGGTGACTCCCCTTGCCTGTGCCACGTCGATACCTGTTTTCTGATTGGTGTTGAAAAACAACTTCTCTATCGCCATGCACTCGGGCTTGTATTTGTCCAGAACCGCACATATATCGGCATATATGTCATTCAGACGAAGCTCAAACTTCACCCCCGCCTCGGTGGTAACAGCACCGAACGCTGCCGGACGGAACTTATATCCGTCATAATCCAGCACCCCGAAGCCCACAATAGCATAGCCGGGGTCTATTCCCAAAATTCTCAAGAATTTCACTCCGATCTCTTTGCATATCAAAAAATACTCTCAGATAATTTATTATACCACAAATAGATAAATTAAGCAAGAATTTTATTTAAACTTAGAGAAATTTCTCAAAAGTTCTTGTAATTCCCGCCGAAATCAGTTATAATATACTATGAAAAATTTTGCATAACATATGAAAGGCTTGAAAATAATGGATCTGACCGACCTTAGAAATGAAATCGACAGCATCGACGAGGACATACTTAAACTGTTTTTAAAGAGAATGGACGTATGCAGACAGGTAGCCGACTACAAAAAGCAGAACTCTCTGCCCGTTATGCAGGGCGGACGGGAAGCTCAGGTCATCGAGCGTATCAGGGAAATGTCCCCCGAGGGCATAAAAGACGGCTCTGAGGTGCTGTTTGCGAATATTATGGACATAAGCAAAAGCTTGCAGCAGATCGAGCTGGCAAAAACGGGAACATTTCCCGTGCCCGAGAGATTTGTCCCCGAAAATGCAAAGCTTATCGCCGTTCCCGGGACAAGCGGGTCATATTCCGAAAAAGCGTGCAGAAAGCTGTTCCCCACTCAGCAGATAAAATTCTACCGTGAATTTTCCGACGTGTGCAGAGCAGTTGAAAACGGCGAAACCGACTTCGGCATACTGCCCATACAGAATTCCACCGCCGGAACCGTGGACGAAACCTACGAGCTGATGGGAAAATTCGATTTCTACATAACCTCTATGATACGGGTAAGCATTTCTCACTGCCTTGCCGCCAAGCAGGACACCGACCCTTCGGAGATAACCGAGGTTTACTCCCACGAACAGGCACTTCACCAGTGCTCCGAATTTCTCCGTGAAAGCGGTCTGACTGCCCACGAATACGCCAACACAGCCCTTTCCGCCGAGCTTGTAAAGAACAGCTCTGAAAAAATCGCCTGCATCTGCTCCGAGGATTGTGCCGCACTGAACGGTCTGAAAATCATCAAATCGGGCATTGCAAATGCGGGAAGAAATTCCACAAGATTTATCTGCATTTCCAAGAAATATATGGTTTCCGACAATGCGGACACTATTTCCGTTTCCCTCAGTATTCCCCACATTAAAGGTTCGCTTTACCGCCTGCTTTCGAGATTTTATGTAAATGGACTTAATCTCCAAAAAATCGAAAGCAAGCCCATTGCGGGAAAGGATTTCGAGGTCATTTTCTATCTTGATTTCGACGGAAATTACAGCGATGTCAAGACTGCTTCGCTTATCAAAGAACTGCAAAGAGAGCTTTCCTTCTTCAAATATATGGGAAATTTCAAGGAGATCATATAAATGACGGTTTCAGCTATAATTGCGGCGGCAGGCTCAGCCTCCCGAATGAACGGTATCAACAAGCAGACAGCCCTGTTAGACGGTATTCCCGTGCTGGCAAGGTCAATGCTGCTGCTTCAAAGCTGTGATGAAATTACGGAGATAATCGTTTCCGCCCGCAAAGAGGACTTCGATATTTTTTCGGGATATGCCGAGAAGTACGGCATAACAAAATTTGTCTGCTGTGCCGAGGGCGGCGATACCCGTCAGCAGTCGGTAATAAACGCTCTGAAATTCACCTCCAAGGAAACAGAGCTTGTCGCCGTACATGACGGTGCACGTCCCCTTGCCGACCCGAAGGTCATTTCCCGTTGCATAAAGGACGCTTCCGTATTCGGTGCTTCCGTCCCGGGCGTTCCCGTTAAGGACACGCTCAAGACCGTCAGCGGGGATATGATAGTCGATACCCCCGACCGCTCCCGCCTTTTTATTATCCAGACACCGCAGATATTCCGCAAAAAGGAGTATTATCGGGGTGTAAATTTCGCAAATGAACACGGACTTGACTTCACCGACGACTGTCAGCTTGTGGAGGCGGTAGGCGTTAAGGTAAATCTCACCCGCTCGGATTATCGGAATATCAAGATAACCACCCCCGAGGATCTGGCAATTGCGGAGGCGATACTATCCGCAATGAACGGAAAGGACGGTAACATATGAGCAATATCCGCATAGGTCACGGCTATGACGTTCACAGGCTTGTTCCCGAAAGAGAGCTTATTTTAGGCGGCGTTCATATCCCCTATGAGCTGGGACTTCTGGGACATTCGGACGCCGATGTTCTGCTCCATGCCCTTGCGGACGCCGTTCTCGGTGCGTTGGCTTTGGGTGACATAGGAAAGCATTTTCCCGACAGCGACCCCGCATATAAAAATGCCGACAGCCGAAAGCTTCTGAAAGCCGTTTCCGATATGGCTGAAAAGGCAGGATTTCAGCTCGGAAATGCAGACTGCACCATTCTCTGTCAAAAGCCGAAGCTTGCACCCTATATTGAGGAAATGCGGAGAAACATCGCCGAAATATTTTCCGTGGATATAGGCTCTGTCAGCGTAAAAGCCACTACCGAGGAGGGACTTGGCTTCACGGGGGACGGCAGCGGCATTGCCGTTCACGCCGTCTGCATTATGACAGCCGAATAGGAGATGATATTATCGACAGCAAAAAGATGCTTGCTCCCGTAATTACGGGGATTTGCAGCGTTGCGGCAGTTACCGCCATAACCGTTTATCAGGACAGTTACAATAAAAACTCCGCCGCCGAAGCAGCCGTTCTCCCCGCTTCGGAAAGCCTTTACGAAATTATCGAAATGACAGAAACCTCGGCTTCGGAAAATACGGAGAAAGTGTCGGAAACGGAGCTGTCCGCATCAGCCGATGAAGCAATAACCGCCGTCATAAACTCAAAGAGCAAATGCTTCCACTCCGACCCCGAATGTTCCCGTGCAAAAACCATCTCCGAGGAAAATCTGCTGATAATATCCGATAAAACGGTCTATGAGCTTGCCGCTGAGGGCTATTGGGCATGCAGCAGCTGTTCAAAGCAGTATTCGGAAATTGCCCCGAAACCGTAATATTGTATAGTTTCGACAATTATTATTGTGGCTTTTGGCAATAGAAATTTTTCATTTTATATATTATTATAATAACAACAGATATGCACTATAAGTCAAAAAATGATTATTCAACATAAGAATTGAGGTATTTATGAATAACGATAAAAGATTTGCCGTACTGATCGACGCTGACAACGTTTCCGACAGATATATCAAAAACATTATGGACGAGCTGGCAAGCGAGGGCATAGTCACCTACAAAAGAATTTACGGTGACTGGACAAAGCCTGCCCTTGCCTCTTGGAAAAACGTCCTGCTGAACCATTCCATCACTCCTATTCAGCAGTACAGCTATACCATCGGAAAAAACGCCACCGATTCTGCTATGATAATAGACGCTATGGATATTCTCTATTCGGGAAATGTGGAGGGCTTCTGCATAGTTTCCAGCGACAGCGATTTCACAAGGCTGGCGTCCCGACTTCGTGAATCGGGAATGTACGTCATCGGAATGGGCGAAAAGAAAACTCCCCAGCCCTTTGTGAACGCCTGCAACCGCTTCAAGTATCTGGAAGTCATCTCAGGCAGCTTCGATAAGGAAAAGAAGAATAACGATGAAAGCATCGAACACGTTTCCGATTTTATGCCCCCCGAAGCAGTGACGAAAGCTATCATTGCTATTCTCGACGAGGTTTCCGACGAGGAAGGCTGGGCACTGCTCAGTGAGGTGGGAAATATCCTCATAAAACGCTGCCCCAGCTTTGACGTAAGAAACTACGGTTACAGCAAGCTTACACCATTTGTGGACTCCCTTAATGCCTTTGACATCAGCTCTATCCCAAGTGCAAAGGGCGGAGTCAAGTATATCTACATTAAAAAGAAGTGAGGAGCAAGCCCGATGATCGATTTTAAAGCTGCTATTTTCGACCTTGACGGAACAATTGCCGACTCAAATCCCATCTGGGAAAAAATAGATGCGGATTACCTCAAAGCCCACGGCATTACCCCATCGGACAGCGAACTGAAAAGATATGCTGCCCTTACCTACGAGGAATGTGCCGAGGAATTTATCCGCCTTGGCATAGAAACGACCGTCAGTGAACTTATGGAGGATTTCAACCGCCGTGCTGTGCAGGAATACCGCTATTCCGTTATGCTGAAAAACGGTGCAAAGGAGTATATTTCCAAGCTGAAGGCTATGGGAAAGCGAATCGCCCTTGCGACTGCTTCGCCTAAAGAGCTTTACGAGCCTGTGCTGCTCCATCACGGTATTTACGGTATGTTTGATACTTTCTGTACCGTTGATGACGTCCCCCGTGGAAAGGGTTTTCCCGATATTTACCTGCTGGCGGCGGCACAGATGGGCGTTTCTGTAAGCGAATGTGCTGTTTTCGAAGATACGCTGAACGGCGTTATCGGTGCAAAAAATTCGAGGGCATTCACAGTTGGCGTTTACGATAAAGCATCGGAAGCGGATATGCCGAAAATCATGCAGATATCCGACCTGTTCATCAGCGACTTTGAAGAGCTGCTTTGATTATTCATCAAATATTTATTCTACAAAAATCACAAAAATACACAATTTATTAACATATTCTTTGGCTTTATGTGCTATAATAAAGTATAAATGCAGAACTTCCCGCCACACAGCGGCGAATTCTTCCGAAAAGGAGAGATCATATGGAATCTTATATCGTGCGGCAGCCTATCCTTGATGCCGATCAGAAAGCCATAGGCTACGAAATCCTCTATCAGGAGGAGCTTACAAACGCCGACCAGCGGGACGCTACCGCTGCAAATGCAATAGAAAGCTTCCTTTCCTCTATGGACAGCGGAAAAATTCTCGATAATAAAACCGCATTTCTTACCTTTACAAGAAATCTGCTGGTGAAAAATGTCCCCAAGATCTTCTCAACACAGAAGCTCGTTATCCAGATCGAGGACGCTCTGATCGTTAATCCCCTGGCTCACGCACTTATTATGAAATATAAGGCAAAGGGATATAAGATAGCCGTTGTGGACTTTGAGTTCGCTCCGAGATTTTTCGGAGTTCTCGATATTGTGGATTACATAAAGGTAAATTTCGCCGACCCATCAAATTCTTCGGTGGAAAATATCGTTAAGATAGGAAATTCGTTCAATAAGACCATCATCGCATATAATGTCGATACTCAGGAGGCTTACGATAAGGCTGTCGCTTACGGCTGCAAGTATTTCCAGGGTGCATATGTTGCGGAAAAGCTCCCCTCAACTATCCGCAAGATGAACCATATGCAGGGCAACTTCTTTATGCTTATGGTGGCAATTACCAAGGACGAACCCGATATTGACGAGATAGAGGAGATCATCTCCCGTGACGTTACCCTGACATTCTCGCTGCTCAGGCTCGTAAACTCTGCCTATTTTGCCCTGAGAAACCGTGCAAAGTCCGTTAAACAGGCACTTGTCGTTCTCGGTCTGGGTCAGCTTAAGCAGTGGATATATCTGCTCAGCTTCAAGCAGGACGACGGCTCTATGCCCGATGAGCTTATAAAGACTTCCTTCCTCAGAGCAAATTTTGCAAGTGAACTGCTGGAATATGCATCGGATATGACCATTTCCCGTTCGGAAGCGTACCTTATGGGTATGTTCTCTACTCTCGGAAAGCTTATGGGTATCCCCCTTGAAGAAGCATTAAAGGAGCTTCCCATTGCACAGGAGATAAAGGACGCACTTCTGAAGCACGAAGGCAGAAGCGGTCTGCTCTACGATGTTATCCTCTCCTACGAAAAAGCGGACTGGAAGAAAATGTCCGCCAGTGCCGCCGAGCTTGATATTCCTTTGAATATTATCACACAGAAATATTTTGAATGCGTTGAATTTGTCAACACCACTTGGAACAGCCTTATGCAGGCTAATCCCAATGCTGTTGATGAAGAGGAATAAAACAATACCGAAAAAATTGAGGGACTGCTGCAGCGTTCGCTGCAACAGTCCCTTTTCTCATTTATCTTTGTATTTCTCCTTCAACGCCCTGTTAAATTCGTCCGCCTGACGCATGTCGCTGAAATATCTGACAGCATAGGTAAACAGGTAAACCAACGCAGCCGAAACGGTCATCATTATTATTCCGCCAATGTTAAGATCCATCCAGCCGAAAGAAACTCCCATAACTATCATCATTGCACAAATAAGGATATAGTGAATGATGACCATTACAATAAACTTCTTCTTAGTGTTGCATTCCCGCCTGTAAACCAATGCGGTCACAAACGCCGTCGCTGCACCTGCTCCAAGTATCTGCCACAGCGTATCATTCACCGAAAGCGACTCTCCGTGAGTTTCCGAAAGGGAAACATTTATTGCACATATAAGCAGGACACCCGTTGTTATTATTACAAAATATTTCAAAAACTCAGTGATAAATTTCATCGTCCGCCCTCCGATATATTGAGTTTCCTTTTCAGTTCGGGAACATATTGACGGGAAATAACCGTCTTTTCGCCGTTTTTCAGATATGCTTCAAACCGTCCGTTGAATGAGGGCGATATTTTCACTATCTTTGAAACGTTCACTATGACCGATTTTCCCACCCGAATGAAATCGGAATTTGCAAAGCTTTCCTCCAGTTCATAAAGCTTCTGCTTCACCTCGTAGACGCTTTTTTCACAGTATGCAAACACTCTGCTGTCCACCGCCTCAAAGTAGAATATCTCCTTCGGGGACAGCTTCACAATGCCGTCCTCGGTATATGCGGTCAGCTTGCTTCTTCCCGATTTCAAAGCGTATATAAGCTCCATTAATTCGCTGTCCAGCTCGGCACAGCGGATAACTATCTCGTCCTCCGCCCCCTGCTCGGGAGTTTCGATTATTATTTTCATTCAATTACCCCATTCTGCGGATATTATCTGTCTGTCTTTCGGCTATGCTCGGTAACAAGTGCACCGAATACGAGGAACAGTCCACCGAATACCAGCAATATCACAATGTCCGCCGCACAGGAAACATTCTTATCAAACATTGTCAGCGTAATGCCCATTTCCTCGGAATATTCGTCGATTATGTCTGCCGAAATTCCGTCAAAGGTGCGGCTGAGCATATCCTCGGTCATTATCTGCCGAAACATTGATGCTCCGTAAATGATAGGCGTGCATTTCAGACCATTTCCGATGCTTTCCGCAAGAGTTCCGATGGGCAGATAAATGCCGCCCAGAAATCCCACAAGCGTTCCAGCAACCGTTCCGAAGCCGCTCCATGCACCCTCTGTTTTTGCGAGAAATGAAGCAAAGTACATAAGCGAGGAATATGCAAAGGAATTAACAGCTATCATTCCCAAAAGCTGTAAATGTGCCGAAACGGAAAACGCCTCCGCCCCCTGAGATACACAGTAAAGCTCCGAAATGACCAAAGCAGCCGTGCACATTATCACGGAAGATACCCACGCCGAGCAGATATACGCCGCCGAAATGGTAAAACGGCTTACGGGTGCAGAATAAATAGAGTTTATCTTCCCCGTTGTCCTGTCCCTTATCATAGCGGACAAGCTTGCAAAGCTGACAGTCACGGCGTTGATGGAAACTATTCCCGCCGAGGTCCACATAAGCACCAGAAGCTTTGCGTTCGCCTCATCGGCGGCAGCGTCACGTCCCGGGAATTTCCCGAGAATATCGGTGATAGCTTCAATATTCATATCCCCAAGGAAAAACAGCATCAGCCCAATAACGATAAGCATCGAAAGCAGCGAAAAGAACACCGCTCCCCTGTCCCTGAGATATAATCTGACATTTCTTTTGACCAGCTCAAAAAACTGCTGCATAAAAAACCGTCCTTTCAACATTTTACCATACTTTTTTGTAAATTGCAATCATTTTTCGGGAGATACACCGCCCGCCGCATTCAGGAAAACATCGTCCATATTGCCCTGCAAGACCTCGAAACCGTCTGCCATATCCTTCACAGCATTCAGCGGCTCGATAGCGTTCATCGTTGAACTTACGGGGAAATTCAGCCCGAAGTCAGTCCTTTCGGGAGCAAAGCCCATTCCCGAAAGTGTATCGGAAATTCTGCCGAATGCCTCGGGCTTGCAGAAAATTCTGACGTGATCGGAAGCATATTTTTCTTTCAGTTCAAAGGGCGTTCCGCTGTCGATTATACGTCCCTTTCCGATGATGATTATCTTTCCCGCAGCGGCAGCCTCCTCCATATAATGAGTGGTGAGAAAAACTGTCATTCCCGTGTTTTTTCGGAGGTCCTCAACGGTTTTCCACACGTCCTTTCGGGTGGCGGGGTCAAGTCCCGTGGTGGGTTCGTCCAGGAAAAGTATCTCGGGAGTGTGCATAAGAGCGGCGGCAATTTCGCAGCGTCGTTTCTGTCCCCCCGAAAGCGTTCCGTATTTTTTCCCGAGAATGTCATCAAGAGTAAGTATACCGCTTAGCCGTTCAAGGCTCTCGGACGCCTTTTTTCTTGATGTTCCGTGAAGTACTCCCCTGCAAATCAGGTTTTCTCTGACCGTCAAAATATCGTCAAGGCAGTTCTGCTGATATACAATGCCTATCCTTCGGCGTATTTCGCCGTTGTCCTTTCCAAGCCGCAGACCGCATATCTCAGCAGTTCCGCCGTCAGGCTCTATAAGCGTGGAAAGCATATTTACCGTAGTGGATTTTCCCGCACCGTTTACTCCCAGAAATCCCGCAAGAGTCCCCTTCTCAACTGTAAATGATATTCCGTCAACGGCGGTAAAGCTGCCGTATTTTTTTGTTAAACCTTCGGTTTTTATAATGTCCATAGCTCCGTTCTCCTTTGATTTATTTTCTGAGATAATTCTACCAAAGCTATCCCACAATTGCAAGCGATTTTCGCCAAGCTGTAATTTCAGAACGGTAAGCTGCATATTTCGGACAGCGAAAATTACAAAGCAGTTAAAAATCATTACAATTTGGAACTTTCGTTGAAAATCCGCAGGCTGTATGCTATAATTATTCCAACAGATACCATATATGGGGTGATATGTTTGAAAATAAAAGCAATACTTCCTCTGCTTGCCTGTCTGCTTCTCTGTGCCTGTAACGGAGATGACACACCGCCTGTTCAGACTGAAACGGCAGATACCTATGCAGACGAGAGCTTACAAACTTCTGCTGTAACCACCGAAGAGAATATCTCGGATAATACTCTCTATATCGATGAAAACGGTCTGCTGACCGACAGCGGTATGCGAAGAATAAATGAAATTGTCACAGCTTCAGAAGGCAAAGACCGCCCGTCGGGAAGCATATACACGGGACTTTTCGACTTTGACGGCGATAATCTGCCCGAGGTTTATACGGTATATCATAACGGCGGTCAAGGAAATATGCCCTGCGATATTTTCAGCCTTGAAAGCGGCGAAAAGCTGGGCAGCTTCGAGGGCTATTGCAGGGACGGTTTCACAAGGCTCAGCCGAGGAGATAACTGCGTTTATGTCCACAGCTTTTATGAACATTCCTATTGGCAGCGAGCGGAAAGCATTCAAAAGCTGACTCCCCAAAACGGCAGTTATAAAACCGAAACTCCCCTTATTGATGAAGCGTACACCGAAAAACCCTCTTTTCCTCTGTCCCACAATTATTACATAGCAGAGTCGGAAACGACTTCTGCGGAATATGTTGATGCATATCAGAAATGGCGTTTTGATACGTTCACGGAAAATTCCGATGAAATTCAGGCAAGAGAAGCAAACGAAATTTCAATTTGCAATTACGACATCGGCAGCACCGACCCCGAGGATACCGTCAAGCTGTACAATGATTATATCTCGGCATTAAACAAGGCAAAAGAGCTTTCGGAAGATATAAACTTCTTTATGTACAGAGATTTTGACGGAAACGACATCTATGAAGCGTTTTTCTTGCTTACTGAAAGCCGCAATATACTCCGGTTTATAAGCGGCGAAACGGTTACCGAGGTCACAGACAGCATAAGCTCCGCCTATGAAGCCTACGACGTTGACGGACTGTGCATTTTGCAGCCTTTCGGCAATAGTCAAAACGGCTATGTCTTCGAAGTAAAGGACGGAGATCCCACAGAATCCGTGCTTTCGGGCTGTGGTATGCAGCTTGGACGGGACGAAACACAGATAGGTATCCTTTCCGCAAAGCAGTCCGCTTACGATGAAGCTTCTCCCACAGGCTCTCACACATGGAAGCCCTACTGGTTTTTCTATGACTATAGTTCGGGCGAATATCGGGAATACGGCGGTAAATTGATAACCGCCGAAGAGCTTAACACTCTCGGTGATTTTTCCGAGGCATTTTCGGAAATAGAAGCCGAGGGCGGTATTGTCGGGGATATATTTGCAAGATGCAACGGCTATGTTACAATCAACTATCAGGTATCTGAACCCGAAACGAATGTGTACCATAATCGCTATAAGCTTTACTATTTCAGTCCGTATTCTTATGACAAGGCTGTCCCCGTGAGCTATTCCGAAAACAACGCAGGATATATCGTCCCGCAGCACGGCATATATCAGTCTGCATTAAACGAGAGCATTGCGGTCTATCCCTCGGAATACGAATATTTGGGTGCGACAGATGACCTATCGTCCTCCGTGACAGATGAAAACAGCTTTATCGGCACACTCGGCAAGGTGAAAATAAAGGAAATTGCAGACAAGGCAAATGCCGTCGAATACGGTCTTTTTGACTTTGACGGCGATGGCGTTCCCGAGGTTTATACCGTCCCCGAGAAGAATACCGAAAAGCCTGTCACCTGCTCACTTTTCCGCCTTGAAACGGGTGAAATGATCGGCGAATTTTATGGCTGTGCAGACTCTCTATTCAGCCGAGGCGATAGCTGTGTTTATGTTCATAATTTCATCGAAACGGCAAACAGCCGATATGAGGACGTGCAAAAAATCGTTATGTCCGATGACGGCTTATCTTCCGAAAGAATTCTTGCAAATTTGTCGGAAACGGAAAACGTACGGCTCAACAACAGCTATTATATTGGCGGAAATATGCCGGCAGATATGGAAGCCTACACCGTCGAATTTATCAAATGGCAGACTGTCGGGCTTAACAGAACTCGTCTTGCAAATGAAGTCTGCCTGCCCTCTGCCGACGCATATAACGAGTATATTCGGCTGAAAAAAAGCTTCGGTGACGATACTGCCCTTTTTATGTTCGGAGATTTTGACGATAACGGCTTATACGAAGCCTTTGTGCTAAAAACGGGCGAAGCACTGTATTTCGCATCGGGAGATACTGTCAGCAAGATAGAAAACTCCGAATACATAAACATTGCATATCCCCTGGACAAAATGTGCGTATTTCAATCCGAGATAAGTCCCGCTCTTATCTTAACCGTAAATAACGGGCAGCCCGTTGAAGCCGAGCTTTCCAAAACCGGCATTGACCCGAAAAGGTCTGAACGCTTTATCGGCGATTACACCATACTCTGCTCCGCCCATGACAGCAGCGGAACGGAAAGCGACCGCACAGTCTACGGTTCTCATACATACAAGCCCTACTGGTTTTATTTCGATGAAATATCAAAAAAATATGCCGAATACAGCGTCAGGGAATTATCCGAACACGAGTTATCGGATATGAAGGTTGGCTCTGAGATCATCTCAAGAATTAATGAAGAAAACGGTACTGTCAAAGAAATATATCTGCGGGATAAAAAGCTTATCACCATAAACTATACCGTCCCCGAGGGAAACTGCATAGTCAATAAATGCCTTGTCTGCGAAATTTCGGGCGATAAACTGACAGTATCGGACATATACGACGGCTTCTATCTCCCGTCAGCAAAGCCTTAACAAAATTTGCTCTCCCTGCATAACATAATAGTGACAGACTGCAAAGGAACATTCCCGAATTCTGTCGATTATCCGATACGAAAACGCACCGTTATGCAAGAGGAGAACAGTTATGAAAAACTATGTAATTGCACTGGCTTCCATTACCTATGCTATGAAAGCCCAGACGCTTCTCCGCACGTCGGGAATAAAGTGCGACGTTATCAGAACGCCAAAAAACCTTGCTTCCGGCTGCGGTTACAGCATAAAAGCGTGGGGTGACATAGAAAATATTGCGGCTATTCTGGAAAGCGGCGGGATAGTCCAGCGAGGAATTACGGAAGGCTCCTGAGATGATAAACTTTGACAACTCAGCCACCACCTTTCCAAAGCCCCGTTCCGTAAAGGCTGCTGCCGCTCTTGCACTTGAAAGATACGGAGGAAATCCCGGAAGAAGCGGACATTTGCTGTCCCTTAAATCGGCAGAGGCAGTATTTGCCGCAAGGAAAAATATTGCGGAAATGTTCTCAGCCGACCCGGAAAACGTCATTTTCACACTTAACTGCACCCACGCCCTCAACCTAGCCATCAAGGGGATAGTTAAGCCCTCAGACCACGTTATAATTTCGTCCTTTGAGCATAACTCGGTCGCACGTCCCGTCTATGCTATGTCAAAAACGGGGGTAAAGTTCAGCATTGCCGAGGTGTTTCCCGAAGATAAGCTGACCATAGAGTCATTCAGATCGCTGATACGTCCAGAAACAAAGGCTATCATCTGCACTGCGGGAAGCAACGTTACGGGGCAGATACTTCCATTCCGTGAAATAGCAAAAATTGCGGCGGATAAAAATATCTGCTTTATCGCAGACGGTGCACAGGCATGCGGAGTTATCCCCATAAGCCTTTCAGACGGCATTAATGTCTTATGCACCGCAGGACATAAAGCACTTTACGGTCCCACGGGAACAGGCTTGCTCATTACCGACGGAAAATTCCCCATCTCCCCCATAATTCAGGGCGGTACGGGCAGCACCTCCGTTGAACTGGAGCAGCCCGCATTTCTTCCCGACAGCCTTGAAAGCGGTACGGTAAACACTGCGGGGATAATCGCACTGAATGCGGGTGTTTCATATGTCCGCAGGCTGACAACGGAGCGTATCTACCGCTATGAAAGCGAGCTGTGCCGCCGATTTATTTCGGGAATAGCCCCTCTCGGAAATGTAATCATCTACCGTGAAAGCGAAGCAAAATATCTCCCGATAGTTTTGTTTAATATTAAGGGAATGCCGTCCAACGAAACCGCCTCAAAGCTCAGTGATATGGGCTTTGCTCTCCGAGGAGGACTGCACTGCTCGGGGCTTGCCCACAAAAGCATCGGCACACTCCCCGACGGCGGCGTACGATTTGCACCGTCAACGCTCAATAGACCCGAAGAGGTCGACGGACTTATCCACGCCGTCAGGAAAATCGCCAAATGAAAAAGCAAAAGCCGCACACATAGGGACTGAACTGACCCTTATGTGTGCGGCTTTTTTATAGGATAAACTATGTCACTAACTATTCCAAAAATCGGGAAACAAAATGCTTGGAGCGATCAAAGTTCAAAGCTGCCGATAAGCTCCTTAAGCATTCCCGCCTGTCCCGAAAGTTCCTCGGAAGCGGCAGCACTTTCCTCGGCAGTAGCGGAATTCGCCTGAACAACGTTGGAAATGCGGTCTATCTCATCGTTGACCTTCCTTATCATTTCAGACTGCTGAATGCTGGCCTCGGCAATGCCTTCAACCAAATCCTTGACAGCGGCGGTGTATTCGCTGAGAGAACGTATAGCATCAGCGGTTTGCGAAGTGATGACAGCACCGCTGTTCACCGCCTCCACCGAGCTGTCAATGAGCACTGTTGTATCGCTAACAGCTTCGGCGGATTTTGCCGCAAGGTTACGCACCTCATCGGCAACTACTGCAAAGCCCTTGCCCGCCGCACCCGCTCTTGCGGCTTCTACGGCAGCATTCAGTGCAAGAATATTTGTCTGGAACGCAATGTCCTCGATAGTTTTGATAATATTTCCTATCTTTGTAGACGTGTCGTTAATGTTCTGCATTGCCGAAGTGAGCTTTTCCATCTTTTCGTTTACAACATTTACATAATCGGCAGTCTTTTCGATAAGCTGACGAGCCTCGGTACAGTTTGCGGTATTGGCACTTACCTGAACATCAAAATCTCTGATGTTATGTGCCAGTCCCTCAATAGAAGCTGTCTGCTCGATAGTTCCCTCGGAAAGCACCTGTGCACCCGATGCGACCTCTCCCGAGCCGCTGTTTACCTGTTCGGCGGCAGTGCAGATATTTCCCATTACATCAACCAGATTGGTTTGAATTCTTTGCAGATCATCCAAAAGCACAGAAAAATCTCCCGCATAACAGCTGCTGTTAAGCTCGGTATCCACCGCAAGATTTTTATCAGCCATTTCCCCAAGAATTCTTCCTATGTCGTCAACGGCATTTTTCAGATTGGTACAAAGCAGCTCTGCGGCATTTGCAATGTTTCCGATCTCATCGTTTCTGGACGTCAGTCCCCTGACCTCATCAGCTGCATCAAGCTGTATATTTCCAAGCTTGACAATAGCGTTTTCCACAGATTTTATAGGAAGAATAGCCCTCTTTATAACTATGTAAACAATTACCGAAAGCACGATAGCACTGAAAATGCAAATGAGCAGCAGTATTACCCTGAGATTATTTGAGGAAGCAAAAACCTCCTTCGTGTTGTCGGACATTATGAATACCCAGCCCTGACTGCTTATGCTGTTGAATGCGGCAATATACTCCGTTCCCGATTCCTTGTATTTAATATAATCGCATATTTCGCCGTCGCTGTCCTTGACCTTTGCGATAATATCGGTAACAAACTGCTCCTCTGCAACAGTCGTTATCTTTTCCGCATCGGGATGGAAGATATACTCACCTGTTTTCACGTTGACAAGGTAATACTGTGCCGACGGCATTCCCTCAAGACCCAGCCCGTTAAGCTTGTCCACAAGACCATCGGTGAAAATTCCGATCCCTCCAAGACCGATATATTCGCCCGCATCGTTCTTAACAGCCTTATACATTGAAACTATCTGCTGACCGCTGGCGGGAGAAATAAGGATACCCGTGTTGTAAACGCCATCGGTTGCCGTGATCGCATCATGGAGCTGCTTACGCTTTTCCTCGTCGGGACGGGTCACCTTGCCCACCACCTTTGAGTTGGTGTGAGTAAGCATCTGTGTTCCCCAATTGCTTGCATATATTCCCTCTAGATTTGACAGATCCTTGCTGAAATTCTCGGTATATTTCTGTGCTGCGGCAACATATTCTTCATTTGAGCTGTCGCTTAAAAGGTCGTATATCTGCTGTGCCTTGAGATATGCAGTCAGAGTGTCCTCCGTAGACTTAATGTAATTCTCGATAATTTCCGAACGGTCAACAGCCGCTGTTTTAATGCTGCTTTCCGCACTGCTGTTCATAGCATAGGAAAGAGAAGTGTTTATAAAAAGAAAAAGCACCAAAAAGACCGCCGCCTGAGCGATCAAAACTGCCAGCGTGACCTTAATTCCTATCCTGCATATTTTACCGTTACCCATAAACATGACCTCACTTTCGTCATAATACTTATATTTATTATATCACATTAGTACTTGAAAGTAAAATAAAGTTATGTTATAATAAATAACGATAAGTTATTAATACAAAAAAGCACAAGTAATCAAACGGAGGTCAAAATGAACACTTTTCAGCTGGAATGCTTTCTGACTGTTGCAGAAACGCTGAATTTTGCAAGAGCGGCGGAAATACTGAGCGTCACACAGCCTGCGGTCACAAAGCAAATAAAAAATCTTGAGGACGAGCTTAATGTACGCCTTTTCAAACGTTCAACAAGGAGAGTTGAGCTGACACCCGAGGGAACGCTGCTCATAAACGACGCAAAGGTCATTATACAGACAAGTACTAAAGCCAAAAATCGCTTTATTGATTTGCATAACGAATCAAAACAGCTTTCCATCGGAATTAGACTTACCTCACACATAAAGCTGCTGTACGACCCGTTAAAGGAACTGCTTGCGAAATACGACAAATGCTGCCCAAGGCTTAAGGTCGACACTATATCACAGCTTTTCAGGGAACTATATGATGAACAGCTTGACGTAGTTCTGGATATAAAAACCAAGATCTCGGGATATGACCACATTTCATTCAAAGAGCTGTTTAAAGAACGGTTCTACTGTGTCTGCACCGACAAGTTTTCTGTTTACAATTATGAAGCATTGACTATAGAGCAAATCACTTCTCTTGATGAATACCCGCTGATCCTGATGTCAGCACCAATGACATTAAAAGAAATATCGGATTCAGAAAATGCGTTTATCGGGAACAGAACACATTCTATGGTACACTTCTGCCCTACCTCCGAGGAGGTCAACCTTCTGACAGAGTTGGGCTGCGGAATTGCCGTTATGCCCGAAAGAATCATTTCCGACAATCCAAACCTGAAAAAGATACCCATTACCGATTGTGCCGATATATCATTCGGCGTGTATTACAAAAACAGCAATTCAAATCGGCTGACACAGCAACTTATCGATATTCTGAAAAAACACTGCAAATAGGCAATGAAAAGCACCCTAACCGCAACATAAAGAGGCTAGGGTGCTTTATCACTTTGAAATTACAAAGGTTTATTTGCGAATACGTCTGCGGATAGCCGCATAACCGATTCCGACTGCCAGAACAGCTGCTGCAGCAATAGCTGCTGCCGCCGAATTTGTTTTGGCAGTTACCGAATTATCCTCTGCACCTGCACTTGGTGTTATATCCTCACTCGGCTCGTCATC
>CAZINI010000008.1:67622-85319 GCA_964540575.1 uncultured Ruminococcus sp.
GGTGTGTCAGGCTTATCGGGTGTGTCAGGCTTATCGGGTGTACTCGGCTTATCTGGTGTGTCAGGCATATTCGGTCTGTCGGGATGATCCGGCTTATCGGGGTTGTCAGGATTGCTAGGTTCGTCCGGATTGTCGGGTTTATCAGGATTGTAGGGTTTGTCAGGATTGCTTGGGTCATCCGGCTTGTTGGGGTTGTCCGGCTTGCTTGGGTCATCCGGCTTGCTTGGGTCGTCCGGCTTGCTGGGATCGTCCGGCTTGCTGGGGTCGTCCGGCTTGCTGGGATCGTCCGGCTTATTGGGTTCATCAGGCGTTGAAGCATCAGCTTTATCTATCATAATGATTTCAGTAACTGTTTTTCCGCCTACAAGTACCTTGCCGTCAGCAGTCACGGTAAATTCAATATCGGTTGCCTTGAGATAGCCATCGGGAGCTGCTTCCTCGTGCATTCTGTAAGTACCTGCGGGAAGTCCCTTGATAACAGTAGGTTTTGTGCCGGAAATGTAAGTCAGCTGTCGGCTGTTTCTGACCACTTCCGAAGCACCGCTGCCATACTCGACATCAATAGCTGTGCTTGAGAAATCAGTGCCCGTGATGGTTATTGTTGCACCTGCCAGTTCCTTACCGCCGACATTCTGCTTGCTGAGCTTTACATTCGCAGAAACAGTATTGGAAACGGGAACATTTTCGACAGCAAGCACATCATCATTTACAAGTGAAGCAACACCGGGATAATCTGTTGTATTTCCAATAGATTTGAAGATGATATACTCGGGGAAATTATCACCGATCGCATAGCCATCGGGGACAACAGTTTCCTTGACCTTGTAAATAATGTCATTCTTAAATCCGCCAGCGACATTTGTTATGGTATCATCAACACCTGTATACTTTGTACTTGTTATTACAGGATAAAGTGAAACAGGAGTTTTCTGTGCTCCGCCTACCCCATCAACAGGAGTAAATGTAAAGGTCGCACCGTCAAGCTTTACGCTTGTGCCGCCTGCATTCTTATAGAATTTTTTAATGTTAATGGACAGATTATTGCCTGTGCCGCTGAATCGGCTTTCAAGCACTACTCCAAAGCTTTCTTTGAATACCTCAGCAGCTTCGCTTCCGTCATAGAAAAGCTCGACCTTGTTTCCGCCTTCATCATCACTGAGGGTATCACCGACCTGCTTGCCTACTATTCTTGCATAATAGGTGATCTTTATCCTCTTGCCGTCGGGCAGGTCGGAGATAGTAAAGCTGTTATCCGACGGATCTTTTGTAAACGTATAGCCGCTGTATGCCGTGCCATAGTCGACTTCGACCTTCAGCTTATGATATTCATCATTTTCGATAAGAACAAGACAGCTTCCGAGAGTATCCTTGATGGAAATATTTCCGCCCAAGGTCATACCGCCCTCATTGGCAATTATCTCATATTTTACAACGTTCTGAGGATTATCTTCCGAATAGATACAATCTTTTTTAAGTACATTGGAAACATTTCTTGACTTTTGTTCATATTTAAGTACATTATTTCCGAAAACGCTGCCAACCTTCATCTCGGCATAGTTCCAGATATTGCAGCCGACCCAGCCATCAACATAGAACTTTTCGGGGTCGTAATTTATATTGTAAACAAGGTCAACATTCACACCTGAATCAAAAAGCGACTTTAATTCATTGGTAACATTAATGGTGAATGTAGTTTTCAGCTCACCCGAATCAATACCGCTTGACACACTAACAGGTGTTGTCAGTTTGGAACCGCCGTTGTAAAGAGCAGTTGCGACGATCTCCGCACCAAGATCAAGCTTATTGGAAGCATTCCATCTGTCCAGATCATCGGCTGAGTTTGCCCAATTTGTTGAAGCGATCATTCTGTCATAGATCTCAATAGTTTCTCCAAGACCAACACCTGCAAGCTCGCTGCCTTTCAAAGTGATAGTCCACTTGGATATGGGTCTTGAACCAAGACTGCCGTCACATTTCTTATCGGCAATACCGTCAATAACATCAACGCTGTGCTCTGCATTATCACTTACTTTTGTATCCTCGCTTGCGGATTCTTCTCTGAAAACAGCTTCAACACTGTTCCTGTAAGTTGCGGCAGCACCTGTATAGCCAACAGCCTTTGTGAAATAGGTAAGCTCAATTACATCACCAATGTTCAAAGCAGAAGCATTTGTCATATTTACGGTAAATCCGCTGCCCCATTCATTTGACCAAGTATTGTCTCTCGAATAATCGGAAACAGAAGTGCCGTTGACCTTAACCTCAAAAGGCTGTGTCAAATCAAGCATGTGCTTTACATCGATATTATCTACGAATTTCAAGGAGTCAACCTTAGTTTCCAGCGTAAAGGAAACCTTCCACTCCATAACACCATTTACATCAATGTCACCAATAGCTTCCTTAGTTACAGAAACAGGCTTTCCGACAACGGGAACAGCTACCTCTCCGCTCGTAACATTCTTGCCCTCTATGGTTCCGTTTACGGTATTTTTATAATACTTCGTAACAGTTGAGGTCGAAGGGGTAAAGGTAGTTTTATATGTATACTTGTAATAGGAAGGATATCCGGTAACAAAATCCGCATTATCAATGAATGTTGCGGCAGTAACAGAACCGCCGTCAAAAATACAGCCTGTCTCAAAGGTCTGATCGGCACCGGGTATATCTGTAAAGCTATCTCCGCTCAGAAGCAGCTT
Organism: uncultured Ruminococcus sp.; assembly: GCA_964540575.1. Taxonomy (GTDB): domain Bacteria; phylum Bacillota; class Clostridia; order Oscillospirales; family Ruminococcaceae; genus UMGS1889. Next base: position 70,319 of record CAZINI010000008.1, read on the forward strand.
GTCCTTGTCTTTATCACCGGTGAAAAAGCTGTGACGAACCTGCACAGTCCAGGTGATCTCTCCCGTTGCATTATCTGCAGTACCGCTCTTGCTGACACCTGCACTTGTATAGTAATTATATCCGACCTCGGGCGTTTCTTTATCTTTTCGTGAACCGTCCTTGTCAAATTCGGCTTTTGCCTTATTTTTGCCTGTTCCTGCCTCAATAGATGCCTTGGGTATCTCCTGAGTATAATTGATAGTATAGGTGGTGCCGGATGCAAGGGAAGCTATATTAACAGGGAAAGTCGCTCCCGTAATATCGCCCAGCCCGTTGCAAATATCGGTTATTACGATATTTTCCACGGGAACATCGCCCTTAGCAGTAACCTGAATAACGTAATCCTGGTAATACTTGCCGTCCACAAAGCGTACATTGCCGTTCGCCCACTTTTGAATGTCAAGGTCACTGACTGTTACAACAGGAACATTTTCAACAAGTCCGCCGCTGATATTTGCAAAACCGATATTCTCTTTCTGATCGGGGTTGCCGGTTTTAGTGATAGCGACCTTGCCCGTAGACTCACCCTTGAAGGTAATATTGCTGTGAGTATTTACATAAGACTGCTCCAGCTTGAGCACAATATTCCCGCCTGTGATCGACATATAGCCGAGTAATGCACCCAGTTCATCATAAAGCGGAACTTCGCCCGTAGAGTCAAGCAGAACGTTAGTTACGCCCAAAGGGTAGGAAAATACTAAATCACTGCTTGACGCCAAAGCTGAATTGGAAACAGAACCCGTAAACCGCAGCACAACACGTTCTCCGCCGCTTACAGAGGTGACCTCACTCGCATTTGTTCCGCCGATAGTAAACTCGATAACCGAAAGACTGATCGGATCTTCCGCCGAACTTGTCATAACGCCCAGCGGTATGCTGAACAGTACCATTAGCACAGCCAAGACCACATTGACTATTCGAGTTCGGATAGATTTTCTTTCCATAATATGGTTCTTCCTTTCTTGTTATAATTTTGCCGAAAAGGTGCAGACAAAGCACCCGGAAATAGGTGTCAAGCATCTGAACCTTACAGTACGTTCTGCCGTCCGCACGAGAAAACTGCCTTAAAATTGCCGATTTTCAAACTGTAAAGTGCTCAATCTTTACACACCGTCAATGCATCAAATCTTCCCGTCAAAAAGCAGAATATTCACTTAAGCAAATTATACATTACTTTTCCGTAAATGTCAACAGCTTTTTGATTATTTCTGCAAAAAAATATACCGATTTGGGAGATAATTCCGTTTGGGAAATAAATTCAGAAAATATTCCATTATTATATATAGTGTTATGATAATAAGGTGGTATACTATATTAGTTAAAAAGCTAGTTGGGAGAGGATAATTTGAAGAAACTTCTTGCTTATCTGAAATCATATACTAAGGAAAGCACTCTGGGACCGCTTTTCAAATGCTTTGAAGCTGTTCTGGAGCTTTTCGTGCCGCTGGTCATCGCCGCAATAATTGATAACGGCGTTGCTTTCGGCAATAAGGGATACATTGTTAAAATGTGTCTGCTGCTTGTGGCAATAGGCATTGTGGGTCTTGCATTTTCCATAACAGCACAGTATTTTTCGGCAAAAGCCGCTGTGGGATTTGCACGGGACGTAAAGCATGACCTCTTTAAGCATATACAGTCCCTGTCCTATTCGGAGCTGGACACCCTCGGCACGTCCACGCTTATCACCCGAATGACCAGCGATATGAATCAGGTGCAGTCGGGAATAAATCTCACTCTTCGTCTGCTGCTTCGCTCTCCCTTTGTGGTTTTCGGTGCGATGATAATGGCGTTTACGCTGGACTTTAAATCGGCTTTGATATTTGCAGCGGCTATCCCCGCCCTGTCGGTGGTAGTGTTCGGCATAATGCTGTGGTGCATTCCTATGTATAAAAAGGTGCAGCAAAAGCTTGACAAGGTCGTGAGCATTACACGGGAAAATCTCACAGGAATTCGTGTTATCAGAGCATTCTGCAAGGAAAATGAGGAGATCTCCGAATTTGAGAGCAGAAACGAGGAGCTTACAAAGATACAGAAATTTGTCGGAAAAATTTCCGCACTGATGAATCCCCTCACCTATATAATCATAAACCTCGCTATAATTTGGCTTATTTACACAGGTGCTGTCCGTGTGGAGATAGGCATTCTCACTCAGGGAACGGTTGTCGCACTGTACAATCTTATGTCCCAGATACTGGTAGAGCTTATCAAGCTGGCAAATCTAATCATAAATATCACAAAGAGCGTTGCCTGTGGAAACAGAATACAGTCCGTTTTCGAAATAAAATCAAGCCTTGAAAGCGGCAGTACGGCGAACGGCAGCAGCGAATATGCTGTTGAATTCCGTCATGCTTCCCTCAAATACGCAAATGCGGGTGCAAACGCACTTACGGATATGAACTTTGTCGTAAAAAAAGGCGAAACCATCGGTATCATCGGCGGAACAGGCTCGGGGAAATCCTCTCTTGTCAATATGATACCGAGATTTTACGATGCCTCCGAGGGCGAAGTGTTGGTAAATGGTGTAAACGTCAAGGACTTTACACTTGATGATCTCCGTGAAAAGATAGGTATCGTACCCCAAAAAGCAGTGCTTTTCAAGGGAACTATCCGTGAAAATATGCAGTGGGGCAAAACCGACGCCACCGACAGCGAGATAAACTCAGCCCTGGAAACCGCACAGGCAAAAGCAGTTGCTGACAGCAAGGGCGGTCTTGACTTTATGATAGAGCAGGGCGGAAAAAATCTTTCGGGCGGTCAGCGTCAGCGATTTACCATCGCAAGGGCATTGGTGAAAAAGCCCGAGATACTCATTCTGGACGACAGTGCTTCGGCTCTGGACTTTGCCACCGATGCAGCACTCAGAAAAGCACTTCGTTCAATGGACTATTCCCCCGCTGTGTTTATAGTATCTCAGCGAACCTCGTCTATCCGTCATGCCGATAAGATAATCGTGCTGGACGACGGCGAGATAGTCGGTATCGGAACTCACGACGAGCTTCTTGAAACCTGCGATATTTACAAGGAAATACACAGCTCACAGTTCAAAAAGGAGGCGGTCTGAATGTCGGCGGAAAAGAAAAATCAGGGAATTCAGAAAGCCACCCTTAAAAAGGTTTTCGGATATATCAAAAACTACCGTGTCCTTATGCTGCTTTCCATAATAATGGCGGCAGCCACCGTGATTTGCAGCCTTTATGTCCCCATTTTGATTGGACGGGCTATCGACCTGATCGTTGACAAGGGCAATGTGGATTTCGGAGGGCTTTCTGTTCTGCTGCCCGAAATAGGCATAGTCGCTGCCGCTGCCGCACTTATTCAGTGGCTTATGAATACCGTCAACAACCGCATTACCTATCATATTGTCCGTGATATTCGTGACGAAGCATTCCGAAAGATCGAGATACTTCCTCTGAGCTATATTGACTCTCACCCCGCAGGCGGTATCGTCAATCGTGTCATAGCCGATGCGGATCAGTTCGCAGATGGTCTGCTTATGGGCTTTACACAGCTTTTCACAGGCGTTGTGACCATTCTCGGAACGCTGCTGTTTATGCTGTCAATTAATTGGAAGATAGCTCTCGTTGTTGTGGTGCTGACTCCCCTATCCCTTTTTATCGCAAAATTTATTGCAGGACGCACATATAAAATGTTCCGCCTGCAATCGGAAACAAGGGGCGAACAGACCGCTTTTATCGATGAAATGATTGGCAGTCAAAAAGTCGTTCAGGCGTTTTCCCATGAAGAAGAAGCTCTCAAAAAATTCGACGAGATAAACGAACGCCTTGCTGACTGCTCCCTGCAAGCCACATTCTATTCATCTATCACAAACCCCTCCACACGATTTGTAAACAGCATGGTATACGCAGGAGTTGCGGCGGCAGGTGCTCTCGCCTGCATTTCCACGGCAGGAACGGTCAATCCCTTTACAGTGGGACAGCTTTCCTGCTTTCTGTCATATGCCAATCAGTACACCAAACCGTTCAACGAAATTTCGGGCGTTGTCACCGAACTGCAAAACGCTCTTGCCTGTGCAGCAAGGCTGTTTGAGCTTATTGAGGAGCAGCCGCAGATACCCGACTCGGAGAATGCTGTTGTTCTCGAAAATGTTAAGGGCTCTGTTTCCCTTGAAAATGTGAATTTTTCATATACCCCCGAACGCAAGCTTATCGAAGACCTCAGCCTGAACGTAAAGCCGGGTCAGCGTATCGCCATAGTAGGTCCCACAGGCTGCGGAAAAACTACCATCATCAACCTGCTTATGAGATTTTACGACGTGAACAGCGGTGCTGTAAAGGTGGAGGGCGAGGACATCAGGAACGTTACCCGAAACAGCCTTCGCAGCAGCTACGGAATGGTTTTGCAGGAAACTTGGCTGAAATCGGGAACTGTCAGGGACAACATCACCATGGGAAAGCCCGATGCCACCGATGAAGAGGTCATCGCCGCCGCAAAAGCGTCCCACGCTCACAGCTTTATCAAGCGTCTGCCCGACGGCTATAACACAGTTATCGGCGAGGACGGCGGAAGCCTGTCACAGGGACAGAAGCAGCTGCTCTGCATTGCAAGAGTAATGCTCTGTCTGCCTCCTATGCTCATTCTGGACGAAGCCACTTCATCTATCGACACGAGAACCGAACTAAAAATTCAGGAAGCCTTTGCAAGAATGATGAAGGGCAGGACAAGCTTTATCGTTGCACACAGGCTCTCCACTATCCGTGAAGCTGACGTTATCCTCGTTATGAAGGACGGTCATATCATCGAGCAGGGCCGTCACGAGGAGCTGCTTAAGCTGGACGGTTTCTATGCTAAGCTTTACAACAGTCAGTTTGCCGTTTGATAGCATTTTATAAAAAATCCATTGCTTTTTACAGATAAATGTGATATAATTCATTTATATGTATATCTGCCGCTCTGCGGTAAAGCTTTGGAGGAATTGTATGAAAAAAACATTTAAGGGGATATGCCGCACTGCAGCACTTTTCTGTGCTTTGCCGATTTTATGCGGCTGCGGCTCCAATGCCACAGCTCCTGCTGAGGAAACGGAAACATCAATTGTTACGGAGGTAAACGGAATGAGAAAGATCATCGCAGACTCGTCAAACGTTAAACAGCTCGGACGCACCCATCTTATGGACGAAACACTATGGCTCGCATTTTCAGGCACAGGTGCGGAATTTGAGTATACAGGCAAAAAGCTTGACATCACCTTAAAGGGTGACGGCTCATCTCTTCTGCCCAAGGACGGCGAAAACTGTGCAAGAGCCGCCATTTACGTTGACGGCGAACGTGTAGTTGACGATATGATCGACAAGCCCGAAGAAAGCTACACCGTCTTTGAAAGTGACGAGACAAAAACCGTCAATGTCAAGATAGTTAAGCTTTCCGAAACAGCAATGTCCACCTTCGGTATCAAGCCCATTGAGATACAGCCCGATGAAACCATCGTGCCCGCCGCTGAAAAATCCCATAGGATAGAGTTTGTCGGCGATTCCATCACCTGCGGCTACGGTGTTGATGATGAGGTCGCAGAACACCCCTTCCATACCTCCACCGAGGACGTTACCAAAGCGTATGCATATAAGACCGCTCAGGCTCTGGACGCTGATTACAGTATGGTTTCCATCAGCGGCTACGGCATTATCTCGGGCTGGACGGCAAATCCCGAAAACAAAGTCCCCAATCAGACTATTCCTCAGTATTACACCAAGCTGGGATTTTCTTACAATAAGTTTGCAAACACTACCCCCCCATCATCTCTTGAATGGGATTTCAGCAAATTCGTCCCCGAGGTGGTCGTTGTAAATCTCGGAACAAACGATGACAGCTATTGCCAGGGAAATGCCGAAAAGCAGAAGGAATATTCGGAAACATATGCAGAATTCCTTAAAACTATTCGAGAGAAAAACCCCGATGCGGAGATTTTCTGCACCCTGGGTATTATGGGTCAGCGGCTTTTCCCCGGTGTTGAGGACGCTGTAAAGCTCTACACCGAAGCGACAGGTGACACTAAAATACATACCTTTATGTTCGACGCTCAGGACGGTTCTCTCGGCTATGCCGCCGATTGGCACCCCACCGCTGCCACCCATGATAAGGCGTCCGAAGCACTTGTTGCTGAGATAAAGTCTGTAATGGGTTGGTGATTTGAAATGAAAAGGAGCATACTCGCCTTGATCACGGCATTTTCAATGACGATCTCGGCAGGCTGCGGAAAATCCGAAGCCCCCGCCAATGAAACTCAGCCTTCACAGACAACAGCCGCCGAAACAACAACCGAATCAGCGGCAAAAAAGCTTGACTATGATATTGACCCAACCAAGCCTGTGATAGCCCTTACCTTCGATGACGGTCCCAACACGACCACCACAAAAATGGTGCTGGACAAGCTGGAGAAATACGGCGTCCGTGCGTCCTTCTTCCTTGTCGGCTCGAATATTACCGACGAAAGTGCAGAAATAGTCAAGCGTGCCTATGATATGGGCTGCGAAATAAACAACCATTCCAAAACACACGGATATATGAACACTATGACCGCTGAGGAGATAAAGTCGGAAGTGGATTTTGTTTCCGAAAAGGTATTGGAGATAACGGGAGAACCGACAAAGTTTTTCCGTCCGCCGTATATTGCGGTTAACGAAACTATGTATGAAGCCATAGATATGCCGTTTATCGCCGGCTTCGGCTGCAATGACTGGGACGCAAAGGTCACCGCCGATGAACGTGCCGAAACGACGCTGAAACAGGCAAAGGACGGTGCTATTATCCTGCTGCACGATGCACAGGGCAATTTGCAGACGGTAACCGCTCTTGACAAAATTATCCCGCCGCTTCTGGAGGACGGTTATCAGTTTGTTACCGTTTCCGAGCTTTTTGAGCTGAAAGGCAAGGAGATAAGCGGCAGCGATGCAAATCTTTACTCTATCGTTGAATAAAATATGCCTCCGCAGATAGTGTCAATTCTCTGCGGAGGTTTTTCAAATAAAGGAAGATACGATGAAGCGAATTACCATAGGAATGACCGCCCACGTTGATGCGGGAAAAACCACACTTTCCGAAGCTATCCTCTATCAAAGCGGAGAAATACGCTCTCTCGGTCGGGTCGACAAGGGAAACACATTTCTCGATACCTTTGAAATAGAGAAAAAAAGAGGGATAACCATCTTTTCCAAGCAAGCTGTTGCCCGTTTCGGAAACGGCGAATATACCCTGCTGGACACTCCGGGACATGTCGATTTTTCCGCCGAAACGGAGCGTGCCCTGAGCGTGCTTGACTGTGCAGTGCTTGTTATCAGCGGCACGGACGGCGTCCAAAATCACACAGAAACTCTTTGGCGTCTGCTGTCAAGATACCATGTACCCGTATTCATTTTCGTAAATAAAATGGATATTTCCCATCTTGACCGCCAAAGTCTTTTAAACGAGCTTAAAACCCGTCTGAACGGCAGCTGCATTGATATGGACCCCCGCCGAAACGCCGAAGAGCTTTTTGACGAGCTTGCTCTTTGCGGCGAGGATATGATGAATAGTTTTCTTGAAAACGGTACTGTCCCCGACAATATGATACAAACTGCCGTTGCGGAAAGACGGCTATTCCCCTGCTATTTCGGTGCGGCATTGAAGCAGCAGGGCGTTTCCGAGCTTATGGCGGGAATCGACAGGTATCTTCCCGAACCGAAACGGTCTGCCGAATTTGGTGCAAAGGTCTTTAAGATAACCGAGGACGAGCAGGGAAACAGGCTCACTCATCTCAAAATAACAGGCGGCAGCCTTAAGGTCAGGACTGCCCTTGAAAGCGGTGAAAAGGTCAATCAGCTGCGTATCTATTCGGGGACAAAATACACCGCCGTACCCGAAGTGTTTGCGGGGACGGTCTGTGCAGCAGTCGGGCTTTCGGAAACCTGTGCGGGGGATGGTCTGGGGTTTGAGAAAAATTCCGTCCGACCCGCTCTGGAACCTGTTCTGTCATATAAGGTCATTCTGCCCGCCGAAATAAGTGTAAATACCGCACTTATTCAGCTGAGAAAGCTTGAAGAGGAGGATCCTCAGCTGCACATTTCCCTGAATGAAAAGCTGAACGAAATTCACCTGCGGCTTATGGGTGAAATACAGCTGGAGGTGCTGAAAAACGTCATTTCTGAGCGTTTCGGATACAACGTCCGGTTCGGACGGGGCAGCATTGCATACAAGGAAACCATCTCGGGAATTGCCGAAGGCGTGGGACATTACGAGCCGCTGCGGCATTATGCGGAGGTGCATCTTATCCTGTCCGAGGGCGAACGTGGCAGCGGACTTCGCTTTGAAACCAACTGCCGTGAGGAGGTGCTTGACAAAAACTGGCAGCGGCTTATCCTCACCCACCTTGAAGAAAAGACCCACCTCGGCGTTCTCACAGGCTCGCCCATAACCGATATGAAAATTACTCTTGCTTCGGGACGGGCACATCTCAAGCACACGGAGGGCGGAGATTTCCGTCAGGCGACCTACCGTGCTGTCCGTCAGGGGCTGAGAAATGCAGAAAGCGTTCTTCTTGAACCGTGGTATGATTTCACTCTGGAAATACCGAAAGAATGTGCGGGACGGGCACTGAACGATTTGCAGAATATGTCCGCCGAGTTTTCATCTCCCGAAATAATCGAAGAAAATGCGGTCATAAAAGGCTCTGCACCTGTTTCGGAGATAATGGATTATCAGTCTGAGATAACGGGCTATTCACGGGGAAAGGGACGAATATCCTGCGAATATAAGGGATATTTTCCCTGCCACAACAGCGAGCAAGTCATCTCGGAAATAGCCTACGACTGCGACAGCGACCTTGAAAATTCGGCAGACAGTATCTTCTGCTCCCACGGTGCAGGCTTTGCCGTCAAATGGAATGAAGTGCCTCAGTATATGCACCTTGAAAGTGCATTAAAGCCGAAAAAGAAGGAAGAACCGATCCGTGAACGCCGTCCCTCATACAGCGGAAATCCGGCGGACGACAAGGAGCTTATGGAGATATTCGAGCGAACCTACGGCAAGATTGACCGAAATCCCCGATATGCTATGAAAACGGAAAAAACCGTTCAGCCAAAGCCGCCGAAAGCATCTCCCCTGCCGACAGGTCCCGAGTACCTTCTTGTGGACGGCTACAACATTATTTTCGCATGGGACGAGCTGAAAAAAATTGCCGCCGACAATCTTGATCTTGCCCGAAGTATGCTGATAAACGCCCTCGCAAATTATCGTGGATATAAGCAGAACAACGTAATTCTTGTCTTTGACGCATACAAGCTTAAAGGAAACACGGGCAGCGTTGAAAATGCTTCGGGAATAAGCGTCGTTTACACGAAGGAAGCCGAAACCGCCGATATGTATATCGAGAAAACCACCCACGAGCTGGCGAAAAACTGCCGTGTCAGAGTCGCCACCTCGGACGGTGCGGAGCAGATGATAATCCTCGGCAGCGGTGCATTCCGTATGTCCGCCGGGGAGCTGTACGAGGAAATAAAAGCAGCCGAAAAAGCTATCCGCAATATGGTAGACAAGCTTCCCACAGGCGGACGGCAATTCCATAAAATTGATCGAAAGGATGATAACAATGCTTGAATCAAACACAAAAGCACCCGATTTCACTTTGAACGACAAGGACGGAAACACCGTTTCCCTGTCCGATTTTTCGGGAAAGAAGGTCGTACTCTACTTCTATCCCAAGGACAACACTCCCGGCTGCACCCGTCAGGCGTGTGCATTTGCGGCGGCTTATGACGATTTCAAAAAGCTGGACGTGACCGTTATCGGCATAAGCAAGGACAGTATCGACTCCCACCGAAAATTTGCGGAGAAGCACGGTCTGCCCTTTATCCTGCTGTCCGACCCCGAATTACAGGCAATTCAGGCTTATGACGTTTGGCAGGAAAAGAAGCTTTACGGCAAGGTGTCAATGGGCGTTGTACGCACCACATACATCATAGACGAAAACGGAATGATCGAAAAGACAATGCCAAAGGTGAAGCCCGACACCAATGCTGCCGAAATTCTTTCATATCTGAAAGGCGAGTAATTATGCCTAACATGGAAATAATCGCCCATATAGAAAGCGATTTCACCGAAAAATTCGGAATTCCCCGCCAAAGCGGATTAGTGGAAGGACTTGTTTCGAGGATAGTTTTTGAGAAGGAATACCGTGTTCCCGAAGCATTCAGAGGGCTGGAGGATTTTTCGCATATCTGGATACTCTGGCAGTTTTCCGAAGCTGTCAGGGATGATTGGTCACCCACCGTCCGTCCCCCACGGCTGGGCGGGAATAAGCGAATGGGCGTATTTGCAACCCGCTCGCCGTTTCGTCCCAACTCCATCGGAATGTCCTCCGTAAGGCTTCTGAAAATAGACTTTGACTGTCCCGAAGCACCTGTTTTGTACGTTTCGGGGGCGGATATGCTGAACGGAACGCCAATTTTCGATATAAAGCCCTATCTCCCCTACACCGACTCTCACCCCGAGGCAAGCGGCGGATTTGCTTTACAGCAGAAGGAAGGCGTCCTTGACGTTGATTTTCCGCCCGAGCTGCTGGAAAAAATCCGTCCCGAGCTGAGAAACGGGCTTATCGAGGTGCTGGCACAGGACCCTCGTCCGCAGTATCAGAATTCACCTGAAAGAGTCTATACCTTTGATTTTGCGGAATATTCGGTGAGCTTTACCGTTCGTGATGATATGCTGTTTGTCTGTGACATAAAAAAAATCGGCGGCAATTAAAAACTGCCGCCGATTTTTTATCCGGTTATCTCAACATCTGACATATTTGCCGAAATGGTGATAGGTATCGTACCATTGGGATTTTCCCTGACAAAATCTGAAAGCTCCTCTCCATTGACCGTTATATTGGACATTTTGGAACTGCTTTCCTTGATGCTGTACTCACTTGGAGAACGGTTGAGATTTAACTCAACATCTCCCATACTTACGTTAATGTCCGCTCCCGATTCGATAGCTCCGCTGTATGAAATATCGCCCGCCTTACAGCCGATATTCAGCTTATCGGCATTTACATTGCTCATCTCGCAGTTTCCGCCTGTGGAGCTGACCGAAAGATTAGCCGAAAGAAGATCGTTTATGGTCATATCTCCCGCTGCGATCTCAGAGGTAAAGCCTTCGGCAGTGCAGCCATCAAGATACGCATCACCCGCATTGACTTTGAACGACGCATTGTCCGCTTTCAGATTGTAGACCGAAAGCTCACCTGCATTTAAATTCAGCTTGACAGTTCCGCAGCTTAGGTCGGACACCGAAGCTGTTCCCAGATTAACGGTAACATCAAAATTATCAACTATCATCTGCGGAACGGTTATATAGAGCATTCCGCCGTCAGTTTCAAAAACACTCAATTCGGAATCAAGATCAACACCGTATTCAATACTCATAATTCCATCTGTAATGCTTCTGGTGTATTGCAGAACACCCGAGGTATTTTCAACGCTGAACGAATCACCCGATACTATTTGTATTTCCCCCGCATTGCAGGTGATATTTACGGCAGTAACATCGCTCATATCAATTATCTCCGCATTGCCCGAGGGAGCGTATTCCACCGCAACAAAAGTGGTTTCCATTATCGTAGCCGTATCGGCGGAATAATGTGAAGAACTCGCACCCGCAATGCCGATAGCCATAATTGCTGCACCCGCAACGACAAGTCCGCCCGCTAACATAAGCGGGTTTTTCTTTTTTCCTGCGGGACGGTCAGGCAGTTGCTTTTCCTCTTGAACGGCGGCATACTGAAAATCTCCTACCTGCATATCAGCGTACTGTTCCTGCTCTTTTTCCTCGTATTTCATTGAAATCTGTCCCTCCGTTCAAAAAATTCACGGATCTTTTTATATGTATTTCCTATCCAGCCGCCAAGTGCGGGGATTCCCTTTTTGATAATTTGCTTCACGAGCAGTCCCAGAGCGATAGCCAGTCCCGCTGAAAGCATAGCACCTCCGACAGCCATTGCCGCCGCAAATAATCCATCATTGATAAGCAGAGGAACAGATGCTATCAGCAGACAGGGTGCTGCCAGCACCAATCCCACCTCAATAAAGCCCAGCATAAGCAGCCCGATCACTATAAAAACAGCCATTATGACCGCTGCAACACCGCCAATAACAATAAACGGCAGCAGGAAAATTAATCCCATCAAAGCACCGATAAGCGAGTAAACGCCCTTGGAACCTCCGCTTGTGCTTCCCGTCTGAGAACTGCTCGTCTGCTGACTGCTATAATTGTAGTTATAATTGTAATTCACATTTGCGGCATCGGAACCGACAGCATTTCCGCTGTCACCGTGAGAGTGCGGCTGATAGGAAGAACTATTCTCCCGAGGCTTACTCAGATCGATAAAACCGCCGTTAGAAGCATTCTCGGACGAAGATGCGACCTTTATCTCCATATCGGGTGCAGACTCAGGCTCTTTATATTCCTGAGAACGAAACCCGATAGTGTAGCCCGCATATCCCTCGTCCTCCGCCTTTTCTCGGCGGCAGTTTTCCACAAAAAGCCGCTGAGAAGCCGTTTCATTTTTTATGCTTCGTGAATAATCCGAATTATCGCAGAGAATAGCCCTTGCAAGCTCCACGGGACTGCCCAGGTCGGCAATGACCGACTTGGCATTCTCCTCACCCGCATCATCGAACATTTCCTCATAGAATGCGATCGCATTTTCACGGTCCTCAATAGGCATTGCAAAAAGCTCCGCCCGAAGCTGTGAAATGTAATCCTCCTTATTCATCATCATTCACCCCATCGTAAATAACATTGTCAATTCTAACCTTGAAAAGCTTCCATTCCTCCCGATAAAGTTCAAGCTGAAGCCTGCCCTTTTCGGAAACCCGATAATAACGCCTGTTTCTGCCCATATACTCCATATCGTAGGTTTCCAGGCATTCATCATTGAGAAGCCTTCTCAGCACGGGATAAAGGGTGGATTCGGACATTTCGATAGCCTTTCGTATCTCCTGAGTGATTTTATAGCCGTAAGTATCCTCCTTTGCTACGATCGATAGCACAAGAGCGTCAAGCAGTGCTGCACTGACGGGGAATACCATTTAACCGCTTCCTTTCAACTGCCGCTGTACATACGGCAGTTTATAATCTGATTTTATTTATATTATATCCTATATAATATATTTTGTCAATAGTTTTTTTGATTTTTTCGGGATATAACTGCCTGCATTTCAAAAAGATCTCCTGTCTGGGGACACTTTTCGTAAATCAATCAAAATATTATAAAACCCCTTGAAAAATATATCCATATATGGTAAAATGAAAATATATCCATACTGAAAAGGAGCGGCTGCTATGGCGACCGAAACTGAGCGGAAGATCAAGGAATTTGAAGCGGAACTGAAAAAAATGCAGGAGGAAACGGAAATCCTCACTGCCGAATTGGAAAACCGTCCCCTGCCCGAGCCGAAAAAAAGCTTTCCGCTGATACCCGTTCTGGCTGTTTCGGCGGCTGTTTTGATTATAATTGTGATAATTGGAGTGATATTATGAATCTGAATATTATTGAGCCGAATTATTTTAAGGATTTTCATTGTATTGGGGGGGAGTGTAAGAATAATTGCTGTCATAATTGGACGATTCAACTGACGAAAAAAGAATATATTAACACAAAAAATGCAAAAAAATCAAAAGAACTTCAAGAGATATGTGAGCATGCTTTCCACAGGCTGAAAAAATCAGAAAACCCTGGAATTTATGCCGAAATGCGACTAAATGAAGATGGCAACTGTCAGTTTCTTGACAGCGATGGGCTTTGTATGCTTCAAAAGGAATGTGGCTATAAAATTCTATCTCAAACATGTAAGCAATTTCCGAGGAAGAATTTTATATATCTAACTTCCGGAGAACAATATCTCTCAACCGGCTGCGAGGAAGTTGTGCGAATGCTAATGAATATGCCGAACGGTATTGAGCTAACAAATGGCGGCAAGATTGAGTTAAACGACTTTATGCCGGTTTCACTTGCAATAACCACACCGGCAGATGCTGCAAGAATTCCATATAAATATTACTGGGATATAAAAACATTGATTATCTCTATAATGAAGAATCGAAGCTATTCCGTTGAGGACAGGCTTATTCTTCTGGGAATAGCATTTAAACGCATTGATGATCTTATCACATCAGATAGCGGTGATAAGATACCAGCATACATAGACGGTCTTACAGCTGTCTGTGCTGATGATAAATCAATGCTAGACGAAATTAAAACAATAGAACCAAAAACAAATTTCAAGGCTCTTGCATATGCAGATATTCTACATAATATTCCAAAGCAGTCACCAATGCCAATTGAATTCAGGGAAAAGATTATGTCGGCATATGGTTTCAACTATACTATACCAGATGATGGTAAAAATGTAAGTATAACAGCAAAGAGTGCTTGGATAGAACGACAGCTCGGTTATCTTTTTAATATGCTATCAGGCAGAGAGTATATTATTGAAAACTTTATGCTCAATGCTATGCTGCAATTCAACTTACCTTTTTGCGATGATACTTTAACATTTTGGGACAGTTATATTTTTATATGTCAAGTATACAGCACTATGATTTTCACACTTGCAGGAAATCTGGACGAAAGCTCTGACGATAAAGATATTATAGATGCTTTTGTTATTTTTTCAAGAACCCTATTTCACAGCAAACACCTTAAGCAAACTTTAATTAACGAAATAAAGAAGAATAAATTCACTTCCTTAGGCTCAATGGTTTATCTGATAAAATTTTAATATTTGTCCAATATATAGGAAACGTCATTTGTCGTTTCCTAATTTTTTGACATAATAAAACCGCCGCCCTCCACACAGGAGAGCGGCGGCAAAGCTTTTATTGTGTCATGCGGCATTTAAGCCGCTGTCAGTTCCTTTACGGGTAAGCTTATAAAACTTACTGGAGGAGCTGGAGAACGCCCTGAGGCAGCTGGTTTGCCTGAGCAAG
>CAZINI010000009.1:0-74874 GCA_964540575.1 uncultured Ruminococcus sp.
ATTTTGTTCGGCGGAGGGTTGGTTTTTTATGTCGGGGGAGAGTTTGACGGTTACGTTCTATCTGCCGTTTTTGTCTACAGAACGATTAAAGATTAGTATAAATGGCGGATATATAGATATTTCTAAAAGTGCTTGAAATGTGGCGGAAAATATGATATAATTTCTTTGCATCGGGAAAGCTTGTAATATTTGTCCCATGCAGCTGAATAGAATTTCATAGAAATAACTTTTAGGGGGATATTTATGAGATTTTCATTCAGCAAAGGCTCATTTTGCATTGCCGCCGCTCTGTGCCTGGGAATAGGTGTTATCTGCTATTCCAAGGACAGGATAGCAGATTCGGTATATACCGATATTTCCGCCGATACTGCACCTGTTATCGTTTTGGATGCCGGTCACGGCGGTATGGACGGAGGGTGCTCCTCGGCGGACGGCGTACCCGAAAAGGGTATCAACCTGAACATAATGCTTTCCGTTCGGGATATGTGCAGAGTGTTCGGCTATCAGACTGATGTTACCCGTGAGCGGGACATTTCTATTCACGACAGCGGTATTCAAGGCATTGCAAATCAAAAAAAATCCGATATGGATAACCGTCTTGCATTGTTCAACAAATATCCCAAGGCGGTGTGCGTGTCAATACATCAGAATAAGTTCACAGACCCCGTTTTTTCGGGTGCACAGATGTTTTATTCCCCGACAAATCCCGAAAGCGAACGGCTTGCTCAGATAATGCAGGGGAAATTTGTCGAAAACATTCAGCCTGAAAACACCCGTGAAATTAAGCTTTGCGGCAAGGAACTTTTCCTTTGCTATTTCTGCAATAATCCCACAATTATGGCGGAATGCGGATTTTTGTCCAACGTGGAGGAGGCGGAAAAGCTCAAGACCGAGGAGTATCAGAAGCAGATAGCTTTCACGATTTTCGAGGGGATAAACGAATTTACTTCACAATAAAAATTAGGAGATAAAAATGGCTAAAGTCAAAACAGTTTTCATATGCAGTGAATGCGGATATGAAAGTTCAAAATGGAACGGCAGATGCCCTCAATGCGGCGAATGGAACACCTTCACCGAGGAGGAAACAGTTGCCCGTTCATCATCACAGCAGGCACAGAGAGAGGCTTCAAAGAAACGCAGTGCAAATCTTGCGGAAAAGATAACCGCCATTGACGGCATTGAAACGGAGGACGATGTTCGTTATTCAACGGGACTTCGTGAGCTGGACAGGGTGCTTGGCGGCGGGCTTGTAAAGGGTTCGCTGGTGCTGCTGGGCGGCGAGCCGGGTATCGGAAAATCCACCATGCTTTTGCAGATTTGCAGCTTTATGGGCGATGACCACACTATCCTGTACGTTTCGGGTGAGGAGAGTATGCGTCAGATAAAGCTTCGTGCGGAGCGGCTTGGGGTCGTTTCGGAAAATTTGTATCTGCTGTCAAGCACGGACGCTGAGGCGATAAACGATGCCATCATCAGCGAAAAGCCCGAGATAGTTATCATCGACTCCATTCAGACCATGTGCATCAGAGATCTGACATCAAGTGCGGGAAGCATTACCCAAGTCAGAGAATGCACTAATATGTTTATGCGGACGGCGAAAAGTGAGGAAATACCCATTTTTATTGTGGGGCACGTCAACAAGGACGGTGCTATTGCAGGTCCGAAGGTCATGGAGCATATCGTGGACGCTGTGCTGTTCTTCGAGGGCGAGAGAAATCTCAGCTATCGTATTCTTCGGGCGGTGAAAAACCGTTACGGTTCGACCAATGAGATAGGCGTTTTTGAAATGCTTGACAAGGGGCTTGAAGAGGTGGAAAACGCCTCGGCTATGCTGCTTTCGGGCAGACCGCTGAACGTTTCGGGAAACTGTGTTGCTTGTGTAATGGAGGGAAGCCGTCCCGTGCTGACAGAGGTGCAGGCGTTGGTGACAAAGAGCGGTTTCCCGTCACCCCGCCGAATGTCAACAGGCTTTGACTACAACAGAATGTGCATTATCATTGCCGTGCTGGAGAAGCGGGCGGGACTGTTTTTCGGTACGCTGGACGTTTATGTAAACATTGTCGGCGGACTTCGGCTTGAAGAGCCTGCTGCCGACCTTCCCGTGGCACTTGCACTCTATTCGGGGCTGATGGACAGACCTATCAACGACAAGCTTACCGCTATGGGCGAGATCGGTTTGGGCGGCGAACTGAGGGCAGTGGGACAGGCGGCAAAGCGTATCCGTGAAGCCGAGCGAATGGGTTTTGAAAAGTGCATTATCCCCAAGCAGTCACTGAGGGGAATTGACCTTTCGGCGTTCAGTATTGAGGTTATTCCCGTTTCAAACCTTAAGCAGGCGTTTGAGGTCATTAATCAGGGCTGAAAGGGGCGACCACTTTGTCATAGACAGCGAAGTGAACAACGTTTGCCGTTCGGTATCGAAAAACTTCTTTATACTATTTCCTAATCAACCTATAGACAAGGTCTATAGGTTGATTCCCACCGCTTTGCGGTGGGTGCGGCGAAGCCGCAAAGGAAAGCCGTACAATACTAATTCCGTCAAAATCGACGGTTTTGACTTGCCGCCTTTTAGGTGGCTCTCCTTATAGACAGAGTCTATAAGGAGATTAGGAATTAGTATTATCGGTAATTCACTAAAGGCGTATCACCGCTGCTTTTGCGGGAGATACGCCTTTTTCTATTCCGAAAATGAAAATCAAGTGAAAATACAAAAAATCCCTTGACAAACGATAGTATATGGTGTATAATATTCTAAAGCACAGGGGAGGACACCCATAACAAAAAACAGTGTGCATTGACAAGGGGGAGATACCCATAGAAAAAAACATTATTGTCAGAGATTCCAACGGCAGGATCATAGGCATGACATACCCGAAGCGTGCAAAAGGTCTGGTGAAAAAGGGACGTGCCGCTTTTTCGGGTGAGCATATGATCCGAATGTTAAATATGGAGGGTAATTTTATGGAAAATGATATTATAAATGTTGATAAAGTCGTTGAAGTTGAGGAAAAAAGACTGTTTTTCCGTCCGAGAGAGTGGAATTTTTCCAAGGACTGCAAGGACACGGCGGCGGGCGAGCGGTGCTTTATCACCAGCTTTGATGAAACACTTGCGGAGGTTTACTGCATTGGCGACTGGAGCGATTCACTGACTCAAATAGTCACTAAAGACCTTATTCTTGATAAGAATACCGAGTACGCTTTTTCATTCTGGCTGAATGGCGGAGAAAATGAGCGTCTGGACGAGATATGTCAGCTTCACGTTCTTTTCGACAATGACTGGGAAAATCGACTGATATTCAAGCTGAACCGAAGCTTTATCAAGCCTGTGAAGCATTACAGAGGCTGGTATCTTTACGAAATTCATTTTACCACCGAGGATAATTCCTACACACAGCTCAGGTTTGTTGCCCAAAGAGCACCCATGGCGGTAATGTATGCCGATGCTCCGAATGCTTACGAAAATATCCCCAACGAGCCTGTTCCCGCTGGAAGAAAGCAGCGTTCAAATCTGGTGTTCGAGAATGGTTTCCCCGAGGAACCCGACCCGTTCACAAAGGGTATCAACGATTTCGAGGAAAAGCTCAAAGCAAATCCCGTGACCAACGGCGAGTTTTTCGATAAGATACGGGAAGCAGTCAGAACAGAGGTAAACAAGGCAGAACAGGCGGATTTTCATCGGGAATCCGATACGTTCCGTAAGATAGGTGAGGACATTAAGGACTCCGTTCTTTCCGAAATTTCAAGGGCAATGAAAAATTTCAAATAAAATTTTAACGCAGAATAAAAGGCACAGGCGGTTTGATGGAAAACCGTCTGTGCCTTGCTATTTATGCAGATAAATTATACTCTTTCGGCAATAAGTGTTCCCATTTCGGAGCAGGAAACGAGCTTCATTCCGTCGGACATAATATCGCCTGTTCTGTAACCGTCGTTGAGAACGGCAGATACGGCGTTTTCGATAGCGTCCGCTTCCTTGTCCATATCGAAGGAATAGCGGAGCATCATTGCGGCGGAAAGAATGGTGGCAATGGGGTTTGCCTTGTTCTGTCCTGCAATATCGGGGGCAGAGCCGCCGCTGGGTTCGTAAAGTCCGAACTTGGTTTCGTTAAGGCTTGCAGATGCCAGCATACCGATAGAACCTGTTATCATGGAAGCCTCGTCGGAGAGAATATCGCCGAACATATTCTCAGTGAGGATAACGTCGAACTGTGCGGGGTCCTTTACCAGCTGCATAGCACAGTTGTCCACCAGCATATGCTCAACGGTCACCTCGGGGTAGCTTTCGGCGACTTCGTTGACTATCTTTCTCCAAAGTCTTGACGAATCAAGAACGTTTGCCTTGTCAACGCTGATGACCTTTTTGCGGCGTTTCATAGCAATATCGAACGCTCTGATGGCAATTCGCCTTATCTCGTTTTCGTTATAGGAGAGAGTGTCAACAGCGGTCATAACGCCGTCAACCTCTTCGGTCTTTCTTGCACCGAAGTACAGACCGCCCGTCAGCTCTCTCATTATCATCATATCAAAGCCCTTGGCACTGATCTCCTCTTTCAGGGGACAAGCACCTCTCAGCTGGCTGTAAAGCACGGCGGGACGGAGATTTGCAAACAGTCCGAGAGATTTGCGGAGCTTCAAAAGTCCTGCTTCGGGACGCTTGTCGGCGGGAAGCTTATACCACGGGGACGTTGAGGTGTTTCCGCCGATAGAGCCCATCAGCACAGCGTCTGCCGCCTTTGCACGTTCAATGGTTTCATCGGTCAGGGGAACGCCGTTTGCGTCGATGGAGCAGCCGCCCATGAGAAGCTGTTCATATGCAAAGCTGTGTCCGAATTTTTCAGCTGTTTTATCCAGCACCTTCATTGCTTCGGTGACGATCTCGGGACCGATACCGTCGCCCTTTATTACTGCAATATTTTTATTCATGTTAATAACTCCTTTCATTTCTTCTCCGTGATTTAAGGTTTTTAGCATTAATATTATTTTTTAAAAACAGACACAGAAATATCATTATCTCCCTCGGAATAACAAGAAACACATATCACAACATAATTTCCGCTTTCCGATTCATTGAGCTGCTCTGCACAATACGCTCTTGCAGCCTGACTATACCTTGAATACTCATTTTCAACATCTGAAAAATCAGAAGTATCAACCAGCGAATAGTCGATCTCCTCACCGTTTACAAAGCATTCAATGTAATCTGTACTTTCTCCTTCAAATTTAATGCAGTCACCGAGAAGAGTTTCGACCTGTTCCTTGCCGGTATTAACTGTTATTCCGTTATAAAGAGCAAACTTCTTTCGGTTAGAATTTTCCTGATCGAACACCGGGTGAAAATCCGAATAATCAAAACCATTGAAATCGCCGTAATATGTACCGCATACGATAACTGATTTCCCAACCTCGAAGCTATCTTCCGCATTAAATTTACTGCCAAGCTGCTTCTCCAGTTCAGAGCGTGGTTCCAACAGATCCACAGCCTTATTTCCCGCCTTGATCATATAAGGCTGTAAAGCAGAGTTCCCGTTTTCAGCACATCCTGCAAGCAGTAAAGCAGCAGAAAGCAGGACACTCAAATACCGTATTTTCATCGTTTGCCCTCACTTTTTCAGTGATTTCAGCAGACCGCCCGCATTGATAATATCCTTGATAAACTCGGGGAACGGCTCTGCCTGATAGGTCTTGCCTGTGGTCTTGTCGGTGATAACGCCTGTGTCGAAGTCTATCTCGACCTCATCGCCCGCATTGATATTCTTTGCAGCTTCGTCGCATTCGAGAATAGGCAGACCGATATTGATAGCGTTGCGGTAGAAAATTCTCGCAAATGTAGATGCGATAACGCAGGAAATACCGCTTGCCTTGATAGCGATGGGAGCGTGTTCTCTTGACGAACCGCAGCCGAAGTTCATATTTGCCACCATAATATCGCCCTCGTTTACGTTTTTCACGAAATCGGGGTCAATGTCCTCCATACAGTGAGCGGCAAGCTCCTTGTGGTCGGTGGTGTTTAGGTATCTTGCGGGGATAATAACGTCGGTGTCAACGTTATCTCCGTATTTATGTACTTTTCCAAAAGCTTTCATTGATAACATTCCTTTCGGTGATTATGTATGGGGATCGCTCCCCGAAAATTACTGTTCGAAATCAACACATTTTCTGTCGGATACAACAGAGCGGACATATGTCGCAACTGCAACGTGGTCGGGATTTGTCTGATACGCTTTCAGTGCGTTTTCATCGGTGAAGGTGGTGTCCAGCATAACATCTCCCGTTGAGGAGGAGAGCAGGTCGATATTCACCTTAACTTCTGTCATACCCGGAATTTTGCCCGCAAGACCCTCCAGACCGCTTTTTATCTTTTCGGCGGCAGAACGTTTTTCCTCAGCGGAAAATTCGGGCTTTAGAGTCCAGATAATAACGTGTTTAACCATAGTTATTCTCCTTTACGCTTACATGATTTCGGACGGCTGTGAGATCTTGCCTGTTACCGCAGAAGCAGCCGCAACAGCGGGAGAAGCAAGGTAAACCTCCGACTCAACGTGTCCCATTCTGCCGACAAAGTTTCTGTTGGTGGTTGCAACGGCTCTTTCACCCTTTGCCAGAATACCCATATGACCGCCCAGGCAGGGACCGCATGTAGGAGTGGAAACGGCACAGCCTGCTTCGATAAAGGTTTCAAGCAGACCTTCCTTCATAGCGTCCAGATATATTTTCTGCGTTGCGGGGATAACTATGCATCTAACATTTTTTGCGACCTTTTTGCCCTTGAGAATTTCGGCAGCGGCTCTCAGGTCCTCCATACGTCCGTTGGTGCAGGAGCCGATAACGACCTGATCAATTTTCAGTTCGGGAATATCGTCAAATGTCCTTGTATTTTCGGGAAGGTGAGGGAAGGAAACTGTGGGCTTTATTTCCGAAAGGTCAATGTCGTAAACAGCCTCATATTCGGCGTCGGGGTCGGCTTCGTAAACTTTGTATTCACGGTCAACTCTGCCCTTCATATAGTCAAGAGTAACCTCGTCAACAGCGAAGATACCGTTTTTTGCACCTGCTTCGATAGCCATATTTGCCATAGAAAGACGGTCGTCCATTGAGAGATTTTTCAGACCTTCGCCGGAAAATTCCATAGACTTGTACAGTGCACCGTCAACGCCTATCATGCCGATAATATGGAGGATAACGTCCTTGCCCATTACATATTTATTGAGCTTTCCCGTGATATTGAACTTGATAGCGGAGGGGACCTTGAACCATGCTTCGCCTGTTGCCATGCCTGCAGCCATATCCGTTGAGCCTACGCCTGTGGAGAATGCACCCAGTGCACCGTATGTACAGGTGTGGCTGTCTGCACCGATAATGCAGTCGCCCGAAGCCACAATGCCCTGCTCGGGGAGAAGAGCATGTTCAATTCCCACAGAGCCTGTGTCGAAATAGTTTTTGATGTCATATTTGCCCGCAAAATCACGGCTTACCTGACACTGCATAGCGGACTTGATGTCCTTGTTGGGTGTGAAATGGTCGAGGACAATTGAAATTTTGTCCTTGCTGAAAACGCTGTCAAATCCTGCCTTTTCAAATTCCTTTACGGCAACAGGTGTCGTAACGTCGTTTCCCAGCACCATATCCAGCTTGCACTTGATAAGCTGACCTGCTTTTACACTGTCCAGCCCTGCGTGTGCCGCAAGAATTTTCTGAGTCATTGTCATTCCCATAATAAAAATCTCCTTTATAGTGTATTTCCGATGGAACTACTTGCATTATAACATATTTTGTGGTATAATTCAAATACATATTTTGTATACGAACTATAACTTAAAGTAATATCCGATAAATTGCCGTCTAATATCTTACCTTAACCTTTTAATGCAGTTTTCAGACATGAACGGTATTATTTTTTCGTCATTATCGGTTTCGTAGAATTCGATTAGCAATGCTCTGAATTTTTCCAGAAGCTCTATGGGTATCTGAAAAATACCTATATCATTTTCAATAAGCACTTTATTGCATATTAACTGAGCGACTCGTTTGTTGCCGTCAGCAAACAGCTGTGCCCGTGCTGCATAGCAAAAATATTTCAAGGCTCTCAGTTCGGTATCGTCTGTGCGTTCAATATCGGCGAGCTTTTCGGAAACAACGGCAATATCGGGCATATCGGGTTCCCAATTCGTCCCGCCTATCTGCACGGGAAAGGTTCTTATCTCTCCGTTATTTCTGAATAATAATTCACCAACGATCTTGTTGTACTCCCTAAGCAGCATAAGATCGCTCGGATATGACAGGTTATCTAATAGAAATTGCCAAGCCCTTTTCATATTGATGACAAACAATACTTCCTCTGTCCTTGTTTCGGTGGGTGCATTTGCAATGATGGCTTCGGTTTTTGGAAATGTAGTGCCAAGACCTTCCAGATTGGCACTTTTCCATATGCTGTCAACCAGCAGCCTTTTTGCCATTTCAATCGCTGTGTCACGCATAATTCTGCCTCCGCTTCATATTTTCCATGGAACATACTTGCATTATAACATATTTTGTGGTATAATTCAAATACATATTTTGTATATGAAATATAATTTCAGGTAATACCCATCAGCTCAGCAGGGGTTGTTCCGAGAACCTTGCAGAGTGCTGCTATTTCTATGTCGGTGACAAAGCGTTCGCCGTTTTCTATTCGTCTGACAAAATGATGGTCAACGTCATAGCCCGCAAGCTGACGCTGTGAAAGACCTTGCCTGCTTCTCAGTTCGGCAAGCCGTTTTCCACAGATATTATTGCTGCCGTCAGGGGCTTTCAGTTTATACATATTTTCACCCTTTCTGCTAAATAGTATTTACAATACTATAATTTTATAGTATAATTATTACTTTTTTGATGAATAGTGTTTATCACAAAAGAAATTTATTTCAGAGAAAATATGATATGATTTCAGAATAACAGGAGCTGAAAAAAATGATTTCCGAAAAAAACACAGTCCCCGAGCTTACGGCAAGCCTTAACAGTTACAGAGTATTCCTTGCGGCAGCGGAGCTTGGGAGCATTTCGGCAGCCTCGGAGCAGCTTTATATCAGCCAGCCTGCGGTAAGCCGAGCGGTGTCACAGCTGGAGAAGGAACTTGGTGCAAGGCTTTTCGAGCGGACGGGCAGGGGAGTGGAGCTTACCTACGAGGGACGTATCCTGTATGAGCAGGTAAGGACGGCTTTTTCCGCACTGACTGTCGGGGAGGAAAAGCTTCGCCGCATAAAAGAGCTGGGCATCGGTCAGCTGAAAATAGGGGCAAGTGCCGCACTTTGCAAATATATGCTGCTGCCGTTTCTGAAGGGCTTTATTCGGGAAAATCCGCACATTAACATTTCCATCGAATGCCGTTCCTCGGCGGAAACGCTCAAGCTTCTCCGAAACGGTCAGATAGACGCCGCACTTATGGTCAGACCCGAAAATGTTGAGGGTCTGGAAACCGTTTCCCTAGGTGAAATAGAGGATATTTTCATTGCTTCGGGTGCATATCTTGACAATCTCTTTCTCCGTGACGGCATAACGGGGGAAACGTCCGCCGAACGGGAACGGCAGCTTTTTGCATCGGCAAACATTATGCTTCTTGACGAGGAAAATCTCACAAGGCAGTACATTGACAGATATTTTTCGGAAAATGATATAACCCTCAACCATGTTATCGAGGTAAGCTCAATGGACCTGCTGATGGATTTTGCTAAGACAGGTCTGGGAATTGCGGGCTGTGTCCGTGAATTTGCGGCGGATATGCTTCGTTCGGGGGAGGTGGTGGAGGTGCCCCTGAGAAAACGTATCAGGCGTCGGCAGATAGTGTTTGCGGCACTCAGTGATTCGGAAATGCCTGGGGCAATGCCAAAGGCATCGGAGAAGTTTTTTGAGTATATTGCGGGAAATGAATAAATTGTGAAATTCCAAAAAGCTATTGAAAAAAATGCCGAAAAGTTATATAATGTAAGTGCATACTTATTTTAAGGAGATTTTGCTATGAATATCAAAAAAATAATCAGCCTTGCGGCTGCAAGTGTGATCTCTGTAACAATGCTTGCGGGCTGCGGCGGAAAAAATGATTCTGAACAGACCGAAACCGAGAGTGTTCCCGAGCCGACGGCAGTTCTCACTGCAACTGAGCTTGTCAAGGAGATGAAGCTTGGCTGGAATTTGGGAAATACTCTTGACGCTACTCAGCCCACCTGGACAAAGGTCACCGATCCCATAAAGTTTGAAACCTCTTGGGGCAACGTTCAGACCACTCAGGAGATCATCGATACCGTAAAGGCAGCGGGCTTTAACATTGTCAGAATTCCCGTGACATGGGACGTACATATCGGCGATGCTCCCGATTACAAAATTCAGCCTGAATGGATGGCGAGAGTTAAAGAGGTCGTAAACTATGCATACGGCGACGGCACTTTCGTTATCCTCAATCTTCATCATGAGGATTGGCATTTCCCCTCCGAGGAGAATTATCCTGCTGCAAGCGAAAAGCTCAAGGCTGTATGGACACAGATAGCCGCCGAATTTGCCGATTATGACCAGCACCTTATTTTCGAGGGAATGAACGAGCCTCGTATGAAGGGCACTCCTCAGGAATGGTCAGGCGGTAACAAGGAGGCAAGAGAGGTCATCAACAAGCTGAATGCCGACTTCGTTTCCACAATAAGAGCACAGGGCGGAAATAACCCCGACAGATGCCTTATGATACCAACCATTGCGGCTTCGGGTGACAGTGCTGCACTTCAGGATTTTGTTGTTCCCGATGACGATAAGGTGATAGTTTCCATTCACGCTTACAAGCCTTACGGCTTTGCTCTTGACAAAAACGGTACAAAGGAATACAATCCCGAAACCGATACAAACGAGATAGATACTATCATTTACAACCTGAAAACCAACTTCCTTGACAAGGGCATTCCCGTTGTTATCGGCGAATACGGCTTTATGAACAAGGAAAATATCGATGCGAGAGTCGCTGCACTTGACTATTATCTTAGCAGTGCAAGAAGCAATGGTATTCCCTGTGTTTGGTGGGATAACGCTGCATTTATCGGAAGCGGCGAAAACTTCGGACTTCTTGACAGATCAACCTGCACTTGGAAATATCCCGAGCTGATGGAGGTTATCAAGAAGTATTCGGAATAATTTCAAAGGTTTCATTATATGGAAATGCTGTTCAGTGTGCTTTGCATTGGGCAGCATTATTTTTATGCAGACGGATAAAAATCCCTTTACAACCGATAAATAATATGGTATAATCAAAATAATAGGGAAATGTTGACCGACATTTCCGAAAAAAACGACTTATGCGAAAGGCGTGATCTTTTTGAACTGTACCGAGAAGACCTTGTTTAACTCGGGCTGGCGGTTTGCCAAGCTTCCTTGTGAAACCGATTACAGCACGGCGATGAAAAGCGAATTTGTGAGCGTTGAGCTTCCTCACGACTGGCTGATTTGGGACACACACAATCTTTACGAAACGGGTGAAGGCTGGTATGTTAAAACCTTTACAGCCCGGCCCGAGGACGGCGTTTTGTACTCACTGGGCTTTGACGGCGTTTATATGGATTCGGAGATATATGTGAACGGAACGTCGGCGGGACGGTGGACTTACGGCTATTCCGCTTTTGAAACGGACATTACACGTTATCTCAGAAGCGGCGAGAATACCGTTGCTGTCAGGGTGCGTCATAAGTCGCCTAATTCCCGCTGGTATTCGGGTGCGGGAATATACAGAAATGTGTGGTTTGTAAAGCGTCCCGAGGTGGGTATTGCTCCCGACGGAGTTTACATTTCAGCGGATATGGACGGGCGTGTTACCGTAAGCTGTGAGTTTAACTGTCACCCGCATATGGTTTCGGCTATAAGTCATTCGGTTATTGCCCCCGACGGACGGACTGTTCAGCTGCATTCCTATAACGGTTCGCCCGATGGTGAAAAGGTGTTTACGGTGGATTCTCCGCTGCTGTGGAGTGCCGACGAGCCTAATGTTTACAAGCTGAAAACGGAGGTTTTCGGACATTCGGGAGAACGCACCGATCTGGTGATAAACAGCTTCGGTTTCAGGACACTGAAATTTGACCCCAACGAGGGATTTTTCTGCAACGGAAAATATGAAAAGCTGAAAGGCGTTTGTCTGCATCACGACCTTGGTGCATTGGGTGCAGCCGTAAACAAAACCGCTCTCAGACGCCAGCTTCGGATAATGAAGGAAATGGGTGCAAACGCTATACGAACCTCTCACAATATGCCCTCGGAAGAACTTATGGAGCTTTGCGATGAGATGGGATTTTACGTTAACAGCGAAAGCTTTGACATGTGGGAGCTGCCCAAGACCGAGTTCGACAACGCAAGATTTTTCAACGTTACCGCCCACTGTGATGTTGAAAGCTGGGTAAGACGGGGAAGAAATCACCCTTCGGTCATTTTGTGGAGCATCGGAAACGAGATATATGACACTCACGCTTCCGAAAGGGGCTATGAGATCGCCGAGATGCTGAAAAATTATGTAGAAGAATTTGACCCCCGCAAAAATGCAAGGGTGACTATCGGCTCGAATTACATAGAATGGGATAATGCACAGAAAATCGGAAAAATGCTGGGCATATCGGGCTATAATTACGCCGAAAGGCTTTACGATGCACACCACGAGAAATATCCCGAAACCTGTATTTACGGAAGCGAAACCGCTTCGGAGGTACACAGCAGGGGAGTTTATCATTTCCCGCTTTCCACTTCGCTGCTGACTCACGATGACAAGCAGTGTTCTTCTCTCGGAAACAGCGTTGTGGGCTGGGGCAGCACCGCCGAAAGAGCGTGGATAATGGACAGGGACAGAAAGTTCTGTCTTGGTCAGTTTGTGTGGACAGGCTTCGATTACATAGGCGAACCGACTCCGTACAGCACGAAAAACAGCTACTTCGGCATTGTTGACACGGCAGGCATTCCAAAGGATATTTATTATTTCTATCAGTCACAGTGGACAGATAAGCCGATGATACATATTGCTCCGTATTGGGATTTTAACAGGGACTGTCCCGATACGCCGATTGACGTTATCGTCTACACAAATGCACCATTTGCCGAGCTTTTCTTAAACAGAAAATCGCTCGGAAAACAGAAGCTTGACCGTGAAAGCGGCAGCAAGCTGAAAGGTCATTGGCAGCTGCCCTATTCAGAGGGCGAGCTTAAGGCATTGGCATATGACGTGGACGGAAATGTTATTGCCGAGGAAATAAAGCACAGCTTCTCCGACCCCGTAAAGGTGAATATTTCCGTTGACAAGACAGTTATGTCGGCGGACGGAAGCGATATGATATTTGCCGAAATTTCCGTATGCGATAAAAACGGAATTCCCGTTGAAAATGCGAGAAACAGGATAAATGTCAGCCTGACGGGTGCAGGCCGCATTGTCGGTATGGACAATGGCGATTCCACCGATTATGAGCAGTACAAGACCACAAGCAGAAAGCTTTTCGGCGGCAAGCTTACGGTTATGATAATGGCGACCGATAAGGCGGGGGAGATAGTTCTTACGGCAAATTCCAAGGGTCTTGAAGCTGCCGAAATTCGTCTGACCGCTGAGGACGTGGGATATTCAGCCGAAGAAGGCAGAGTGTTTGACGAGGTTGCAAAAGCTCCCGAACTGAACGATATTCCCGTGAGAAAGATTGAAGCGTTCATCATCTCGGGCAGCGGTCAGCTGAATTCGGAAAACAGCACTGCCGAGGTTGGCTGCAAGGTATATCCCGAAAATGCGGACAGCTATGAGATATACTGCAAGGCAGTCGCCGAAAACGGTCTTGAAACCAACGTTGCTTCCTGTGAAATGGAGGACGGTAAGGTAAAAGTCACCGCAAAGGGCGACGGCGAGTTCAGACTGAGATTTTACTGCAATAACGGCGGCGAATATCCCCAGGTTTGCTCGGACGTTTGCTTTGCTGTCAGCGGAATGGGTGCGGCGGTCAGAAGCCCTTACAGCTTCGTTTCTGCCTGCTTCTATAACCGTTCGGACATTTCGCTGAATGTTATCGAAAACGGTGCTCTCGGCGGCTTCTCGGGTCCCGCTTATGTTTCCTTTACGGACGTTGATTTCGGCAGAGCAGGTTCGTCCAAGATGAAGATCGGCGTCGGAAACAGCACAGGCTGCGACATTGAGATAGAGGTCTGGAACGGTATTCCGAGCGAAGGCGGCAGGCTTGTGGAAACGCTGAAAATACCACATAATAACCGCTGGGACGGCTTCGACATTATTGATGCTCCTCTTCCCGAGATATTCAAGGGCATATCCACCGTGACCTTCGGCATAAAGGGCAGCTGCATTTTCGGAGGATTTGAGTTTGAGAAGCCGAATGAAGCCTTTGCACTTATCAGTGCGGCGGACAATGACGGTGTTTACGGAGATGACTTCGAGGTAAACGGCAGCCGCATCGAAAATATCGGAAACAATGTTGTTATCGACTTCAAGGGAATGGACTTTGGCAGCGGTGCAGCTTCGGTAACGGTCATCGGAAGAACGCCCAACGAGGTGAATACCATTCAGATTCGCACCAACGACGGCAGCGGTCAGAGAACGCAGCTGCTTGAGTTTGCAAACTCCTCCGAGTATGTCAGCAGGACGTTTGCAATTGACAAGCTTATCGGCGTAAATGATGTAAGCTTTGTGTTCCTGCCCGGTTCCAAGTTTGATTTTGAGGCGTTTAAGTTTTCGGAATGACTTGTTAAATATTGCAATAGGAAATGTACAGCATAAGTATGATACTTATGCAAAGTAATTTTATCAAAATCCCTTGCATTTTCCCGTTAGGTGTGATATAATGTTCTGCAAATATTAACCGAAACAGGAGGACGCTATGAACATTCTTATTATCAATTGCAGTCCCGTAAGAAACGGTGCCACCGCTGAGATAGTAAAGGCGGTAGGTGGATTTGTCAGTGAGGGAAATCAGGTTAGGGAGATATGCATTGACGATTTTGAGGTCAAGCTTTGCAGGGGATGCAGAAGTTGTCATAAAACGGCAAAATGCTTTCAGCAGGACGACGTTTTAAAGGTCATAGAGCATTTTGAATGGGCTGATAAGATAGTTTCCGTGTCGCCGTCCTACTGGGCTGATATTCCCGGACAGTTCAAGGTGTTTATAGACAGATGCACACCCTGGTGCAATACTCATGATCCCCACGCATCGCTGGGAAGCGGGAAAAAGGGCTATTCCATCGCCCTGAGGACAGGTCCCGGAATGCCTGAGTGCGAAAGGATAATCGGCAGCATTGAGCACTTTTACGGTCATATGGAGATAGAATCCGGCGGGCATCTGGGACTGTGTTCGGTTGAATGCAGGGAAGATGTCGCCGAAAAGATGGACGAGATAAAGGCTTTTTGCGAAATAATATCGGCAGCTTCATAAATTAAAATTCCGTATAGAAACACGGAGATGGGTGCAAAACCAAACACCCATTAATCACGGGAATCTCTCGGCGTAAAAACCCATAAACGCAAGTTTTTTACGCCGATTTCTTCTCCGTGATTTAAATGGTGTTTAGTTTAAAACCTGTCTCCGTGAAAATTTTACTTGACAATAATGGAAAACTATGATATAATTTAAACGTTGTCTGCGGGTGTGGCGGAATTGGCAGACGCACCAGATTTAGGTTCTGGCGGCACCCCCGTGCAGGTTCAAGTCCTGTCACCCGCACCAGATAAAGCCGAAAACAGCGTACAATGAGGTTTCTCACTGTACGCTGTTTTCGCTGTTCAGCCTGTATTTTTCGCAATCCTCACAGGTGCAGTATTTCGGTTGGGCACCCATTTCGGAGATAAGTATCCAGCCGATAAATCTGACGATGTAGTCGGGAGGACGGCGGCGTCCGCTGCACCAAACCTCCACCATTTCAAGGGGGATACCGTATGCTTCGGCAAAGCTCGGTTGGGTCAGCCCGCTTGCCCTTACAATGGCGGGAAACTTTGAATTTTTGACTATGTAGATAATAGTTGACGCACGTTCGTTGTCCTCTTTGGTGAAACCGTATTTTTCGGTATATTTTGTCATCGGGTACTGTTCGGGGAACAGTATCTCCTGACATTCTGCTAACAGCTGCATAAATTCGGAAAATTTCATTTTTCTCTGCCTTTCATGATAATGTCATAAAAAAAGAGGATTACTACTGTAATCCTCCGAAATGGTGCGGATAGCAGGACTTGAACCTGTACCGAGTTGCCCCGACTAGCACCTGAAGCTTTAAGTAGTCCAGACGTCTGGACTACTTTTTTTCTATCTTCAATGCTTCGCACATCTTTTCTTCAAATCCGTTACTATCGGTAACTCTTATAAGAGGAAGCTTAATTGTTTCACATACCTTATCTACAAAGAAATCACGTTGTTGTCTATCAATTTCATCGTGTGATCTGTCATCAAGTTCTACTGCTGCTTTAACCGCTAAATTGGCTGGGTTGCATAGCAGAAAATCAAAGTGTTTTTTGTTTATTTTATTGAATGCTGCGTAGTAAGCTTTGTTGCTAAGCCCTTTCTTTACTTTTGCAATGTCGGCGATCCTTACCTTTGCAATAATATGCAGCTTATATTTATCTGCAATAGGCTTGATAGCTCTATAGAATGACCATTCATTTTTAGTAAGGAGATATGTCTTTATGTATGGAAATTCCTCTGTAGATTCGGCCGTGCCTTCTTCCTGGTCTATTTCTTTTTCCTCTGTTTCTTCTGGAATCTCTAGTTTTTTGTTTATCCAAATCATAAATGTAACAATTACTGTTATAAGAGCAACTCCAAATGTGATTAATAAAAAATCCTTCAGCATTTTCATCACCTACATTTATTTATGTTTTTGCAGTTGGTTCGCCCTGCGATATAGTCAAGGCTTACATTATAGAAATCAGCAATGTTTATTGCATCTTCTAGCTTAATGCTATGAATATTTTCTTCCCATCTCTGATACGTTGTTGTATGATATCCAAGTATTTCAGCAAGCTGTTTTTGTGTCAAGTCCATATCTTCACGAAGATCGCGTAATCGGTTTATCTTTATATCCATATTACCACCTAAAAATATTTTATATCAAACCACGAAAATGTGTTGACAAAACCACGAAAACGTGGTATTATTTTATTGTACCACAAAAACGTGGTTTGATACCCTTTAACATTTCCGTCAGTTTAACCGCTGACGGCTCCCGACGGGGAGAAGGTTAGAGGGGTAAATTAATGTTAAAGGGGATATAATTATGATTTGCACGTTAAAAAACAAGGATAACGTAGATACCAAAGTAATCACCGAAGTTCTGGATACCGCTTGTCTTCTTGATGGTGATACCGGAGAGGAAAAATTTTTTATTGTTTTTCTTTCCAAAGGTTTTTACGTTTTCAATCCTGTTGTATGGGATATTGATACTATTGGTTGTCCAATGCTTGATTTTTCCGATTCTATTTTTGATTGTATCTTTGCTTCTATCAGGCGTTTTCTCAAAGATAACACTTTCCTTAATTTTTTTCGCTTCTCATCAGAATACTATTCCTACTCTGAACTAGATACTCCTCTTCCGGAACCTGATGAGCTGCGTTCTCCCAAAAAACTGAAAGTCCGTGATATTGTAAACACATATCCAGATGATTCTGCAATATTGCGTGGCGCAAATCCTTTAGACCCTTTCGACGCTTTCCGAGATTGGTATTTTGAGGGATTACTAAAGGATATCCCGGAAAAGTACTTGGATTGTGAAGTTTTGGGTACAGGCTGGCTTATGGTTGCCAAAAGATACGCTATTGATATACCCTTTTTATCAACAAAAAAGGGCGCAAGCCCTCAAAAATAAGAAAAAAAGCTTTAGCTTTTTTGAAAAAAATAAAATAATATGAAAAAAGCGCCCGCGGGCTGCGGGGGTGAATTTGCATTGTTGGAAAGTTGGAAGCGAAACGTCGCTTTGGTCGAGCTACTATTTTCCATAGCTCACTTAGTCTAGTTCGAGCTTTAAAGTTTGGACGCTTTCAACTTTTCAATGATGCAAAGAGGGGGACAGCCCCCCTAATCGGCTGAGGTACGAAGCCGACTCCCCGCCGCAGCGGACAGTCAAGCTACTATCTATCAGGTACCGCCTCTAGCTGGGTTGAGCGTTATCAGCCCCGCCCCAATGCCCGAAAGGGTATCATTATTATGAAAGGAGTAAAAGCGAATGAAAGGTAATATCATAGGAATCGAGCCGACAGACTATGTAAGCAAGAAAACAGGTGAAGCCGTTAAAGGCGTAAGACTCATTATCACCTGCAAATCTCAGAATGTTTTCGGGCTGACTGCAAAAGAAGAGTTTATTAAAGCTGACTCTCCTATCTACAAGCAGCACCTTGAAAACTTACTTAACAATGATATTGATAGTCTTATCGGCGCAGATGTAATGATCGATTACGAAGTTAATAAGCGTGGTAATTTCACATTCACGGATATTGTTGACTTTGAAATCACAATACCGAAGGTAAAAAATCATGAATGAAGAAACGATAACAGCAGTTCCTGATCTTTCTGCTGTAGAATCTGCTCTTGTTGCTATCGAATCACACCTAGTAGAAGCTGAGTCTGTAAGAGCTTCTGAGCGTTCCGAGAGTATAAGCCTTAGTATTTCAGCATCTGAAAGCGTATCTTATAGCCAGAGCATTTACGAAAGTGATTATGTAGAGTACCTTGTTGCTGACAACTCTATCAATCGTGGCATTCTGACGACACTTCTTTTCGGAGCTTTGGCTATCGGTTGTTTACTTGGAGCTATTATTTACAGCATTTTTGCAAAGAGGTGATAATCTTGGGTATCGATTTCATCACCGATTTTTCCCCCGATGTTCTTACCAGCTGCTTTGCCGTATTCTTTTTTGGAGTATGCGGCGGTTTGTTTTTCGGTTTCCTAGGCTGGGCATTAAGCTCTGTCTTTGAAATATTCTCAACAATCATAAAAAAATAAGGAGGTAAATGCAATGAAGGTTATTGAAAAAGTTAAGGAAACAGGCAAGCAGATTGTTTATAATGCTTGCGCTGTCGCTGCTCCTGTAGTTTGTGCTGCTTCTATGGCTCTTACTGCTTCTGCCGAAACAGATTACAGCGCAGCTACCGAAGCACTTTCTACAGGCTTTTCCGAAGTAGCTACCCAGATCGTTACAGTCGCTGGTGTTGCTATTGCCGGTGGTATCGGTATCTTCGGCCTGAAGAAACTCGTAACTGCTGCTATGGGATTTTTTTCAAAGATTGTCGGCAGATAACCGGCTGGGCTTACGGATCCAGCTGCTCCCGGGATAAGCTCCTTTTAGGGGCTTGTCCCTTTTTATATAATTTCAAGGGAGTGATAATATGATAGATCTATGGACCGGTACGCCCGGCAGCGGGAAATCTTTGCATATGGCTCACCAGATTAAAGATGATCTCCGCTGGGGGAAAAATGTAATTTCTACAAGTGCTATTGACACAAAGCTTTGTTTTATGTCCGGCTTTGCGGAATGGCTGTTTAACCTTACTAAAGGTAAAATAAGACTTTATAAGCCGGATAAGAGGGAACACAATTTTCACTACATTGATATTAAGGATATTACGCCTGATTATCTTTATGAGTTTGCTGCACGTCATCATAAGTTTGGCAAAGAGCATCAAACAATAGTCTACCTTGACGAGTGTGTTGCAATTTTTTCTCCGACGGTTCTTACTGAAAAGGTTTGGAATGAATGGGACACCTTTTTCCGCAAGCATCGTCATATCGGTTATGATGTTGTATTGATACCTCAGTCCCCACGTTTGATAAGTCGTAAAGTGAAAGAGTACGCTGAACATGAGGTTAAACACTACAATAGAAAAAATCACGGTCTGTTTGGTCTTTTCCTTTCGCTTGTTCTAGGCAGTCTTTTTTCTTACTCTGTTTGTTGGAGAGGTACCAGAGAAGCTCCACTTTCACAAGGTTTTTTCATGTACAAGCCTCTTTACGGTCAAATGTACAACAGTTACTGCATGTTTGATGAAACCCTCTTGCCGTATAAAGAAGCCTATAAAAAGAAACAAGAAGCTGCAACAGCTCTTTGTCTTGCACTAATTGAAAGGAGGAAACAACTTGAAAATGAAAAGAGTGACAGCTCTGACCGCTGCCTTGCTGATATCTATGTCGATTGTGATCACTCCCATTAAGGTTAATGCTTTTAGCGGATCCATAGCTGCTGGAGCTATTACCGCTGGATCTGTCTGGGGAGCCGTAGCCGGAGGCCTTGGAATAGGTCTTGCTGTTGGAGCTGACGCTATTGCAAAAGGCCTTGATAATGGCACTATAGATAACCGTGTGGAACAGTGGCTATGGGACAAAGCTTCGGAATGGGAATACGGCTACAATCAAGCCCAGGTCAACGGGGAGATATTCAAGGCCGAGTTAACTTATGGTGATTTAAAAGCCCTTGCTGCTCTGCTCTCTGAAGCCTATCCGGAAGGACAAATTACTGTTGATAGGGGACACATAGTTAATATTAATAATACTTCTGATTTTCCCATATCCCTACCCATTGACACGGAGATCTATTTTACTGATGTTTCCCAGACAGGTGAAACCGCTATTACACATCGCTTTTATTATACTGATACGGGTTCCTCTTATGATGGTACTATTACTAATTATGAGCTACCTTCCGGTTCTTTCGTTTCGTCAAAGGTTATTACCCTTTTAGGTAGTGGTAATTATCCTCATACCACTGCCTTTACTGCTCAAATCGAATCTGATCTTCGCATACACACTCATCTATATTTAGATGTTTCACCGCACGAAGCAGATATTTATTTAGACCTCAGAAATTATCCTGCTTTATTTGCAGAAAATACATTAATATCTTACTCTATGCCTACATATGTACCCGGTGTTGGTCTTGCCGGTGCAAGCTCTGCTGATATTTCCGACCTTATAGACGCCTTAGAAGATGTACCTTTTGGTATGTCTGATGACGATGTAGCTATTTCAATTCCCGTCACCGGTGACGATGATGATGTCACAGATCGTCCCGGTGTTGTTCCCGATAATGATGAATTAATAGATGATGCTCCTGCTGCTGTTATTGAGGGGGAATTTTCCGGTTTCACTTTACCAAATGGATTAATGTATGTTTTCCCTTTCAGCTTACCTTATGACTTTTACAGGGGTATTAAGCTTTTTTCTGCTTCTCCCGAAGTACCTGAGTTTACTTTCAATTTCATCATACCATATCCAAAAGGAATGGGAAACGGTAATCTTGTAGACAAGGAAATAACCTTGAATTTTAAACAGTTTGAAAAACTCGCTATAATTTCTCGTTGGATTTCAACTTTTGGTTTTACTATGCTTTTGATCAAACTTTCTGCTTTCATTCTTAAGGGAGGTAATTCTTAATGGATTTTTTCAATTGGATAGGAGAGCACATTACAGAGCTCATTGACAAAGTAATGAATGCTCTACCCAAAAGTCCTATAGTATGGTTGGAGAGTAATCCGGTAGTATCTGAATACATGGGTTTTGTTAATTGGTTTATTCCTGTTTATACTTTTGTTTCCATGGCTGAGCTTTGGGTTACTGCTTGCGTTACCTATTACGGTATTAAACTTATTCTTCGCTGGACGAAGTTTGAATAAATGAGAAACCGCGCCCCGCGCGGAGAGGCTCATTTATTCGAACAGTCCAGCGATACAAAAATTTTTGAAACATGATATTTTTCTGTTTTTTTACCCGGGGCAGGCTTGTAACACGCCCCACCATTTTATTTTTTATTTCCTTGCAAACCTCTTATTTAGGGGATTTATGTATAAAAACTTCTCTGTGAATTTTGAAGATTCACAGAATTGGGATGTGATATTTTGGATTTGTCAACTGTTTCTAAATGCCGCATTTTTAATGAGTTCTCTCCGGAGCAGTCTGAAGAATGGTTTTCTTATAAGAAGAATACATTTATCAATCATATAGATACGCTTTATTTTTGCGTATATCCCGATTCTCCTTATTGGAAAACTGACGAGCGTAAGCTTGAGCTTTGCACTTACCTTAAGGATATCAAAGAATATGCTAATAGCACAGGCTCCCCAGTACCTTGTTTTGATGAATTTTCAGAAAATCTTGAGGTGCGGCCGTTCTTTAGCTTCGCTATGTATACACTTCACTTCGGAAGGCGTGATTGCTTTGATGTTTTCATCTCTGAGTCTTTGCCTAACCCATCTACACCGCCTATAGTGGTGCAGCTTCGTTCTCAATTTCTTTGGTTGTTAGGATCTCGTAACTCGTTTGATGTTGCTGCCGATTGTGTTGAAATGATACTTATGAAATACGGTATAAATATCATCAAGGTTCAAGAGAACAGAATTGATTATGCGTTTCATACGAATTACATACAGGATCTGCTTCATTTCTTTCCGGAGCATGCTCTCAGGGATATGCAGATCAGTAATTTTGAACGTTGGCACAAAGAGGGTAATTTTGTTGCAGATGATATATTATGTGATTATTTCACTCTTGGCCGCCGCAAATCAAATAATGTGTTTTTCCGTGTCTATAACAAATCAAAAGAAGTTATCGAACAAGGTTATAAGCAGTTTTTTATACCGATATGGAGATCACAGGGCCTGATAAGTAAGTTTGATATGTTTTTGCTTGAAAAAGCGTTTATTTACCATACATATGAGAGCAGGCACAAGGCTCGATGCGAATTTTATATCAATTATGGTTGCGATCCATCTGTTAAGCTTCATCTTATGGAGCTTGTAAACGATGTAAATACTAGCACACACACCTTTAAGAAGTATGCTGATAAGCTTGTACCCGATATTACCGTAGTATGTAACATTGAGTTTCAGACAAAACGTAAGTATTACGATCGCCTTGATATTGAGCGTGTAACTAAAGATACAAGCTATAAAGCTAATATGTACAATATCTTTGAGGTATACAAAAGTATAGTCGATAAGCTTACATTCGATACATTACGATTTGTGAAGTATAAAGGCAGCTGGGGATTGCTCCCTCGAACGGATCGCCCTCTTGCTTATTGGTGGGAGCTGCTCAGAGCTTCACGGTCTTTTGAATTTGACAGTGATGAAGATTATGATATAATCAGGCATTATCAGAACAACCTTGACAAGGAACGTCGGAAGAATATGGCACTTTCAAGTATCGCCGGAAATTCTGCATATCTTTCCGGCTGTGCAAACAGTCCTTTTGAAAATGATTTGTTTGATATGCTTGCAAGTCTGAATGATAATGATATTGCCTATTACTATCGGAAAAAGATTGAAAAATATAAGGATTTGAAGCGGAAAGGTTTGGTAGAAGATGAAAAATTGTAAATTTAAAGGTATGTCTGATGTTAATTGTCCTAATCATTTCAACTTGTCTAATTTTATGAAATCAGGTAATATTATAGGCTGTGCCGGGTGTTGTTCCGGTTGCCTTAATCATATGCAATGTAAATATGTATGTGATTTTGTTGTATCGGCAGAAAAAAAGCTTGATAAATCAGATGTTTTACCTTCTACTCATAATACCGCTGATAAGCTTTCAAATAAGCTTGTATCTGTTGATGTTAAGGAATATAAGAAGATTCAGAAAGAAATTGAAGAGTCGAGAGCTACAAATCTCCAGAATTGTAGTATAATCATTAAGTGTTGTGTTTCACGTCTTGCACGAACATTTCTTGAAATTGGTTATAATTTATGGCTATGTCGTGAAAATGAATTTTATAAGGCTGCTGGTTATACAGATGTTTTTGATTACGCTCTCAAAGAATTTGGTTTCAAGCGTTCCAGCGTGTATAATTTCATCAATGTATGTGAGAAATTTTCGGTTAAGCTTGATGGTGATCCAACACCAAAAGTATTGGATAGCTATAAACAATATAGCTTTTCACAGCTCTGTGAGATACTTAATCTTTCCGATAAGCAGATAGAAACAGTTAATATCACTCCCTCAGATAGTGTACGCACCATCAAGGAAAAGAAAAAACAGCTTAATAAAGATAAAATCAAATCTGTAAGCGAACAGGAATATATTGATACATTCCGGGAAACGCTGCCTGCAGAGCAGATAACAATTTTACCCGTTACTGTTGAAAAGAAAATATCTGTTTATTTCACAGAAACACAGGCAGAGCTTCTTCTTAATTTACTTGAACATACCTGCCTTGATAGTGCAGCCGATTACGATCTTGTTGAAGCTCTGCAGTCTATCAGATCGGTGCTTTCTTCTAAAGTAGGTGATAAGCTTGCTGTTTAAGGATTGGTGGAAACAATACTATAGTGCATTCCTTGATAATCAGGCTGCATATGACTACTGCATAGAATGTCAGATCATCTTTAAAAAGCATTATGTTTCCTTGCACGACAAGGAGCTTCGGGACATAAAGCCGCTTGATGTTCAGCTTTGTATGAAAACAGCAGCTAATTATAGCTCTTGGCGAAAGCGTAAGGTTTACTATGTGCTGCATAAGTGTCTTGCCGAAGCAGTTATTAATGATTTGATTGATATTAATCCTGTTGACAAGGTCAGACCGCCGAAAAAGGTAAGAAAAGAAGTGCCTGTATATTCTGATTCGGAAATATCTTCTATTTTCAAAGATTCTTTCTGTAATTCTACTGCAAGAATGATATGTATAGATCTCCTTACCGGTCTTCGAAGGGGTGAGCTGCTTGCTCTTGAATGGAAAAACATTCACTTTGATGATCGTTATCTTCTTGTTTGTCAGACACTTGTTCACTCATCAGGCGGTGATGTTATAGTTCCAACGACTAAGAGCCGTGCCGATCGGCGTGTTCCTCTCAGCTCTGATTGTATTAAGTTACTTAGAATGCAGCGTAATCTATCACATAGCAATTATGTTTTCGGATTTGATATAGATAAACCTATAGCTCTTAAGACATTTCACGATAGATATACACGATATATAGCTGAAAAGGGGTTCCCTTATTTGTCCCCGCACAAGCTTCGGCATACATTCGCTACTTACTGCTTGCGTTCCGGTGCAGATGTGAATACAGTTCGCCAGCTCCTTGGACATAGCTCCATCAGTACAACTCAGATTTATGTTCATTCAGGATTCGAACAGATGCAGAAAGCAGTTGATGATCTTGATTTTGGATTGCTGAAAGGGACAGACTAGCACACCATTCATTGTAAATACGACATAGAAAAAAGGCACCTTCTTCTCAGAAAGTGCCTTTTATGGTGCGGATAGCAGGACTTGAACCTGTACCGAGTTGCCCCGACTAGCACCTGAAGCTAGCGCGTCTGCCGATTCCGCCATATCCGCATTTTGTTGATCGAGATGCGTTCTGCAATCAACAAAATATATTATACTACAATAAATCTGATTTGTCAAGTGTTTTTCAGAATTTTTTTCAACTTTTTTTCCAAGATAGCTTCAGATGACAGAAAAATCCCATAAAACCTTGCCCGAGAGCTCTTTCAGCGTAAAAATCCCTTCGGAAAATGTCATATATGTTCGGGGATTTCCGCCTTTGGGTATCGAAACCGAGCCGGGATTTATATAAAAATGCTCCTCCCGCTTTTCCGCCGCAAACAGATGAGTGTGACCGTTCAGCAGAATGCCGCCCTTTGACGGCTTATATTCGGGCTTGTGACCGTGAGCGGCGAGCATTGCCGTGCCGTCCGCAAAAATCATTGCACTGTCCGAAAGAATGGGAAAA
The DNA here is from genome assembly GCA_964540575.1 of uncultured Ruminococcus sp. Classification (GTDB taxonomy): domain Bacteria; phylum Bacillota; class Clostridia; order Oscillospirales; family Ruminococcaceae; genus UMGS1889. The sequence goes on from CAZINI010000009.1 coordinate 25,679, forward strand.
TCAAGCACCATTTGGTCAACCTCACAGTCGCAGTTGCCCCGCACAGCTATGATATTCTCCGCATTTTTGTTAAGAAGCTCTATCGTACCCTCGGGGTCATATCCCGTGAATACGCCGTTTCTCGGACCGTGATAGAGCAAATCTCCCAAAAGGATAAGCTTGTCCGCCCTTTCCTCGGCAAATCGTTCCAGCATAGCCCGACAGCACTCCGAATGCCCGTGAATGTCCGATGCGATCATCAGCTTCATTTGCAATTCTCCTTTTCGGAAATTTTCATCAGTTCATCTAAGATAATATGTGCCGCTTCAAGCTTGGACATAATATCAAGCTGACGTTCACCGTCCTTGGTGATAAGGGTGATAACATTGGTGTCCGTCCCGAAGCCTGCACCTGCCGTCCGCAGACTGTTTGCACATATCATATCGCAGTTTTTTGCGGACAGCTTCTTTCGGGAATTTTCAAGAACATTGTCCGTTTCCATAGAAAATCCGCATATGACCTGACTGTTTGGTTTATGTTCGCCAAGATATTTCAGAATATCCTTGGTGCGTTTCAGCTCTATTTTCATATCGTCATCGGATTTTTTGAGCTTTCCGTCGGCAGTGACGGCTGGAGTGTAATCTGCAACGGCAGCAGCCTTGATTATGAAATCCTGTTCAGCCGAATGCTCTGTGACCGCATTGAACATATCCTCGGCGGAGGCGACGTTTACAACGTTCACAAACAACGGCGGCTTGACCTCCATATGAGCAGCGACCAGCGTGACCTCCGCACCTCGGAGCATAGCAGCCTCGGCAATTGCACAGCCCATTTTTCCCGAGGAATGGTTTGTGATGAAGCGGACAGGGTCAATGGATTCACGGGTAGCACCGGCGGTAACAAGCACTTTTTTGCCTGTAAGGTCTTTGGGACAGGCTATTTCCCGAAGAACAGCCGCCAGCAGAGTTTCCTCATCGGGCATTCTGCCGTCGCCGCTGTCGCCGTTTGCAAGCATTCCGTATTCGGGGGACAGTATCTCATATCCGAAACGGCGAAGCTTTTCGATATTATCCCGAACGATGGGATTGTGATACATATTGTGATTCATAGCGGGGGACACGATCTTTTTGCAGGGACACGCCATAACAGTGGTGGTCAGCATATCGTCCGCAATGCCGGTTGCGATCTTCCCGATAACATTTGCAGATGCGGGGGCGATCAGCACAACGTCCGCCTGCTTTGCCAGTGCAACGTGTTCAACGCTGTACTGAAAATTCCTGTCAAAGGTGTCGATAAGGCACTTGTTTCCCGTCAGCGTTTCAAAGGTAATGGGATTGATGAAATTTGTGGCATTTTCGGTCATAAGCACCTGAACGTTGCAGTTAAGCTTTTTAAGCATTCTTGCAAGATTTGCTATTTTATATGCGGCAATGCTTCCGCTGACCGCAAGCACTGCTGTTTTTCCTTTAAGCATAAAAGTCGCTCCTTGTAAATGGTATAGATTTATTATAGCACATTTTTCCCCGCTTGTCATTACTTTTGCAAATTTTGCTTTGAAAAAAATTATCTAGAAATAATTCAAAAAACATATATCAAATTTTCGGGAAATGTGTTATAATAAAATGGTATTGTATTGTATCCCTTTATGGGAATGATAACAAGGAGGTTTTCATTAAATGAAAAACAAATCAACCGTCACTATTGTGCAAACAGCAATGTTTGCGGCAATTGTAGTGGTACTCGCATTCGTGCCGTATGTAGGATATATAAGGATCCCGATACTGGCAATTCAGGCAACAACGATACATATTCCGGTCATAGTTGCTTCGATACTTCTCGGACCGAAAGCAGGTGCTTTTCTCGGAGGTGTTTTCGGGCTTACCAGCCTTATCAACAACACCGTTTCACCCGGAATTACTTCGTTTGTTTTCTCGCCGTTCATTGAGATCGGCGACGGACTCGGAGGAAGTCCCCTCTCTCTTGTAATATGCTTTGTTCCTCGTATTCTGGTAGGAATCGTGCCATATTACGTTTATAACGCTATTCAGAAAAAAAGCAAAAACAGTGAAAAGACGAATAAGCTCTCTCTTTTGATTTCCGGAATAGCAGGTTCAATGACAAACACTATTCTTGTAATGGGTATGATCTACATTTTCTTCGGTCATGAGTGGGCTGCTGCAAAGAGCATAGCTTATGAAGCGGTACTTGGTATCATTCTTTCGGTAGTCGGCATCAACGGAACTATCGAAGCTGTCGTGGCTGCACTCATAACATCTGCTGCTGTTCTTGTTCTTCAAAAGGCGGGTATTGCAAATCGTCAGCAATCATAATTCGGAGGAATAAAAATGGTTCTTGCTGTTGATATAGGAAATTCAAATATCGTGCTCGGCTGCTTTGAGGGCAGTGAGATAAAGTTCGTTGAACGGCTTTCCACTAATCTAAATTCCACCGAGCTTGAATATACGGTGCTTATCAAGACAATTCTGGAGCTTAACAGCATTGACGGTAACACCTTTGAGGGGGGAATAATCTCCTCGGTCGTTCCGTCTGTTACGCAAACTGTCAAGATGGCAATGGAGCGGCTTACCGGTCGGGATATAATCGTTGTTGAGCCGGGGCTGAAAACGGGTCTGAAGATAAAGCTCGATAATCCCGCACAGCTGGGAAGCGACAGGGTTGCGGACGCTGTTGCGGCGATAAACTTTTATCCCTGTCCGTCCATAATAATCGATATGGGCACGGCTACGACAATTTCCGTTATCGGAGCAGACAAGAGCTTTCTCGGCGGAATGATAATCCCCGGGCTTCGGGTGTCGCTGGAGTCGCTTTCGATGCGTACCTCACAGCTGCCGAAGATCAGCCTTGAACCGCCTAAACGTGTCATCGGTTCAAACACTGTTGACTGTATGAAAAGCGGCATTATCTACTATACGGCTTCGGGTATCGACGGTGCGGTCGACCGCCTTGAAAAGGAGCTGGGTGAGAAATGCACGGTCATTTCAACGGGCGGACTGGCAAATACAATTATCCCTTTCTGCAAGCGGGATATTATCATTGACGATAAGCTGCTTTTAAAGGGACTTATGGTAATTTACAATAAAAATAAATAATACAATACAAATATAGCCGCTGCGGTCATAGAAACGCAGCGGCTTTTTAAGTTATTGTGCTATTTTGCGGGAATATTACTCAGCAGTTCATTCAGTTCTTTGTTTGCAAAAATCTTGCCTGTTTCGTTGTGAATTAGCTTGTTTAATCTCTCATTTATCTCACGTTTAGATGATGATTCGGTCATAGCTTTGAGAATTTCCTCTTTCTTTTGCAAAAATATTCCGCCGGTAAAGTGGAGCTCAAAGGTGCTTTTGACCTTGGCATTCCAATCGGCTTTGCTCTTATTATTTTTCTTTGATTTATTTTTAGATTTTTGAGGCAGAAGCGTTTCATATGCATCGAGAACAGCGTTTACATTTTGGGTTGGGATAAGCTTTTGCAGAGAATTGTGCAAGGTTTGCTTGTCGGGTGAGGTTTTTATCAAATTCAATATTTCCGTGCGGTGCTCAATATAAGGCGATATATTTAACTCGCTGTCGAAAATTCTGTCTATCTGTTCATCCCGTGTCAGCGGCTCGGCAGGCTTTGAATCAGGGACAGTTTTTGTGACAGGTTTTTCTTGCACAGCTGTATTATAAGCATCGGAAATTTTTTGTATTTTTTTGATCTTTACTCCGAATTTTTTCTTAAATTCTTCAATGGGTACGTCAAAATCCGAGTCCTTGGAGATGATAAAAAAGTTTGTGAAGGGGTTGAATTTATATGCCTGCAAAATCTCAAAAAGTATCTGGCAGTCAGCTCCATTTTTGATTTGCAGCAATACCTTTGTACATTCAACTCTTGCAGGTGTATTGTTTAGTTTCCGCATAAATGTAAACGGAATATTAGGTGTTTCTTTTCCGTAATATATCCGAAGGCAGTCATTTTCAGCCAGATTTTCAACTCCAATGAGTCCCGCTGATTTTACATTTTCATAATCCACGAAATAGTAATTTTTAATGCAGCCGTCCAGACACATTTCGTCATAGAGATCGTCACAGCCGCTGTCGGGCAGCATACAGCTGTTTATGTCAAATCCGATAGTGAAAAGCTCGTCCGGACAATTTTCCTCTCCAAATATATCCTCGTCATATATAGACTGCTCTTCCTCGGGCTCCTTAGGCAAAAAATGTTCACCGAACAGATCATCGCCACAAAAATCATCATCGTCAAAATCATCGGCTTCAATGGCTTCTTCAGCTGCAGCTTCATTCGTTTCAGTTTCGGCAGAGCTTTCCGTGCCGTCAGTGTTATCGTAATTATGGGACTTGACCCAGCCATTCAGCGTAGAAGAGGGAATACCAAGCTCGACAGCTGCTTTTCTGATACCCAGCTGTTCAACAAGGCTCACCGCTGATGCTTTAAATTCATTATCATATATACGTTTTGCCATAACACACCTCGATCCTGATACAGTTAAGGGCAAGATGCTGCCGCAGCTTCGGCGGATAACATATTGCCCTAGGTTTACATAAATATATTTACGGACAAATCACTTTGCAATTCTTTCATCACAGAATTCGCAGATATATTCCTTGTCCGTTTCGATATAGGATTTCGGGAGATAATTCTCCTTATGGGTGATACACTTGGGATTGGTGCAGGTAAGCTCGCTGTGGATTTGACCCTTGAGCATCTGCTGGGGAACGGGATTCTCGCTTTCCTCTATCATTGTGAGGATAAGAGCCATTCTGACGTACATTCCATATTTTGCCTGCTCGAAGAACTTTGTTCTCGGGTCGTGGTCGGTGTTTACGGGAATTTCGTCCAGACGGGGCAGGGGGTGGAGAACGATAAGGTCGCTCTTCGCCTTTGCCAGCTTTTCGTTGTCCAGACAGTAAACGTTTTTCAGACGTTCATATTCCTCCATGCTGGAGAAACGCTCCTGCTGAACTCTTGTCATATACAGCACGTCCAGACCGCCGATAGCGTCCTCGAGAGATGGAATTTCCTCGTAGGGACAGTTTCTGCTGTCAAGTATTTCCTTGACATAAGCGGGCATAGCCAGTTCATCGGTGGAGATGAAAACGAACTTATTATCGGGATAGCGGGACAGTGCCTTGCAGAGCGAATGAACCGTTCTGCCGTTCTTCAAATCACCGCACAGACCGACTGTAAGACCTGTAAGCCTGCCCTTTTCACGGGAAAGGGTGAGCAGGTCGGTAAGTGTCTGAGTGGGGTGGAGATGACCGCCGTCACCTGCATTGATGATAGGACAGTCAGCAGTCAGGGAAGCAGCCTTAGCAGAGCCTTCAAGGGGATTTCTCATAACCATAATGTCCGCATAGGAGCTGACTATCTTGGTAGTGTCCTTGAGGTTTTCGCCCTTTGCGACAGAGGACGTTTCGGGGTTGTCGAAGCCGATAAGCGTTCCGCCAAGACGAAGCATAGCAGTCTGGAAGGACATCTGTGTTCTGGTGGACGGCTCATAGAAAAGCGTTGCAAGAATTTTTCCGTCGCACTTTTTTGCATATTCCTTGGGATTATCCTTTATAGCCGAGCCGAGAGAGATGATCTTGTCCCACCATTCTCTGGGACGGTCGTCAAGGTCGATAAGATTCTGATAAGAAGAATTCATAGCATTTTCCTCCACATAGAATAAATTTGCACTAAACTTTATTCTATCAGATTTTTCTCCATTTTTCAAGAGGATATTATAATTTTTTTGTTAAGATAAAAAAGCAATTGCAGACCGAATAACAAGCGGTCTGCAATTTATCAGAGTAACATAAGAAGTATTTATCGGCACCATGCCGCAAACTTTAAGTGCTTCGCATTGTAACCTGCGAAATGAAAATCATATCTTTCCAAAATTACGCAGATAAAGCATATTCTTGATAATAATCTCACACTTCCAGCGAACCTTGGAAACTTCAAATTCCTTGTAATCATTATACCACTGCCAAGGTACGGGATATGAGCCGTCCTTCTCCTGAGAGTTTAGCAGGAAATCGCAGTATTTTTCCGCCGCTTCGGGACATACCGCATAAAACGGACTTTCCCTCGACATTACGAAATCGGCTGGCACAGCCAGATATTCCTTGCCCCATTTTTCGGAGTCGCAGCAAACGCATTCTTTAACCGATGCAATCAGCCGTTCGCCCATAAGCTGCATATCGAAAAGGTCGGTTTTGCCGGCAATATTGCACATATTGAAAAGTGCGGCAAAGCAGCCGACTACATGCTGTTCATTGAGGGGAGAATTTGCGAAAAACCATTCCGCTGCCGACCTTGCAATATCACAGCCTTTTTTGTACAGGCTGCTGTTTATATCCGCAAATATCAGTATAAATCCCGCTAAAGCCGCCGTGGGATTGTACTTGAATTCGCTGCCGTTTTCGTCGTATTCCCACCAGACAGCGTGAGGATAGTCGTTGTTTGTGGGGACGGTGTTCAGCCACTGCATTTTGGTTTCGTCAAAATCCGCACCGCTTTCGAGATATTTCAGTATGCCCTTGACAATAGGGTGATTTCCGTCCGAAAACATCATCATTCCCAGAATTTCCGTTGCCGCCCAAGTCTGTATGGGCGATGAATTGGGGTTTAAACAGTCCGCTTCAAGTCCGTGACCGAAGCCGCCGTCCTCATTCTGATAGCAGCTGAGTGCAGTCAGAACGTCCTCCGCAGAACCGTTTTCAAAGATAAGCTTCCACTTTGCCAGCTGCAGCGGTGTGGCATTCCGATAAATGTAATTTCTTGCTTTTTCAAATACTGTCATGATTTTTTCTCCTCGCTAAAATGTGAGAAATGCTATCCGAAGATGAATTTTTTTATCTTCCGCTCGGTTGCTTCGGGATTGAGTTTCAGTACTTGTCGTCCGATGGCTTCAGCCGCTTCCGCTTCGGGGATATTCCTTGAAAAGACGGCATCATCATTCCAAAAGGCTTCGGGAGTGCAGAAAACGGTGCTTGTCCAGCCGTAAGGCTCGCCGTTTTTGTTAAGCTTCGGTGCCCGTCCGCACATTGTCAGGTACATTTTCATTTGCAGCTCAGTCAGTGCCTTATCGAAATCCTTGCATTTTTCCAGACAGCCAAGCTGCTTTATCTCGTGTACGGCAAGGCGTCCGTTATCGGAAACAAGCTCGTAAATTCTCTTTGCCGTCTGACTTATGTTTCCGTCATTATACGCTTCTTCAAATGATTTCCCCTGCCTTCGGACGGACAGAAAATAGGGGTACCATTCCTTTGAAATATATCCGCTGACGCCGAAAAACACCTTTGCATAAGCAAATTCGGAACGCTCCTCCAGCACCCGCATACGCCATTCCCAAGGGTCTGTTTCGGGGTCGCCCGTGTGCCATTTTACGGGAAAATCAAACTGCTCCTGCTCCCGCCAATCATAGGGGACAATAGCGAATATGCCCTTTGAGCCGCCGCCCAATGAAAATCCGCATTTCAAAAGTTCATCGCAGAATTCGCCGAAATTATTTGGGATCTGCTGTTCCATATAGCATTACCTCCGAATTTATTCTAACGCATTTTGTGGGAATTGTATTGTAAAAATGCGACATCCTTTCGGGCATTTTTGAACGCTTCGGACGGCGTTTCACCGTGAAATCTCTTAAAGCTTTTCAGCAGATGGGACTGATCGCAGTAGCCGAATTTCAGCACCGCCTCCTGAACGTCAAAACCGCCCGAAATAACGTCCTGCCACAGCAGCTGATAGCGTATCAGGTCGGTAAGCGTTTTCGGAGAAACGCCCGTGGTACGCTTGAAAATGCGTTCAAGCTGCCGTTTGCTGAGTGCCGTGTAAAGGGAAATATCCGAAATATCCGCATTTCCGTTTTGGCTGACGATATAGTAAAGTGCATTCATAAGATCGGGATTTTCACGGCTTTTGTTCAGACGGCGAAGCAGATAATTTTCCGAAAGAGCAATACGTTCGGCAGTGCTTTTTGCTTCGGCAATTTCCCGATGCAAAGCCCGCCCGAAATTTTTGAAATACTGCTCGGCGGGTGCGGCGGAATTCAGTGCCCCCGACATATCACAGTCAGCAAACAGAATAACGCTGTGGCAGTAAAACCGAATGGCAAAGGTGGTCTTTTTCTCGTCAAACGGATTTGGTCGGGAGTAAAAATATCCGTCATTTATGCCGCAGAAAAACTCACGGGAAATGCCGCTGTTTTCGTCAATATCTATGATAATATCCATACAGGTGTCGGGGATAACGATTGAACGGTCGGGCTGAATGCCGTCCCTGGGCAGCTCGCCGTTTGTTCCCCAGAAGCAGCGGATATACGGTCTTAACGCCTCGCAGGGAAGATATTCACAGTAATCTCCCGACCTTTTGAAAGGCGAGGCTGTTATGGGGCGATAGATACGGGAAATGTCAATGCTCATACATATTCATGCAGCTGACCCTTTACCGAATAGATCAGATGGGGCATATCCATATTGTAATAATGCTTGGTAAATTTCCCGCAGACGGTCATTCCGAGCCGTTCGGCGACTGCTCTTGACGGGAGATTATTCTCCCGTATTATCGAATATACCTCGGGAAAACGCAGGTGGCTAAAAGCAAAGCGTTTGCAGGCTTTAGCCGCTTCGGTGGCATATCCGCAGTGCCAGTAACGCTTTGCCAGATGATAGCCTATCTCGGGAACAAGTCCGTTCGGCGTTTCCTGCATAGTTATCCCGCACTGCCCGATAAGCTCACCCGTTGACTTGAGCGTGACTGCCCACAGACCGAAGCCGTACTGCTCATATCGTTTCAGCTGACGGTCAAGCCAATCGTGGACCTCATCATCGGAAAATGCGTGTTCGTAGGCGTACATAACTTCGGGGTCCTGCAATATAGTGCAGAGTGCGTCAAAATCGTTCTCCGTCAAATCACGGATATAAAGCCGATCAGTTTCGATAATTCTTTCTATTTCCATAATAATCCTTTCAATATCAGCAGCAAAATAATTATCCAGAATACAACAATAGGAATGGCAAAATACCATTTTTTCGGCTTGCCGTTTTCCCACATTCCCTCGCTTTTTTTGCGGCATTCCTCCATAACGTCACGGGGGATAAAATGAATTGCCGCCGCTGCCAGAGCAGGCAGTATTATCAGGTCATCGAGATACCCCAGCACGGGAATAAAGTCGGGGATAAGGTCGATGGGCGACAGGGCATAGGCAACTGTCAGTGCGGCAAATATTTTCGCCGACAGGGGAGTTCGGCTGTCCTTCAAAGCAAGTAAAACAGCGGGAACGTCCGATTTAAGGCGTTTTGCACGTTCTTTAAGCTTCATTTTCCTTTGCCCTCCGCCGTTCTTCGGTTTCTTTCAAGGAGAAAACACAGCCGCAGTAATTCTGACGGTAGATACCGTACTGTGCAGAAAGCTCCGTTGACCGCTTGTAACCGTTTTTCTTCTTGAAATCCGATGGCAAATGTCTGACACCGTATTTTTCAGCCAGCTCTTCGCCTATTTTATTCAGCATAAAAGCGTTCTTGTGGGGACTGATAGATAATGTGGTGGTGAAAAAATCAAAGCCGTTTTCGGCAGCTGTTTTTGCCGCTTCTTCAAGCCGCATACGATAGCAGGCAAAGCAGCGTTCTCCGCCCTCGGGGATATTTTCAAGTCCCTTGACAGCCTCGTAAAACCGTTCGGGATAATGCTCTCTCCCTATAAACTCAACGGGATTTTTCGTCCGTATTTCCCCAATAAAACGACGCTGTTCGGCGATACGATGCTCATATTCCTCGGCGGGGTAAATGTTCGGGTTATAGTAAAGCACAGTTATCCGAAAATATTCCGAGAGATATTCCAAAACATAGCTTGAACATGGTGCACAGCAGCTGTGAAGCAGCAGTGTCGGGGGAGTGTCGGGACTGATATTTCCTATTATCTCTTCAAGCTCGTGACTGTAATTTCTTTTTGTTTCGGGCATTTTTAATGCCTCCGTTTCTTGGAAAAATACTTTGAAAAAACAGCCTGCCCTATTTTTAGGTACAGGCTGTCGGATATTCGGTTAATAAAATCAGTCGTCAATAACAATATCAAGGATAGGCTCTGCAACGGAAGCACCTGCGGGAACCATAGGCAGAACGTTAATGTCCTTGTCGATGATGCAGTTGATAAGCACGGGCTTGTTGCATTCGATAGCCTTTTTCAGCACGTCCTTTACCTCGCTCTTTTTGGAGATGGTCATGCCCTCAATGCCGAATGCTTTTGCAAGCATCTCGAAATCGGTGGGCTTTTCAAGGGTCGTCTGGGAAAATCTCTTGCCGTAGAAAAGACGCTGCCACTGACGTACCATTCCCAGAACGGAGTTGTTGAACACCAGCTCGATAACGGGAAGCTGATATTTTGCAAGGGTGGAAAGCTCTGCACAGTTCATATAGAAGCTGCCGTCACCTGCGGCATTTACGACTACCTTGTCGGGATTTCCCACCTTAGAGCCGATGGCTGCACCAAGACCGTAGCCCATAGTGCCAAGACCGCCCGAAGTTGCGTGAGAACGTGCGGACTTGAAGTTGTAATACTCAGCTATCCACATCTGATGCTGACCTACCTCGGTGGAGATAATAGCCTTGCCGTCTGTCAGCTCGTCAAGGGTTTCGATAACATACTGAGGAGTAACAGCTTCGTCATCGTTTCCGACCTGAACAAGGGGATATTCCTTTTTCCAAGCTGCTATTTCGCTCATCCATTCGGGATGGGAAAGCTTCGGCATACGGACATTCATCTGACCGAGAACATATTTCAGATCGCCGATGACCTTATGGTCAACGGTGATATTTTTGTTTACCTCGGCGGGGTCTATCTCAAAATGGATTATCTTCTTTCCGGGTGCAAAGGTGTTGACGTTGCAGGTAACTCTGTCGCTGAAACGGCTGCCCATTACGATAAGCAGGTCGCATTCCGACAGGGCGAGGGAAGCGGTCTTTGTGCCGTGCATGCCCAGCATTCCGACGTATCTTTCGGAGCTGTTGTCAAGGGCACACTGTCCCATAAGGCTGAGTGAAACGGGAGCGTCCAGCAGCTCGGCAAACTTTGAGAATTCCTCTCTTGCTTCAGCGGAAACAACGCCGCCGCCTGCGTAAAGGAAGGGCTTCTTTGCTTCCTTGATAAGACGTACAGCTTCATCTATTTCGTTTTCAACATTTGCACCGAGTATGTAATCGTGAGTTTTCAGGGGCTTATGCTCAAATTCGCATACAGCTGCGGTTATATCCTTGGGAATGTCGATAAGTACGGGACCCTTTCTTCCGTCATTTGCGATAAAGAAGGCTTCTCTGATAATATCGGCAAGCTTGGTAACGTCCTTGACAATATAATTATGCTTTGTTATGGGCATGGTTATTCCCGTAATGTCAACCTCCTGAAAGCTGTCAAGTCCCAGCAGGGAGGTGGTAACATTTCCCGTGATTGCTACCATGGGAATGCTGTCCATATAAGCGGTGGCAATTCCCGTAACGAGGTTGGTCGCACCCGGACCCGAGGTTGCGATGACAACGCCTGTTCTGCCTGTCGTTCTGGAGTAGCCGTCGGCAGCGTGTGCGGCGTTCTGCTCGTGAGATGTGAGAATGTGGGTTATCTTGTCGCTGTACTTATATAATGCGTCATAAATGTTCAGCACTGCTCCTCCGGGATAGCCGAAAACCGTGTCAACGCCCTGTTCCAGCAGACATTCTATGATAATATCCGAACCGTTAAGCTTCATTTTAAAAAACTCCTCCATAGTAAAATAAAAATACACATATTATTATATCAGATAAATCTTCCATTGTCAACAAATTTCGTGATTTTTGCCAAAATATCATTTGCCGGATGGAAAGATTTTTCCGAAAAATAGGCTAAATCCGACAAAAAACGGCGTGAATATCTCCGTGAATGGTACATATCGGGAAAAAATCGGACTTTTTTAAAAAAAAGACTTGCATTTTTCAAATGACTGTGGTATAATATGTACAACAGAATATTTAATGCAGAAAGGTCGGAAACAAATTCCGACCTTTTGTTTGTATCTTGGAGGTTGTTGAATGGCTGAAAGCAAGAACAGAAAAAAGGGCGGCAAGGGCGGAAACACCGTCAAGCAGGTCAGGGAGCTTGTTGAGCCGCTGGCTGCCGAGGTAGGCGTTACCGTCTGGGATGTCCTTTTTGAAAAGGAGGGTGCGACCCGCTATCTGAGGGTGTTGCTTGACAGATTTGACGGCGGTCTGACGATGGATGACTGTGAAAAGGTTTCTCGTCCGCTGTCAAAAAAGCTTGACGAGCTTGACCCTATCGATGGGGCGTATGTGCTGGAGGTAGGTTCGCCCGGGTTGGGACGGACGCTGAAAAAAGAGGAGCATTTCCTTGAATTTATCGATTGTCCTGTGAGAATACGGTATATCAGGGAAACGGACGGGGTGAAGGAATTTATTGCTGTGCTGCGTTCCTATAACAAGGAGGACGGTTCTATTACCGCCGATACCGAGCAGGGCGAGAAAACCATCAAACTGTCGGAAACGGCTTTTGTCAAGCTATGCGATGATGATGACCTTTTTGACGGCATGGACGATGTTGAACTGTGAACTTAGTAAATATACTATATTATTATAATTGGAGGAATTGGGAAAAATGGCTAAGAATGATTTGAAGGATTTGTTTGAAGCACTTGACCTTCTGGAAAAGGAAAACGGTATCCCCGCAAATCTGCTTGTGGAGAAGATACGTCAGGGAATCGAAAAGGCAGTCAGAAAGGAATATCCCGACTGCGACAATATCCGTGTGGAGCTGAGCCCCGAGGATAACAAGTTCGAGGTCGCTATTATGCGTACTGTTGTGGACGATGAGCCTATCGATATGAATGAGATAAATATCGACGAGGCTAAGACCATTTCCAAAAAGGCTGTTCTGGGAGATGTTATCCCATTCAAGCTTTCCACGGCACAGTTCGGAAGAGTGGCTGCACAGTATGCAAAGCAGTCTATCCGCCACGATATAAAGGAGTTTGAAAGAGAAAAGCTTCTCAGTCAGTATCAGGATAAGGTCCACGAGGCTGTTTCGGCGACAGTTCTGAAGATAGAGCCTGCTTCGGGAAATGCCACTCTCCGCATTGACAAGAACGATGTTTACCTGTTCAAAAATGAGCAGATCCCCGGAGAGGTACTTAAAGAGGGCGATATTGTTAAGGTTTATGTTGTGGATATAATCAATCCCGACAAAAAGCCTGCGATCAAGGTTTCCAGAACTCACAAGGAGCTGGTAAAAAGGCTGTTTGAGCTTGAAATACCCGAGATATATGACGGCACTATCGAGGTCAAGTCCATTTCAAGAGAACCGGGCTCCAGAACGAAGATAGCTGTATGGTCAAAGGATAAGAACGTTGACGCTATCGGCTCATGCGTAGGTGCGAAGCGTTCGAGAATAAGCAAGATAGTTGACGAGCTGGGCGGCGAAAAGATAGATATTATCCTCTATAATGAGGATCCCGCTGAGTTTATCGCTCAGGCACTTTCTCCCGCACAGGTGGTAAGCGTTGAGATAACCGATGAAGAGGCAAGGACCTGCACTGTTATTGTTCCCAACAATCAGCTTTCGCTGGCTATCGGAAACAAGGGACAGAACGCTAAGCTTGCTGCAAGGCTTACGGGATATAAGATAGACATCAAGCCCGCTGAACAGCCCGAAGCAGCTCCCGAAGAGGAGCCGTCTGCCGAAGAAGCAGAACAGTAAGGAGCTTTGGGTATGGCGGGAACTGTTAAGAAGATACCTATGAGAATGTGCCTTGGCTGCGGTGAGATGAAGCCTAAAAGAGAGCTTATCAGGGCGGTCAAGACCCCCGAGGGCGATGTTCTCCTTGACCTTACGGGTAAAAAATCGGGCAGGGGAGCATATATATGCCGAAGCCTTGAATGCTTTAAAAAGGCGAAAAAGGCAAGGCGTTTTGAAAAGGCGTTTTCTATGCAGATAGACGATGCGGTCTATTCCCGCATGGAGGACGAACTCAGAGAAAGCGGTGAGAACGGTGAGTGATAATCTTGATGAAAGCCTTGCCGCTCGTACAAAGCTTATAAATATCATCACGATCTGCCGCAGAGCGGGTAAGCTTGAAATGGGCTTTGACGCTTCTGTGCAGTCGGCGGAAAAGCGTAAGGCACGGCTGATATTCACCGCTGCCGACGTATCGCCGAAAACTGCAAAGGAAGCGGAATTTGCGGCGGAAAAATATAACGTTCCGTATATGAAGCTGTCGGTCAGAATGGACGATTTATACTACGGATTAAGCAAGCGTATCGGAGTTGCCGCAGTCTGCGATCAGGGCTTTGCGGACAGGATAGCACAGCTTGAACAAAACAGCTAAATGGAGGATTATCAGCCTATGAATGCAAATGATAAGACAAAAACCAAAATAAATGAAGCAGCTAAGGATCTTGGTGTTTCAAATCAGGAGCTTTTGGAAGTGCTTGAAAAAGAATTAAAGGTCGTCAAGAAGCCTGCTGCTGTACTGACTTACGGGGAGATGGCTTTCATTCTCGACTATTATTCTCAGAAAAATCAGGTGGAGAATTTCGATGCTTATTTCGCAACAAGAAATCAGCCGAAGCCCGAAAAGCCTGCCGAGCCCAAGAAGGAAGCCAAGAAAAAGCCCGAGCCTAAGAAGGATGCCAAGAAGCCCGATGCTCAGAAGCCTGCCGAGAAGAAGCAGAGCGTTCAGGAAAAGCCAAAGCAGGAGCAGCCTAAACAGGAAAAGCCCAAGCAGGAACCCGCAAAGGCTCCCGTAAAGAACGCTGCACCCGTTTCCCGAAATCAGGATAATCAGCAGAAAAAGGACGATCAGAAAAATAATAAGAAGCCTGCTCAGCAGACCTCTCAGGTACAGAAATTCAATCAGCAGATAAACAAATCTCAGGAGCAGAAGAACAAGCAGTCCGCTCAGGAAAAGCCCAAGCAGCAGCCCGAGAACAAAAAGCAGCAGTCTCAGAAGCAGAAGCTGAACATCAATGCTGCATCTTCCGGTTCCTCAACCCCCGTTCAGGTAACAAGAACGGTCGATACAAGAGGAAGCTATGTGGAGCTTGACAAGTACAACGAAAAGTACGACAACATTGCTACCACTCAGAGCGGCAGCGGACGGAACAAGGATAACTATTCCAAGAAGCAGAAGCTCACTCAGAAATCCGCTCAGAGAAACAAGCAGCAGTATTCCACCAAGAGGGAAACAGAGGCTGAGAAGCTCAAGCGTCTTGAACTGGAAAGGGCAAGAAAGCAGCAGCTCAAGGTGCTTATTCCCGATGAGATAGTTGTTTCCGAGCTGGCTTCCCGTCTGAAGGTGACTGCTACCGAGGTAATCAAGCAGCTGATGAAGCTGGGCGAAATGTGTACCATAAATCAGACAATTGATTTCGACACGGCTTCTCTGGTTGCAGAAGAGCTGGGTGCAAAGGTCGAAAAGGAGATAATCGTTACTATCGAAGAGCGTCTTATCGACGATTCCGAGGACGAGGGCGAGGGCGAGGAAAGAGCTCCCGTTGTAGTTGTTATGGGACACGTTGACCACGGTAAAACTTCTCTTCTGGATAAGATAAGAAATGCAAATGTTACCGCTTCCGAGGCGGGCGGCATCACACAGCATATCGGTGCTTACAGAGTTACCTGCAACGGCAAGGAGATAACCTTCCTTGATACACCGGGTCACGAAGCATTCACTGCAATGAGAGCGAGAGGTGCATCTGTAACGGATATTGCTATCCTCGTTGTTGCTGCTGATGACGGTATCATGCCCCAGACAGTTGAGGCTATCAACCATGCAAAGGCTGCAAATGTTCAGATAATAGTTGCTATCAACAAGATAGACAAGGAAGGTGCAAATCCCGACAGAGTTAAGCAGGAGCTTACCGAACATGGACTCGTTATTGAGGAATGGGGCGGCGATGTTATCTGCGTTCCCGTTTCCGCAAAGACAGGACAGGGCATTGATGAACTTCTGGAAAACGTTCTGCTGGTTGCCGAGGTGCAGGAGCTGAGAGCAAATCCCAACAGGCTTGCAAAGGGTACTGTTATCGAAGCACGTCTTGACAAGGGCAGAGGTCCTGTGGCAACACTTCTCGTTCAGAACGGTACACTCCACACGGGTGATATTATCATTGCAGGAACTGCTGTCGGCCGTGTAAGAGTTATGACCAACGACAAGGGCAAGACAGTAAAGGCGGCGGGTCCGTCCTATCCTGTTGAGATAACTGGTCTTGCTGAGGTTCCCGCTGCGGGCGATACCTTCAATGCAGTTGAGGACGAACGTCTTGCCAGAGAGCTTGTTGAGCAGAGAAAGCACGAAGCTAAGCAGGAACAGTTCAGCCAGTATCAGAAGGTCACACTCGACAACCTGTTCTCTCAGATCGAACAGGGCGAGATCAAGGAACTGCCTATCATCGTTAAGGCGGACGTTCAGGGTTCGGTTGAAGCTGTTAAGCAGTCCCTTGAAAAGCTGTCCAACGATGAGGTAAGAGTAAAGGTTATCCACGGTGCGGTAGGTGCTGTTTCCGAGGGTGACGTTATGCTTGCGAATGCTTCAAATGCGATCATTGTCGGATTTAACGTAAGACCCGACCCCGTTGCGGCGGATTCTGCCGAAAAGGACGGCGTTGAGATAAGACTTTACAGAATTATCTACGACGCTATCGAGGAAGTAAGCACTGCTATGAAGGGTATGCTTGCACCTAAGTTCAGAGAAAATCTTCTTGGACGCTGCGAGGTTCGTCAGGTTTACAAGATCTCCAATGTTGGAAATGTTGCGGGTGCTTACGTTCTTGACGGTAAGGTCACAAGAAATGCAGAGATAAGAGTTGTCCGTGACGGTATCGTTATTGCAGAGGACAAAATGTCCAGCCTTAAGCGTTTCAAGGACGATGCAAAGGAAGTTGCATCGGGCTATGAGTGCGGTATAACTCTTGAAAAATTCGGAGATATTAAAGAGGGAGACATTTTCGAAGCCTTCATTATGGAAGAATACAGAGATTGATCCAAATACTAATTTCTAATCAAAGTAAAACAAAAAATCTGCACAAAACCCATATATGCAAGTTTTTGCTTGATTTTTTGTCTACTTTAAGATAGGAAATCAGTATTAGGGCGGCGGGAGATATTCTGCCGCCCCATACTAAAGGAGATATTATGGCTAATTTTAAAAACAGCAGACTTTCCGAGGACATTAAAAGAGAGCTTTCGGCAATGATATGCAATGAGATAAAAGACCCGAGAGTCAAGTCGGGTATGGTCACGGTAGTGCGTACCGAGCTTTCCGGGGACGGCTCCCATCTTAAGGCGTACATTTCTTCGCTGGACGGAATGGAGTCCGCCGCAACTGCCGTTAAGGGTCTTGAAAGTGCATCCGGCTTTATTCGCCGTGAGATAGGCAACAGGCTTCATCTCAGAAAATGTCCCGAGCTGAAATTTATTGCAGACAATTCTATCGAACATTCCGCCGAGATCTCCAAAATGATAAGTGACGCTCTCGGTGACAAATAAATACAAAACCAAGGGGGGATAGCTTTGCGAGTTGATTTTGACGAGGCAATAAAATTTATTTATGCCCACGATAGTTATCATATACTGACCCATCAAAGCCCCGACGGGGATACCCTCGGCAGTGCATTTTCCCTTTGCACTGTTCTGAGAAAGCTTGGAAAAAAGGCAAATGTGCTTTGCAGCGACGATTTCCCGCACCGTTACGACCTGATGTATGAGGGCTATCAGCCGATGAAGTTTATGCCCGAGGCGATAATTGCCGTTGACGTTGCGGACAGCAAGCTGCTTGGACGGGGACTTTCCCATTATGCGGAGTTTGTAAATCTCTGCATAGATCATCACATATCCAATACGGATTATGCGGAAAGAACTCTGCTCAATCCTGATGCTTCAGCTGCCTGCGAGGTCATGTACGAACTGTTTTCCAAAATGGGTGTGGAGCTTGATACCTATATAGCATCCTGCCTTTACACAGGCATTGCAACCGATACAGGCTGCTTTAAATACGAAAACACGACCCCCAGATGCCATCAGATCGCAGCGGACCTTATGAGCAAATATAATATCCCGTATGCGATCATCAACAGAAAAATGTTTGACGTAAAAAGTAAGGACAGGATAAAGATCGAGCAGTATGTTCTGTCAAATATGGAATTGTATTTCGATGACCGCTGCTCTATGATAACCATTACCGAAGAGCTGACAAAGGATTTCGGCATTGAGCTTGCCGAGTTTGAGGGACTTGCTTCCCTGACTGTACAGCTTGAAAATGTTGAGATAGGTGTTACTATCAAGCAGAAATCCAACAATGTTTTCAAGATCTCAATGCGTTCAGCCACAACTGCGGATGTGTCCGCTATCTGCCGCAAGCTGGGCGGCGGGGGACACGTCAAGGCGGCGGGTGCACAGCTTACCGGTACTCCGGAGGAGGTTAAACGGCGTATTCTGGCAGTAGTCGGAGAAGCGCTGGGATATGATTTATGGCTGGTATAATCTGCATTAACAAGCCGAAAGGCTTTACCTCGTTTGACGTTGTTGCGAAGCTCAGAGGTATTCTGAAAATGCGTCGGATAGGTCACGCAGGAACTCTTGACCCTATGGCGGAGGGCGTTCTTCCCGTGTTTATCGGCAGTGCCACAAAGGCATGTGATATGCTGCCCGACCATGACAAGATATATCGTGCGGGCTTTAAGCTGGGACTTATTACCGATACGCAGGACTCTACGGGGACAATAATCGCAAAGTCGGATCATTCCGATATTACCGAGGAAGCTCTGGAAGCCGTTCTCGATAAATTCAGGGGAGATATTATGCAGATCCCCCCTATGTATTCCGCTGTTTCCGTGAACGGTCAGCGGCTTTACGACCTTGCAAGAAAGGGGATAGAGGTGGAAAGAAAGCCTCGTCCCATTACCGTTTATTCCTTAAAGCTGCTTTCCTTTGACAGCATATCGGGCGAGGGCTTTCTGGAAATTTCCTGCTCAAAGGGAACGTACATCAGAACGCTTATCCACGATATTGGAAATGAACTGAGATGCGGCGGAATTATGACCTCACTTGTGAGAACGTCCGCCTGCGGATTTACTCTGGACGGCTGCCACACTCTTGATGAAATAAGCGAGGCTGTCAGCAGCGGAAAGGGATTTCAAAGCTTCGTTATCCCTATAGAGCGGGTTTTCGGTTATCTTCCGCAGGTGCATCTGAACGAGCGTCAGACGGAAATGTACCGCAACGGCGTCAGGCTGGACGCTTCAAGGCTCACAGGCAGTCCCGCAAACGGAGAACGTGCGGCAGTTTACGGCTGCGACGGCATCTTTCTGGGCATAGGCGTTGTCTGTGACGGGCTTTTGAAGGTTTTGAAAAATTTCTGACGGGAGGAGAAGCTTTTGATAGACAAGCTGATTGATTTGCAAAGCCCTCCCGAAAAAAAGACATCGGTGGCTCTGGGATTGTTTGACGGCTGCCACCGAGGTCATAATCAGGTCATCAAAAGGGCGGTTGAAAGGGCACGGAAATACGATCTTGCACCTGCCGTTTTCACCTTTGACACAAACACGGTAACGTCCAAAAGCGGTGCTTCCGAAAGGATAATGACTGACAGGCAGAAGCGGGATCATTTCCGAAGCTGCGGCGTTGAATATATCTATTCGCCGAATTTTGCCTTGTTGAAGGACTTGTCCGCCGAGGAATTTATCGAGGAGATACTCGTCAGGAAAATGAACTGCGGTGCGGTTTTCTGCGGAAAGGATTTTACCTTCGGCAGAAATGCGGGCGGCAATTCAAGGCTGTTAGCTGATATTTGCGGCAGTCGGTACGGCATCTTCTGCGATATTATTGCGGATGAAACGCTTTTCGGTATTAAGGTGTCCTCCACACGGATAAGGGAGCTTATCAGGGAGGGCAAGGTGTTCGATGCAAATTTGCTGCTGGGACATTTTTACTCGGTCTATGAGCCTGTAATTCACGGGCATGAGCTGGGGAGGACTATGAATTTCCCCACCATTAACCAGCTTATCCCCGAAAATACAGTCGTTCCGAAGCACGGTGTTTATGCGTCGTTTACTCAAATCAACTACAAAAATTACCGATCTATAACAAACATAGGCGTCAAGCCAACGGTGGAGAAAAACTCCGCCCTGCTTGCGGAAACATATATAATCGGGTACGAGGGCGATCTTTATGGGCAGAGGATAAATGTGTCCCTGTATGATTTCGTTCGTCCCGAGATGAAATTCGGCAGTATTGACGAGCTTTTTGCACGAATTGCCGCCGATACGGAATATGTAAAAAAGCTTGACTATAAGTACAATTTATTTTGAAAGGACAAATGTCAAATGGATAAAAAAGTAAGAACCAGATTTGCACCCAGTCCCACGGGCTATATGCACATCGGAAATCTGAGAACTGCACTTTACACATACCTTATTGCAAAGCAGAATGACGGAACCTTTATCCTCCGCATCGAGGACACCGACCAGGAAAGATATGTTGAGGGTGCTACCGAGGTCATCTACAATACTCTCAGACAGACAGGTCTTATCTGGGACGAAGGCCCCGACATCGGCGGTCCCGTAGGTCCTTATATCCAGTCGGAAAGAATGGGAATTTTCAAGGACTACGCTTTGCAGCTGGTTGAAAGCGGACATGCATACTACTGCTTCTGCACCAAGGAGGAGTTGGAGGAAATGCACAAGATTCAGCAGGTTTCCGGTCAGCCCACAAAGTATAACGGACACTGCCGCAAGCTCTCCAAGGAAGAGGTAGAAAAGCGTCTTGCAGAGGGCGTTCCTTACGTTATCCGTCAGAAGATACCCGAGGAGGGAACTACCACATTCCACGATGAGCTTTACGGAGATATTACCGTTGAGAATTCCACTCTGGACGATCAGGTGCTTATCAAGGCAGACGGTATGCCCACCTATAATTTCGCAAATGTTGTGGACGACCATCTGATGGGCATCACTCATGTTGTAAGAGGAAACGAGTATCTTTCCTCTGCACCTAAGTACAATCTGCTGTATGAGGCATTCGGCTGGGAGCCGCCCAAGTATATCCACGTTGAGCATATTATGAAGGACGCTCAGCATAAGCTTGCAAAGCGTGACGGCGATGCTTCTTTCCAGGATCTGCTTGACAAGGGCTATCTGGTCGAAGCTATCATCAACTATATTGCTCTGCTGGGCTGGGCACCTAAGGGCGAGAATGAGATATTCTCTCTTGAGGAGCTGAAGAAGGAATTCAGCATCAGCGGACTTTCCAAATCTCCCGCAATTTTCGACCCCATGAAGCTCAAGGCTATCAATGCGGAGTATATCAGAAGAATGAGCTTCGAGGATTTCAAGGCGGCTGCTCTGCCTTATATCCGTCAGACCGTTAAGCGTGAGGATATTGACATTGATGTGCTGGTAAGAACCTTACAGCCGAGAGCAGAGGTGTTTGTTGACATTCCCGAGCAGGTGGATTTCATCGACGCTCTGCCCGAATATGACAACGCTCTTTATGTTCATAAGAAGATGAAAACCAACGAGGAGACCGCTCTTTCCGCTCTGAACGAGATACTTCCCGTTCTGGAAGCTATTCCCGAAAATGAGTGGAATGAGGAGAAGATACACTCCGAGCTGTTTGCACTTATCGAGAAGCTGGGCGTTAAGAACGGCTGGCTGCTGTGGCCTCTGAGAGTTGCGGTATCGGGCAAGCAGTTCACTCCCGGCGGCGGAATTGAGCTTTGTGCAGTTATCGGCAAGGCTGACAGCATTGAGAGAATCAAGAAGGGTATTGCTAAACTCTCTTAAATCTGTCACTTTCCTTTCACATTTACAGAGTATACTAAATATGTATTATGCGGCGGCAGAAATAAAAAGATTTCTGCCGTCAAATTCGGGAGGACTGTATAAATGATCGAGGTCAAAAATCTGACTAAGCATTACGGTCAGAAAAAAGCCGTGAACGATCTGTCATTTACCGTAAATGACGGCGAGATACTCGGCTTTCTCGGACCCAACGGTGCCGGAAAATCCACTACAATGAATATTCTCACGGGATATATCTCATCTACCGAGGGACAGGCTCTTATCAATGGCATAGACATTCTTGAAGAGCCTACCAAGGCGAAAAAGGAGATAGGCTATCTGCCCGAGCTGCCGCCTCTTTATCTTGATATGACGGTCAGGGAGTATCTGAATTTCATCTATGACCTGAAAAAATGCAAGCTGCCCCGCAAGGCACATTTGGAGGACATCTGTGCTCTTGTCAAAATAACCGACGTTTATGACAGGATAATCAAGAATCTGTCAAAGGGTTACAAGCAGCGTGTGGGAATGGCACAAGCTTTGGTGGGAAATCCGCCTATACTTATCCTTGACGAGCCTACCGTCGGACTTGACCCCATGCAGATAATCGAAATAAGAACGCTTATCAAGAAGCTGGGAAAGAAGCACACGGTCATTCTTTCGTCCCATATCCTCAGTGAGATACAGGCTACCTGTGACCGTATCATTATCATTGACCACGGAACTATCGTTGCGGACGACACTACGGAAAATCTCACAAAGCTTGTCACAAACGACAACAAGCTTATTGTCCGCATAGACGGTCCAAAAGCTGAGGTCGAGAAGATGATAAAGGGCATCAGCGGCGTTGTTTCCGTCAGGGCGGATATGGAGAGAGAGCCGGGTATTTTCGAATATGACATTGAAGTCGCCGAGGGCAAGGACATTCGCAGGGAACTGTTCAAGCGTGTTTCCGACAGGAATTGGTATATCCTCGGAATGAAGAATACCGAGCTTACTCTTGAGGACATTTTCCTTAAGATAACTATGGGAGAAAAGGTCGTCCTTTCAAATGAAAAGGCTTCCGAAAAGGCTGTTGAGGAGCTTGACAAAATGTCGGAGGCAAACGGCGAACTGTCCGATAAAGAGGACAATTCTTCCGAAGAAAAGGAGAGTGAGGAGTAATGGGTGCAATTTTCAGACGAGAGATGAAAGCGTATTTCACATCTCCTATCGCTTACATTTTCATAGCGGTTTTCTATATTTACACGGGCTATTTCTTCGTAATGGGAAATATCTATTCGGGTACTATTGAAATGTCCAACCTGTTTGCAACGGTTTTCACCATAATGATGTTTATGCTCCCGCTGCTAACTATGCGGCTTTTCTCCGAGGAAAAAAAGCAGAAAACCGAGCAGGCACTGCTGACTGCTCCCGTTAATCTTTTCGAGATAGTTTTCGGAAAATATCTGGCGGCAATGGTGGTTTTCCTTATTTCAATGGCGATATATATCGTATATGCACTGGTGCTTTACGGCTTTGCGGGAAGCCTTTCCATAGCTACCTTTCTCGGCAATATGCTGGGGCTGCTGCTTTTGGGAATGGCATTTGTTTCGGCGGGAATTTTTGCTTCCGTGCTGACGGAAAATCAGATAGTATCGGCGATCGTTGGCTTTATTTTCAATATGCTGATGTATATGATCGACGTTATTGCGTCATCTGTAACTATCGCACCGATAAAGAGCGTTCTGCAGTCCCTTTCGTTCTATACGAGATATTATGAGTTTACAACGGGCATTATCAATATCGGAAGCGTTATATTCTTCCTGAGCGTTGCCTTTATATTTAATTTCCTGACAGTCAGAGTGCTTGAAAAGCGTCGCTGGGGTTAATAGGAGGTAATTGCAATGAGTATTAATAAAAAACGTTTCAAATACGGCTCAATGGCAACGGCTGTTACCGTTGTTGTTATTGTTCTTGTGGTGCTGCTGAATGTTGTTGTGGCACAGCTGGGCAAGCGTACAAATCTGAGCTTTGATTTGACCCCGGGCAAGACCTTTGAGATAACTCAGGAAACAAAGGACTATCTGGCAACTATCGACCAGCCCGTAAAGATAGTTGTTATGGCGGACGAGCAGGTGTTTTCATCGGGAAGCATCTACTATAAGCAGGCTTATGAGATACTGAAAAAGTATGTCATCTGGTCGGATAATATCTCCCTTGAATTTGTAAATATGACAAAGGACCCCACCTACGTCAACAGATACAGCGAGATATACAAGGGCAGCATCAACGAGGGCGATATTGTTATCGAGGCTAACAATAAGATAAGAGTTACCTCGGCTATCGACCTTTTCAATATTGAAACCGATTATTCCACATACTATACGACAGGTCAGCCAACAATGAAGGTTGTGTCCTCAAAGGCAGAGCAGGTGTTCACGTCGAATATTATGTATGTGACCGATGCAAATCCTATGACTGCCTGCATTTTCACCACCGATTCGGCAACACAGTCCACAAGCTATTATGCAAATATGTTCAATGATAACGGATATGACGTGGTAAGCTGCAACCCCCTTACCGAGGGTATTCCCGAGGAGTCTGATATTATCGTTATGATCGCTCCCCTCAATGACTATCCCGAGGATGTTATCAACAAGCTTTACGCATTCCTCGACAACGGCGGAAAGCTGGGCAGAAACCTTATCTACATTGCCGATTATGAGCAGAAGCCCACTCCCAACATTGATGCTTTCCTTGCGGAATGGGGCATAAAGGTAGGAAACGGCGTTGTTTACGATTCCAACACGGAAAATCTCACGTCTATCGGCGGAACTATCCCCGCTGTTTACACGGCGGTGACAAACGAGGATTACACGGCAAAGCTTGCACAGCCGTCCCTGCCTGTTGTTGTTCCGCTTTCCAGACCTATTGATGTTCTCTTTGATACCAAGGACACAAGAAGCACCGAGATAATTCTTTCAAGCCACGACACGGGCTATGTCATTTCCGAGGATATGGCTGACGAGAACGGCAGATTGGACGAGTCCAAAATAGTTGAGAAGAGCTATAACTTTATAGCAATGGGCAGAAAATACGCTTGGGAAAATAACGAGCAGATATACAGCAATGTGCTTGCTGTAGGTTCAAGCCTGATGCTTGACGAGTACCTCACACAGCTTTCCTATATCAACAACGGCGAACTTTTCGTTGAAACGGTCAACACTATGTGCGGCAAGGAACAAGGCATTTCCATCGTTCCCAAGGACTTTGCAAGCACAACATTTGAAAGAACCGATAAGGAATTTACCGTTAATCTGATAGTATTCTTAGTCTTTATACCTGCAGTCATCATAATTGCCTGCATTGCGGTATGCGTAAGAAGGAGAAACAGATGAACAAGAGAGTTAAATGGATCATTGCGGGTGCTTCTGCCGCCCTGCTTTTGGGCGGTGCGGTTGCTGCTCTTATGCTGACGGCTCCCGAGGAAAAGACCGATGATACTCCCGAAAAGGAGATAACCAGCCGTCTTATTTACGAGAAAAAGCCCGACGACCTTAAAAAGGTTACGGTCAAAAACGAAAGCGGCGGATATGAGATAGTTCCCGACGGAAACGGCAGCTTCACCATCGAGGCGTTGAAGGAAGCCCCGCTGGACAGCAGTTCGGTGGCATCGGTGGCTGACAAGGCTTGCTCGGTGACCATTCAGGATACTGTTGCGGAAAATGCTCCCGATCTTTCGATATACGGACTTGACGCTCCCAAAGCAGAGGTGCGTGTGGAATTCGGCGATACAAACGGTACAGTTAAGGAATTTCTCGTGGGAAACACTTCTCCCAAAAGCAGCAAGACCTACTTTTCCTTTAAGGGAGAAAGCACGGTTTATCTTGTAAATACCACAGATGTCAGCGGCTATCTCAAAAAGGAATTTGATTTTATCGGCAGAGAGGTTTTCCCGTCTGCAAACACCGAGGAGGGAGCACAGGCTATCGAGGAGATCATCATTAGCCGTCGGGATATTCCCTATGCTATTGAGATCTCATACGATGAACGAAACGACGAAAGCGGAACGGTTACGGGAAATTCGTCCACACACGTTCTGACCGCTCCCGTCAAGCTTGATCTTAATCCTGACAAGGCGAGTGATGTGCTGAACGGTCTGTACGGACTGACGGCGAAGGAGGCTGTCGTTGTCGCTCCCACCGAGGAGCAGCTGGCAGAATATGGTCTTACCGATGATACCTGCTTCGGCAAAATGGCAATGAAGCTGACTGACCGCATTTTCAGAATGACCTTCGGAAATGAGTTCAAGGACGAAAGCGACGAGGGATATTACTGCTATGTCAACGGCTTTGATGTTATCTATAAGTTCAGGAAGGCGTCCCTGCCCTGGGCAACGGTAATGCCGCTGGATATTACAACGACAATGATAACCTCAAACTATATCTTCGATATTACGTCCATGGATATAAAGACTGCCGACCGCACATACGGCTTCACAATGTCCGGCAGCAGCAATGACGATTTCGCTGTAAAGCTGGACGGCAAGGACGTTGATGTTGACAAATTCAAGACCTTCTATCAGTTCATTCTGCGTACCGCCGCCGAAGAGCTGTATCTTGAGGAAACGGACAAGGAGCCGTACCTGACCATAACTATTAACGCAAATAACGGAAATACCGACGTTGTTGAGTTCATTGCGGACAGCGACAGAATGACTGTTATCAAGCTCAACGGCAATGCGGATTTCCGATGCAGGACTGCGTACACCGACCGTTTGCTGGAAAATCTGAATATCCTCGAAAACGGGGGAGAAATAATTACAACTTGGTGATGCGTTTCGGCAAAATTTTTAAGCGGCATATGATACAATAGTAATGTTCCCGAAATTTTCCTAAGGGAAAATCATACAAATAAAAAGTTAAAATTTTAGCTATAATTATTTGCAAAAATGCTTGAAATTATGAGATGATTGTGCTATAATTTTATCATAGAAACATTGTCCGTATTTCGGGGACGATTTTTGATTAGCAAGGGAGGATAACATAATGAGTGAGAAGAAGATCGAAAAGACAGATTCGGCAAAGAATGAGTTTTTCAGCTACAAGGGTTTTCCGCTTGTAAGAAATAAAGACACTATCTATTACGGAAATATGTCCGACAAGTATGTGGTTATGATGCAGATACAGGAAACCACAAAGGTCGGAAATCTCGATGTTGCCAGCAAGGTAAAGCTTTATCAGATGGCTACCGATGAAAAGCTTAATCCCGTGCAGGCTATTGTCAAGACCAGCGAAAAGAGCGGCCTTTACGAGGCTCTCGACATTGCTCACGCTTGGCTGACCAGAGCGGGATAATTGACAGCACCCGCCGACTCACCTAAAATACGAAAGCCGTCCCATGGTTGGGGCGGCTTTTTTGTGCATAGTAATACTAATCTTCAATCAACCTATGGACAAATCCGACAGCTATAACCCAGCCACTCGGCGTCAAGCACCCTTGACGGGCGTAATCTCCCCCAGCGGGGGAGGTGTCACGAAGTGACAGAGGGGCTGACCGACAGACCAGCCCGCCTGCGGTCGCTTTCCTTGATTGGCTGTGTTCTATCTGCCGTCTTTGTCTACAGAACGATTGAAGATTAGTATAAAACTGTAAAAAGAAAAGCCGTTCGGGAAACCGAACGGCATATTGGTGGAAACTATAGGGCTCGAACCTATGACCCTCTGCTTGTAAGGCAGATGCTCTCCCAGCTGAGCTAAGCTTCCGTGTCAACAGAATTATTATATCACAAGGGAAAGCATTTGTCAAGTGCTTTTTTAAATTTTTTGATAGAAAAATGGAAAGCAGCCCTTTGTCATTTCGTTTATAGATAGCGAAATAAGCAAATATTCCCTAATGGGGGAGGGCTGCTGTAAACTATTTCCTTGCGTGTTCTCTGACCTTGTTGTTTTTTATCTTGTACATAATTTTGTCGGCTATCTTGATATAGTCGTCAAGGGAACTGCCCTTTTCGGGTGTGACAATGTGAGTGCCGATACTGGCAGAAACCTTGTAATTTTTGCCGGAGGTGCTGTTGTAGTCGCTGAGATATTGGGTGACAGCCGCAACGAAATTCTCGCCCTCGGCTTCACTTTCCACGATACCCGCAGCGATAAATTCATCTCCGCCAAATCTGGCAACGATAAACCTGCCGCTGCATGCTTCTTTAAGGGCGTTGGAAACGGTGATTATGGCAATATCTCCCTCGTTATGACCGAACACATCGTTGATATATTTCAGCTCGTCCATATCCGCAGAAGCGACCAGCAGCTTTTTGTTTTCGCAAACGCATTTCTTGATAAAGGACGGAACCATTCGGTAAAAGCCCCGACGGTTGAATGCACCCGTCATTGAATCGTGGATATACATATCCTCCAGCTTGCGTACGGAAGCTCGCAGTTCGCCCTGAATCCTGACATTTTCCAGCACCAGCGAAAGATTTTTTCGCCAGGAGTTAAGGTTATAGAAGTTATAATAATCCGAATTGGGACCGGTGCTTGTGTAGTCAACTACCATATATCCTATGCTTCTGTCCTGAAAATGCAGGGGCATAAATATCAGCGTTCCCAGCTCTTCGATCTCTTTATTAAAATTCGGGATAAGTTCTTCGGAGGTGAAATCCCCCAAAGGCATAATTTCTTTATTCTCAACATATAAAAACGGAGAAATTTTTTCGGTATAGCCCTCTCTGATATAGGCGTTGCGAAGCTCCTCATCATTGCCGAAAAGCACCTTGTCGGTATAATTTTCACAAAGGCAAATCCATATCTTTTTTGCCCAGACATACTCGATATATGGCTTTATCCGTTCGGCGGTCCTTTTCATAGACCCAAAGCCTGTAAGATCTTCGACCATACGGCTCATAACATTGGAGTAGTCATTCAAGCTTTCTATTTCCACATAAAGACGATGCTTGAGATCGTTATCATAACTGCCCGAGAATTTCTCACAGCCGCAGGATTGTGCGTAGATCATCTGCGGCTCGATCTCCGTTCTTTGGGGCGGCTCGCTGCCTTTGAATATCTCACTGAATATCCGTATGATCTCTTCGCCAACTTTTTCAATATTGAGCCGTCCCGTGGTGATGGACGGAGTGTGTACAGCCGCTTCCTTTATGCCATCGATACCGGAAACAGCAATATCTTCGGGGACTCTAAAGCCCAGTGAATTGAGCTTCGCACATACGCCAAGTGCCATTGAATCGTTGGCACAGACAAAAGCTTCGGGCATTTCCATTCCCGAATCGTAAAACCGCTGAACTGCTTCGGCGGCAGGGTTACCCCAGAAATAGCCGTAATCCACCCGCTCGGGCTCGAATTTGATGCCGTGGGCTTCAAGTGCTTTTTTGTATATTTCCAGCCGCTGTTCGGATTGGGGATTGTCCTTCATTCCGCTGATGAAATTTATTCTTGTAAATCCGTGAAAGTCAAGGAAATGGGACATAATATTTTCCATTGCGTTGTCGTAGCCCATAGCAACAGTATAGCAGCCCTTCACGTCCATATCTATGGAAATGACGGGAATATCCGCTTCCTTGCAGCGTTCCACCAGCTTTTCCGTAACACCTTCGTGTTTTATGCTCATGCTGACGATAACAAGACCGTCAAGCAGTGAGAAGTTGATAAGATTGTAGATATTGCTCTCTCCGAAATCGCCGGGATCACCGTTATAATATTTTGTAAAATCCTGAAAGACAGCAACGGAAAAGCCCGAAGCCACGGCAGCATAGGATATTGAGTTGAATATCTTAGTCTGATATTCGCTGTCGATACCCGAAAGGCAAAGTCCGATAACAGGCTTTTTTCCTTTGATTGTTTTCATAGCTTCAGCTCCTCTCCTGTGATTTCGGTTTTAGGCAGTATGCTGTAATGATCTCAAAACTATACATAAATATTATAACATATGACAGATATGAAGTTATAACCGCATTGTTAATTCTTTGTGACCTATTTGCCTTTACCGACATATTTATTGACCGAAAAACTTGACAAAATCCGACGACTGTATTATAATGTCTGTAAAGGGGTGAGAATGATGAAATATCCCGATTACATATCATGGGACGACTATTTTATGGGAGTTGCCCTGCTTGCGGCTAAACGAAGCAAGGACCCGAACACACGGGTGGGTGCCTGTATCGTGAGCCGTCACAATATTATTATTTCAACAGGCTATAACGGCTTTCCAAAGGGCTGTGATGACGATATTTATCCTTGGGACAGGGAAGGGGAATACGGCGAAACTAAGTACCCCTATGTGGTACATGCCGAGCTGAATGCTATCCTTAATTCGGAGGGGCGTTCGCTGTTGGACTCACGTCTTTATGTCAGTCTTTTTCCCTGCAATGAGTGTGCAAAGGCGATAATCCAGTCGGGTATCAGCGAGATAGTCTATCTCAGCGATAAATATGCCGAGTCGGACAGCACCAAGGCTTCAAAGAGAATGCTGGCATCGGCGGGAATAAAGATCCGTAAATTAGAACCTAAAAATGAGAAGATAGAGCTTGAATATAAATAGGAGGTATCATTATGGAAGATAAAAACAAAATGAGCGAGCAGGAGCTTGTGGATATGCTGGATAAGCTGTTTGATGAGGGCGGCGGACACGTTAATGTTCGTACCTCGGGGGACGGCGGCTTCAACGTTGACACATTCAGAGCCAGCGACGGTGCCTGCAAAAACGGTGCCTGCTTACAGCCCACAGAGTATCTCGACAAGTACGACAACGAATAAGCGAGCTTTACAATTTCCGCCGAATGGGACGATTTCTGTTCGGCGGTTTTATTTTGGAAAATCCTATTGACAATCATCGGAAAATAGTGTATTATTATGTAAATATAAAACGGGGGTCGGAAAATGGGAAAGCTGGACGACAACAAAAGGCAAAAGCGTGATTCACTGCTTGAAACGGCGTTCAATCTGTTTATGACAAAGGGTATCAGCAAGACGTCTATTTCGGATATAGTTGAGCAGGCGGGAGTAGCAAAGGGCACATTTTATCTGTATTTCAAGGATAAATATGATATTTATGACAAGCTTATCTGCCACAAGGCAAGCGAGCTGTTCAGGCAGGCTGCTATCGAAGTTAACTCTCAGCCGGACGGTATCCCAAGCTTTGAGGACAGAATGATATTTATCATCGAAAGCATTATAGACCAGCTTATCGCCAATCCCGATCTGCTGAAATTTATTTCAAAAAATCTCAGCTGGGGAATTTTCAAAACCGCTCTCAGCGTTCCTGCATACAACGAGGAATTTGATTTCAGTCAGCTTTACGGGAACTACCTTGCGAAAAGCTTAGAGAAATATTCCCAGCCCGAAATAATGCTTTTCACCATTGTGGAGCTTGTCAGTGCAACGAGTTACAGCTCCATTCTTTACAGCGAGCCTGTGGACATTGAAACCTTGAAACCGTATCTTTTTGCCAATGTCAGAAGCATTATTCGTGATTTCCGAATTGATGATGAGAAATGAAACCACCGTTCACAGCTGCCGCAAAGTAGCAGCGTGA
Organism: uncultured Ruminococcus sp.; assembly: GCA_964540575.1. Taxonomy (GTDB): domain Bacteria; phylum Bacillota; class Clostridia; order Oscillospirales; family Ruminococcaceae; genus UMGS1889. The sequence continues at coordinate 57,007 of CAZINI010000009.1, forward strand.
ACGGTGCTTTTTAGTTTATTCTGTATCTTTCCTGCGGCATTGAATTGTAAGTCTTTACTATGGATTTTGCGGCGGGGTCATCGAGAGTGCCCTCCCAGTCGCCCCATTCGCCGAGTGCGATAAGCTTGTTGTTTTCATCGACGATATAGAGAGTATCTATTCCCGCATCACAGGCGGCATCGTCGCCCCTCATTTCCGCAGAAGTGTTTATTTCAGGTATTTTTTCAGTGCATTTCGCTATGTTTTTCGGGTCGGTATGGCTTACGGGACGGGTCTTGAAATAGACCTCATCATAAAGAATATCGATAAGCGTTCGCTCGTCATCTTTATTTTCAAGACAGGCAAGGTCGTAGAAATAGGTATTTCCCAAGTCATCGATAAAGCTGCCGGAATGCTGATAGCCCCATGCATAATTAAAATAATCTTTGACAAAAACTATCCTGCCCTTTTCGAACTCTTCACCGTCTGCCGCATAGTTTTCGTCATAGCAGGGAGCGTCCCTTACTTCGGTAATATTTTCCTCGGAAATAAGTTCGGCGGAAAGAAGCTTAACGAACACAGAGGTCTGCCGCCCGTAACCTGTGCCGTACAGCGTTTTCTGTCCGTTTTTATCGAAAAGAAAGCCTCTGTCGGTGGTGTACACGCCGTCATTTTCGATAAACAGCGAAACATATTCCATTTTGACAGTTTCGTCTGTTTCTTCGTTTTTGAATGTAACGGAATAAAATTCGGTGAGATAGTCGGTATCAACGGGTTCGGCTTCCTTAAAAGTTTCAAGTATTTCCCCAAGCTTTTCGATGCTTTCTGCTTCGGATATTTCCTTTTCGTAGGTGATACGCTTATCGGCAGAGTTTTCCGTGATTTTGCCGATAACGGTGAAGCCGCTGAGGTCGAAAGGTATTTCCGTTTCGGCGGCAGTCGATTCCATATTGCTCACAGTTGAACTGCTCTCGGGATTATCCTGCGGAAACTCATTATTACAGGCGGGGAGAACTGATGCGGTCAGAGCCGCAAGGAGAAGGGAAATTATCTTTTTCATATTGCACCTCCGATAAATATGTTTACATAATATACGTTTGAAAGGGGGTGTTTTTATGGCGGTTTAGCAGATTTTTTCGGTGAAAAATATGTTAACGGATATTTTCAAGAAACGCCTTTGCGGCGGCATATTTTTTCATACGTTCGGCAGTTTTTTCGGCAGGCTCGGAGTTTGCGGGAACTCTGGTAATATCGCTGTTGTGGGCAAGGTCGGCAAGCTTTACGGCTCTTGCTATTTTATTTTCGGACAGCTTTGCAACATAATCCATATAGTCCACGTTTTTGTCGTGAGTAAGGAGAGTGACGGCTTCGACGACTTCCTCGGGAAATCCCTCTTTCCGCAAATCATCGGCGGTTGTGGGGGTGTCCTCGATAACGTCGTGAAGCATGGCGGCACAGGCGGTCAGCTCGTCAGTCATCTGCTCGGCGAGGTGGTATGGGTGGAAAATGTAGGGAATGCCGCCTCTGTCAAGCTGTCCGCTGTGGGCGTTGTATGCGTAAATAATAGCTTTTCTGGTCAAATCGGTGTAGATCATAGAACAACTCTCCCCGTAAAAATAATATATATGTAAACCGAAAGCTGAACAAAAATTATCAGCGGAATTCCTATCATAAATCGTTTGTGCTTGGTTTTGTGCCTGGAAATAAGCATTGACATAAGCGTCCCCACAGCACCGCCTAAAAGCGAAACCGCAAACAGATTTTTCTCGGGAACACGCCATTTGTGCCGCTTCGCCGCCGATTTATCAACAGCCGACATAATAAATCCGACTATGTTCACGATGATGAAATATGCGGCGAGGACTGTTTTAATATCAAGCGTCATTTTCATTCTCCAGAATAACAACAGCCTGACTTTCCATCTGCTTGAAACGATACTCGAAAAGCTCCATGGGATATGCAGTTCGTCCTTTGAGGGGGTCGTTTACATATACAAGCTTTTGGTCGAGGTCGTAGCCCGTCAGCACCATACAATGCTCATTGCGTATCCAGGTGATGACATTTCCCGTTTCCTTGTCTGTCCACTGCTTGTCGTAGTAGCATTCCTCCATATTTCCCGTTGCCCAAATGATAACGGGAATGCCGTTTGCAACATATCGGTAAAGCTGTTTTGGCTCACAGCCTGTAATGTTTTTCACCTCTGCCGTTGAACCTTGGCTTGCAATGTAATTCTTTGCACAACGTTCGATAACTCCCGCAAAGCAGCCGTATGCAAATACCGAGGTAGGTTCGCCTACGAATACCTTTCGGTAGTCGCTGGCTCTGTATTCGCCCTTGTCAAGCCACTTTTCCGCAAGCTCGGTATGCGTTGCGGAAAATCCCGCATTCTGCAAAACCATTGCAAGGGAGGTGACCTCACAGCCTGTTGGAAGCTCGGGATTTTGGAGTATTCTCGGCACTTTTATAAACCATTTATCGGGCAGTGCGGCAATTCCCACAGAAACGTTCATCATTTTTGAAGTAAGCTCTATATTATTCTTTGAACGCACCATCACCGAATATTCGCCCACGGGCTTGCCGACGAATTTTATTGAATAGGCGGACATATCGGCAAAGCTTTCGCCGCCGTCAAGGCTTATCTCATATTTATCGGACCTGTCGGGAGATATGATACGCACCTCAATGGCACTGTCATTTCCGAGCCGCTGATGCTGTACTTTTACGGCGATTTTTATTTCCGAGGGTTTCTTAACTTCGACGGCTTCTGCGGTATGCTGCTTGTTTCTGTTTCTTATACGTTCAGCCGATGCTGTGACCTTTGATGTCGCTGCTTCCGCCTGAATTTCGGGTACTGTTCCGACCATAAGTACAGCTGCAAGAAGGCAGGCTGCTGTTTTTTTCATATCCATAAAAATATCTCCAAATAAAAAATCTAAGCAAATTATACCATAAATATACAAAATTGTCTATATGCATATGTGATGAAACATTTTTCGCATAAAAACGGCTACTCGGCGAATTTAACATTTTTCTTTATCATTGGAAATTGTTGTTTACGTTTTGATTTATAAATCATAACAAATTCATATTTGGAAAATGGTATAATGAATACGATTACAATACTAAACATTCATTGAATTATGGGAATCACTCGGTACAAAAACACATATACGCAAATTTTTGTGCCGATTTCTTCTCCATAAGTATACTCGTGTTGGGGGAATATTTTATGAGCGAAAATTATCCTTTCAGAAACAGCACACTTCCTATTGAAGATAGAATAGCCGACCTGCTTTCCCGTCTGACGGCAGATGAAAAGGCACAGATGATGTCCCATAATCAGGCGGGCGTGCCTCGGCTTGAGATAAACGAATATCATATCGGCTGTGAGATAGCCAGGGGCTTTGTTTCGAGAGATGAAAGCGAGCCGTCTACGGTATTTCCTCAGCCTGTGGGACTTGCTTCCACCTTTGACACGGAGCTTATGGAGGAGATCGGAAAAATAGCTTCGGACGAGTCGAGATATTACTGGAAAAAAAGCGGCGGCAACCGCTGGCTCTGCGTATGGGGACCCACCGTTGACCCCGAGCGTGACCCACGTTGGGGACGCACCGAGGAGGCTTACGGCGAGGACGTTTATCTTGCGGGACAGATGTCGGCGGCATATACAAGAGGGCTTGCGGGAGATGACGGATTCTATCTGAAAACCGTGCCGACACTTAAGCATTTCTGTGCGAATAACAGCGAATTTAACCGTGTTGACGGTTCGTCAAATATTACACCGAAGCTTTTGAGAGAATACTATTACCGTCCCTTTGAATATGCGATAAGAGAGGGCGGGGCGGCGTCCGTTATGACGGCGTACAACGAGCTGAGCGGCGTTCCTGCGGCGATAAATCCCGATTTGCAGAAGCTTTTGAAGGACGAGTGGGGGCTTACCTTTGTTGTTACCGACGGCGGAGATTTTTCTCAGAATGTCAACGATCATCACTTCTGCGATACTCACGCTGAGGCACTGAAATGGTGCTTGAAAAACGGATGCGACACTATGACCGACAGCGAGGATATAGTTTATGCCGCTGTTTGTGACGGTCTGAAACGGGGAATTATCACCGAAGCGGACCTGGATAAAGCACTGACGAACGTGTTCAGAGCAAGGTTCCGTCTGGGCGAATTTGACGAGGAATGTCCCTATAATCATCTTGATATTGAAGTGAATTCCGAGGAAGCAAAGCGAATAAACCGCCGTGCTGCCGATGAACAGATATGTCTTTTGAAAAATGACGGGCTGCTTCCTTTGGATATTGAAAAGTTTAAGTCGGGGACAAAGCTTGCAGTTGTAGGACCTACTGCGGACGAATGCTTCAAGGATTGGTACTGCGGCTTTTCAAGGTACGGCGTTACCGTAAAAGAGGGTTTTGAGCGGCTTATCGGAAAGGAAAATGTTGTATTCGACAGGGGTCATGACATTGTTCGTATAAAGTCCGCATACACGGGAAAATTCGTAAGAATTGCCGAGGACGGAACAGCCGCTGCCGACAGCGATTTTGACAGTGCCGCCGACCTTGAACGCCTTGATTGGGGCGAGGGGAATAACCTTTTCCGTGACGTGAAAAGCGGAAAATATCTTATTGATGCAGGCGGGAAATTCCGTGCAGAGGGCGAATCCGTCTTTGAATGGTTCGTTAAGGCGTTGTTTAACGGAGATGCTTGTGCGGACGGAAATTACCGTTTTAAGGGACGTTTGGGAGAGATCATCGGCGTTGACGAAACGGGCTGTCTTGTCAGTGCGAATACGGGAATTTCCGCCGATATGCAGGCGTTTGAAATATGCGTTGTTTCAAAGGGAAGTGACCGAATTGCGAAGCTTGCCTCCGAATGCGGCAGTGTTATACTTTGCTGCGGAAACGACCCGATGATAGGTGCAAGAGAATGCATTGACAGGGCTACTATTGAGCTGCCCCGTCATCAGGCGGAGCTTTTTGAAGCGGCATACGAAAATCCCCGAATGGTGCTTATGCTGGTTTCAAGCTATCCTTACGCTATCCGCCGTGAAAAGGAACTTTCGGGTGCGATAATCAGCACTTCGCATGCAGGGGACGAGCTGGGAAATGCCGCTGCTGCTGTCGTTTTCGGTCTGACAAATCCCGCCGCACGTTTGCCGCTGACTTGGTACAAGAGCGAGTACGATCTGCCCGACATTGCGGATTATGACATAGAGAAAAACGGCGTTACATATATGTATTTCAAGGGCGAGCCGCTGTTTCCGTTCGGTCACGGGCTGTCCTATTCCAAGTTCAGGTATGAGAAAATGGAGATAGTTCCCGCAAAGATCGGCGGTTGTACCGTTAATGTTACGGTGAAAAATATCTCGGAAATTGACGGAGATGAGGTCGTTCAGGTCTACTTCAACCGCACGGAGGACAAGGAGGGCTGTCCCCGAAAGAAGCTTTGCGGCTTTAAGCGTGTGCATATCAAGGCGGGGGAAACGGTCGATGTTATCATTCCCGTAAGTGCAAGGTCGCTTGAAATCTACGATGTGAGAACGGAAAAAATGGTCACTCCTTCGGGCGTTTACAAGTTCCTCGTGGGTGCTTCCTCGGCGGATATTCGCCTTTTGGGAACGGCACAGCTGAACGGTTCGGAGATACAGCCGAGAAGCACGAACGGCATTGTCAAGGCGAAAAATTTCGACCGCTGCGACAGGGCTTCTCTGGATTTTGCAAAGTCGGAAAATGACTGGTATGTTCGCACAACCGACTGGGGCGGAACGCTTTTCTATGACGGATTTTCCGCCGAAAATGAAGTGCGTGCTGTACGCCTTACCGTTTCCGCACCCGCCGCACCTGCGAAGATAAAAATATCCGCCGAAACGGTATCAGCCGAAGCGGAGATAAAATGCTCGACCTCGGCGGAAAGCTTCACGGAATATATTGCGGAATTTGACCGTCCCGTAAAGGGAGAATTTGGTCTGGTGATAGAGCTTTCGGGCAGCTGCGGATTGTATTCGTTTGAATTGATATGATTTTTTGAAACGCCCCCAAACAGTTTCCGTACTGCTTGGGGGCTGTGTGCAGGGTGAGTACTGATTAATGGGTGTTTCCCCGTCGAAGGTGGGGGAACACCCACATAGATACGTCACTCAGGCAACAGAAAAAGCAGAAATGTCGAATAAATCAGCGTATTTCCAAAAAAGTACGATTGGAGGGCTTTTAATGAAGAACTTTAAAAAAGGCGAGTATGTTATTTACATGGGAAAAGAGTACAAAAAAAGCTCAAAATTAATGCAAGGCAGCCTTGTTAGAATTATTTCATGGGAAAAGAGTGATTTAGAGAACGGATTTACATGCTATGAATCGGAGAACTTTATGAAAAAGTTTGGCTTTAGCTGTGAAAAAGAAGTTCCCAAAAGTGAAATAACAAAAGCGTATAAAATAGAAACGACAGCAAAGTACAAGGGAAGCATTTACTGCATAGATACATACATCGACAATGATCTGAGCGTTAAGTATAACAGAGATGAAATGGTGCGAATATATACCCCGCCCATAAGCACATTAAACGAGGTTGAAAAATATAATTATTATAAACAAAATGGTTTTGCAGATGGAATGTCATTTGAATATGGAAATGTAATGCTGTATAAATATGTTTCTATTAATGATCCCGATCTTGAAATTGTTGAAAATCGCACGGAAATTGACGTAAGCGTATTATAGATTATGGTCGTTCTTAGTCATTATGATTTGATGAATTTTTTGCACTCTCGGCAGAGCGGTTTCTGTCGGGGGTGTTTTCCTTGATTGGCTGTGTTCTATCTGCTGTATTTGTTTCAGAATGGTTAAAGATTAGTGTGAAAAGTCAAACAAATCAATTTTGCTGTTAAGTTTGGCTTGATTTTGTTAAGTTTTGCAGAACAATTAACAAAATATAAATTGACAATCTTTTCGACCTGTGATATGCTAATGAACAAGCAATTATGTATATGTGGTTTTGTGCCGAGAGAATCCCATAATTCAATTGGTTGCAGTAAAAAATATCTGAATATGTCGGTTGTGATTATATTGTAAATTTTCACTCATAAGAAAAGATTTGCGGATTTATGAAAGCATAAAGGAGAATGTAATGAAGTTAAAAAGAGCTGTCATATGTTTGATATGCATTGTCGGCAGTTATTTGATTTATTGTATATTTCGTATGTGGGGCTACTGTGAGGAAATAGAATCACTTGCCTATGATGTAAACAGATACATAATTTATTCGGATTTAAGCGATGAATATAAAGCAGTGATAAGCGAGGAGGAATATAAGCATTTTGATGATAATATGAAAATATCTGATATAAGAAGATTGTCGAAATATCTTAATGATGTTAATGGCAATATTGTTTCAATGACCGCTTTTACCGTACAGTCGGATACGACTTATCGCAACTTGGAAAGCATATCGGATAATAATGAATATATGGCTGTACATACGGTGTATGTAGAATGGGATATTTTAAAAAATAAACCATACATTAAAAAATGGGAGATAGCGATCAAGCGATTCGATAGTATTGAAATGCGATGGATCGATGATTGATGAAATCACAAGATATTTATAATTCAAAATAAAAAGAGGAGAAATGATATGAAAATATACAAATTACATACACCGGAGAACGGCATTTCATGTATTTATTCGGATAATAATAAGCTTGACTGCTTAAATTTTACACGTCATTATTGGAAGTATATGGATGACGGCAACCCTTTTGAAAACTGGGAACCTCTGCATTTTTATACGAATAGTTCTATAAACAAAAGAAAAAAAGTCTACAATATTCTGCATCATAATGTGATATTTGTTATAGTAGACGAAATAAGCAAAAAAATAATGGAAGAAAATTTTTCTGATTGCATTCAGTTTCTTGAAGTAATCAATGATGATGATCTGTCAAATAAGTATTACTTATTAAATCCTTTCAGAAGTATTGACGCATTAGATATTGATAAATCGGAATGCGATTTAGTTCTAAATTCCAGAATACCAAGTTCAATTTACAAGTATGTTTTTAAGAACGATGTTGATTATTATCCTATATTTAAATTGAAGTATGAGGGTGCTGTTTATAATTTGAGAATGTACGCAACCGATGAATTTAAAGATTTCATAGAATCAAATGGTATAACGGGTTTGGTTTTTGAGGAATTGTATGATTTTAACGGATAAAGAAAACAGAAAGGCGGATAATTATGAGTGAAATAAGAATACCTACAGAGTTTAAAACGGGAGTATATACCTTGGAACAGCTTCCCGCAGATTCGGCAAACTGTGTTGTTATCGATCACGATGAAAAGGCAGATATATTTACATATGTTTGCGGAAGATATAGGCAGCATTGCATTTATCAGCCCATGGTCAAGGATATTTTAAAGGATACCGAGGCGGTTTACACCGACGGAAAGCTTTCGGCGGTTTACATAAACTCACAGGCGGCGGGTGCCAAGCTGCCTGTGCTGTATCGCTTTGAACCGAATTCGTTCGAGCTTGTTAAAAAAATAATTGAGTGCGTTGATCTTTGCATATCCGATTTTCTCAAGGAACTGGAAAATGCCGAAAAGCCGCTGTGTTCTATGACACCCGAGTATTTCTATGACGGTCAGTGTGTAAGTTTAAGTCTTCATGATGATAACGACAACATATATGAGCTTGGTGCAGTTGCTTCTTGTACGCTGGAATGTCTTTGCCTTAGCGTTTCGGAGGAGATCACTATGGACGTTCTGGGAGATGCTGCAAGTATAGTCCGCAAACATTTGGCGGAAAAAATACCTCAGAGGTTTGAGGTTGTTGACGGATTTGAGGTTTCTGAAGCTCAGATGTATGATTAATACTAATAACCAATAAAAGTGCAGATAAAAAATCTGCACAAAAACCATATACGCAAGTTTTTGCTTGATTTTTTATTCACTTTTTAATTGGTTCTTAGTATAACATTCGTCGTATAAAAAACCGTCCCACAGTCACCCGACCGTGGGACGGTTTCATACATTAAAGGTATCTTATCCTGCTTGCCGCAAGGTATCCGAACAGCATTGCTATTACAGAAAAGGCGTCAAAGGCAAGGGCATAGTAGGGGGTGTTGTTCGAGTTCTTTATTGCGTCAAAGATGCGTCCCGCAAGCTCAATATCTCCGAAAAGGGCGTAGATAATCACGAATACTATCAGCGACATAAAGAATATCGCTGCCGCATTGGTGGCTGCGTTATCGCCGAATTTCAGCGAAACGGGAATATATATCGCATTGAATGTAAAAAGAAATCCCGTTATCCAGAAAAGCGGCTCAAAGTCCCCGATAGTTGGTGTGTTTCCGCTGACAAGCACTGCTGCGGCGGTTATAGCTGCGGCAAGAACAGAGAATACAAGGATAGCGGCGAAGTATAAAGTGAAGTTCGCTGTGGCTATATCCTTTACGGTCACGGGGGCTGAAAGCAGGTAGCGGGGGAATTTGCTTTTCTTTTCGATTTCGCCGGGCATCATTATAATAATTGTTGCAAATATTGGCATTGCTGCCGCAAAAGCTGACATCTCACTTTCGATGAAGCTCATAGCAGGCATAAATATCATCATGACGAGCAAGAGCAGCTTTTGTGTTTTGCTAAGACATGCGTCCAGCAAAATAAGGTTCTTTTTAATAAGTGCCTTAACCATCGCTGTATAACCTGCCTTTCTTTAATTTTATAGATATTGCATATGAAATGAACAGAAACAGTGCCGGTACGACAGCAGCTATTGCCGCACCCGCCGCCGGGAAAATATTGAACATTGCCGACAGCTTTGTCACAAACGCTTCCACCTCGTCCCCGGGGCTTCCCGCAAACAGTATAAGCGGCACTCCGACAGCAATGAATTGGAGAAAGTAAGCCAATACTTCGTTCTTTGCCAGCATACAGGGTATCATCACCGCAATGACCGTCATATCCGCAACGCCCATAACTATGAGCGGGAGAAAAACAGCGGGTTCAAGCTTTATGACGCCAAGAGCGATAAAAACAGCCAGATATGCCGCCGTAAGCAGAAGCATTGCCAGCGTATGGAACACCGCCGCCGCATAGCAGGAGAAAATGTCCTCTGTGGGTGTAACGGGTGATGCGGAGATATATCTTGCAAATCCGCTTGCATAGTCCGATTTAATGGAAGCGGACACAAAGTCGGACAGCATAGGTGTCATTGCCGAAAGCAGTAGTGTTACCGAGAAAAGGTACGGGTAAACAGGGTGCTCGGTTATCCCTGTGCCTTTGAGATTTCCGAAAATCGTGCTGAGATGCAGAAGCAGGGCTATGGCGAATATTGCAAGTGATATGCAGACGGAAAGGAAAATGGCTTTTTTGCCCGCCGCAAAGTGTCTGTAAATTAGCTTTGACATCATACTGCATTAGCTCCTTTATTTTTTCCGCTGAATACTATTATATCTTCAATGGACGCATTGCACAGCATTACATCGGGATATTTTTCCGAAAAAGCTCCTTTGTCGGAAACCAACGCTTCACAGCCGAAGGGAGTTTTCCGAAGTCCGATGATTTCATCGGGAGATATTACCGAAAGCATATCCTCGCCGAATTTTGCAATCGCTCTGGTTTCTGCAAGAGTTATGGTGTCCTCTTCGAGAATTATCCTGCCGTTTTTGATGAAAACAACACGGTCGGCGATACGTTCAAGGTCGCTTGTGATATGTGAGGAAAACAGGACGGTATGTTCATCATCGCAGACAAATTCACGGATAATATCGAGAATTTCGCTTCTTGCGGCGGGGTCAAGTCCGCCCGTCGGTTCATCGAGGATAAGCAGCTTCGCCTTATGGGAGATAGCCGCCGCAATGGAAAGCTTCATTGTCATTCCTCGGGAGTATTGGGAAAATTTCTTGTTATCGGGAAGTCCGAATTCCTTGCAGCGGCTTCTGAATTCTTCGCTGCTCCAATTTTTGTATATGCCCGACATTATTTTGTCAAGCTGGGGGATCTTCAGTGTTTCGGGAAATCCGATAACGTCGAAAACCACGCCAATGTCCTCGTGTATTTCGGTGCGGTGGGTGATATTATCCGTTCCGAAAATGAGTATCTCGCCGCTGTCCCGTTTGATAACGTCCAGTATCAGATTAATTACGGTAGTTTTTCCTGCACCGTTCTCGCCAACAAAGCCCGTAACCGTACCTGAGGGAAGAGTGAAGGAAACGTTGTCTATCTTGAAATCCTTTCTCTGCTTGCAGATATTCTTTATCTCCGCTGCAAATGTGCTTGCCATAATGATCGTCCCTTTCAAAAATTATTCGTTATAGATAATGTCGATAAGCTCTTTCAGCTCGTCTGCCGTGATTCCGCATTTTTTTGCCGAACCGCACGCTTTTGAAAGTGCATCGTCGATTATCTTGAGGTTTGTTTCCCTGATAAGCTCGGAGCTTTTCGACCGAACGAAGCTGCCTTTTCCCGTAAAGGATTCGATGAAGCCTTCCCGTTCAAGCTCCTCGTAAGCCCGCTTGGTGGTGATAACGCTTATCCTCAGCTGTTGGGCGAGAATCCGCATTGATGGGAGCGGGTCACCCTCTTTCAACTCGCCCGAGAGGATCTTTTCCTTTATCTGACGGAGTATCTGTTCGTAGATAGGTATGCCGTCGGAATTATTAATAAGTATCTGCAAAGCTTTGCCTCCTAAATGTACATATTGGATATATACATTATAATCTTTGTATATACATTTGTCAAGGGGTATTGAAAAATTTTTTTTGATATGATAAAATAGTACTATCGAATGGGGGAATAGCTTTGAAGATCAAGGAAGCAATGCAGTTTATCAATAGCTTTGGAAAATCGGGAAAGCCTGTGACCGATCTCAGCAGATTTCAATATCTGATGGACAGGCTGGGAAATCCTCAGGACAGCCTGAGATTTGTCCACGTTGCAGGCACAAACGGAAAAGGCTCCACCGTCAGAATGATTGCCCGTGCCCTTATGCAGACGGGCTATCGAACGGGTGAATTCACATCGCCCTTTATGCTCTGCTACAACGACCGCATCAGGGTCAACAGCGAAAATATTTCCGATGAGGAGATAGCGGATATAGTTCCCGAGATAATGAATGCAGTCAGATACCGTGAGGACGAGGGCTATTCACAGTTTGAGATAACAACTGCACTGGCGTTTATATGGTTCAAGCGGATAGGCTGTGATGTTGTGGTTCTGGAAACGGGCGTTGGCGGTCTGCTGGACTGCACCAACATTATCAAAGCACCGTATGCAACGGTCATTACGTCAATTTCCTATGACCATACGGCACTGCTGGGTGATACCATTTACGAAATAGCGATTCAGAAAGCGGGGATAATCAAGCAGGGAAGCACGGTCATAATGGCACCCGAAAATCCCCCTGAGGCACAGTCTGCGGTACGGCATCGGGCGGCTCTTTGCGGCGACAGGCTTATTGTCCCCGACCTTGACAAGGTAACGGTGGAAAACTGCGATTTTTCGGGAAATACATTCAGATACAAGGGCGTACGCTATCAGACGAAAATGATGGGTGCACATCAGATAATAAATGCGGTCACGGCTATCGAAACGCTGAACGTTCTCCGTGAGCAGGGCTTTTCGCTGTCCGACCTGAACATTTACGACGGGATTCGCCTTGCGGAGGTCACAGCCCGCTGTCAGCTTATCGGAACAAAGCCGCTTATCCTTGTGGACGGTGCACATAATCCCGCAGGAATGAGGGCGTTTGCGGACATTGTCAGGGGAATACCAAACTATCCCAAGGTGCTTGTAATAGGCATGCTGGAGGAAAAGGATTTCGAGAATACCGTTCGGGAGATAGTTCCATACGCCGACGGAGCGGTGTGTGTGGACGGTTTTCACCCTAAGTCGATATTTTCGGGCAGACTGCAAAAAATGTTTAAAGTTTCCTGCTACGAAACGGTGGAAAACAGTCTGAAAAAAGCCGTTGGAATGGCAGGAGAGAACGGGCTTGTTATGGTATGCGGTTCGCTGTATCTGGCGGCTGAGGTGCTGAAAAGGTGCAGGCTGGAATGAGCATTTGTGCAAATTGACGAAAATCCCAATTAAAAATTTTATGTGAATTTTCCAAAAAGCTCTTGTAATTAAACGTTTAGTATTGTATAATTGTACTTGAAATACTGTCAGCCGACGGAAAAACTATGGGAAAATGCACGTTGGCTTCGGTATAATAATGAAAAAAGAGGTTGGCAAAATGAAATTTGGATTTTTTGACGACGCAAACAAAGAATACGTTATCACTTCCCCCAAAACCCCTTATCCCTGGATAAACTATCTCGGAACTCAGGACTTTTTCTCCCTGATCTCCAATACAGCGGGCGGTTATCACTTCTATAAGGACGCACGTCTTAGAAGAATTACCCGTTACCGTTACAACAATGTCCCCGTTGATATGGGCGGACGCTATTTCTACATAAACGAAAACGGCAACGTTTGGAACCCCGGCTGGTCGCCCGTTAAGAAGGATCTGGATTCCTACGAGTGCCGCCACGGTATGGGCTATACTATTATCACAGGTAAGTCCAATGGCTTGAAGGCTGAGGTTACCTTCTTCGTTCCCATGAACTTTAAGGGCGAGGTTCAGAAGGTAGTTCTCACCAATGAAAGCAGCGAAAAGAAGAGCTTCACTCTGTTCTCCTTCATCGAATGGTGCCTGTGGAACGCTCAGGACGATTCCACAAACTTCCAGAGAAACTTCAACACAGGCGAAGTCGAGGTAGAAGGCTCTACTCTCTTCCATAAGACCGAATATAAGGAACGCCGTGACCACTTCGCATTCTATACCGTAAACAGCGACATTGACGGCTATGACTGTGACAGAGAGTCCTTTATGGGGCTTTACAACGGCTTTGAGAACCCCGATGCAGTAATGGAAGGCAAGTCCAAGAATTCCAAGGCTGACGGCTGGTCGCCTATCGCATCTCACAGCCTGAACATTACCCTTGAAGCAGGTGAGTCCAAGACTCTCGTATTTATTCTCGGCTATGTTGAGAATGGTGCAGACAAGTGGAATGCCGACGGCACAATGAACAAGTCCAAGGCTTATGCAATGATCGAGCAGTTCAATACAGCTGAAAAGGTTGACGCCGCATTTGAGGAAAACAAGAAAATGTGGGACGAACTGCTGTCCAAGTATTCCGTAAATACTCCCGATGACAAGATGAACAGAATGGTCAACATCTGGAATCAGTATCAGTGTATGGTTACATTCAATATGTCCCGTTCCGCATCTTACTTTGAGAGCGGTATCGGCAGAGGAATGGGCTTCCGTGATTCCAATCAGGACTTGCTGGGCTTCGTTCACCAGATCCCCGACAGAGCAAGAGAGCGTCTTATCGACCTTGCTTCCACTCAGTTTGAGGACGGTGGCTGCTATCATCAGTATCAGCCACTTACCAAGAAGGGCAACAACGAGATCGGCGGCGACTTCTCCGATGACCCGCTGTGGATGATCCTTTCCGTTGCCGCATATATCAAGGAAACAGGCGACTACGGTATCCTCGATGAAATGGTTCCCTACGACAACGACGAGAGCAAGGCTCAGACAATGATGCACCACCTGAAGCAGAGCTTCTACCGTGTATGCACAAACGTTGGCCCTCACGGTCTGCCTCTGGCAATGCGTGCTGACTGGAACGACTGCATCAACCTCAGCTGCTTCTCCGCTGAACCCGGCGAGTCCTTCCAGACCTCCACATCTCCCAAGTACGGCGAGGATAAGTATAGTAAGGTTGCAGAGTCCCTGATGGTTGCCGGTCTGTTTACATACACAGGTCCCGCATTCGTTGACCTCTGCAAATATAAGGGCGATACCGCCGAGGCTGAGAAGGCTCAGGCAGCTATCGACAAGATGAAGGAAAACATTATGGAGCACGGCTTCGACGGCGAGTGGTTTATCCGTGCATACGATGATTTCGGAAGAAAGATGGGCTCCAAGGAGTGCGAGGAAGGCAAGATCTTCATCGAACCTCAGGGCTTTATGGTAATGTCCGAGGTCGGCAAGGACGTTGGTGCTGACATCAAGGCTCTTGACAGCATCGACAAGTATCTGAACTGCCCCTATGGTCTTGTTCTCAACAATCCCGCATTCACCAAGTACTATATCGAATACGGCGAGATTTCCACATATCCCGCAGGCTATAAGGAGAACGCAGGCGTGTTCTGTCATAACAATGCATGGATAATCTGTGCAGAAGCTTACGCAGGCAGAGGAGATAAGGCGTTCGAGTACTATTCCAAGATCGCTCCCGCATATCTTGAGGATATTTCCGACCTCCACCGCACCGAACCCTACGTTTACGCTCAGATG
Source organism: uncultured Ruminococcus sp. (assembly GCA_964540575.1). Classification (GTDB taxonomy): domain Bacteria; phylum Bacillota; class Clostridia; order Oscillospirales; family Ruminococcaceae; genus UMGS1889. Next base: position 72,337 of record CAZINI010000009.1, read on the forward strand.
ATCGCAGGCAAGGACGCCGGCAGAATGGGCGAAGCTAAGAACTCCTGGCTGACAGGTACTGCCGCTTGGAACTTCGTTGCTGTTTCTCAGTATATCCTCGGTATCGCTCCCGATTGGAACGGTCTTAAGATAGACCCCTCCATTCCTTCCGCTTGGGACGGCTTCACCGCTTCAAGAAAGTTCAGAGGAGCAACCTACAACATTACCGTTAAGAACCCCGACCACGTTAACAAGGGCGTTAAGTCCCTGACCGTTGACGGCAAGTCTGTTGACGGCAAGGTAGTTCCCGTGTTCTCCGATGGTGCAGAGCATACCGTTGAGGTAGTAATGGGCTGATAATCGGCTATATTCCTATAAAAATTGCGGAAGCAGGGCAGTTTGTTCTGCTTCCGTTTTCTTTTTGAGATTTTACTTTTGTGAGCTCTGTAAAAAAGCACAGCACCGTTCCTGTCATGTGGCAGAAAATTTTCCGTCATTTTTGAGGGACACTTATCTGCTTCGGCTCGGCATAGCTCGTCCTTCGGGGATAGATTTTCTATCTTTTTGTGATTTTCAAAAAAATATTTACGTCAAAAAATCCCTAAAATAGGGCATTTTCTCTCTATCAAATAAAAAAATCGGAAAAAGAGGAAAATTTTTTATAAAAAAAGCTAAAGTTTTTTTTCGACCTGCCGATATATATAACAGAAGTAAGGAGAACAAAGTTGAGGGCTTCCGAAACAGGTTTTCTCCGGCTAGTTCTTCTTACGGGAACGAGCGTTCTTCGACCGCCTTGAAATGAAGCGTACGGTCACGGAAAGGCAAAGAAAATTCCAAACTTTTTTAAGAGAAGCGAAAGGATTCGCTTCGGAGAATTACAGGAGGTATTTATTATGGCAATGGTAGTTAATCACAATTTACCCGCAACGAATGCGTACAGACATCTCGGTATCAACAACTCTAAGATGTCTAAGTCTATTGAAAAGCTTTCTTCCGGTCTGGCAATCAACCGTGCAGGTGATAACGCTGCAGGTCTGGCAGTTTCCGAGAAGATGAGAGCTCAGATCTCCGGTATCGATCAGGCTGTTAAGAACGCTCAGGACGGTATCTCCATGGTGCAGACCTTTGAAGGTGCTCTTACTGAAACTGATTCTATCCTCCAGAGAATGAGAACACTGGCAGCTCAGTCCGCTAACGGCACATACCAGGACGACGTTGACCGTGAAGCTATCCAGCTCGAATTTAACCAGCTGAACGACGAGCTCAATCAGATCGCTGATACCGACTTTAACGGTGTTGTTGTCCTGAACGGTGGTCAGATGGCTGATGGTCTTAAGGCTGTTGATGGTGAGTTCAACTATGGCAATGGTACAAGAGATCCCAAGATGCTCACAGCTAAGGATGTCAACAGAGTTGATTTCCAGCTGTTTGATGATGTAGACACCACTAAGGGTCAGACTAAGGCTGATACAGTTTGGAACAAGCTGAATACAACTTGGGATAGATCTGCAACCGGTACTAATACAGGTCCTGATAGTGTTGATCTTACTTTTGAGTACGATGCAACTAAGAAGGAATGGACTTGCACAAATGCAACTAATGGTGCAGACGCTACGAAGATCGATACAATAACTTCAACTACTAATGGTGGTTTCTCCTTCAAGGCTGACGGTGTTGATGTTGCTAATGTAGTTCTTAACCAGACAGATCTCCAGAATGGCGATACACTTACACTTACACTCAATAACCCTTATGCAGCAAGAATGGCTCCTACAAACCAGGGTGCAGTTCTCGTTGATTCTACAGGCTTTAAGGAAGGTGCAGATGCAGCAGCAACAAAGCTGGCTAATGCTAACCTTAAAACTGAAATCAATACAACAAATGTTACAGACGCAAAGATGAATGAAACAATCAACAACATCTTCAATGCTTTGGATGGTGCGACTGTTGAATTTACTTACGCTAAGACTACCGCTACAGCTGCCGGCGATATTAAGCTGACTCTTGCTGACGGAACTGCTTACACAGGTGAAACTACCGGTACAAAGATGACTCTTGCTGACGGCAAAACTAATGTTTTCCTTAAGGCAACTGCTGATGGTGTAATCACTGTTTCAACTGCAAAGTCCGATGGAACTAAGGGTGACGACCTCTTTACCATCACTCCTACCAAGAGCGTAGCTGCTGACGATTCTTCCGGTAAGCTTACATATAAGCTTGCTATTGAGAATAATCAGTATGATACATCTGTTTCACCTAACGTTGAAGTTAAGGAAGTTGATGATGGTTCTGTTTCTAAGTCTAACTCAAACAATGCATCTACAGCTACAATGACTTACACCAATAACATTACTCTTCAGGTTGGTGCAAGAACTAAGGATAGCGTAAACTTTACATTTAAGTATGCTTCCGATGGACTTGGCAAGCTCACAGCTGACCTTGACTGCTCCGCTAGAGGTCTTGGAACAGATAAGCTGTCCCTTGCTACTCAGAAGGACGCTAATGCAGCTATCGACAAGATCGACAACGCTATCAACAAGGTTTCTATGGTTCGTGGCA
>CAZINI010000010.1:0-64212 GCA_964540575.1 uncultured Ruminococcus sp.
ACAGGATTTTCAGCCAATAACTGCCCGATGGGCAGTTATTGAGTACGCACTAATTTATATTATAGCACATTATCTGAATATTCGGCACAAATAATGTGAAGATTTGTTAAAATTTCAGTTAATTTCAAGGGAGGGATAGCAGTGAAGCTTCATTTTACAAAATATTTCTCCCTCTTTTCGGGCATAGCCCTTGCGGCTTCCTTTACATTCAGCGGCTGGAACCTGCTTTGCTTTGCTGCACTTATCCCGATGATGCTGCGGATATACGGCTGCGGCTCGTCACGGGAGCTTCGGCGGGAAACGCTGCTGTTCTCATACGGCTACTATATGCCGCTGCTTTCGTGGATATACGGCATTTATGGTATGCTGCCCTTTTCGGACGGGATAAACGCTTTTCTGCTGGTGCTGCTGACGGCGATACTGCCTGCGTTGTTCGGACTGATTATGTTTGCGGCAACGGCGGTGTTTATCCGAGTGAAACAGTCCGATTTATGGGACAGTGCCAGATATGCACTGCTTTTTTGTTTCGGGGAATTTCTTATGGAGATAGTCCCCGGGTTTTCCTTTCCGTGGGGGCGTGTCGGGACGATAACTGCGGTGTTTACGCCGTTTATACAGTCGGCGTCGCTGTTCGGGGGATTGTTTTTGAGCTTTCTTGTTCTGCTGATAAACGGTGCGGCGGCTTATCTCATCGCCAACAGAAAGCGTATAAACAGGGAAATGATAAGCGGTACAGTCCTCATTATATGCGGTATTTCACTGAATATTTCCTATGGATATTTGCGGATAAATCGTTATGACTATGCCGCCGAGAAGAAAACGGAGGTCATTCTAGTTCAGGGGAATTTTTCGGGACGGCAGAAGTGGTCATCACCGCCCGACAAAATGACCGAAAAATATATCGGCTTATCCGAGTGTGCTTATACCGATAATACACGGCTTATCGTTTTTCCCGAAACAGCTGTGGCAGGCTTTCTTGACTATGACGAATATCTCACCGTGGGACTGAAAAAACTCGCCCGAAACAGCGGCTCTGTGCTTGTCACGGGGATAAACTGTCGGGTCGGGGGCGATCGTTACAATTCAGCGGCGGCGTTCGAGCCTGACGGGAATATCTCAAAGCCGTATTTCAAGCAGCGGCTGGTACCCTTCGGTGAATATCTTCCGCTGGTGCCCGATTCGGCTGTTAAGGGCTACAGCGGCTATTCGGCGGGAATGGTTTCGCTGCCTCTGGAAACCTCCGCAGGCAGCGTGGGGACGGTCATCTGCTATGAATCGGTATACCCGGGAATATCCCGAAAAACCGTCAGGAACGGTGCAGAGCTTATTGCCGTCATCACCAACGACTCCTGGTTTGACAACACCCGTGCCTTAGATCAGCACCTTGCACATGCCGTTCTGAGGGCGGTGGAGAATGACCGCTGGGTGGTCAGGGCGGCGAATACGGCGGTAACGGCGGTCATATCTCCCACAGGCGAGATAACAGCAGAAGCCCCGCCTTACATTCCCTGTGCACTTCGGTCGCAGGCGGGAATGAAAAGGGGGCTTTCGGTTTACGGCATATTCGGGGACATTATCATTATCCCCGCACTTTGGCTGACAGCTTCGGGGCTGGGGGAGAAAAAACGGTCAGAAAACGTTGTACCATAATGGTATCTCCGCTCCGTAAAGCCTGTCGATACGCTTTGAAAGGCTTTTTATCTCCGACTCGGTTTCCTCCGCTTGTATTTTTATCAGCGGGAGAAGCTTTGCAAAGGAGCTGTTTATCTCTTCAAGCCTGTCCAGATCAACAATGACGGAAGCGGTGCGGCAGAATTTGTTCCAGTCGGCATATATCATATCCGCCTTTCGGTATGCTTCGTCGTATCTTTCAAGCTCATACAGCCGTGAAATATCCTCCAGATTATCCGTGAAATATGCAGTGCGGTTTTTCAGCATATTCAGCGTAAGAAATGACGAAATGCAGATGCAGAGCAGCAGTCCCGCACAGAGAATTATCCGTTTCATACAGCACGCTCCTTTTTAACTATCCTGAATGTTCCGTCCGATTTAACGGACATAAGAAAAATATCGGAGATTTTCAGCCGTTTGCCCGACAATATTTCTGAAAACCGCTTTTCCGTGATCGAGGAGCGGTTCAGGGCTTCGGGGATAAGGATACCGTCCTGAACGATTATCACGGGGGGATCTTCGGGATTTGCATTTGCACCCACATCTCCTTTTTCTGCCGCCTGATACTTGGTTTTCTCATATACGGACAATGCACCGGTAGTTTCCACCACCGCAAACTGCACCTCCGATATGTCGAATATGCCGTAGGAACGCAGAGCCTCCATCAGGTCGTCTATGGTATATCGAAGCTCCTTCAGCTTCTTTTGGTCGATAACTCCGCCGCTTATGACGATAACAGGCTTTCCGCACAGTATTCGGCGGACACGCCAGCTGTGCAGCGACCAGAAGCCCACTAGCACGTCCATGGCGGCAAGGGTGAATATGGGGACAAGCCCCGTTATCAGCGGGATAGATGGATCCTCAACGGGCAGTGTTGCTATATTCGATATGAGGATAGTTATGGCAAGCTCCGAGGGCTGCAGCTCGCCTATCTGACGCTTTCCCATAAGCCGCACCGCCGCAATCACCGCAGCGTACAGAATTGCTGCCCTGATAAATACTATGGACATTTGCTTTCATCTCCGTTTTTTGGAGATATTATCTGCATTTTTTCGGGAAATATTCAATAAGTGTTTAATGTTGAGTGTTGAGTTATGAATTTAATGTGGAGAGAGAAAAGTGGAATTATAGCAATCCATAAAAATAGCATTATTGTAGGGGCGGGGTTTCCCCGCCCGCAGATTTCAAAAGTTCTTTCGGTAACTGCGGGACGGGAAACCAAAGCTATGCTTTTTCCCCTACAAGCCCTGTCAGGATATTTTTATGTACCGCTATAGTATTTCAATTAACTGCCGCAGTCGTATTAATCAGCGGCTCCTTCAAAATAAAAAATAGCCGTACGGCTGATGCCGAACGGCTTGAAAAATGTCAATTTATTCCCGAAATATCCCTGATAACTTCGCCTGCTATCATAAGCCCCGCACAGGAGGGGACAAAGCTTACCGAGCCGACGTGTCTGCCCTTGCCGCTTTCGTCCTCACATTCGCCCATATGGGGGACTGCTTTTTCTTCGGAAAACAGCACCTTGAGATGATCGATCCCACGTTTGCGAAGCTCATATCGCATGACCTTTGCAAGGGGACAGGTGTGCGTTTTGGAAATGTCGGTTATTTTCAGCTTATCGGGATAAAGCTTGTTTCCCGTTCCCATTGATGAAATGATAGGTATGTCCAGCCGAACCGCCTCCGATGCAAGAAACAGCTTAGAGGGGACGGAATCTATGGCGTCAACGATATAGTCATATTCCGAAAGGTCAATTTCGGCGGCGTTTTCCTCCGAATAAAACATTGTGTACAGCTTCACCTGACAGTCGGGATTTATATCCCCGATACGTTCGGCACAGACCTCTGTTTTGTATCTGCCGACGGTGCTGTGCAGGGCAATAAGCTGGCGGTTTATATTGGTGACGGAAACGGTGTCATTATCCGCAATGCCTATTTTTCCGATGCCGCCCCGTGCAAGGGCTTCAATAACATACGAGCCGACGCCGCCCGCTCCGAATACCATTACAGCGGAGTCGGACAGCTTTTTTTGCTTGTCGCTGCCTATCAGCATTCTCATTCTTGAAAATTCATCAGCCATTTATCAGACCTCACAAAATAATATAGTATGCAAATAATCCGAGGATTATCAGCATTGAAAAGTTCAGCAGGGAAAATTTCAGCAGATAGGAAAACGGCTTTGCACCCTCCGTTCTGCAATAAAATTTATAGGAAATAAGGCTTGCAAGGGACGCAATGATAGTTCCCAGACCGCCTATGTTCGTGCCGAGGATAAGTGCGTCGCCCCTGTCCGTAAAGCCCGACAGCATCATCGCTGCGGGGACGTTTGAGATGACCTGCGAAAGCAGCAGCGAGGAGAGAAACTCTCTGTCCCTGATAAACTCGGACATAAAGCTGCTCACTTCGTCTATCCGCTTGATATTTCCCACAAAAACGAAGAAAAAAGCAAAGGTAAGCAGCAGCGAATAATCCGCTTTTGTAAACAGCTCAGTTTCCGTTATGAAGATGACTATACACACCGACATAAAGGTGGTGAACGTGTCCAGAATGCCGAAAACAGACAGTATGCACAGGACAAAAAGTATGCCGTAAAGTACAAGATAGGGCTTATGTTTAAGTGAAGCAGGCTCTCTGCCCGACGGTTCAAAATCCTCATTTTCCAAGAGAAAAACGGGGATTATTGTTAGAAAAAGTCCCAGCAGGGAAATGGGGAGCGTCAGTCGGAAAAATTCTCCCGCAGCCATATCAAATGCCGAAAACAGAAACAAATTCTGCGGATTTCCGAAGGGTGTCGCCATACTTCCGATATTCGCCGCAGCGGTCTGCAATATCAGCACGAACGGTATATAATGGGGCATTGAGGCAAGTGTCATTATGGTAAACGGCACGATGGTTATCAGTGCAACATCGTTGGTTATCAGCATTGACATAAAGAACGCCGCAGCAACCAGCACAGCCGAAAGCGTTCTCGCACTGTGCACCTTTGACACCAGCTTTTCCGAAACAAGCTGAAGAAGCCCATTCTCGGCAAAGCCCGAAATTATCAGCATAAAGCAGAAAAGCACTGCCATCATATCCGTGTCCAGCATTTCAAGAAGATTGCCGCCTTTTGGGGCGATGATGCAGGATATGAAGGCGAGTATTCCCGAGATCCACAGAACAGGCTCGGCTTTGAATGATTCTATCAGCTTTTTCATAAAACAGTTATCCCCAGAAGGTCGATGAGAAGTCCCGAAAATGTTCCCACAAGGTACAGCACGGCGGTGATGAAAATGTTCTCACCAACGCTTTTATTGGACCTGTAAAGCACGGCAAGTCCCACGCCCGCACCCGTAGACAGCCCCGCAACAGCAGAGCCTGTGGTTATTCCTCCCTGAACGAAAAGCTCGGTAATTACCACCGATGCGGCACAATTGGGTATCATTCCCACCAATCCCGCAACAAAGGGCTGGAACACACGTATTCCCGAAAGAAATTCAGAGAAGCGTTCTTCGCCCACAAAGGAAATTATTCCATTCAGAAGGATATTCACCAGAAGTATGAATATAAAAATATTCAGCGTATGACGGAAGGCACTGTAAAAAATGCCGTGCTCGCCGCAGCCGCAGTCGGAGCAGAATTCCTCAAAGGGTTCATCACGGCGTTTTCGCTTGAAAAGCTTAAGGCAGAGGTCTAACAGAAGCCCTGCAATGATGGCGATTATCACCTTTATAAGCAGCAGCTTCCAAATTGCCCCCACCTTGTCGGGGTGGGCGAGCAGAACGGGAACAGCTTCGTCCGAGGTGGAGAGAAACACCGCAAGCAGCGTTCCTGCGGTGATAAGCTCGCCTGCATAGAGGTTTGACGCCGCAACCGAAAATCCGCACTGCGGTATACAGCCGATAAGTGCACCGCCGACAGAGCCGAAGCCGCCCATTTTTTTCAGGGCGTTTGCCAGCTTATCTCCTGCCTTATGCTCGAAATATTCCATAAACAGGAATGCCGCAAACAGAAAGGGCAGCATTTTCAGAGAATCAAGCAGAGCATCTGTCAGTATTTCCAAAATTTCAAATGATTGCTCTGCATGACCATGAAAGGTGCCTGTATATCCAATAAATTCCATATGTTACTCCTTAAAAACGTGTGTGATTGGCGGATTTTTTACCGCATTAAAATATTATAGCATATATCCACATTTTTTTCAAGGATTTATTCAAAATTTTCTGCTTGCTTTTTTGGTCGAAATGTGGCATAATATACTGTGAACTATTTTCAATTAAATGGAAAAATTCATAAAAATATTGACATTACTAAACGGCAGATACAATGTGGCATTTATCGAAATATTTAAAGGAATGGGGAAAGAGAATGGCTCATCAGTTAGTTATAGTTCTTGACTTCGGCGGACAGTACAATCAGCTTATCGCACGGCGTGTCAGAGAGTGCGGCGTTTACTGCGAGGTGCATTCGTACAAGACACCTATCAGCAAGCTTCGTGAAATGAATCCTGTGGGAATCATCTTTACGGGCGGTCCCAACAGTGCTTATCTGGAAACTTCACCTACGGTTTCCAAGGAAATTTTTGAGCTGGGAGTGCCTGTTCTGGGACTTTGCTATGGCTGCCAGCTTATTGCTCATCTTTGCGGCGGAAAGGTTTCCACTGCTATTACAAGCGAATACGGAAAGACGGAAACTGTTTATGATACTTCGTCTTTGCTTTTCAAGGGACTTCCCGAGAAAAATATCTCCTGGATGAGTCATACGGATTATATTGAAAAAATACCCGAGGGCTTCAAAAATGTTGCTTACACGGAAAATTGTCCCACGGCGGCAATGGAATGTCCCGAGCGTAAGCTTTACGGCATTCAGTTCCACCCCGAGGTAAATCACACCGTTGACGGAACAAAAATGCTCCATAATTTCCTTTATGAAATATGCGGCTGCAAGGGCGACTGGTCTATGGGCGAGTACGCTCAGACGGCGATAAAGTCTATCCGTGAAAAAGTCGGCGACGGAAAGGTGCTGCTGGCACTTTCGGGCGGCGTGGATTCTTCCGTTGCGGCGGCTTTGCTGTCCAAGGCGGTGGGAGATAAGCTTACCTGCATTTTCGTTGACCACGGATTTATGCGGAAAAACGAGGGCGACGAGGTCGAGGCAGCATTCAAGGACTGGGACATTAACTTTGTCAGGGTAAATGCCAAGGAGCAGTTTATGTCCAAACTGAGAGGCGTTTCCGACCCCGAAACAAAGAGGAAAACTATCGGCGAGGAGTTTATCCGAGTATTTGAACAGGAAGCTAAGAAGATAGGAAAGGTTGATTTCCTTGTTCAGGGAACTATTTATCCCGACATTATCGAAAGCGGAGCAGGGGACGCTGCTGTTATCAAGTCCCACCACAACGTTGGCGGTCTGCCCGATTATGTGGATTTCAAGGAGATAATCGAGCCGCTCAGACTGCTGTTCAAGGACGAGGTGAGAAAGTTGGGCGAGGAGCTGGGACTGTCCCCCGTGCTGGTATGGCGTCAGCCGTTCCCCGGACCGGGACTTGCTATCAGAATTATCGGCGAGATAACCGATGAAAAGCTGGAAATTCTCCAGGACGCTGACTGGATTTTCCGTGAGGAAATTGCAAAGGCAGGGCTGGACAAGTCCGTTAATCAGTATTTTGCAGTCCTCACCAACAACCGTTCCGTCGGCGTTATGGGCGACGGCAGAACTTACGATTACACCCTTGCACTGAGAGCTGTTACCACCACCGACTTTATGACTGCCGATTTTGCCCGCATTCCTTATGACGTTCTTGAAACTGCGTCAAGCCGTATCGTCAACGAGGTGAAGTCGATAAACAGAATTGTTTATGACGTTACTACTAAGCCGCCTGCTACTATTGAGTGGGAATAATTCTGTCCCCGAATAGAAAAAATATATCCCGAAAATCATGGAAAAAGATGATTTTCGGGATTTTTTATATTTAGCACTTGAATAGTCTGTCGTATCATGCTATAATATAAATAGTTTTCAGGGAAACTACAATAATATGACATTCAAAAGGGAGAGGATCAAATGAACAACACAAGACCCGATTCTATGGAAAGAATCACCACCCCCGCACAGGCAGAAGCATTTATCGCCGAGCAGGTTGCGGAAATAAAAACACAGGTCGGCGACAAGAAGGTGCTGCTGGCACTTTCGGGCGGCGTTGACAGCTCAGTCGTTGCCGCACTTCTTATCAAGGCTATCGGAAAGCAGCTGGTTTGCGTTCACGTTAACCATGGTCTTATGAGAAAGGGCGAAAGCGAGCAGGTAATTGAAGTTTTCAAAAATCAGCTGGACGCAAATCTCATTTATATCGACGCAACCGACCGTTTTCTTGACCTGCTGGCAGGAGTTTCCGACCCCGAAACAAAACGTAAGATAATAGGCGGAGAGTTCATCAAGGTGTTTGACGAAGAAGCAAGAAAGCTGGAGGGCATTTCTTTCCTTGCACAGGGAACTATTTACCCCGATATTCTCGAAAGTGACGGCGTTAAGGCACACCATAATGTTGGCGGACTTCCCGAGGATATGCAGTTTGAGCTGGTAGAGCCTATCCGTCTGCTGTTTAAGGACGAGGTAAGAGTTGTGGGACGTGCTCTGGGACTTCCCGCAAGCATGGTGGACAGACAGCCGTTCCCCGGTCCCGGACTTGGCGTAAGATGCCTTGGTGCTATCACCCGTGACAGGCTGAACGCTCTCCGTGAAGCTGACGCTATCCTCCGTGACGAGTTCGACAAGGCTGGGCTTACTCCCAAGGTTTGGCAGTTCTTCACAGTTGTTCCCGATTTCCGTTCAACGGGCGTTCGTGACGGCAAGCGTGCTTTTGACTGGCCTGTAATTATCCGTGCGGTAAACACTGTTGATGCTATGACGGCAACCGTTCCCGAGATAGATTGGGCTGTTCTCAAGAAGATAACAGATAGGATTTTGGCGGAGGTTCCCGGAGTTTGCAGAGTTCTCTACGACCTCAGCCCCAAGCCCTCGGCTACTATTGAGTGGGAATAATTTTTATATTGATTTTGCTATAAAAAGAGAGCTGACCTTTTTGAATGGGTCAGCTCTTTTCGTTTAAACAAGCTTCATCTCATACCCAAATTCTCTCAGCGTCAGCTCATCATCAATAATTTCATCATAAACCCCGTCTGCCTTCACAAAACCGTTCTTCTCATAAAGTCGTATTGCAGGCTTGTTTATGTCCACCACAAAAAGCCGCAGACTGTCCGCACCCTTTGATTTTGCGGTTTTCTCCGCTTTTTCAAGCATCAGACTGCCAATTCCATTCCGAAGATAGTTCACATTTACCCCGAAGCGGTCAAGGTACAGCGGACTTTTGGCGGGGAAGCTCCATTTCACCGCATTTTCGCCCGAATTTGAGCCGCACAATGCAAATGCGGAAACTATCACGCCGTTTTCCGTCAGGAGATAAAGCTGCTCATTCTCTATATCCTCCTCGAAAAATTCACAGGGATATATATCGTCCCATATCGGAATATTATTACTGTTCATATTTTCGATAATTGCTTTAAATACCGACTTAAGCTGAGGCAGGTCGGTAAGCTTTGCTGTTCTGAATTCCATTTTTATCTCATTCCTTATAGGTATTCGGATAATAAAAAAGTGCCCAATAAAGGCACTTTAACTGGTGGAGATAAGGGGATTCGAACCCGTGCCATTCATTTTTTATAACCATATTCAATTTATAAATATAAAATCTACTTGATTTTATGCCATTTTGTAAATATAAAAATCAAGAGTATGATGCTTATAAAATAAATAAGTGGGTTAATAAACGGGTTATTTTTAGAATTATTTATCGTTAATAATCTCCTCAAAAATGCCTTGGATCATTTTTGCGGCTTCATTCTTATCACTGCCCAATTCGTGTGAATATACTCCGTAAGTATCCATATCTTTACTGTGTCCTACAAGCTGTTTAAGGTATCCTTCGGGCAATGATTTTGTAATAGAAACAAATGTGTGTCGCAGCTCATATAATGTTGTTTTGGCAGATAACTGATTATAATCACGGTATTTACGCCAATGCAGAGAATATGTTCTTTCGGCAACATTTTCTCCATATTCATTTGGAAAGACAAATTTCGAAGTAATGCCGTTCCTTTTGAGCATTTCTTTTTGATCATCAAGGACTTGCTGTGAAAACTCTGTCAGTTGAAAACTGCGGCGAGCATTTTCATTTTTTCCACTTGTGACTTCGCCATATACGTTGATTGAACGCTTTAAATTAACGTCTTGTCCTTTTATGTCAGACCACTTTAAGCCAATGATCTCACCCGGACGCATTCCGGTTAATACTTGAAATCTATATGCGTTGATGTATATATCATATCTTTCGGCACCTTTTCTTAATGTAACATCTGAAAGAAAAAGCTTTTTTACGTCCTCGGGCTGTAAAATGGCTTTTTCTTTTGTTTTTGCTCCTTTGGGGATACTGAGATTTTCGGGATATAGCGTAGTATATTTATTCATACGGCAGAATTTAAGCCACGATGATATGCAATTCTTTATATTTTGCAGCGTTTTTTTAGCTAAGCCTTTATTGTAAGCGTTGTTGATGACGTTTTGTAAGTGCTGTTCGGTGAGAGCTTGTATTTTTAATGTGCCTATCTTGGGATTTATCCAATTGTTGATATAGCGTTCATATTGGATATAATGAGATTTTGAAGTAGTGAGCTTTAGCTGCTCAATATATTCTTCTGTTGTCTTTTTTACGTTCAGACGTGTATTGATTATGTTATCTTCAAGCCACGCATCGGCTTTTGCATTAGCTTCACGCTGTCCTGTTCTGCCGGGTGTGCTGCTGTAAAACGTTTTCCGTATTCCGTCCTTTTGGACTTTTATCTGCCAGCGGTTGTATTTATCCATCCAAACGGCGGTGTTGGTGCGTTTCGTAGGTATCACTTCCTTTTATTCCCCATTGGGGAATGTTTTTTTTCTTCTGTCATAGTTGATTTTATATGATAGTGCATCTTCTGAATATTCAATATCTTCTGGGCAAATTGATATGTAGTCAATTTTATTTAGCTTATAGAGATTTTCTTTTTCTTTCCTATATTTTAAGTATTCTTCATCATTTAAACCCCAATACTCAATATATAAATTTCTGCTTGGTATGTAAAAATCGGGTATTTTATACACTAATAATCCACTTTCAGTATAAAGCGGCAAAATTGGTTCATAAGCGTGCAAATACGAGTTGTGATAAAGCCAATTATCAATTTTCTGCTCCTTTTCCGATCTAACATAATGACCATCTTCACATCTGAATTTCAGAGGAGTCTTCATATTTTTACGATAAGCATTGTTAAAGTCAACCGGCTCTAACATACAAGAACAGCCTTCTGCAACAATGTAAAATTTTTTGCAATATTCGCATTGCTTGATTTGACCTTCATTTTTTTTAGTATTACAATTTCTGCATAATTGATATTTGTCCCCACAAGTATCACCGCAGATTTGACATTTTTTTGTTATTTCCATTTTTCTCTTCCCCTGTATGATAAATTTTAAATAATGAGTATTCTTGACTTAATGCGTTTTTGTCATTATGATACATCTTCTTTTTCCTCTGGTGGATAGTTGTTGTATAGCATTTCCATTCGCTCTAGTATTCTGCCTTGATCCCTTGGTTTTAATTTTGAGAATTTTTCCAAGCATTCTTGTTCATCAAGACTAAGGGATGTCGCACTTCTTTCTTTTCCTGTGCATAAGTATTCTATTGACACACCCAAAAAATCCGCAATTACGGATAAATTTTCAGCAGCAGGGTTTGTTCCTTTTTTCTTCCAATCAGATACGGCAGATGAAGATATGCCAGTTTGTATAGCTAAATCTTTTTGCTTAAGACTCTTTTCTTTTAATAAAAGAAAAATTCGTTGTGAAATTGTCATATAATCAGTCCTTTAAAATGGCAGAATTGCACAATAATTAAGAAATACGGATTTTCTTCTTGACAAATTAAGATATACGGATTATAATTAAGATAAATTAGTAATTCATTACATTTTGTGTAATGAATCATATACTCCTTTTTATTATAAAACATATTCGATGAAAAGTCAACAAAAAATAAGAGGTAAAAATGGTTAATGAAATAAAAATGTGGAACTACAATAATTCAAATATAAGAACCGTAGATATTGACAATGAGTATTGGTGGGTTCTTGCTGATGTCTGCAACGTTTTAGAATTGTCTAATCCCCGTGTTGTTGCGGATAGACTTGATGATGATGAACGCCGTAAGCTTGACTTACCCCGTCAGGGTGAAACGTGGTTTATCAACGAAAGCGGCTTATACAGTGTAATTCTCCGTTCCGACAAACCACAGGCAAAGCCATTCAAACGGTGGGTAACACACGAAGTACTTCCATCTATCAGAAGGACAGGCTCATACACCGCACCACAAGCCCATACAAGCGAGTTTGAAAGCTTGTCAAGGAGAATAGAGGTGCTTGAACAAAATGCTCTCCTGCGGCGTGTAGAAGCGTTAGAAAACACTTATGATATGACAGAGTGTGACAGTGTATATTATAAATCGGTTGAACAGTTTCCGCCGCACATAAAGGCGGCTGTTGACTGTATGATCAACAAAAATTACTGTTTAGGAGCCGTTTTAGACTTCTTGGACGATAACAATATCAGTATCCCATTTGGCACAATAAAAAAATATATCAAAAGAAAGGCGGATAGAAGTGGATATTAACACAGGAAGAATTATCAAAGCAAGGTTAGCAGCTCTGGGCAAAAGTCAAAAAGATCTGTTTATGGAGCTGAATAACAGAGGAATACGACTCAGTACGGTACAGCAGCTTTATCAGTACATTAACGGCTACAATATTACATATAAGGCTCAGAATGTGCTGAGTGCATCGTTAAAAATACTCAGTTATTGGGAAAGCGAGGCTGAAAGGAATGGCAAAACCGTTTACGAAGTTAAGAGCAAGACTTCTTGAGGAAGATATTGACCAAAAGACTGTTGCTGAACGCATACACATAGATCCAAGTACGCTTTCAAAAAAGCTTATGGGTTACAGTCCGTTCACCGCCGATGAAATGTATATGATATGCGATCTCCTACATATCGAGGATAATGAGCTGCACATATTTTTCCCAAGGCGGCAGGAACAATTAGCTCAAAGAGGAAAATGTGTTCGTAATTAGTCCTCACCTTTTAGGGGGGGAATTGCTCCTCACCTTTGGGGGAAATTACTCCTCACCTTTTTGGAAATTACTCCTCACCTTTAGAGGAAATTGCTCCTCACCTTTTCGGGATTAATCCTCACCTTTGAGAAATTGCTCCTCACCTTTAAGTCTGTAAAGCCTTATTCTATTAGGGTTCGCAGGCTCGGTAAACAAGCTTATAACAAGTATATAAATATGTTATATAAACAAGCAATCTAACATTTGACGGTTTGACTGTTGGTTTTCATCAGAAAAGAAGTGAAAAAATGTCTGAAAAAAAGGAATACGTTATTGAGATGTCACACAGGCTCAATTTGATGCGGAGTGAAAAATTCTGTACTAATGAGCTGAAAGTATTGGATAAATACTTATCAAGAATAAATCCACGTGATAAGAGTACCCGGAAAGTAATCTTTACTCTCAAGGAGTTTCAGAAGGATCTGGGAATAACCGATCTGAGATATAAAACTCTCAGAACTAATGTAGAAGCTCTTCTCGGAAGATGTGTGTTTCTTCCGAATGCTAATACGGGTGAATTTATTGGCTTCCAGCTTTTTAAGGAAGTTGAGTTGAAAAAAGATGATGTAAAGGGTTGGATCGTTACTCTTGATTGCCACGACAGAGCTGTCGATTTGTTTTTTGATATTGCAAAGGACGGTTATTTCATCAGAAAGCTGAAATATAGTATGCGTCTTAACTCTGCAAATCAGATAAAGTTCTATATGCTGATGAAGGAATATGAAGGACTCGGCAAAAAGACGATAAAGCTTGCAGAGCTTATCGATTGGCTCAAGGTAAATCCTGATATGCCGTGGAAATATTTTAAGCGTGACGTAGTCGATATTTGTCAAAAAGCATTGTCTGAGCTTACGGACGTAACTTTCACATATGAGTGTAAACGATGTGGGCATTCATACGAATACATTACCTTTTTCATAAAGCCGAACCATCAGGAACAACTAATGTTTGATGATTATGAAGAAAACGAGGAATATCAAACAAAAGTCGAAAATGATGAACAGGAAAAAGAAAATACATACAGCAATGAAAAAATTGAATTTCTTGCCGATGCCTGCGATAATTACTTTTCGGAAGATGAAATGCAAATCATTTACAGTATCATAGCTAGGAAGATACCAAGCCATAAAGATGATTTAGCAAGATATGATTACCTGCTTCTTAAATACAAGGAGCTAAAACACAGAATTTCCCGAACAGATTTGCCGCCATTAAAATCAAAGTTCAATTACTTCAAATTTATGCTTGAAAATGATGTTAAGGAGGATTGAAGCTTTGTAATGACTGCTACAATTTTTTACAAAGGTAGAAAAATGAAGATTTGAGGTGAATTTTTGTGGATATTATTCTTATAATATGTTGCGTCATTGGAATTAACATTGGCTGTCATCTTACGTTTTCAGATGATAAATGCAGTGTAACTGAAATTGTGGTTGCAATAATTACTTTTGACTACAAATTCTTAAATAGTCATTGCGATTTGAGAAAAGCACGTCTTCTTAGAAATATTCTTCTGGTCGAGTTAATGATAGTCTTAAGTATTATGAAATTATAATACTACCATAAATAAAGTAGAGGTGGAGCAATATGGCAAATTTAACGATTGAAGCGATTGAAGCATTACCGAAAGAATTCCTGAATGCCGAAGAAGCAGCAGCGGCTATCGGAATGTCACGGCGGCTTTTTTACAGATGCGTAGAAAGTATGCCTTTCCCTGTTCTTCGGATCGGCAGAACTTACCGCATCCCTAAAAAACCGTTCATTGAGTATATGCGGACGGGTCGGTGGGATGACGGAAAGCAGGATAAACCGATTTTGCAGGATAAGTGATTTTTTTCTTTTTCGATATTTCTTTATATGAAAAGAAAATGTACAGCGAAGAAAATAGTGAAAAAATTAAACAGGAGGGCGGATAATGAAAGCGATACCGTTGGAATTATGGCAGGCAAACGAATTTGTTGATAAGTATCATCGCCATCATAGTAGTGTTTACAGAGATAAGTTTAGGATAGGCTGTGTAGATGATGATGGTAATCTTATCGGAGTCGTACAATGTTCACGTCCTGTAAGTAGGATTTTAGACGATGGAAAAACAATAGAGGTTGTACGACTTTGTACAGATGGCAGTAGGAATGTATGCTCTTTCCTTTATTCAAGAGCGGCTCGGATTGCTACCGAAATGGGATATAAGAAAATTATCACATACATACTTGAAGATGAAAACGGAAGGTCGCTTAAGTCTTGTGGTTGGCAAAAGGAATGTGACATAAAAGGACACGATTGGAGCTGTCCATCACGTCCAAGAAATACTAAAGCACCGACTTGTGACAAACAGCGATGGTGCAGAATACTCAATCAGAAATGATGGAAGCATGATAATCCAATTTGCACGACGAGTGAATTTTTTCTTTTTCGATATTCTTATTAAAAAGGAAAGGTGATATATTATGGTTACTTGGGAAAAAGTACACGATAAAATAAACAGCGATTTGACAGCAATTGAAGATGAAAAGAAATATGGCGATTCGACCGAAATGTATTGTGAGCTGTATAAGCGTTATTTCAATTATGCTGCAAATTTGAGTGAGAAAGATAATAAGGACGAACTTGAATTTGTCAGCGAGTGTGTAAGAATGGTATGTGAAATGGTTGTGTCGGGTGCTATGCACAAGTATGGTTATCGTTTATCCGAAGCGACAGGGAGTTGCTATTGGCAAAAGGAGGATTAGACGGCGAAAGCGGAATTCTGACAGTCAGAGCGTAATTAGAGGAGATGAGAAAATTGATTGAAGTTTTTATTTTGGAAGCTGTACTTTTTCTTGCGGTTCACTGTGCTTTCGTATATGGAGAACGTATTCTTAATGCGATTTCCAAGGTGCGGCGAGAGAATATTGATGAAAATGCCGAAAAAAGCAGCTCCGACAGCGAAAAATGAAAGGGGTTTGCTTGTAGCATAGCAAGAGCAGAAAAGTAATATTACTTTTCCCATAAAATGCCAAATAGCCTTTTATGGTTAGGGAAATCCCTAAAACCTATATCACTCATAAGGAGATGATACTAATGCCCACACAAAAAAGAAATAAACAAAAACTTATATATTTTTCTCCCGAAGAATGGAGAATTGTTTGCAAAAGAGCAGCTGACGTTCATATGAAACCCGGAACATTTATACAAACGATCGCTGTGCAAGGTGAAATCAAAAAATACGATATGGCAGCACTGAACAATCTGAGGATGTCGTTCAATCGCATCGGAGTGGAGCTTAACCAGATCGCAAGAGTTGCAAACAGCACACAGTCTGTTTATCAAAAAGACATTGAGGATATGCAGAAACAGATGGAATACTTCCGTAAGGTAATGGACAATTATCTTGTCGAATTGAAGCCAACTATTATTTTATGAGGTAGGAATATGCCGATAATTAAACACGTTGCTGTCCGAAAGCACCCGCTGAAGCTTTTGCAGTATATTACAAGAGGGGATAAGACCGACCAAGCAAAATATGTGACGGGGCTGAATTGTACAGCCGAAGTGCAAAGTGCGTATCAGGAGCTTGCGGCAACCTTTGAATGTTTCTCACAGGAGCGGTTTTATAAAAAGTCGCTGAATGAACAAAGTGAGGAAAACAATGAGAAAGTTTCAAAAGAGAAAATTCGGCTGCACCATTATATCCAATCTTTCAAGCCCGGTGAGGTTACGCCCGAAGAAGCTCACGAGATAGGAATTGAATGGGCGAAGCGGGTGTTCGGCAATAATCATCAGGTGTTGGTGAGTACGCATATCGACAGGGGACACATACATAATCATTTCGCAGTTTCCGCTTATGATCTGGAAGGCAAGCATTGGATAGACAATAAAGCGACTCTCAGGCATTGTTGGAAGATTTCCAACGATATTGCTTTGGAACACGGACTTAGCATTGTAGAAAATGAGAAATATAAAGCCAATCATAAATACGGAGAATGGCTTGCAAGAAAGAACGGCATATCGTGGAAGCAAAAGCTTTGTGACGATATTGACCGCTTGATTTTGCAAGACGAAGTGAGGAGTGTTGATGATTTGGCTGAACAGCTTCGCAAGCTTGGATATGTCGTAAATCACGGAAAGCATATTTCTGTTAAAGCATCTAAAAACCGAAAAGCAGTCAGAACGCTTCGGCTGGGTGACGGCTATGGTATAGAGGAACTGCAATATCGCATAGAGCATAAAAATCAGGAAATGTCACTTGCAGCTGTAATGAAGTATGATGGTATTCAGAGAGAGTACGCACTTTGCTTGCGGCAGTTGCAGATTATGGTTTTCAGGAAATCTGAAAATCATTTGAAGGCTTCTTTTTCGGATTTAAGAAAAAATTCGGAACTGCTCAGTTTCCTTACCGAAAGAAATATTCGGTCTGTAACGGAATTTGAAAATCTGGTAAATGAAACAGCCGAAAAATCCGATGAACTTTCCAAAAAGAAGAAACAACTTGCTTCGGAAATTGAGAAAGAAGAACAATTTCTTGCGATTGCCGAAAAGTATGCCGAGATAAATTCAAAAGAAAAACCTTCGCCCTCCGATATAAAGGAATTGATGGAAATGAAGAAAAAGCTTCCGGCGGGATTTTCCGATTTATCCAATATTGAAGCACATAAGAAAAAGCTTACAGAGCTGAAATCTCAATTTGCTGTGACAGCGGAAAATTTTGAAATAGTAAATGCTGAGAAGAAAGAGTACGGCAGCTATTATCAAAATTATCTGCGGCAGATGCAAAGCGATTATGACATCCTGCTGGAAAAAGCTCGGGCAGAACAGAAAGCACTTGAAGAACAAAGGGCGGAAAAAGCTGAACTGGATATGGAAGATGAAAATCGAAGGAAGCGGGATAGGTAATATAAAGAGAGGTGTGAAAAAATGCAGAACACAGCAAATAATCTGACCGAAACCGATTGGATCAACATAGCATTGAAGCTTATGCATAAATACAAAAAAGAGCAGCATACATTTCCGCACCCGGCAGAGGAAAACTTAAAGTCTTGGACGGGAGAGTCTTGCCGTGGAATTGCCGAACAGATAAAAACTCATAGTGCTTCGGATAATGACTTTGGTGTCCTGTCAATGGAATGTGCGATCCTTATTTTGAACAAGCTCGCAGATAATATGAAAGCTGATGAAACGCTTGAAGAGTATTTTCAGAGAAATGCAGTGAATTGAAAAATTCAGAAGGGAGAATAGTCTATGGTAGATAATAAGATAGGTTTCCTTAATGCTGATGATATGGTTATTCTAAATGAATGTCTGACAGATGATAATTGTGATAACGCTATTGTCAGAGTATCTAATGATGAGTCTGATAAAGATTTAGACTTTTTGACAAAACAAATATTAATGCGTTCCGATCTTTTCCGCATTAATGATACAGAAAGGTTTATAAAGATTTTAAGAATACTAGAAGAATGTTGGTACGATTATAAACTGCCATTTCAAGAGTTAATTATTATACCGATACTTAAAAAACAACTTGAAAAGGAAATCGGAATGGAACGTAATCAAGTAATATACGAGGTTGATTATCGAACGGGTACCGTAAACGAAAGAGTTTTTCAGAAGATAAGCGACGTTAATAAATTTGACTTAACATTTAAATGTAAGGGCGGAATATATGTAAGCTTCGAAGCGGCTGCAAAAAATTATCAGGACGCAGAAAAACTACTTGCTATTCGGATGGAAAAAGAACATAAATTATTGGCACATATTTTAGGACAAGACATTGCCGACAAACTGATTAATACAAAAGAATATCATTGTGCCCGTTTGCAGATGGGCGTTCCTTATATCGAAGATGGAATGAAATTAATTATAAAGAGAATCCTCCGCAATAAGAGGGAGGAAAAGGAGATTGAAGAAGAAAACGAACGTTATCGTTCAGAAATACAGCAGATAATAGAGTCGTGAATGGAAGGATATATTATGGCAATTATGGATAATGAAAAAATGCGTGATTATAATCAGCAGTTGGTTATGGAAATAGTGGATTTGTTCCCTAAGAGCAAAAAAGTAACGGTAATTCAGAAGAGCAATAACGTTACCGTGAAGGTTAATGGCAGTAGTGCGACTGTCATATTATATGTCAATGAGAATATCAATATTTTCTGCAAAGTATTTACTGTTAATTTTCAAGGAGTAGCCTCATCGTACTGTTACTTTGACCATAAGGACTATCAAAACGGCAGAAAGCTTGATTTGCGGTCTTATCGCACCAGAACAGTTAAAGTAATCAGATACCTTATCAGCGAAGCTGTGAATATGACTTACTGTCCCGAATGGCGTAAAAGAATGACCCCGAGCAATGCTACCAAAACGGAGTTTGATACATACGGATTGTATGGCTGCTGGGAGGGCAGATTTTTGGAAGAGCATAATTACAACGATGAAGATAAAATAGCTGAGTGGATAGATAGGTGTACAAATCCCAAAACGGAGCTTGAACGCCGTAAGCTTAGCGGGGAATAAGAAAGGAAATCATATGATATTAAATGAAGAAGTAATGGCAAGAGAAAAAATGAAAGCTTTTTTTCAGAAGCCGCAGGGAACTATGTTTTCCAGAATTGAAATTTGCAATTATGAGAATAAGCCTGCGATAGTGATTTCATTTTGGAATAATCGAAATCCGATCGCATTCCGAATGGAAGCAGCGGAGTATTTCACAGCTGATGAGCTTGTCGAAATATTCAAAATTCAAACATTCAGAGGTGGAGAAATACGGGACGATTGGTACGATATATTCAGTCAATGGATAGAGCGGATACCATAATGAACTTGAAAGGAGCAGAAAATGAGAAGTGAAAATTGGAATAACTGCACATCGACTGTAAGGACAAACTTCCATACTGACTTGAAGTGCCAAACAGAAAGACAATGGGCGAAACAGGGCTATCTGAAAAATGATGCGGATTGTGGCAAGAAACTGTGGGTAAATCAATATTGCCGAACACAATCACTCTATCTGTTTGCCGACGAGGTGCATAAGGCATCTGATGAAGAAGTCAGAGCCTACTTTGCCCCGGAACGTGAACGCAGGAACGCTATTCGGAGAAAACGCCGAGCAGAAGCAAAACAGCAGCGTATCTTTGAAGAGAACCGAAAGAAAGTGTTCCGGAAAAGAGAACAGGCGGCAGCCGAAACTGTGCTGCAACGCACACCGGATGGTAAACGCACCATAGTCATAGATACAGAAACAACAGGACTTGATAGCAGCTCAGACGAGATTTTACAGTTATCTATCATTGACGAACAGGGAAGCACCCTTTTCAATGCTTATTTCAAGCCTATCACTGCTACCGAGTGGAAAGCTGCGGAACGTGTAAACGGCATTTCTCCGCAAATGGTGGCTGATTGTGAGGACATTTATGATTATTTCGGCGAGATACAGCAGATTTTGTACGATGCAGATATAATCGTCGGATATAATACGGAGTTTGACCTTAATTTCCTTGTAAATTGTGGCTTTGAGCTGAGTGAGGACACGATAACAGTTGATGTTATGCGGGAATTTGCACCGATATATGGAGAATGGAGCGAGGATAGGCAGGATTACAAGTGGCAGAAGCTCACCACCTGTGCGGAATATTATGGATATGATTGGAAAAAGTCAGAAAAAGCACACAATTCTCTTGGTGACTGCTTTGCAACTCTTTTCTGCTATACAAAAATAAGAGAGCAAGAACAAGCAAATAAAAAAGAAATCTGAAGGGAACCTATATTATGAAACAGAAGTATATTGATAGGCTTATTAGCGGCAGGACAGCAGGCGAGGACTTTATGTATTTTCTTCGCAAGCTCCCCGATGAGCTTGATGTTTATTTGGCTTTGCAGGATATATTTGATAATACGGAGGAAAATGGAGCGGATTGGGCAACTAGGCAGTTCCAGCAGATCGCTAAACAGTATCTGAGTGATGATGCGGAATTTATGAGGTTGATTAATGAAGATGAAAAGAATAGCTCTGCACGACAGTGAACAGGAATACATATCACATAAAACTTTTCCGAATTATGCGTTGATGAAAATATCCGCATATCATAAATCGCAAGGAGATACCGTTGAATGGTGGCTGCCGTTATTGCAATATGACATAGTGTATTCCAGCAAGATATTCGATTTCACTCCCGAAAATCCCTATTTGCCGCCTGATACTATAAAAGGCGGGACGGGCTATGATGTACACTCTGTTCTCCCGCCGGAAATAGATGATATGTTTCCCGATTACAGCATTTATCCCGAATGTGATTATGCGATAGGATTTATAACAAGAGGTTGTCCGAACAAATGCCGATGGTGTGTCGTTCCCGAAAAAGAGGGTAATATAAAGCCTTATAGGGAATGGCGGCAGCTTATACGATCCGACAGCGACAAGCTGGTACTTATGGATAACAATATTCTTGCAAGCGACTTCGGCATAGCACAGCTTGAGAATATGATTGGCAGCGGATATAAAATCGACCTGAATCAGGGAATGGACGCACGTCTTGTGACCGATGAAATAGCGGAGATACTGTCAAAGCTTTCTTGGATAAGGCATATTCGCTTTAGCTGTGACAGTATTCCTCAGATAGATGCTATTATTTCGGCAGCGGAAAAGCTTATGAAATATGGAGTCCGTCCTTACAGGCTGTTTGTTTATCTGCTTGTCACAAAGGATATTGATAATGCTGCATATCGTGTTGAGCAATTAAAAAGGCTTACGGGCATTAATATCTATGCTCAGGCGGAGCGGAACACAAGAATGAATATCATTCCAAATGCAGAACAGCTTGAATTTGCTCAAAGATATGTTTACAGCGGGCGTTTCAGGCAGGAAACTTGGTATGAATACCGGGAAAGGATTTTTATAAAGAAATTCCCCAGTGGGGAAATCATAAGGAGTGGTCAGTATGACAATAAAAGAATTCTGTGAGAAATACAATAAGGACGAGAAGAATGTTCGTGCAAAGGTTTTTCGCTATAAGAACGAGCTGAAAGACCACATAAGCAAAACGCCGTACACAAAAACATTGAACCTTGATGATTATGCGGTGGAGTTTTTGCTTGAAGATCGGAGAGGTCGGTATAATCAAGATATTCCCGAACAGCCGACAGAGGAAGATACAACTGTGCGTCCGAACGATGTGGATATGTTTCCTCATTGGAGTGCGGAGAAGAAGCGGAGAGTAATGGATATATGCTTTCGAGAGGTAAAAAAATATTGGTACAGCTTGCGGTACATACCCGATGAATTTAAAACATATGAGCTATGCAAATATGCGGTTGAGAATCAGGGTCTTGCTTTGGAATATGTGCCTAAGTGGTTTGTTACGCAAGAAATATGCGATATAGCGGTGAAGGAAAACGGTATTGCATTGGCGTATGTTCCCGAAAAATATATGACCAAAGAAATGGTTAAAATTGCTTTTGATAACTGTGCGAGTATGCAAAAGCGAGTAAAAAGGTATATGATGACTATTGATGAAATGGACGCAGACGACCATCTGCTCAAATATGTACCCGACAGATTTATTGATAAAGATATATGTCTGAAAGCACTTGTTTACTGTGCAAGCAATGCACAATACATTCCGCCAAAATATATGGAAGATGAAGCAATGATTTCCGAAGCAAATAAGGATATTGTAAGCAGGAAATATATACCTAAATGGTATTGGACAAAGGAGCACGTTATCGAAACCATAAAGAAATACACTGACGATAAAAGATTTAACGGGCTGGTAGGAATTCCGAGAGAAGCTTTTGATTATGATTTCTATCTGGAGCTGATAGAATCCAAGCTGATAAATCCCGAAGATGTATATCAGAGTGAATATTATTCGGAAATATTGAGTGCTTCGGAAAAGAACAGTATTCGTCAGATCGACATTGATAGGTATAATCGTTCCGAGGAATTATATGGTCTTGTTCAGAAGGACTCGAACAATATCAGACTTATCCCGCTTGATGATGAAAGATATGAAACATATGCTACATTGGCAGTATGCAAATGCGGAGAAACTCTGAAATACATACCCGTTGAAAGGCGTGACTTTGATTTGTGTAGAGCTGCTATAGAAGATGATCCGAATGCGATGCGGTATGTTCCCGATGAATTTAAGGAACAGATAGTGGAGGAAATCAAGCATCGTACAAATTGGCTCAGATATTTGTTTGACGATGGGTATTTCTCGGATATTTTATCTGAGATGTAATGAAAAATTCCCCACCGGGGAATTGGAGAGGAAGGTCATTATGAATAACATTGAAGAACTGTACAAATTTCATAAAAATGTGGTATTATGGGTAGAGGAGATGATACTGAGAAATGAACTTCGGCTGCGTGATGTTCCCGGTGAAATACGGCGAACATCAAAGCTGATTTACATAGCGGCATTTAGGGCAAGCAGAAGTGTATCCTGCTTTAGGTTTATTTCTGATTTGCAGGTGCTCTGTGAAGATATTGCTCTTCTGCCCGATACCGATAAAAAAAGAAAATCGGAACTGATAGCTCTTCTCAGTGATACTCTCCAATTAAGTGATTATAAGGGTGATGAACGCTTTGAAGCTTTTAAAAAGGATATGGACGAAGATGTTTTGCGAGAATTGCACAGCTATGAATATGCTCACGGAAAGCAATTGCAAGCTATGCTCAGAGAATACCGAACTAAAAATGGAATTAAGGGAATTTCAAAAGGTTGAAGGTCTTAACGAAACTTCTGAACAGATATTATGTATTCGGACACATTGCAATAATCACATTTGTATAACCGCAGCGGCGAAATATGATTATAAAAATGCTGTTTCGGCGATAGATTTCAAGCTTTACAAATTGGACAATTTCGGTGATATTTCACAGGCTTGCATTGGAAGGTCATTCTGCAAAATTAACGGAAGTGTTTTCTGCATTGCCGATATTGGCATTGAGGAGCAATATCGTAATAACGGTTACGGTTCATTGCTTCTGTCGGAAATCATTAAATATGCAGAGCAACTTAATGTGACGAAAATAAAGGGAAGAGTCTATTATGGTGATGTTAAAGAAAATGAAGCTAAAGATCGGCTTTATCATTTTTATGAAGAGCACGGCTTTGTTATAGATGAAGGAAGGCTGACCTTATGTCTGTGACAAAATAAAAATTCCCCACCGGGGAACAGAAAGGAAACTGTGAAAATGGAAAACCTTGATAAAATCTACGAAATCTGTATAAAACATCTGGAGGAATATCCAAGTGCGATAGAGTATGTCCCAGAACAGTATCTGACCGAGGAGCTGTGCATAGCAGCGTTAAATAGTAAACGGATGCGTTGGGGTTACGAAGCAAAGGAAATATGGGAGCATATACCGATGGACAAGCTTACTCCGAAAGTATGTGAAGCTGCTGCTTGCAATAACAAGTATACGCTGGAGCATATTCCCGACAGCTGCAAAACATCAAAGGTGTTCTTTGAAGCGGTAAGAAGCTTTGGATATTTGCTGAAGGTCGTTCCGATAGCTTTTCACAGCAAGGAAATGTACATAAATTCCGTTTCGCAGAACGGCGGCAATCTTGAATATGTACCCGCAGAGAAACGTTCGGAGGAGATTTGCAAGGCTGCTTTCAATGCCAAGTATAACGGAGGAGCGGCGGTTGAATTTATCCCGGATAAGTATCTGACAGAAGATATGTGCCTTTCGGCTGTTTGCTCCGACGGAAAGCTGCTTGATGTTATCCCTACACATTACAAAACAGCCGAGATGTGTTTATCCGCATTGAAGCACAGCAGTTGGGTGACAATATGTGGGAACAGCAAATCAGCTGATAAGGCATTTTCTGATTATGTCAAGAAACATATCCCCGCAAAGGTGTCCGAGGAAGTATGTGAACGCTTTAATGAATACTTATCTTGGATCAACAAAGATAAAAATCAGGAAAACGAATGGAGAAGGCTTGTATCGGAAAATCCTCTTTACATAAAGAACATTCCCGAAGAAAAGAGGAGCAGCAATATATGCGAAATAGCAATAAAGCAGGAAGGACTTACGTTGAAATACGTTCCCGAAAGGTATAGGAGCTTGCTTTATTGCCAATGGGCAGTGCTGAATAATCCCGATGCTCTTTTATATGTTCCCGAAGAAATGCGAAAAGAGGTGATAACTTATGTTAAGGAAAGCTGTCAGTATGTAGGCGTTCTGTTTGGAAACAGCCCTTACAAAGAATACTTTTTATGATAATGGAAGGTGAATGATATGGCTTTTTTGGAAAAGTTTGACTTGCTTGACGATGATTTGAAATTACAGTATAATTCCCCGGTGGGGAATTGCAATGCCGAGAATGGAGGTACGAAAAAGATGAAAGAACACAATGATTATTTTACGGAAGAAAAGTACAAAGAGATGTATGAATTGGCAAACAAGAGGGTAGATGGGCTTCGTGCTATGGCTGAGAATATTATCTCGGGTGATAAAAAAATAATAGTTGATATAAAGACTACAAATTGGATGTTTAGCGGGACAGTTGCACCTAAAGCCGAGCTCCTGTGGCTGACGATAATTGATACCGACGGAAATGTGCTGTATGACAGTGCATTGGCACCACATGAATATGAATTTAATCAGGATTTCAGGAGATTATCCAAAAGAACAGGAATAGATTTTGACCGGCTGTCAAGTGCTCCGACGTTGAGAAATCAGCTCTATAAGATAAATGAGATACTACTTTCTGCAAAAGCTATTATAGGATACTCTGTTGGGAAGATTATGGGGTATCTCAGACAGTCGGGCTGTGTGTGGCGTTCCGATTGTGAGCTTGGTAGTCTGGATAAAGCGTTTGAGGATACTATCGCCGAAATTACAGATAAAAGAAATGCCACACTTGAAGAATGTGCGGCATTTTGGGAATATGAATGGCAGAATGAAGGAACCGAACACAGTACACTTGATAACTGCCGTGCGATCCTGCATTGCTATAACAGAATGATCGAGGAGAGATTTGAACTTGACGACTATTGACTGTTTCTTATCGAAAGAAAAAATCCACCTTATTCGCCCTTATCTTGTTTTTCGAGATATTGGTAGTATTCTTCCAAGCATTTCCATACATAGTTTTTGAGGACGGCTCCCGGGGTGGTCTTGTTGATGGCACACCACTTCTTGAAATCGTCCGCTTCCTCCGTCCTCATACGGCAGCTGACCGAACGCATATTTTCCTTGTCCCATTTGCGGGCGTATTGCTTTTGTTTTTCCGATACAGGCATATTATCAATCCTCCTATCAACAGTATATCACATATTTTATACTGTTGATAGTGACATTGTGTACAAACTTGCTGTTAAAAGTTTGTTTATATTTACTATTGCAAAATACTGTTGACAGTAGTATAATGTTATTGTAAGGAAAAAACAAAACATTCCCCGATGGGGAATTGAAATCATTCAGATGGAGGGGTAAATATGGCAGCAGTTATCTTGTTATTGCCAATCAAGCTTTTGGGAAAGGCTATGTGTCACATAGCCGCAGCGGTTTTCGGAGCGGCGGGTTTTCTGATAGCATTGGCGGGAGCACTAACTCAGCGTGTGGGAGCGTTTATCGGAGGATTATGTTTGCTGTCTGTGATAGCCGCACTCATATTCCAAGCAGGGACGTCATTTATGCTTGCTGCCGCTGCTGCCGGAGTTGCGTTGATTTTATCTCCCTTTATTGTTATTGCAATAGCGGGAGTTATGTATGCGATTAGAGAAGCACTGCTCAATATATCGGAAGAAATCGACTTATACTAAACACCATTAGAATTATGGAGAAGAAATCGCTGCAAAATCTTGCATATATGGATTTTGTGGCGAGAGATTCCCATAATTCAATGAGTGTTTGGTATTATACCGTAACAGGAGGTAAATGTTATGTCAGAAACACCGGAAGAAAAGCTCAAAGTGCTGCAAGCTTTTATGAATGCAAAGGCTGATTACGCTGCTCAGGAAGAGGAACGCAAACGGAGAAGGTCGGAGAATTTCAGGAAGGCAAGAGAGGAGCGGCAGAGAGAAGAAGCCCGTAAGGCAGCCGAGGAAGAATACCGCAGAACACACCCGTTGACCGAGGAAGAACGTGAGGAACGCCGACGGCAATACAAGGAGCTTCTTAAGTCGGTCAGCGGAAAGAATAAGAAAGGAGAAAACTGATATGTTAAGAATTTCTGATGAAGCTTATGAGAGAGTAAGCGATATTATGGAGGATATTGGCTATTGCTGTGATACCGAGGACGATTATAACGAGTGGGAGGATATTGCAGCTTCTTCCATCGGCAGTTTTATGGACGACCTTGACACGGAACAGTTCAAGATGACCTGTGAAGCTCTGAGGGAATACGTTGAGGATAAGTGCTATGCCGACAAGAATATGGCTATGGGCGTTAAGACGGCATTTGAGCGTTATCTCAGAGAACGTATTGACTATCTGGACGGTTATGTTATCCCCAATGTAAATATGCAACTTGGCGATGACGAGGATTTTGAGGATACAAACACGGCAAGCTACAGAAAAGCTGTTGAAAAGCAGCTGGAGATAACACAGAATATGGATATGTGAGCTGATTGAATGAAGGGAGATAATTAAAATGTCAAAAATAATCGCAATAGCAAATCAGAAGGGCGGAGTAGGAAAGACAACCACCGCCGTAAATCTCGGCACAGCTCTGGAGCTTTCCGGCAGCAAGGTTCTGCTTATCGACCTTGACCCGCAGGCGAATATGTCTGCATATCTCGGATACGAGGACGATGGGAAGGCTACTATGAGCGACCTTGTAATGACCACAGCAAATAATTTTACTATGGGTGCTCAGAAGCGGACTATGCCCGCTATGGACGAATGTATCCGTTACAGCGAAACAAACAAGGTGCATTTTATCCCATCGGACATAGGGCTTGCATATGCAGATGCTTGTATGATGCAGGCAGCAACACGGGAGAGTGTACTGAAATTCATCCTGTCAGACAAGGCTGTGCAGGAATATGATTATATAATCATCGATTGTCTGCCATCTCTCGGAATACTGCTCATCAATGCCCTAACTGCCGCAGACGGCGTTATCATTCCCGTTCAAACGCAGAAGTTTGCTCTTGACGGATTGGATATGCTCAGTGAGATATATTCACAGGTCAAGAATACAATAAACAGCAGGATTGATATTGTGGGTGTGCTCGCTACAATGGCGGATAATACAAATATCAGCAGGACAGTCATTGAAAAGCTCACTGACCGTTACGGCGAGAAAATGTTCGGGACATGCATACATACATAAGTCGGTGGAAGCTGCCAACAGCTCGGAGCGTATGAAATCGCTGTGCCTTAATAAGACAAAGCTGGGAGAGGAATACAAGGCTCTTGCCGCAGAGGTTAGCAAACGAATGAAGAAATAATTCCCCGGTGGGGAATTCAAATGGAGGAAAAACAATGAATTTCGATATAAACAGTATGCTCTCTGCTGCTCCGGCAGCATCGGGAACAACGGCGGTACAGGAACTTCCCGTTGATATGCTTGTACCTTACGGCAGTCACCCGTTTACGCTTTACACAGGCGAACGTCTGGACGATATGGTGCAGAGCGTCAAGCAGAACGGCATCCTTACGCCTATTCTCGTCCGTGAGCTGGACGGCAGATATGAGATTTTGGCGGGACACAACCGTACAAATGCTGCCAAGCTTGCAGGGCTTACAACTGTCCCTGCTATCGTGAAATCAAATCTCAGCGATGAAGAAGCCGATATGTATGTTATTGAAACCAATCTTATGCAGAGAGGTCTTAAAGAACTGAAAATATCCGAACAGGCAGCGGTAGTTGCTCTCCGTCATTCCAAAATGTTCGACGAGGATAAGCTTAATGCGATCCGTGAGGAGTTGTCCTCCATTGAAATGGGTACGGAAGAAGTCAAGCAGGACAGCAAGCTTGCAAGGGTAGGTGAGGAGTATGGGCTGTCGAAGAATACCATAGCACGGCTTATCCGTGTGAATAAGCTACTCACCGCCTGCGATAAATACCGAACAGCGGTAGACACAACGAAGTTGTCTGTCAGAGCAGCAGTTGAACTGTCATATATCCCATCATCTGCACTTGAAGTGATATTTGAGAGATATAAGGACAGTATTGTCGTTGATGATCTCTGGGTTGACTCGGTAAAGATCGACCTGAAGCTTGCAGAGCAGCTGAGAGAGCTTTTCAAGAATTTCAGCGGTGGAAAAATGTCTGCGGAGCTTGTCCTTGATACTATGCAGAAATGCAGTGCACCGAGAAAGCCCAAAGCCAGAAAACTCAATTCCGATATTTACAGCAAATATTTCGATGAAGATGAAAGCGATGATTATGTCAATAGCATAATCGATGAAGCTCTTAAACTGTATTTTCAGAACGAAAAAGATTAATTCCAATAAATAATTGACATTTTCGTACTTATATGATATAATTATGTCAAATTCAAAGTGAAAGGACTTGAAAAGATGAAAATTCAAAAGATTTTAGCTCTTGTTTCGGCAGCGGGACTCTGCATAGCAATGACTTCCTGCGGCAAAAAAATCGTAAGCTATACCTGCGATGACTATATTGACGTTGAGGTAAGCGGCGTAAGCGGCAAGGCAACGGCTAGTGTTCGGTTTGACCGAGAGCTTATCGATAAGGTAAATATGGACGTGTTTCAAGGCAAGGCTGACGATATGCAGCTGGCACAGATTGAAGTTTATCTTAACTCTGCTGTGGATTATGATGTTGTCGGAGAAAAGGAGAAGCTTTCCAACGGAGATGTTATCAAGGTCGTTCTTTCGCCCGACAATGAACGTCTAAAGGACATTGGGATAAGCTTTTCCGAAACAGAGTACACCTATACAGTAAGCGGACTTACCGAGCCTGTTACTCTGGATCTGTTCAAGGACGTTGAGGTTACATTTGAAGGTATTTCTCCTCATTTGAAACCAATTGTAGAATATACCGGTTCAGATGAGTTCATCAAGGATAATGTTTCATACAGTACAGATGCGTATGGATACAAAAATGGTGATACTCTCAAATTGAAAGCACGATATAATAAGCGTACATTCGATGAAAACAATTATATTGCCGCTGCTGATGAAAAAGAAATGCCTGTTGAGGGTAATCGTGAATATGCCCCTGCCGATTCGGATTTTGCGGAAGTAAGGAAATATCTTGATGATTATGCACACGGTCTGATGGAGAAGTCGGACAATCCATATGTGGTAGGCTATGAAAAGGACGCAAGGGCATTTCTTAAAGACGGATCTGCTTTTGAAAAGTGGAAGGTCACAAAATCAGAAATAACTCCGTTGAAGGCTGTTGTGTATAATTCAAAGCTCGGTGTTATTTACGGCGATGAAGCTGGTTGTTCATACAATCTTTTCTGGAAAATCAGTATGGAAATTGAGAAAACCGGTACCAGTCTTGGATATAGCGATACCGGATATGAAGTCGGGGATAAGGAAACGTCCGAAATATATTTCTGTACATATGTTAAAGAAATAATCCGTGAACCTGACGGTACACTTACTTTCGATGAAAAAGATGTAGGTATAATAACCTATTCCACCAGCTTCTGGCATAATTATGTAGGCTGCGACCTTGACGAGGTAGTAGCGGCTAGAGATAAAGATATGAACAATTATGTAAAGACTGATTTGGGATAAAATCCTAATGATAACAGAATAGTTTAAAGCCCCCAGAGTTTTCAGCTCCGGGGGCTTTTTGTTTTACAGGTAATGCTTTTTGCGGCATTAGTGTTTGATTATTTATCTCTGTAGTGTGAACTGCAATCATTATATATAATTCTTTTCAAAAAGTTAAGGTTTTATTAAAAAATGAACACGAAATGAATTTGAGTGTCGTTTTTAGTAACATTCAGATACATTCAGATACATTCAGTAACATTCAGTAACATTCAGATATACCTAGCCGAAATTTGACGAATTTTAGCATAAATCGAATATGGTATAATATAGTTATCAAATATAAGGAGCGGATAACTTGAAAATGCGTATATTATTGCCTGCATTAGCAGCTGTGTTAATGTCTGGATGTTTGGCTCAGAACAGTTACGAGAGTGAGCTATCACAGGAAGAAAAGGAGTTGAATGCAGTCAGCAAATGGTTCGAAAGTATGACCGATGAAGAAGAATTTTCCGATACAAAGGAATATCAGTATTATGCAAGAACGCTGGGACTTGAAAAGGACGCATTTCTCACGGCGGATATGTGGGAAGTCTTTTACAGTCCCGAAATAAATATCAATCGGGATATTGATGAGAAAGCATACTATCTCATACGTCTTGATCCGAAAAAGCTTATTGATATTTATGCGGCGAATAACGAATGCACGGCAGATGAAATATGCAAGCGTTTGTCCCTTACTGCCGACCAGATCTACTATAATTTTGGATATACGGTATCTTCGTCGGATTATGCGAATAATCACGAGGACGGGAAAGCAACTTATTCACAGACAGAAGCGGAAATTTTCGGAGCTGATAACGGCGAGGATAGAAAGGTAGTTATGAGTACTCATCTCCTGACTGTTGATATTTCAGACGGGAATAGCGTTACATATTCCACCGAAGCAAAGGAACTGAAAATACGGCAAAGAGATATGCTTCGAAGCACCACAAAGGAAACATATGATTACAGCAGTTATACCGATGAAGAGAAAAATCCCGCCTTTAAGGTAAACGGAATAGGTATCCGGCGAGTGCTGCCGCTATCCGTACCCAATGCCTTTAATGGTGCAGCAGATACGGATATAACGGTAATGATAAATCAATCTCCTTTTTCATACGGCTGCACAGATGCAGATAAAATAATATTTAAGACTGAAAGCGAGGTATCCGAATAATGATCGGTGAAGATGCAAGCAAGGCTACTCTGGATCTTATAATGAAATTACTTGATATTCTGAAATCATTTATTGAACTGTTCAATAGAGGATCTTCAAAAAGTCAAGAACCCAAAAAGCCCAAAATAAAGGTAGGCAAGCTATCCAAAAAAGATTTTAAAAAGCTTATAAACGCCGGAACGAATTTCGGCTATCTGACCTTTCCGAAAGAAAAGCTTGCAGAGCTTGAAAAAGCAGTCAAGGAGCTGGGCGGTTCATTTTTCGCAACGAAGATGGAGAACGGAAATAATGCTGTGATAGCTGTCCCGCAGCAGTACGTTGACCTTGTGAACGCTGCAATGCAGCACGTTGTTGCCGACGTTATGAAATCAGACCCCAATGCACTTAAAATCAAGGGTGGTGCAGATAAAATTGACGAAGCCGATATGAAGCTTACTGCTGATATTCTCCGCAGTCACGATATTCCTGTATATTCTTTCAAATCAGCAGACGGGAAATATATGAATGTTGTCCCCGATGAGTTTGACGGGCAATATGAAGCTGCTATAAAAGAAGCAAAGGGAATATCCGAGCAGCTTAAAAATATCGAAATAACACGATATGAGCAGACCTCTCCGCTGGACAGCCTTGATGTGTTTGCCTGCAAAATGTCCCCCGAAGCGGCAAGAGCTTTGTATGCAGCTGCCAAGTACAATAATCTTGACGTGCAGTTTGCAAAAGTAGGTGATGATATTGTTGCAAAGTATCCTGCGGCTATTGCAAAGGACGTTGCAAAGCTACAGCAGGAATATTCCGCAGGGCTTGAGGAAAGCGAGAAATATATCATAGACATTAAAGACAACACGATCACAATGGACAGAGATAAGCTGCTTATAAGCGAGGACGATGCAACGTATTTCGTGCGTGTACCAAATACGGCGGGACTTGATTATCTGCGGCTGGACAAATCGGACGTTGAGCTTGTAAACAACGGAAAAAGCTTGTCGGTAAAGCTGGATATGGATAAGAGCTATACGATATTTGACGAATCGGGACAAGTCAAATCAGAACGTATAGGAGCGGAGCTGGCAAAGTCATACAACACCAAAAGTCTTAGGGCAAATAAAAATACTGTCGTAACAAAATACGGGGACGGGATAGAGCGTATAGACCTCTATAATTCAGAGAAGAACAGACTTATCAGTCTAAGTATTGACAATGCGGACAAAATCCGCACCGAGCTGTTGGAGCAGGGCTTATCATTAAAGGCAGCAGAAATGCTGCTGAAAGAAATCAATGGTATGCTGCCCGATAAATACAAGAGCATATTCAATTATTCAGCTGAGAAAACCGAGATAGTGTATGCGGATATTCCAAACATTGGAGAATATCTTGCACAGGCACAATTATCACAGCAGCTCATCGGCAAGGCTGAATGCTATGGAGAGATACCAAAGGACAGCGGCAGCAAATGCTGTGTGTTTGACAAGTCGGAAAACAAATTTACCGTACTGCCGATACTTCCGAAAGCAGAGATCACGGCAAAGCTTGCGGAGATGGGATACAGTGAGGTATCCGCAAAAGAAATTGCAGACCGTGTTGTGGGAAGCTATCGGGAAACGGATAATGTCAAGGACATTCAAATAAAAGAGGAGAAATCAATTACTCCGAAGTATTTTGAAACCAATAATCCCGAGCTTGCCAATATGATGTATCATCAATCAACATATGGAATGCTTATTGTGCAGGAAAGTGCCGAGCAGTATAAATATATGGATATTGACAAGGGTACGCCGATGGCTGACGTGGAAAATGCACTGCTGAAAAACTTTGATATTAAAGATGAGCTTTCAGCGGCGGTCATTATGAAGCAGCTGGCAAAGGACGGTATTATTGAGCTGCCTGCTGCTCAGAGTATCAATGATGTTACTATAAGCCGTTTATCGTCAAATATGGTGGAAATTTCAAAGGGTGATAACTCCATTATTATGCCCAAGAACAGATTAGATGTGCAGAAGCTGGAGCAGATGGGGATTGATCCAAAGACCATAACTGCTATTGATAAATCTCTTAAAGCAGCGGAGAAATCTGCCGATAGCCCGGGAAAACAGACCTTGCAGCAGCTTAAAAGCTTTGCTTCGGAAGCTGTTAAGATCGGAAACGGTGTCAAGGATAAGGTTATGGATATTGCGGATAAGGTCAAATCGGGACAGGGCAGGTGAATTTGAATGGCAAGCAATATGGGTGTGCCAAAGAAAAAAACCGATACCGAGCTTATTATTTTCATCTGTGCCGCCGTTATCATAGTTATACTCTGCACTTGGGCAGGCTATGTGCTTGAAATGACGGCATCTCCAAAACACGGAATACAGTGGCTGAAAGCACTTAACAGTCTGAGTGAATATGCTAATCCTGTATCGTTTATTAATGCTGTCAAGGCTGTATTTGTTGGAAACGGAATAACGGAAAAGGGCTTGCTTGTGGGATTTATGGGCGGTATGCTCCTGATACTGTACAAGCTTTCATCGGGCGGTAAACGTTATCACCGCAAAGGTTCCGAACACGGTTCTGCCCGATGGGGTAACAAGCAGGAAAAGGATATTATTGCAGATACAAACGATTTTTACAATAATGTCATAGCTGCTTCCGATGTTTTTCTTGTCCTCGATCGCAAAAAACGTGAGCAGAACGAAGCGGAAAAGGGCAAGCAGAAATCTAAGGGTAAAAAATCGGAAAAACCGACAGCAGCGGAGAAACAGGAAGAAATGCTGCCCGATATTCCCGAAGAAGCAGCTGAGGAGCAAGAAATTCCCGAAAATGAAAAGCTGACGCTGAAAAATGTTGCGGATATGAGAAAAGCGGCGGCAAAAATAAAGCCTATGCTTAATCTGAATATGATAATCCTCGGCGGTTCGGGTACGGGTAAATCCCGTTTCTTCGTAAAACCCAATCTGCTCCAATGCAACACTTCCTTTGTTGTTACCGATCCATCGGGCGAGCTGGTACAATCCTGCGGAATGATGCTGCTGCGTAGGGGCTACAAAATTAAGGTATTCAACATCAATGATATGAAGCACTCGTCAAACTACAATCCGTTCCACTATTTGAGGGACAGCAACGGCGAGATAAACAGCAATAACGTCATAAAGATGATAAATGTTTTTATGATGAATACAAAAGTGGAGGGAGCTTCCGGCGGCGATCAGTTCTGGGACGATGCAACAAGGCTGTTGTTGTCGGCGTTATGTTTTCTTTTGGTAGAAACGGGTAAGGAGGAAGAGCAGAATTTTGCGAATGTACTCGACCTGATACATAAAGCAAAGGTCATAGAGGGCAAAGAGGAAGAAAAATCAGAGCTTGACCTTATGTTTGATAAACGAAAGGAAGCAGCTCCCAAAGCATTGTCGGTGCAGTATTATGAGGAATTTAAGCAGGCTGCGGGAAAAACAATGCAGTCTATCCTTATCAGCACCACCACAAAGCTTCAGCATTTTAAGCTGGAGGACGTGCGAAATCTGACTTACACGGACAATATCCATTTGGAAACTATGGGCGATGAAAAGACGGCGTTGTTTATCATAATACCGTCGACAGATACAACGTACAATTTTCTTGCGGCGATGATGTACACACAGCTTTTCGATACGCTGTATGACAGGGCTATAACTTACTATCACGGCAGACTGCCCGTTCACGTCCGTTTTCTCCTTGATGAGTTTGCTAACGTCGGCAAGATACCCGAATTTGAAAAGATACTTGCCACTTGCCGAAAGTTTGAAATATCGGCGGTCGTAATTCTCCAAAATCTTTCACAGCTTAAGCGGCTTTATGAAAAATCTTGGGAAGAGCTGCCCGGTAACTGTGATACTATGATATATCTCGGAGGTAAAGACCAATTTACCAATGAGTATCTATCAAAGGAACTTGGCAAGGAAACCATTGACCAGCAGAGTATAAATCAGACTAAGGGCAAACAGGGAAGCAGCTCATACAACAACGCTATTCTCGGACGTGAGCTTGCCACCATTGACGAGCTTGCAACTATGGATAACAATGACTGCATTGTAATGGTGAGAGGATTGCACCCGTTTCTGACGGCGAAATTTGATATTACCAATCACCCTAGATACGATATGCTGGACGAAGCCGACAAAGCACATAACACATATTACCTTGAAGATAATATCAAAACGGATGAGGAAACAGAAATAATCGATTTTGCGGAGTTTTTCGGTGATGGTGATTATAATGATGATACCGAAGTAGTTGAGATAGGTCTTGTTACAAGTGATAATGAGCTTGTTACGCCGCTGCCCGACCTTATGGAGGATATTCCCGATGAGATAAGGGAGCAGCTTAAGGAGATCGTTGGAGTATATATGGCGGCATAAAAGGAGGTGTGTTTATGCTTACTGACAGAGAACTTAATATTATAGAAAAATCCTTGCAAAAAGGCAGTGATGTATTAATCAAAGTCAAAAAAGACGAGATTATAATTATCGAAAGCAAACCGAAAATTATCGGACGTGTTGAAAAGCCGATACATACAAATTAATTAAGGTGTACCGAAGTGGCGGTACAGAACAGCTAATGGAGCTAAAAGTACAGAAATGTATTTTTAGCTCCTTATTTTTTAGGTATCATTCAGGCTTTAAGCTTGAGTAGATATAAATATTTATTTTATAGGAGGTTCATTTCAATGAACAGAATTGAAAAAGTACAGTATGCGATCGCAGAAACAGAAGCAAAGGTAATGCTCAAGGCTATTAACGTAACAGGAAAGCTGATGAGTACAAAGGCAGGCAAGGCAATGCTTGCAGTACCTATCGCAGTTGCAGTATGCTCAGTTACGGCTGCTGCGGAGGGTGAAGGTGCAGACGCACAGGCAATGATGGACGGAATCCTCCAAGTACTTAAACCCGGAGTTATCGGACTCGGTTCACTTGTCGCCGTTGTCGGCGGCATTCAGACAGGCGTTGGCTTCAAGGACGACAATGCCGACGGTAAGACCAGAGGTTTCCAGACTATGGTCGGTGGAGCAATTATTGCTGCAGTAGGTGGACTTGTTCCCGATTCTATCTCTATTACCGGCTGATATTCTTTGCCGATATTTAAAAGGACAGTCGGCATAGAACAAGCTAATTGTCGGCTGTCCGATAGCAAAATAGAAAGGGGATAATTATGGCGGAACCTAGTTTTTGGAAAACAGCTTTTAACGAAGCACAGGATCTTTTACAAAAAGAAGTCGATGGATTTGCTGTTGTACTGCAAAGCATTGCAGATTTCAATGTTGTAGATAGTGCAGATGTGGCTATTGATGTTTTTCAGGGTGCAGGCACGGCATTACTGACCTTGTTTTTTTGCATGGAGGTTTTCACATACTGTGCATCGATCGATTTCAATGGCGGCATTGAGGGTGCTTTAAAAATTGCTATGAAACTCATTGTAAGTGCATTAATAGTGCAGAATATTGATAATATTGTTGGATTGATTTCGGGAATGATGAAGAAAACAGTTGATTTTGCCGGTGCGTTCGATAACATCGGTGCTGCGTTTGGTAAAGCGATGACTGATGGCGTCGATATTGACGGAGGTATGTTTGAGCTTAATCTCATTGTGCTTACTGTGCTGTATGCGTTCATAATAATCATTATGTTCGTAATGTTTTCGATGATAGTTGTATCTGTTCTTGGCGTAGTAATGGAAACAGCAATTCTTACCGCTATATCTCCTGTTGCACTGTCAACGCTGGTAAACTCACAGGCACGGTCAACGGGAATTTCTTTCATCAGGAATTTTACTGCCGTATCAATGCAATGGGGCGTGCTGGCAATATGCTTCAAGGCATATACATTGCTGACAGATAAATTGGTATTGAATTTTTCGGAAGGACTTGACGGTGCGGGATTGCTTATGCACATATTTAAATATGCTACCCCTGTACTAATGATAGTGGTGCTTACAACAACCGTATCTAAGGCAAGCGAAATCACCAAGAGAGCATTGGGAGGTTAAGACGATGATAAAAGCAGACGTCCCACAGGACGTTACCGATTACAAAGAGCAAATATTCTTTGGAATGACAGGCAGACAGATAGTATGTGCAGTGCTGATGATAGCACTTGCGGTTGGAACATTTCTAGTTGGCAAGGATTTTGTTACAACAGACATACTTACTTACCTTGTTGTTCTGGAGGTTGCTCCGTTGGCGGCGGTAGGGTTTTTAAAATACAATGGAATGGGCTTCGAAAAAATAATTGTAAAAGTGATTGATTTCTATTTTGGAAATCAGCACAGGAAAATATCCTATCTGCCCGAGGAAACCGAAATACTCGATACAGTAAGGGCAATCCGACTCTCAATTGAAGAAAAAGAGAGAGCAGCTGAACTTAAAGAACTGAAAATGAATCAGAAAGCCGAGCGTAAGGAAAAGAAAAAGCAGGCAAAAGCTGAAAAACGAAAGAGATGTGAAAAATAATGCCGGAAACAACAATTGAAGCCGTAACAACAACGGCGGTATCAGAGGGAACAACAGCCCGAAATTCAACCACTGAGGTATCCGAAGAAACAACGGTCAGAACCGAAACAAGTGAAGCAGCGACAGAAATAAGCTTTTCTGAAACGGTGTCAGTACCCGAAAGCAGTGAGATAACAACCGAAAGCATAGAAACAGATGAAACAACTATCGAAACGTCAACCGCAGCTTATTCCGAAAGTGCGATGACAAGCGAGGACGTTAATGAAAATGCAACCGAACCAACAGAGAACACTGAGTATATATCATCTTTACCTCCCGAAACTGCACTTACTTCGGTTTCTGTAACCACAGTTTCCTCAGAGGAGATAATATCATCCGAACAGGTTGTTACAACCTCGGAAGTCGGGAGTGTCCCTGTTCCGGCTTATACAATGGATCCTCAGCAGATAGTTTTGCCTGCATTGCTTGTCGGGCTTGGCTGTACGGCACTTGCTATGAGCAAACATAACAAAAAGAGCAAGGGCAACAAGAATACGTCCGAAAATGCAAGAGAAAAAGATGCCATAAGACTTGCTGAAAAAAACAACAGCAAGAAGCAGAAAAAAGAAAAGAAAGAAAAGCAGGAGAAAACAAATCTTTCCAAAAAGGTGCTTGACACCATTCCGTATAAGAAGATACTTGCGGATAATATATGGTTTCTCGGCAAGAAAATGTATTCAAAGGCTTACACCTTTGATGACATTAACTTCAATCTTTCAGATGAAGAACAGCAGTATATGTATCTGGAACGTTACATTGAGTTTATGAATGTCCTTGATGATACCGTTGACTGTCAGATCTGCCTTTGGAACAGCAAGATAAATATGGAGGAGTTCAGACGCAGAACGCTTATGCCGCAGCAATCGGACGATTTCTTTAATCTCCGCTTTGAGTACAATACAAGAGTGCTTGAGGAGAATATAAAGAAAGGTCAGAACGCCATTCAGAAGCATATGTATATAACGCTGACGATAAAAGCTCCCGATGAGGAAACAGCGGCAAGAAAGTTCAAGTCGCTGGATATTGCTGCTATAAATTCATTCAACCGTATCGGCAACACAAATATGCGGGAGCTTACATCGCAGGAACGTGTTGAAATGCTCAAGGATTTCTTCATCGGAACAGATGAACGCCCCGTGCCTGTTCTTACGTCCGAGGATTATTCCAAGGGCAGAGAAAAGCTCTATTGTGCTCCCGATTATTTCGATTTCAAAAAAGATTACTTCATGTATAACAATACTTACGCAAAGACTATTTTTATCCGGGAATATCCTGCAACAGCAACATCGGAAATATTTACGGAGCTGCTTGCAACGGGCATTGAAATAATGATTACCACCAATATCGAAGCATACGATACTGCTGCTGCAAGGAAGTTAGTACAGCACCAAATCACGGCGATCGACACCGATATGGCAAAGCGTGAGGTAGCCGCCGCACAACACGGAAATTTCAGCTCGCAGATGCCACAGCGTATCAAAAACCAGCGTGACAGTATGGTATCGGTATTCGACAAGATCACT
Organism: uncultured Ruminococcus sp.; assembly: GCA_964540575.1. GTDB lineage: Bacteria > Bacillota > Clostridia > Oscillospirales > Ruminococcaceae > UMGS1889. The sequence continues at coordinate 39,785 of CAZINI010000010.1, forward strand.
ACCAAAGACCAGAAACTATTCCTTACAAACATTCAGATCCTTATCAAGGCAAAGTCTTATGAGGAGCTGATGAACAATACGGAGGTTATCGAAAGCACATTGAAGCGTTCGGGCTGTGTAAAGGGTGAAATGGCTTGGGAACAGGAGGACGGAATGTGTGACTGTCTGCCTATCGGTTATCAGCGTAAATTCGGCTGGCAGAGAACAATGCCGTCCGAGTCGGTTGCAATTTTTATGCCGTTCAACGTTAAGGAAATGCAGATGAAAAATGCGGTGTATTACGGTCTGAATGTATTGTCACATAACATTATAACCTTTGACCGTATGACAGGACTTATCAATCCTTCGGGATTTGTCCTTGCCTGCCCCGGTTCGGGAAAGTCATTCCTTGTTAAAAGAGAAATCGTTGATGTGTTCCTAAGAAATCCCAATGCGGATATTCTTATTATCGACCCCGAGCGGGAATATTGGAAGCTTGCGGAAGCCTTTAACGGTTCGGTAGTAAGGTTTTCCAATGGTTCAAAATCATATATCAATCCCTTTGATTTTGACCTTGCATTACTTAACGAAAAAAGCGATGATGACGATGAGGAAGAGATAGACGTTATTGCCGACAAGTGCCAGCTCATTACTTCGTTTATCAGCTGTATGGATACGAAGCACCCGTTGAACGTTCAGGAAAAAGCCTTTGTTGACCGCTGTGTAAGTAAGGCATACATAAAATCTGGGGTACTTGATACTCTTGATCCAAAAGATATGCCAACACTTGGAACCTTCCTCGAATGTATGAAAGAGGAAACGGAAAACGTAAACAAGGAAATGAAGGATAAGCTCATAATGACCATTGATATGTATGTAACCGGTTCGGCAAAGTATTTCAATAATCAGACCAATATCGACACCGACAACCGTTTCATTTCATACGATATTCGTGATCTTAACGGACAGCTGAAAACACAGTCAATGCTGCTTATCCTCGATTATATCTGGAACAGGCTGTCCCGCAACAGAGATTTGGGACGTGCAACATATGTCTACATCGATGAAGCTCATTTGTTGTTTGCAGATGAATATGCTCTTGATTATCTTCGTATGCTTTGGAAACGAGCAAGAAAGTATGGCGGCGTTCTTACGGGAATTACACAGAATGTTGAGGACTTGCTGAAAGATGATAAATCCCGTTCGATGCTGTCCAACTCGGAATATCTTGCCTTGCTTAAGCAAAATCCCACAGACGCAGCAAAGCTTCAGGACATTCTGCATTTCACAGACAGCGAGATACAGTATGTGAACGATACACCTCCCGGACACGGTATTCTTGTTCTCGGCGGCAAGGATAAAATTCCTTTCTATGACGAGTTCCCCAAGGATACCAAGTTGTATAGTATGATGACCACTAATTTCAGCGAAACTGCAAAAATGCTTGAAAACAAGCAGGAATAAAAAGCAAAGGAGCACATATCTATGGCTCATCCTGATAAGAAGAAATATGTTTTGCAAACCGACAGAGCGGCTTACACTCAGAAAAAATATACCGTTAAGCGGACAAAAACACAAAATTCCCCACCGGGGAATTTTACGAAAGGCACGATAGGCGGAGATATTCCCAAAGGGCAGGGCGATACGAAAAAAAGCGGTACATTACTTAAGAAGATATTTAAGGAAAACAGCGATAAGAAAGAAGCTTCGGAACAGACTCAGCATAAAAAAGCCGCATATATCCAAGATAATATTCAGAATGATGCGGCTGCTTCATATGCGGAGCAGTATAGTGATACCGCTTTGGAAGAGTCTGTTTCACCGAAAGAAGAGCAGGATCTCTCCACGGGAAAGACGGAAGAAAAGCCGATACATAATGCAAAATCGGACAGCATTGTTCCCAATAAAAATGACATATCCTCCGATAAAGCGGAGCAGATGAAAAGGGCGGCATTTATCAAAGCAAAGCTGCAAAAGAACATTGCAGCAGCACAGATGAAAAGCACATATTACGAACAAAACGAAGAAGCTTGCGACAGGGTACATTCAGCTTCAAAGAGTAAGGACAATACTCCTTCATATGTTGCGTCAAAAATGGAGGGCGTAACAAATGAGAATGCAGCTTCCACCGAAAGACGTTATCTCGGAAACAGCGAAAGCATTTCCGAAAACAAGCATAAAAACAGCCTTGATAATGCCGAGGTAAAAAAAGCATATAAGACAAAAATACTCGGAGAACAGCTGAACAGGCGGAGAGCCGCTGCGGATATGTACAGTCAGGCTAAGACCAATGCTGCCCTTATTTCAGCCGAAAAGGCAAAAGCAGCTGCAATGAAAAATGCGGAAGCAGATGCCAATGTGAGAGATAATGTTATTCCCGGTGTTGAAAAGGCGGCAGAATATATGTCTGCTGCCAAAGACGGTGATACAGCTAAAATCTTGTCCAAGTCTGCAAAGGATATTCTTAGAAAGCATTTGAGTGATGGTACAAACCAATTTCTTGATAAAGCCGGTATAGTATCGGGTGCAGTAAAAGAAAGCGATTCTGTCGGCGGAGCAGTGGCAAATGTAGGTGTTTCGCTGGCAGCAAACGCTATAAAGCAATCTGTAAGCTCTGCATTGAAAAAACCGCTTACAGATAAAAAAATAGAGGAACGGCTTGAAAAAAAGTTCCACTATATAGACCGCAAAACCGATAAGCAAATGAGTCGCATCCAAGCTGAAAAACGTGAAGCTATGAACGGGAATATCAGCAAAAGCCTTGAAAAGAAGCTTGACAAGATAGAGCGTAATCAAGAAAGATACAAGGAGAAACTCGCAAAACAGCAACAAGAATTACAGCGTAGGCAGCAGAAAAACATTTACATAAAGCACAACAGAAAAAATCCTGTTTTTGTCGGTGGGAGAGAAAAAGGCGGGACTTTAAGAAAGCTTGTAGGTAAAAAGAGCAGCCTATTGCTTATGGGAGGGGTTGCACCGATAATAATCATTATTGTGGTCATTGTATTGTTTTTGGCAGTGATTGGATCTGTGTTTGCTCCGATTGGATGGCTAAAAGGATTTCATCATTCCGATGATGCACTTAATGACAGCGAAGAACACGAAGTAATGTGCGTTGAATATATGAAATTCAAAAAGCTTGTTACCGATAAAATCAGGGAAATAAACACAGAGATAACCTTAGCCTGCGAAAAGGAAATGCAGTTTTATGAAAGTTCCAACGGAAGTGTTAGTGTTACAGCCAGCCCGTTTATTGTTGCGACCGAAAAATTCTGGGAATATGATGATGATGATCGCAAACATATAACCGGAGCGTACATTCCATACAAAGGTTCGCATCCAAGCGAATGGAGCAGGAGTGCATATGAAACAATTGAATATACAGACGTGAATGGTAACGAAAGAATTATTCCTCTTAAGCTTGCGATCGATGATTTTGATTTTGCCGAATTTTGTGTAAATTTCCAAGTGTGGTCGATAAAATCAAAGTATCCCGATGACGATGTGCAGAACCATTCGGGTGAAATTTTCACCTTGAAAGTCGGCAAAATGACAGAGTTTTTCAACCGCACTATAGTATGGAATAAGGGTATGTATCCCTTGTATACATATGCAAGAGATATTACGGCAGATGACTATAAAGGTGATGATGAAGCGGCTGAAAATGCTGTTATTGATACATTTAGGGACGTCGGTTATCACGCTTTAACACTCAACTGCCGCTGCATGAATTATCATTACGATAATTGCAAAGGTCATCAGGTCAAATTTTATAATCTCAATGTAGTACCGTTCGAGGATATATTGGAGGAGGACGGGCTTGAATTGAGCGAAAATGACAGGAAGTTTATAGAGGAGCTTACAAAATCAATGCAAATACTTGACAGTGAGATAGTTCCCGAAGTTATGGCAACCTATACGGGGACGTACTTCGATGAGCCTGAAGAAACGGAGGAGTCGGAAGAGTCGGAAACAACGGTTAGTTCAGCGGATACAGAGCCAACAGAAACAGGAGGATAATATTATGAACCTGATAAAAAAATGGATAACGGATAATAAAAACGAGTATTGGTGTAAGTATGTTGTGATAGCAGCAGTGCTGATAGTGTTTGCGTTTGCAATCAATCAGTATAACAAATATAAGGACAAGCCCGATGAAGCTGCCGCTGCGGAAACGTCTGAGGAAACTGTCATCAGCGAGGACGAAGCTCCAAGCCCTGTTGTGGAATTCCTTAAAGATAACAAGGCACATTTCATCGCATTTTCGGCACTTGCTGTCGGGCTTGCCGTTGTTGAACATAAGAAGAAACGAAGTATCAAGGAAAGCAGATAAAGTCAATCGTAGTGATAACGGCAGGAAACGATACATATTTCATCGTTCTCAATCTTATAAACAAGACGGTTGACCTCATCAATGCGTCTGCTCCATAAGCCTTGAAGGTTATGTTTCAAAGCTTCAGGTTTTCCAATGCCATCAAAGGGATCACGGTCAATATCTTTAATAAGAGCGTTGATGCGTTTGACAGTTTTCTTGTCCTGATTATGCCAATACATATAATCGTCCCAAGCTTCATCGGTAAAGACTTTATTCATCATCGTCCTCCTCAATAAGATCGTGGACTTTTGCCTGACCAGAACGGAGCTGTGCGATGGAACGTTCAAGGTGTGCGAGGTTTGATTTGCTGTAAAAATAATCATCGGAAGAACTTTCGTAGGAATTGTGTAGTGATACCGAAAAGGGAAGTCCTTCGCACATAAGTGACTGCTTTATAAACATTGTAAAAGCAGTAGTCATATTAAGACCGAGTGAATTGAAAAGCTGTTCAGCTCTGCGTTTATCATCTGAGTCAAGACGCATTGTAACACTTGTAGTTTCTGACATAAAATCATCTCCAATCAAAAATAAGAAGAATTTGCTTATATATACATTGTACATTAAAATGCTTGCGTTGTCAATACTTTGCAAGCTAATAAGAGAGGAAAATTTTATGAAACTTATAATCAGTGAAAAGCCGTCCACCGCAAGAACGATAGCTCACGCAGTGGGTGCAAGAGAAAAGATTTACGGTGAGGGAAAAGAGTATTGCTATAAAGGCAATGACTTTTTCGTTGTAAATGCGAGGGGACACCTTTACGGGCTGGGAATGCCGCAGGACTATGGGTACAGCAAGACTTACAAAATGGACGAGCTGCCTATGTTCCCCGAATTTGAGCTTTACCCCGAAGGCGAAGATACGGAAAATCTCCGTAATCTCATTGCATCGCTTATAAACCGTCCCGATGTGGACGAGCTTATCTGTGCGACCGATGCGGGACGTGAGGGAGAGCTTATTTTCCGTCATATTTATAACGCCAACAAATGCACAAAGCCCGTAAAACGTCTTTGGACAAACTCAATGACGGACGAAGCTATTACAAAATGTATGGCAAATCTCCCGCCCGACAGCGATTTTGACGGAGAATATTATGCCGCACTTGCAAGGGAAAAATCCGATTGGATAATCGGAATGAACCTGTCCCGTCTTTATGGTATAAAGGATAACTACACTCACCGTATCGGACGTGTAAAAACTCCCGTTCTTGCCCTTATCGTTGACCGTGACAACGAGATAGACAGATTTGAAAAGGTGACTACATATCGCCTTGAAATGGAAAACGGTGCGGTATCGGAACAGATATATACCTCAAAGGAAGAAGCCGAAAATGCAAGGGATAAATGCAGCGGAAAAGCTGTAAGTGTGCTGTCGGCAGTAATCGATGAGAAGCATATAAACAGACCGCTGCTTCACAGCTTGACAACTCTCCAACAGGAAGCAAATAAGGTGTATGGCTTGACTGCAAAGCAGACACTTGAAGCTGCTCAGAGCCTTTATGAGAACAAGCTGACGACCTATCCCCGTACCGATTGCAATTACGTTTCCGAGGATATGAGAGAACAACTTATCCGTGTGGTAAGCTGCATCGGAGAACGTTCCGAATATGCGGACAGAGTAAACGGGCTGAACGCTGTGGGGCTTAATCTTGACGGCAGAGTTATAAACGACAAGGCAATGAGCGGTCACGATCATCACGCCATTATCCCCGAAGCAAGCACAGCAAGCCTTGACAGCCTTTCCGACACGGAACGCAAGGTATACGGTCTTATCGTAAACCGACTGCTTTGTATTGCAGATAAACAGTATAGCTTCACCGAAACCAACTATACATTCTTTTGCGAAGATATTACATTCAATCTGAAAAAAGAAGTAACAAAAGAAATGGGCTGGAAGCAGTATGATACCGAACTTAAAAAATCGGAAAATTCCCCGGTGGGGAAAAATTCCCCGATGGGGAATTATGTAGAAGGAGAAACTTTCACAGCGGATAACATTTCCGTCAAGGAATGTGTTACCAAACCGCCCAAGCATTACACAGACGCAAGTTTGCTGTCGGTTATGAACAATATCGACAACAGAATAGACGATAAAGAACTGAAAGCAGCTGTAAGCGGCAAAGGCATTGGTACCGAAGCTACCAGAGCTGACATTATTGAGCAGCTAATTGCCGCAAAATATGCAGAGCGTAAGGATAAAAACATTATTGCCACGGAATTTGGCAGAACCTTTATCGCTTCTATCCCCGATAACGTAAAATCTGTTGAGCGTACTGCGGAATGGGAACAGGTTTTTACCAACATAAAGGAAAAGGGCATTTCAGCCGAGCCTTTTATGGAAGATATAAAGGAATTTGTCCGTTCTGTCATTTGCTTTGAAAACAGCCCCACACGGCAGAGAACACCCGTTAATGTTCCCGAAGGCGGCAGTCAGCAGAGAACGGCAATAGGTATTTGCCCCCGATGCGGAAAGAATATTTACGAGGGTAAAATGAATTTCTACTGTGAAAGCGGCAAGGACGGCTGTGGCTTTACCTTGTGGAAGGAACCTAAATTTTTCAAGGACGTTATTTCTCCCGAAAAGGCTGAAAAGCTCATTGAGGGAAAAACGGTATCTTTAAAGGCTGAGAGCAAGGACGGAAAAATATATTCTGCCGACTACAAATTGAATGATACGGGAAAGTATGTAAATCTTGAACGTATCAAGACGGAAAAAGAAGTCATCGGAAAATGTCCGAGGTGCGGAAAGAATGTTTACGAGGGCAAGTTGAATTTCTACTGTGAAAGCGGAAAGGACGGCTGCGGTTTTGCGATTTGGAAGGAGGACAAGTACAACGGTATAACCGTTACCGCACAGAACGCAAAGGAACTGCTTGAGGGCAAGAGTATTGTCAAGACAAAAAAGAAATTATCGGGAGAAAACGTTCGTGAGCGTTACAAACTGAAGGATACGGGTAAATATATAAATCTTGAAAAGGAGCAGTAATATGACTCTCTATGAAAAAATCGGAAACGATGAAAGCATATTGACAACTCTTTATCGGTATATGATCGCCGCAAAAGTATTTGGCATTGAGGACGATGACATACAGGTCAACAGACTGCCCGATAACATTATTAATGACATACGCCTTGACGATTACAATCACGGGCTTAACGGTCTTGTGATGCTTTACGGTGCGGGCTTTTTGGACGATGAAGCTTTTTGTATGATAGTCAAGAGCAATCTTGATATGTCAGCTGATATTTCCGAAGCGGAGAACAGAGTTATTGAAGATAATGAAAAATCCCCCGAAGAAAGATTAAGCGGCGGGCAAGTCAAAAACGCTTTGCTCTGTGCCGCATATTCAAAGAAATATCCTGCTTTTCAGACGATCGGCTTCGAGGGTGCATTGACTGCCCTTGCTCTCCCGCACATAGCAATGAAGAACGGTTTGCTTAGAGCAAAGGACAAAGAGTTTTTCAAATTTATTGCGGAGCTTGAAAAACCAATGGGATATATTGATGAATGCGGAGAGCTGTATATTGAATCGTCTGAAAATCTGCTGCGGCTGTCGGATGAGGAAGATTTCGACCCGTGTTCCGACAATTCTCCGATACTTATAAGCATTTGCGACATTATCGGAATATCAAAGGTATACGATCTGCCTTACGGCAAGGACTATATATGTTGGGCAAACGCCAATGAAATGCAGTTGAATGCAGACACTGACGGATATGATGCATACCTGAAAAAGACCAAGCTGCATTTTAATATCAGAAGCTATACAAGAAAACGAAATATTTGCGGTGAAGCTGTCAATTGGTTTGATTACACGGCGTTTTTGGACGGGAGCATTTCGGAAGAACTGCAAAGCGATCACGAAAAGTCTATCGACTTGCAGCTGTCGGACAATTACAGCGATGAAGAGCTTGTGCTAAAGGCAGCGGCAAAATTCAGAGGAATATATACGCTGGAGGATAGAACGATTATCGAAGTTTATCAGAACGAAAAAGAATACCTGTTTATGCTTAGCGGTTCCGAAATACAGCCTGTGGATAAGGTCGAATTTCATAAGCAGCTTTTTGATTTCGACAAGCTTTGGAGCATTATACAGATGTGTTCCCGGAACGGACAGCTGAGAAAGGTAAATGACCGCATTGTTATCCCCGAAGAAGTATGGAACGAGATACAGCCCGATGACCGTGAGTATGCTCTGAGGATCATCAGAGAGCAGTATCGCATAATGACGGCAAGGCGGAAAAACAACAAGCTGCTGCAATCTCTTGGAGATCTGAAATCAGCGGCAGCAGCCGAACGGCGGAGAAAGGAGGAAATCGAAACCGCACGAAATACCAGATTGGAAGAATTGGAAGCAAAGAAACGCAACAGAAAATCAAGTACGGAGGATTGAGTATATGAAAGTTTTTATTAAGGAATACTGCCGTGACGTTGCTATAAGGATATACGGCACAGATGGAGATGAACGGACACAGGAGTTTTTCGAGCGTTATTTTAAGAACGTTGAGGGCGTTTACGAAACGACAGAGGAAGAACACACGGAGTACCATTCGGACGCATTGTACACAATAACAAAGGCAGATTACTATAATTTTTTGGCACAGCAGCTTGAAAATATCCAGAGGGGCATTGATGAGGTTGCCGAAGCTCTTGCAAGAGGAGCAACAATTGAGCAGTATATTTTCAATGGCTGCTGCTATGTGATATAAAATTCCCCGGTGGGGAATTTAAGAGGGAGGAATAAGTATGACCGAACAGGAAATGATCGCACAAATTGAGGAACGTCTGAGAAGTGAGTTTCAGGCGAAGCTTTCCGAGATGGAAAACAAGCTGAACAGCTTAAATGAAAAAGTACAGACCATAGAGCATTTTGTTGCGGCTATGAGTGCCGCACAGGATTTTGAACAGACGATGGCTGAAATAGAAAGTGTAACAAAGCAGCTTACCGACTGTGAAAAAGCAACATTCTATTGCTATGACAGTTCCAATGATAAGTTTTTCTCTAACGGAGATTATCGCAATTGGGCGGAGGAGCAGTCGGCAGATGACATAAAAAAAGCATTTGAAAGCAAGGAAATATTATCCGACAGCAAGGAAGCGGTGATACCGCTTGTGTCTGCAAGCGGCAGTTCGTTGGGAGTTATTGTCGCTGAAAAGGAAAACGGATTTACTTCTAAGGATTATGATAATTTCAGTCAGGGTTGTCAGATAGTGAATACTGTGGAGCTTGCTTTGAAAAAAGAGTTTGAGCATCAAGGTAAAATTACAGATGAGCTTACTCACCTTAAAAACAGGCAGGGACTTAACGATTATTTGCATCATACTCTTTGCGGCAATATAAATAACGGCAAGGAAATAAGTATCCTTATGTGTGATATTGACCATTTCAAAAACGTCAACGATACATACGGACACGATGCAGGCGATATTATCCTCAAGGGCGTTGCGGAAGTATTGCAGGAAGGAACAAGGTCGGGAGCTGACTGTGCTTTCCGAATGGGCGGCGAAGAAATGGTGTGTATCCTGAACTGTCCTCCCGAAAAGGCGATGGACATTGCAGAGCGGCTGCGGGAAAAGGTAGAGAACACAGTACATCATATTGCCGTGAATAATGAACCTGTTGATGTCAAGGTAACAGTATCAATGGGCGTCCACAATATGCAGAAGCCTGATGTCGAGATGACTCCCGAAAATGCAAGACAGTTTTTTGATGAGCAATTCAAAAATGCGGATAAGGCGGTCTATGAAGCAAAAGAAACAGGCAGAAACAAGGTGATTTCAGCCGATGAGAACGTCTATATTGCGTACCTTGCAATGAAAGCTGCGGAAATTTTATGCAGCGATGATCGAACCAATGCTGATGATGTTAGGCAGCAGACAGTGAATTTGCTTACTGTCGGTGATCTTGAAACGATTACGGAAGCATTGCAGGCACATATTGAGGAACACCCGGATATGTCAGCGGCGGCAGAGAGCTTAATTACAAAGCTGGTAGATCTGTCGCAGACTTATGTGAAGGAAGAACAGGGAATAGAAACGGAGGAGAATACAATGAATGAGCAGGAAAGCAAGGCACCGACTTATTTCAATAAGGACGCATTTCGGAATATTCGGAATAAGGAATATATCAATACCGATTCAAAGACGGCATATACGATTTCCTTAAAAGCTCAGGAACAGGGCATTGAACATTCCGTAAAATATGACGGCAAGCAGTCGGCAGTTACGTTTGACGGCGTTAGGGATAAGGCGTTTGTCGAAGCTGTCAGAAAGGAATTCAATATCTCCGAAAAGACTGCCGAGAAGCCTGCTCCCGAACAAAGCAAGAGTGAAGCTCCAAAAGAAAAAGCCCCGACTTTTTTCAATAAAGAGGGCTATAAGGACATTCAGAACAAGACATTTATTCAGACCGACTCAAAGACAGCCTATGCGATCTCCAAAGAAGCTGCAAAGCAAGGTGTAGAACATTCCGTGAAATATTACGGCAAGCAGTCGGCAGTTACGTTTGACGGCGTTAGGGATAAGGCGTTTATTGATACAGTAAAAAGTATGTCCGATTGGGCTGATAAGGTACAGGTCAAGGCTATCCGTGAGAAAGCACAGACCGCACAGACGAAAAACGATGCAAGGTGAGAATAATTCCCCGGTGGGGAATTTTTCCCCGTTGGAAATTGAAAGGACTGATTGTTTTGGAAATAAGCAAGAGGGATAGGTATCTGGCAAGTCAAGTAAGTATTATGGAATATTTGCAGTCGCACGGCTATACTTGCAAACGTGCCGGCAGTCAGTTCATTTTTCCCGAAATCGGGGACAGTTTCACTGTCAGTCCCGAGAAAAACAGCTTCTATTGGTTTTCTCATTCCATAGGCGGCGGTCCCGTGCAGTGTTTGCAGGCTGCTTTCGGAATGGACGAGGAAACGGCAATAAAGGAATTGGCAGGGGATACACAGCTTATAAAACCAAAGTCGGTTGGAACAGCCGTTGCAGACGAAAAGAAAGAATTTGTTATGCCCGAAAGGGCAGATAACTGCAAAAAGGTGTATGCTTATCTCATTAATCAGCGGCAATTATCGCCAAAGATCGTAAGTGATTTCATAAAACAAGGTGTTTTATATCAGGGCTTTACTCAGGCTTCGGGAGGGAAGCGTGAAAATGCTGTATTTCTGCACCTGAACGAGAGCGGGAAGCCTTGCGGAGCTGACGTGCAGGGATTGTATTCTTCGGTGAAATTTAAAGGAGTAATTCCCCACGATGACACTGATAAAGGCTTTGTGTACAACAAGGGAAATCCGAAAAAAGCGGACACGGTTTATCTGTTTGAAGCTCCGATAGACTTAATGTCATTCGTTGAGCTGCACCCTGAGATAAAGAATGCGAAGTTTGTTGCAATGGGCGGTTTGAAGCCGTCCATTGCCGCACACTACATTGATGACCCAGAGCTTAAAGTCGTTTCCTGCGTTGATAATGACACGGCGGGAATGGCGTTTAACAACCGTATTCTAAAATCTAAGATGAAACAGAGTCTTTCATTGGATGGCGAGGGCATAAAGTCAACCACCTGTCGGGACAGAGAACCGCCTATTGAATATCTGGAAGCGGAAGTCAATGGCAGACACTGCTCCTTTTTTCTCAGTGCCGAGGACTATCGGGACGCTAATAAGACAGCCGATATTCCAATATCTTCGGCTTTTCTGTGGTGTAACCGAAGCAATTATACGGTCAACAAGGAGTGTGCGGAAGCAGGCGTTAAGGATTTTAACGAGCTGCTATGTTTGAGAAAATCACCGTCTGCAAGGGATTTTGTGACCGAAGTCAGGAAAATGTCCGATTGGGCAAATAATGTACATAATTATGTCAAGGAGAAAAACGATGCCAATAGAGAGCAACCCATTAAAACGTAATATTTCCGTATCAAGGCAGATACAGGCACTTACCGAGGAAAAGGAAAAATATCAGCAATATTGGCAGGAAAAAAAGATAGAGCTGGAGCGGATAGAGTCTGACATATCACAGATAGATGCTCAGATAGCCAATATTCTTGCGAGAAACAGGTCAAGGAGGAAAAATATAAAATGAATACAGATAATGCAGCAGTAAAGACCGATAAAAGAGCCGAAAAGCTTAAAGCTCTTCGTGAAAAACGGGAAAAGGCAGTAAACGCACAGAGTGCTGCCGAAAAGAAAACAAAAGAAATAAATGCACAGATAGCCAAAATCGAAAAGGAGATACACAACGATGAGATACGTTCCCTTGATGATTTCTGTTCGGGAAAGGGAATAAGCTATGCCGAATTAATGTGCTTTCTTTCCGGCTTATGCGAAAAAATGACATTGAGTGATGCGGCAGCCCTGCTTGAAATTGAGGGCTTTGGAAAGGAGAAGCAGTGATATGAATAAATGCTTTTTACAGGGAGTGATCTCAAAAGCTCCCGTACAAACAGGCGATAATGTATTTGGCAGATTTGTTTTCACCATCATTCCGAATGGCAAAACTGAGGAAATCGAAGCTGTCGCTTGGACTTACAGAGGTTTCGGCAAACGCTACAAGTCTGGGGATAAGGTCGTTGTTATAGGCGAGAAACGCACCCGAAAAATACCCACCGACAACGGCGTAAAATGTGTGCCGATAGTAGTTGTGGACAGCATTACGGCAAACAAGGAGGAGCATAACGTATGACCGAATATATAAACAAGGAATTTTACAAGGAAATACCCGCTGATGAACGTCACTACATTAACCTTTCCGCAAGCAATATAAGTGCGGTTATGGACAGGCTGAACGCCGAGGGTATTCCTTTTTCGGCTACTCTTAATAACTACAAAAATGTTATCACCGTAAGAAAATCCGACAGTGAGAGGGCTAATGCTATTGTAAGCGAGCTTACTCCAAAGAAAAGCTCCGACATTCGCATTATCGGGAACACAGACTATCGTTACATTTCCGACAAGCGGTATATAAATATGGACTCAGACACGGCGTTAAAGGTTGCAGCTATACTGTCGGGAGATAGCAACAGCCGTTTTTCGGGACGTATTGTCGGCGATAAGGCTACTATTACCGTAAGCGGTGACAAAAATGCCGTAAATGTTCGCAGAATTGCTGACAATATAAAGAATGCCGACCTGCTTTCCGAGCTTGACAAAGCGGGCTTTGAACGTGTGAACATTGATAACGGTTTTGTTAATTTCCGCAACAGATATACGGGAAATATTGAGGGCTTTGATAGCCTTGATATGGTACGGGAAATGTTTGAGGATAAAGACAATGAATTTTTCCACCCGACCGCATACCGTATCGCACTGTCCTCAGATGCATATGAGGACGAATACTATATTTCCTGTTATGACAATACCACAGGAGAGGAAAAAGAGCCGTATTTTGACAACAATGGTGCGGTTACATATATGCCTACATTCAGAACTGTTGATGCAGCTCTTGATTATGCTGTATCGGAGAATATAACACTCAGCAATTCAAATGATGAGCTTGAAAAGTGGAGAGCAGCGGAAGCCGAACGTGACAACGAGCAGATAGCCGAAGAAAACAGAAGTCTTATTGCCGATTTTCCTATGCAAGACGGACTTTATCCCGACCAGTTCAGATATAATCCCGATGATAACAGCTTTATGTGGACATATTTCAATCCCGATGGTGACAACGGTCGGGGAATATTTGTCGAGAAGCATATTTCCGAGCAGGATATATATGCTGCACATACTGCTATGATTTCAGCGGAAAATGAAGCCGAGGGGCAAAGTGCTTTTATCAATTACATTTTGGAAAACTGCCGTGAAGCAGTTATTGATACTTACAGCGGATATTTTGAGGGGTATGCGAACGACTATATCAACAAACCCGAAGCTGTTGTTGAGTATTACGGTATCGGTGCAAACAACAGTCATATCGAGGACATAACTGCACTTATTTCCCGTATGGAGGACTGCTGTGCCAAGATAAAAAAAGAACAGCTTGAAGCAGCTGCTCTAACCGATGAAACGGAAAAATTATCCGATCAGCTTGTTGAAATAACGGACGGTATTGTAAAAAGTCAGGAAGAATTTACTGAGTGCATAAGTACGGGAAACTATGAGGGTGCATCGGCTGCCGCTTCCAAGCTTGCCGAACTGAGCCGCAGGGCAGAGCAGATAAAGGCGATGATACAGGCAGAAGCTATTACAACAGATGATGTCGATGTGCTGCGGAATATAAAGCCCGAAAGGAAATCCGTGCAGAATATGCTTGAAACCGAGGTTGCTCAGACACCAAAGTTTGAAAAGCTTCTTGGCGAGGAATTCGGGGAGAAGTCTGCCTATGTGATGAGAAACAGTGATAATGAGTGGAGAAATGACGAGTCAAAAACGGCGGTCGTTGTTGAGGTTCAGAAGCGGGATATTCCCGTTCACCCGGCGGAGCTTCAAAGGAAAGGCAACGATATTCCCAGAGGAATTTTTGTTAATCGAGATACCGGTATTGAAATACAATTTAGCAGACGTTCCATTGAGGAAATAGTTGCAAAAGCTATACATGATGACAAGAGAGATACTCCTGTTGAAGCACGAATGGCTGCTCTTTATCAGATGCAGGATTTAATTGAAAATGCAATTTGTTTTGATAGTCAGCTATCCGAACCAAGTAATTCAAAAAAATCGGACAGTACTTTGTTTATCCATAGAATGTACGGATTAATAATCTACGATAATGAACAATACCTGGCGAATTTGGCTATTGAGGAAACATATTCGACTGATAGAGAGAACCGATTTAGGGATACCAATAATCGACTGTATTCTTTTAGAGATATAAAAATAACACCAACGAAGCTATTGGGCGGTCAAGCCCACGCAGACTTGCAAAATGCAAGCGAGGATACTTCGTTAGGTGTTACTACAATAAGTATACCACAGCTTTATGATATTGTCAAGACCAATGACCAAAGATTTTTTGAAAATCCATCAGCCCCGGGACGTGCCGACAGAGAAGCCGAGATAAAGGCACAGTCTGAGTATCGGAATGCTGTTGAGAAATATAACGCATATATTCTGACCGCCGACAGCGAAGAAATAGAAATTGACGGTCAGGAAGGTACTTGGTATGTTATCGATACGCAGACCATAGGCGGCAAAGAACTTTTTCTTTTGGAAAGCGAGATATACGGTGATGAAGCTGCCTGCCTTATCGTTGACGGAAACAGAAATATCGTTATGGATAATGTTTATAACGGCTTTGAGGATTATATTGAAGAAAATGCCGTTCCCGACGAGCAGATTATAATATCCGGCGAAGTCGCTTCGGAAATGTGGTATTACGGCTTTGACGTTTATGTAAATGGGGAAAAACTTGATAAATTTGATGATGTTTCCGATAAAAGCGGGATGTTCGGGAGGCTGGAGGATAAGGAAAATAGCATATCCGCAGCTGTTAATGACGTTACCCTTTACCACAATGCCGAAGCTATTGCAAGTGCTGTTTTTGATATATCCAAAAAGTATTATAATGCTCCGAAAAGTGCAGGAACGCCGTATTATCTCAATCTTGAAAAATATCACGAGGATAATGATTGGGAGAATTGGCGTAAAGATGAAAACGAGTATGCCAACACAATGTTTGCACTTCTGGAGAGAAGCTATCCTTCGGTTGAAAATTACCTGATAAATGTAGTAAGTGACAGCAAGAACAGGGAAGATATGGCAGAGGACAGAGAAGCTGCACTAAAGGCTTTGCAGACCATTGAAGTGTTTAAGATTGGAATGGAAGAATTTCGTCCTATACATTTTGAACCTGTTGAGGAAACAAGCTATGCAGAGCAGCTTTATACAAGAGTAAATGACGAATACAGCTATTTTATCGGTCAGATAAAAAATGAAAGCCCTGATGTGCTTGTTCGTTCGGCTGCGGAAATAGCGGATAAGGAAAAGATTACACAGTATATTATGGAGGGGACTGTTTCTCTTTTAGATAAACAGTATGAAGCTTTGCTGTCAAGACCAAATCCGCTTGATGAAATTTATGAGCAGTGGGTGCAAAACGGCGAACTGAGCAGCTTTGAAGATGTTGGTATCGCACTTGAAGAAGCAGCCGACCGTATTCTTGTTTCCCTTGACCGTGAAAACTCACGTTCCGAGGAAAAGGTCAATGCCGTACTTGCAGTTTCGCAGAATGATACTAGCAGATATTATGCTGCAAATAATGTTTCCGTTGATGATGTGAGAGAAGTTATTAAACACTCAGATATGCTGTTTATCGACCTTTGTGCACTTGGTGAAAAGCAGATAACGGAAGCTCAGTTTGCGGAGTATTCACAGAGAAACGGTGTTACTGCTGTTGATGTGGATATTGACGAGCAGACTATGCACGTTTACGGTGCGGATAAGCCTATTATTTCATTTGATGAAATAAAGGTGGATTTTGATGAAATAGCAAAGGCACTTGACCTTAAAAACAACACTATTACATTTTCTGTTGTTGCCATTGAAGGAGAAAAGCCCTTTATTATTGGCAGTTATATCGACAAGGACGATATTACCGCACTCGAAGAATATCAGGATTATATCTATGATACGGGAAGAAAGAATATTGATGTTACCGTTGATTATTATACGATAGGTATGGGAGATAATGAGTCGTATGGTGCCGATACCGATGAAAGGGACTATATTTTCGAACACCTTGATGAAGTGCTGAAATATAAATATACCGATCACCTTGAATCGGAAACATATTTTATTGCGACTCCCGCAGAACTGCTGGAAGAAATCAGCGGCGAAGCAGAAGAAAAGAACTATTTATTCACTGTTGCAGAATTTGAGGACGGCAGCAGATATGTTATCCCCGGTAAAATCGATGATAATAACATTAAGGAAACGGCAGCTTGGACGGAAGTTAAGAACAACAATTTTGACGTTGACCGTATTACAGATCTTGACGAAGATATACGGGTGACATATACGGTATATCAGACAGGCAGCGGAGAAACCGTTTTGCCGACAGACGAGGAAACAGCAAGGATCGAAGCTGCTCTTGATGAAATCTTATCCGATGCGGTTATGGTGACTTCTTTTGATTCATCTGTACGTCCTTGGGAAGATGTTGATGATGTCATTTTCAAAATGGAAGAAGTATGGAAAGAACGTCACGCAAAGGAAATGAATGTTTCCGATGGTTTTGACAACAGTAATTTCCTTTATCCCAATAATCTGATGAAAATCGCACACGACAGCGAGGGAAAAGACCATTATAATTTCGACGACGATGCTATCTTGCAGATAAAGCTTGCAGGAAGTGAATGGCTGCACCCTGTTGACGCTGCTGTTGAAATGAACCGCAGAGGTGTTGACATTAATGACATTGAAATGCTAAATGTGCGATATGTTTCCTCCGATGGTACTGTCGGAGAAAAGGATGTAACTCCCGAACAATATATAGTTTACCTTGCTCACAGCGAAGAACGAACAAATGCTTTTCTGGCTGCGGTCGATGCAGCAGAGGAGCGGAAAAAGGTTCCCGAAGCAATGATGAATATCATTTATGATGATATGCCGTCATTTGTCAAGAGTGCTGTTGCTTGGGACGAGCTTATGGAATATGACGGTATATCGGAACAATTTGATAAGGGTGAAGATCCCGTTGCGGTGGTAAAGCCTTATCTTGCAAATAATGGCACATTCTCTTGGAACGCAGATGAGCTGAAAAACGGATATTTTGATTGGTCTGTAAAGGATAATGGTGATACGGCAGATATTTCAATTTCCGTAAATGACAGCGACACGTTCAGAGAGAAGTATAATTCTCATTTTGAAGTGCCTTGGACTGAACTTGCAGACGCATTTAAAAAGCGAATAGATCAGGAGATAAACTACAATAAAATCTCTGACGGAACGATTACTGTAACTGCCGTAGGTGAGGATAGGTTCAGATTTGTTGACAGAAGCAGAAATACGGAAGCGATTGAAAGCCGTGAACAGTTGATTGAACGTTTTACAGAAATGTTCAATAAAGCTGATTTGAACGGTATCATTAGGTCTGTTATTGAGGAAGCTAAATTTGAAAAGATTGAAGTTGATAATAATTCCCCGGTGGGGAATTTGGACGGCGATGAGGAAAAGCAGATAATTGACCTTTCCAAACTTTCAAAAATCACTCTTAATGATGAATATGAACGTGGAACGGATCAGCCCGATGATTTCCAATACATAAAAAATACTATCACATTCAGCGACCTTAATTCGTCATTTCTTATACGCAGAAACAAGGAATTTACATATGACTATGATGTTCTGCCCGACCTTGACGAGGGTGATACATTCATCACAAGACAGGGTATGCTAAAAGAAGTGCGGGATTTTCTGGAAGCAGCAAAAAGCGATTCGGATAAATCCATTTCCATTACCGATATGAACGGTAATACTACTGTTCTGAAAGGCAGTCAATACGTCTTTGAAGCAACAGAGGACAGGCTTGCATTTATGATACCCGAGGTTGGCTATGCGGAAATGTTTGAACGTGATGATGACAGCTATGATTACACGATTTATGACAGCGATTTCAAAGTTACAGACAGCGGAGTTTACGATGACGTAAGCATTACTCTACGTCAGGCATTTACTATTATTTTAGAAGATGCAGGGTATGATATTGACAGATGCGAGCCTATGGATTTTGAAGAACTGCACAGCCGAATAGATGAAAAGTCTGAAAAGGCTATCAAAAACGGAACGCACATTAGTCCCAAAGAAAGAGCCGAGCAGGATAATACGCCAAAATATGAGATATACCAGATACCCGCAGGCGAACGCTATCACGATATTCGCTTTACAAGCTATGACCTTTTGGAAAAATGGGGACAGCTGCCCGATCGTCTTAATTATGAAAAGGTGTACAGCGGCAGGCTTGATGATATTGAATATGATAATAAGCCGGAGGGCATATTCATCAAATTCAATACCGAACGTCCCGAAGATTTTGCGGGGCATTCTCTGAGCACTTCCGACGTTATTGTTATCGAGGACGAAAAGGGTAAATCTGCGTATTTCGTTGACGATGTTGGATTTAGGGACATTACAGATATTTTCCTTGAACTTGACCGTGCACAGAACAAACCTCTTGAGGAGGAAAATTCCATAGAAAATGAAGCGGAGTACTTAAATACTGTCGAATTAGAATGGAAGGCATTGCCCGAATCTATTGACGAAGAAACAGGCAAGCCATCAATTTGGTCAACTGAGATAAATTCCGAAAGATATGGGAGATATTTATGGATAAGTAAGAATGAAAATAATACATATGATGTCGAGTATGATGCAGGCGACAGAATTATTCCCGTATCATCGGAAAGTATCGGATTTTATTCATTGTCTGCTGCCAAAGATTGGGTTGATTATGAATTAGCTGACCCCGAAAAAGAAAATTCCCCGGTGGGGAAAAATTCCCCGATGGGGAATTATGAAAACGCCAATAGCTATGAACCGAAAATCGGTGACTTTATCGAGTATCAGGATAAACTTTTTAAAGTTGCAGACGTTGGCAGCGGAACTGTTACCTTGCAGACCGCAGACACTCTTATCCCCGAAACAACGGTGGTATCTGTTACCGACCTTATTACAAGCGACAGTCTGACCGTTATCGAGGAAAACGGAAAGCCTGCTCACATTACGCAAACAGTAGCCGAGCAGCCTGCCGAGAATAATCCAAAATCACGGAATTTTGTTATCACAGACGAGAATTTTGGTGTTTCGGGCGGTGCAAAAACGAGATATGCGGACAATGTTGCAGCTATTAAAACGTTGAAAGCGATCGAAGCGGAAAACCGCACGGCTACCCCCGAAGAACAGCAGATATTGTCAAAATACACGGGCTGGGGAGCAATACCGCAGGCATTTGACATTAACAATGACAAGTGGCGTACAGAGTATGCGGAACTCCGCACTTTGCTCACACCCGAAGAATACGCTGCTGCCAGAAGGTCAACGATGAACGCACACTACACCTCTCCCACAGTTATTTCGGCAATTTATGAGGGACTGAAAAATCTCGGATTTGAAGGTGGAAAAATCCTTGAGCCTGCTGTCGGAATAGGAAACTTTTTTGGAGCAATGCCCGAGGAAATGCGTAACAGCAAGCTGTTCGGCGTTGAGCTGGACAGTCTTACGGGACGTATTGCACAGCAGCTTTATCCCGAAGCTGATATTCAGATAAAGGGCTTTGAGCAGACAGCATTTGCGGACAACAGCTTTGATGTTGCTATCGGCAATGTGCCTTTTGGCGATTACAAGCTGAATGACCGCCGATACAATGAAAACAATTTCCTGATTCACGACTACTTTTTCGCAAAGGCTTTGGACAAAGTTCACCCCGGCGGCGTTGTTGCATTTGTGACTTCAAAGGGTACGCTTGACAAGGAAAATCCCGAAGTCAGAAAGTACATTGCACAGAGAGCGGAACTGCTGGGTGCAATACGTCTGCCTAACAATGCTTTCAAGGCAAATGCAGGCACGGAAGTTACTTCCGACATAATCTTTTTGCAGAAGAGAGAACGTCCGATTGAAATCAATCCCGATGAGGTGGAATGGCTGAAAAAGGCTGAAACTCCCGATGGTTTTTCCGTGAATAATTACTTTGTGCAGCACCCTGAAATGGTGCTTGGCACAATTGCAGAAGCGAAGCATATTTACGAACCGACCGAAAACACTCAGGTACTTCCAATTGAGGGAGCAGACCTTAAACAGCAGCTTTCGGAAGCAATGAGGAATATTCAAGGAAAGTATAGAGCTTCGGAAAAAGAAACAGCTCTTCAGAATGTGGACGAAATCCCAGCTCCGGCTAATTCCCGAAAGTACAGTTTTTATGCTGTTGACGGAAATCTCTATTACAGAGAAGCCGGGGACACTATGAAAAAGGTGAACGTGTCGAAAGATACACTTAGCCGTGCGATAGGTATGATAGAGCTTCGTGATAATGTTCGTGAACTGCTTGATTTACAGCTGAATAATGCGGACGGCAGTCTTGACTTTGATATTTCCGAAAGCAGAAAAAAGCTGAATAATGCCTATGACAGCTTTGTTGCTAAGTATGGCAATGTAAGCGATAAGAAAAATGCAAAGGCAATGCAGGGCGATGACGGCTACAATATCGTTTCTGCTCTTGAAGTTAAGGACGAAAAGGGCAATGTTACGGGCAAAGCGGACATTTTTACTCAGAACACCGTAAAGCCTAAAATCATTGCGACACACGTTGATACTGCCGAGGAAGCACTTATTCTATCTGTTGCCGAAAAAGCAAAGGTGGATTTTGAGTATATGACAGAACTTTGCGGTATGGATAAAAATACTCTTATTTCCGAATTGTCGGGACAGATATACCGTCTGCCGCAGGAAAAAGAAAAATATGTGACCGCAGACGAGTATCTTACGGGAAATATCCGCAAGAAGCTCCGTGAGCTGGAGAATGTACCCGAGGGTATGGACGTTTCCGAGAACAGAAAGGCACTTGAAGCGGCTATGCCACCGAGAGTTGAAGCAAAGGATATTTCCGTAAAGCTGGGTGCACATTGGATAGACCCTAAATATATCGAGGATTTCATAAAAGAAAAATTCAATCCCGATTATGATACAAGGAGAAATATGAGTGTGCAGTACAGTGCAGTTGCGGGAACGTGGAAAATCGAAGATGTAAAGCCATCTGCGAAGAAAAACTATTATTGTACACATACATACGGAACTCAAAGAATGCACGCATATGCGATACTCGAAGCTATCCTTAACAACGGCGATATACAAGTAAAAGACCGTGTTAAGGACGAATACGGCAATGATATGCGGGATATGAACGGCAAGTATATCCTTGTAGTCAATGACGAGGAAACAAAAGCAGCCCGCCGATGTGCTAATGTGATTAAGGCGGAATTTGAGGATTGGATATTCAGAGATCCCGACCGCCGTGAAGCATTGGTGCAGAAGTACAATGAGGTGTACAATTCTATCCGTCACAGAGAATATGACGGTTCTCATTTGAGTTTTGTGGGTATGAACACGGGTATTACTCTTAAGGAACACCAGAAAAACGCTGTTGCAAGAGGACTTTACGGAGGAAATTGCTTGCTTGCTCACGCCGTTGGTGCAGGAAAGACGTATGAGATGATAGCGATCGCAATGGAGGGCAAGAGGCTTGGTTTGCATAACAAGTGCTTGTTTGCTGTTCCCAATGCGTTGACCGAGCAGATCGGCAATGATTTCCGCAAGCTGTATCCAAATGCACATATCCTTGTGGCAACACAGAAGGATTTTGAAAGAGAAAATAGGTTGCAGCTTTTGGGAAAAATAGCAGCAAACGATTGGGATGCGGTTATTGTGGGACATTCGCAGTTTGACCGTATGGGCTTATCTCCCGAAAGAGAAAGAGCTTACCTTGTTGCAGAGGTCAACAAACTGCGACGTGAACTTGAAATGGCTGCTGCCGAGAGCGGCGGAAAAAAGAGCTTTACCGTTAAGCAGATAGAAAAATCTCTTGCAAGCTATGAGGACAAGCTGGCGAAGTTGAGTGATGCACAGGTCAAGGACGGTTTTATCGACTTTGAGCAGCTGGGCTTTGACAAGATTTTCGTGGACGAAAGTCATATGTACAAAAATCTCGCAACGGCAACGAAAATGCACAATGTGTCGGGTCTTGGAAGTCAGGGTTCGGCTAGAGCATTTAATCTGTTGATGAAATCAAGGTATCTTGATGAGCTTACCGGGGGAAGGGGCTTAACTTTCGCCAGTGGAACGCCCATAATCACAGGGTATCTACGGTCAGAAATGCCGATTTTACGTTGTTTAAAGCAAATGAGCATCACGGACGAAAGTGATGCTCATTTTTTATAATTATCCAAAGCTGTTGCTTGTGTTTGTAAAAGCCTAAATCATTTCATTTCTTTAGCAAGAGCTATCAATAATTCAAGCTGTTTTGGGGAAAGCGACTTGAATGTTGTCATAGCTTCATTCAGCGTACCCGGACTTGTTACATCTTCCTCAAAGAAGTCTTTAGGCTCAATTCCGAGAAATTCGCAAATGTAAAGGAACATCTGCATAGAGGGCAGAGCTTTCTTGTTCTCAATATTGTTGATATAGCTTTGACTTTGCCCTAAGCTCAGGCTCATATCCCGTGCAGAGATATTTTTATCCGTTCTTAACTTTGCAATCCTGCTTGAGATGAATTCGGCATCAATCATTCGTATCACCACCTATATATAATTATAATATATGTAAGTAAGATTTTACCTATACATTGTTTCAATTTGTATTGACATAACAACAATATTTAGGTATAATTAGTATGGATACCATTTTCAAATCGACACAGACCGTTTGGGGGAGGGTGTGATGATAAATGTATATACTGTCAGCTTATTCGGACACAGAGAGCTGTCCGATGCTTTTGAAGCGGAAAGGCGGCTTGAAAAGCTTGTTGGGGAGCTGATCCGTACAAAGGAATACGTTGAATTTCTTGTAGGACATAATGGGGATTTTGACACGCTTGCTTCATCTGTGATACGCAGTGAAATGAGCGCCAATGATTACGGCAATTCTTCTCTTATCCTTGTTTTACCGTATCTGACAGCGGAATATCTGAATAATGAGGAAAGCTTTAAGGCGTATTACAATGAAATTGAGATATGCGAAAAGTCTGCCGATGCTCATTTTCGGGCTGCATTACAGATAAGGAACAGATATATGATAGACCGTTCGGATTTGGTAGTCTGCTATGTGGAACGAAAAGTCGGCGGTGCATATAACGCCTTACGGTATGCCGAAAAGAACAAAATACCCTTTATCAACCTTGCTTTGTCAGATTTGTGAGCCGATATGTACCAATTGTACATTTTGGTATCAAATCTCACAAAAAAATCCAAATCTGTCACAAAAAGCAAATTATTTCCTTGATTTTTTCGACAGAGTATGATATACTTTAATGTGAATACACTTAACAGAAATGTCACACTATATTTAATGAAAGTGAGTTGACTGAATAATGAAGTTGTGCGACAATTCGGCAGGCAGGCAGGCAGGCAGGCAGGCAGGCAGGCAGGCAGGCAGGCAGGCAGGC